>DLFD01000030.1:1401-24132 GCA_002482005.1 Lachnospiraceae bacterium UBA7729 | reverse complement strand
CTACACTTTTGTTTCAAACTTACTCCTTCCTGTTGCACACTATATTGACTCCTTCAGCGCCGCGCAGATTCCGCCGGACTGAAAGATATTTCCGGAAGGATGCCCCCCATACAGGATAAGGTCTGCATCCTTCCCGGATATGCGAAATTACTTAGACTGTCCGTAATAAGCGTTCTTGCCGTGCTTTCTGAGGAAATGTTTATCCAGCATGTACTGCGGGGCCGGGACTGCATTCCTGTTGATCGCCTCGGTGCGGACCGCCATCTTGGCGACTTCCTCAAGAACGACTGCGTTGTAGACAGCCTCTGCTGCATCCTTGCCCCAGGTGAACGGACCATGATGCGCACATACGCATCCCGGAACGTACATCGGATTCTTTCCGCGGAAGGTCTCGATGATGACCTTGCCCTGCTCGGCCTCATAGTGGCCCGGCTCTCCTCCGACTTCCACGGCGGTCATGACTCTGCAGCACGGGATCTCACCGTAGAAGTAATCTGCATGGGTCGTTCCGTATGCCGGGATGCCTCTCTCAGCCTGGGCCCATGCGGTCGCCCACGGAGAGTGGGTGTGAACGATACCGCCGACATCCGGCCATGCCTTGTAAAGTTCCAGATGGGTCGGCATATCGACTGACGGCTTGTAATCGCCCTCGACGACATTGCCCTCAAGATCAACGACAACCATGTCTTCCGGCTTCATCGCTTCATAGGATACGCCGCTCGGCTTGATGACAAAGAGCCCGCTTTCCCTGTCGATCCCGGAAACGTTGCCCCAGGTATAGGTGACAAGCCCTCTCTCAGGAAGCTCCATGTTCGCTTCGTATACCTGCTGCTTTAACTCTTCCAGCATATATAGTCTCTCCCTTTCTGCTGAACACAGCCAAACATTAACAGATAATCTCTCTGCAGATTTGTATGCAGGGAAACATATTACCGATAATCCTTATTCATTAAACCACAAAAAGAGCCTCTGGTACAGTGAGATATCGTCAATTAGCCAAAGAATATCTCAATTTGTACGCAGAGGCCATATAAATTCATTCAGATTTGTATTGTTTACGAGGAAAATTCCTCCCTCTTCTCACGTAGCTTCTGGAATTCCCTCAGCTTTCTGACTTCCTGGGCGGTAAGGTCCGTCGGCACTTCGATCTGAAGGACCAGATAAAGATCGCCTCGCCTGGAGCTGTCTGTCCTGCTGCGGGCTCCCTTGCCCGGAAGGCGGAACTTCCTGCCGCACTGGGACCCTGCCGGGATCCTCAGCATCACGTGCTCGCCGACCGGAGTCGTGACCTTCACTTCTCCGCCGAACACGGCCGTCGTGAACGGGACCTTGATGTCACCCTCCCGGTCAAGCCGCTCCGTACGAGACTGCCCTGAAGCCTGCCCGCTGAAGCCGGAGAAACCACCGCCGCTGTAGCCATTTCCGCCAAAACCGCCCTGGCTGTAGGAGCCTGAACTGGCACCGCTGCCGGAACCGAATCCCTTTGAGCTGAAGCCGCCTGCTCCGCCTCCGAAGATATCCCCGAAGATGTCCCCGAAGATGTCCTTCATGTGCGGATCACTGCTGTTGAAGTGGAACTCCTGATATCCGCCGTTCCCGTTGCCGAAGCCGCCGAAACCGCCCGGTCCCGCGCCGGCCGCTTCATCGAATGCAGCCATCCCGACCTGGTCATACAGCTTTCTTTTCTTCGGATCGGACAGAACGCCGTAAGCCTCATTGACTTCCTTGAACTTCTCTTCTGCCTGCCTGTCACCCGGATTCTGATCCGGATGATACTTCCGTGCAAGCCGGCGGAATGCTTTCTTTATCTCATCATCCGAAGCCGTCCTGCTGACGCCGAGGACTTCGTAATAATCTCGTTTTCCTGCCATCTGCACTCACCTCTTTCTTACACCATGTGTTATAATGCAAACTGTTAGCACTGTCAAGAGTCGAGTGCTAATTTTGGCGTCTGCCCCCGCTCATCGTAAGGAATACTTGAGGCTTCCCCTGCCTCCCTCATAAGTCAACTCAAGCATGGCCCCGTTGATCATGGTCATGTGCGGAATCGTGTGCCCGATGTCCGCTTCCCGGATGACCGGGATCACGGCTCCGCCGTCATGTCCCCCGAAGGCAAGCTTTGCCGCGTCATCGTAAGTCATTCCCGACTCGCTCTTCTCAAAAAGAGTCCTGCCGAGAAGGATCGCCCTTGTGTTCTCAAACCATCCAGCGTACTTCATCTGAAGCAAGGTACGGTACAGCACTTCTGCACTCAGCGCAAAATTGTCGAAGTACCATATGATGCCGTCCCTCTCTCCGTAGCGCTTCACGAAAGGTACTGCGCCGCCGTACGGAGTCCCGATCAGGTCCTTCAGGACATCGATGCAGCCGCCGATGCACCTTCCGGTGACATGAAGAGCCGGCGATGAGCATCTCCATTCGGTCGGGGTATCGAACCTGATCTGCTCCGCAAGGAATGGCGCGCAGCCCAGATGTTTCTCGGATGTGATCTGGACCGGCAGCTCTCCCCGGAGAAAGGCAAGGCTGTCGGTAAGGAAGCGGCCTTCGGGTGCTGCCGCAGGCTGATCTCCGGAACCCGCCCGGTGTTCCTCAAGATCCTTCAGAAGATCATAGCTTCCGGCGTTCGCACCGTAAAGAGTTGCCACGTCATACAGTGTTGTATATGGAAAGAGAAGACCGGTCGGATCGGAGGCTCCCACCAGCCACTTCGGATGTGACTTCATCAGCTCAAAATCGGCATAAGGGAGCATCTCATCGAGAAAATCGCCTCCGGAAGCCGCCATCACCATCTTCACGTCTTCGTCCGCAAACAGAGAATTCAGCTCCTGACCTCTTTCCCGTGCGGTGCCTCCCCTGTCCGAGTCAAGCCGCACGGACTTCGTCTCCTGCACCTGATATCCCTGTTCCCTGAGGACCTGCAGAGAAAGGTCAAAGCTCTCAGGTTTTCTCCCGACTCCGGCGGACGGCGCACAGATCCCGATGGTATCACCTTTATTCAGAAAAGACGGATAGATCATAAGAATGCCCTCACTTGTTCATAAACTGCCAGGATCCCATACCTCACAGAATATCACAGGCATGTCCCGGAAGCTACAGAAAACAGCTCCCTGGTCATATTTCCGGAAGGTCTCCCTTCCGCCGGATCTTTCCGATGCCGGGAGTCTGTTTGTTGCCGATGCCAGGAGCCTGTTTGTTGCCGATGCCGGGAGTCTGTTTGTTGCCGATGCCGGGAGTCTGCTTGTTGCCACCCGCCTTCGTTCGATGTAAACTAAACAGGATAGGCATTCTTTGATACCCGCAGTCTGCGGAACGTCCGTATCATATGACGCAAGTGCCAAAAGTCATTGGCCGTGTGCGCTTGCGCACATAAGGCCATATGACTTATTGGCACGCCTAACACTGAGCACGTAGGAATTTGCGTATGCAAATTCCGAGAGTGCGAAGTGTTAAGGATTGCGGGAGTTGCGAAGCTTCTCGTGCGCGGTGCGCGAGACGCTTGCGTCCGCGGTGCGCGCGCGATTCAGCAACGAAGCAATCCGTGCGTCAAAGCGTGTGACAAAAGGGACTTTTGGCACACGCATCATCATATCATTTCATCAGGAAAAACAGAGGTATCTTCATGAATCTCGTACAGAACAGAATCGTCGTGAAAGTCGGGACTTCGACCCTGACCAACGATCTCGGCCAGCCGGACCTGAGAGCCTATGACCATCTCGCCCTTGTATGCTCCGACATCCAGAACCAGGGATATCAGGTCGTCCTCGTCTCCTCCGGAGCGATCGCGACCGGGGTCAGCAAGCTCGGCCTCGGGCAGAAGCCGTCCTCCATGCCGCTGAAGCAGGCAGCCGCTGCAGTCGGCCAGTGCCGCAACATGTTCCTATATGACAAGTTCTTCGGCGACTATGACAAGACGATCGGCCAGATCCTGCTCAATGCCTCCGATATCGAGCAGGAAGAGAAGAAGGAGAATCTGACTAACACTTTCAACACCCTTCTCGAGCTCGGGATCATCCCGATCGTGAATGAAAATGACTCTGTCAGCTACACGGAGATCGAGTCCAAGGACCGGCTCTTCGGAGACAATGACATGCTTTCCGCTGTTGTTTCCATCCTGGTCAGAGCGAAGAAGCTTGTCATCTTCTCGGATATCGACGGCTTCTATAACAGAGACCCGCGGCTCTATCCGGATGCAGAGCTGATCTCCCGCATCGACGTGATCGATGACAAGGTCCAGGAGCTGGCAGGCGGGGCCGGGTCCAGAAGAGGGACCGGCGGCATGAAGACCAAGCTGCAGGCGGCGGCTCTGGCTTCCGCCAATGGCATCGATACCATCGTTACGAACGGCAAGAAACCGGAGAATCTCTACGACATCGTGCACGGAAAGCCGGTCGGGACCCTGTTCAAAGGCAGGATTCTCTGAGCCTTTAAGACAGGTGATCTCAGGCTAGACGGACTCCGGAATGATCAGAGGGACAGCAGGTATCCTCCGGAACTCCGGAACAGATTCCGGAATGGTCCGCAGACACGAAGCCCCGGCTGCAGACTATGAAACAGATCGTGCGCAAAGAACATATTCATGAAATATCAGAAAAGAAACGAGGTAGACATCAATGGTTCCCTTTGAAGCAGAAAAATTCAGACCTTTCATGGACAGCGTCGTCCGTCCCTGGCTTGACAGCCACGTGGAGGGAGGACAGTTCCCCGGATATGACGGAGGCGGCATCCAGTTCTACCGGGCGGTCAATCCTTCCGCAAAGGGAATCATCGTGATGCTTCACGGCTTCTGCGGTTTCTTCGGAAAGTTCCACGAAGTTGTCTACAACTTCTTCGAACACGGCTACTCCGTCTACTTCATGGAACACAGAGGCCACGGGCTCTCCTGCCGCTCTGTCAAAGACCTGAGCATGGTAGACATCACGGATTTCGATGAGTACGTGGAAGACGTAAAGTGTTTCCTTGACAGGATCGTTCTCCCGGAAGCCCGGAATGCTTCTGAAGGCTCCGGCAGCCGCCTTCCCCTCTTCCTATATGCCCACTCGATGGGTGGATGTATCGGGACCATGTTCCTTGAGAAATATCCGGATGTCTTCACGGCTGCGGTCCTGACCTCCCCGATGCTGAAGATCAATTTCGGGACCATTCCCCTCTGGAAGATGAAACTGATCGCACTCGGCACCAGGCTTCTCGGCTGGAACGACAGGTTCGTCCCCGGGCAGGGCGACTTCACCGGCATCTCTGATATGGCTGGAAGCGGCGCTTCCTGTCAGGCGCGCTACGACTACAGCTTCGAGATGCGCGTCGATCCGAAAAACAATAACCGCTACACCACGAATGGGGCAAGCTGCCGCTGGGCACGCGCTTCCCTGAGGGCAACCCTCGGCCTTGACAAAAAAGAACCGGACCTCGCCATGCCGATCCTGGTCTGCCAGGCCGGCAGAGATACCTACGTCCGTAATGACGCTGAAGAACACCTCTGCTCAGTCGCAAAGGATGCAAAGCTCGTCCGCTTCCCGGATGCCAGGCACGAGATCTACAACGCCGAGGGCGACATCCTGAAGAAATACTACGAAACCCTGTTTGCATTCCTCGACAGTCATATCGGGGACATGTCCCGTTAAGATCTTCCTGGATCGTTTCGCGGACCCGCTTAGTCGTCTATCTCGTATGTCACTGTCACGTTAGCCTGGATCTCAAGGCTCCCCGGATCCACATTCACATCCGGAGCGGATGCGGTGTCTTCCATGGCAGCAGACTCCATCAGCATCTTGCCGGATGCATCGGACTCCTGATATCGTGCGGAAGTGTCCTGCCAGCCTTCGGTGATCGTGATCACCCTTCCGAGCTTCTCGCCGGCTGCATCCGCAAGGGTCTCTGCTTTCGTCTTTGCCGCCGCTACTGCCCTCGCAAGCGCTTCCTGATATTTCTCGTCATAGGTACTGCATGTATAAGTGATACCTTCGACTTCGTTGGCTCCGGCACCTACTGCCGACGTGAGGATCTTTCCGGCATCCTCGATCTTCTGGTCAGACACGGTCAGGGTCGTCCCGACCTGGTAGCCCACAAGCTTTGCAGGATCACTGTCGTAGTCATACCGGGGATTGATATAGTAATCGGAAGTCTGGATGCTCCCCTCCTCAACTCCGAGAGCCATCAGTGCATCCCTGACTTTGCGGACAGTCTCTGTATTCTCCGTCTGGGCGTCCGCCGCTTCCTCTCCATCAGTCACGATGCTGAAAGCGATCCGGGCCATGTCCGGAACTTCCATGACCTTCCCTGAAGCCGATACATTGATCTGCCTGTCGTCGGAGGTCTCATCCGCCGCTGCCGGGATCGTCCCGAAAGCAGCACAGGTAAGTCCAAGTGCCATCGCTGCCGCTGCAATTCTCTTATTCAGCATTCCTGTTCTCCTTTCCTTCTGTAAAGCCCATCATACAGCGTGCATCATCCGGAAGTGCTGTGCTCCGCTGCATCATCACCTGATCGATAAGGCCATACTATCATGTATAGCTTCTGGAAAAGTGAAGGTTTTCTGAAGAATACCGGCAGATTTCCGAATGCTGTTTCACTTCTTCGCCATCGCTATGGTTCCGGTCCTCTGCAGCTCCAGGATTCCGAACGGCTTGCACAGCATGACGAATTCATCGAGCGATTCAGGATCTTTCTCGAGTTCGATGATCATGTACTTCGGTGAGACGTGCATGATCTTCGCTCCCATGACGCTGCAGAGTTCGATCAGCGGCGCCCGGTTGGTCGTCGAGTAGGACACCTTGATCAGCATCATCTCGAGTGCGACAACCTTTGCCTCCTCCAGCCGCCTTACCTTGATGATATCCGGTTTTTTGTTCAGCTGTTTCTCGATCTGGTCGATCGTCCGTTCGTCTCCTGTCGATACGATGGTCATGCTGGAGACATCGTGCTTGTCCGTCTCTCCCACGGCCAGACTGTCGATGTTGTATCCCCTGCGCGCGAAAAGTCCCGATACGGCGGACAGGACGCCATCTTTGTTTTCAACAAGAACCGAAAAGATCCCTTTCATGTCTCATCCGCCTCCTCACTTGGTATTGTTCGCGCTGTCGACATTGACGACCATGAGCGATGCATGGTCCGATGCCAGGAAGGCGTCGAGTGCCTCCGGCAGTTCCTCGTTGTTCCATGCCTCGAAGAAACTCATGTCATAAGCCGCCGCAAGCTCCCTGTACTTCGGATAATCCTCGAGCTGGGTTCCGAAATAGTGCCCGTCATAGACCTTCTCCTGGTGCTCCCTCACCAGCCCCAGATACCGGTTCTTTACGACGATGATCTTCATCATCAGCCGGCAGACGGCGATCGTCCCCAGTTCATACATGGACATCTGAAATGCGCCATCCCCGCATACCGTGACGATCTGACGCTCCGGCGCCGCGAACCTTGCTCCGATCGATGCAGGGATCGAATAGCCCATGGTCCCCATGCCTCCTGTGGTCAGGAATCTGCCCTCTTTCATGACATAGTTGTCCGCAGACCAGAGCTGATTCTGTCCGACATCTGCGACATAGATCCCATCCTCGTCCATCTTCTCCGACAGCGTCCTTACGAAATACTTCGGATTGACAAGTCTGTCGCTGAACACCCGGTGATCGACCGTATTCTTCTTGAACTCTTCCAGCTCTGCCAGCCAGGCCGAAGTATCCACCCTGATGTCCGCGTTCTGCAGATTTGCAAAGATCTCCTTTGCATCTCCTACAAGAGGAAGAGTCGGTCCGAGGTTCTTTCCGATCTCTGCTGAATCGATATCGATATGGATGATGCTGACCTTCCTTTCCAGTTCGTCAGGCTTCGGCACCGCCCGGTCAGCGACCCTCGCTCCTACTATAATAAGAAGGTCCGAGTTCGAGACCGCCGTGTTGGCGTAAGGCTTGCCGTTATTGCCCAGCATCCCGAAGTTCAGCGGATGCTTCTTTGGCATGACTCCGATCCCCATCATGGTGCTGACAAGCGGGATCCGGAATTTCTCGCAGAATCCCCTGACCTCCGCCTGCGCCTGTCCGAGCAGAACACCTCCGCCGACACAGATGAGAGGCTTCTCAGCCTTATTGATCGCAGCGATGACCTTCTCCATCTGCTGCCGGTTTCCCTTCGTGTTCGGCTTGTACCCCCTGATGTCCACCTCATCCGGATAGACAAGGTCCCTCTTCAGGCTCATCTTCTGGATATCGCACGGGATATCGATGAGGACCGGTCCCTTGCGCCCTGTGTCTGCGATATAGAAAGCCTCGCGGAAGATGCGGGGAATGTCATTCACATTTTTGACAAGGTAGCTGTACTTGACAAATGATTCCGTGGCTCCTCTCATGTCTGCTTCCTGGAAGACATCCCGTCCAAGCAGTGTCGATGCCACCTGACCGGTGATCGCCACCATGGGGATGCTGTCCGCATAGGCGGTCGCCAGCGCCGTGATCAGATTGGTGGCGCCTGGGCCGGAGGACGTGACGCAGACGCCGGGTCTCCCGGAGATCCTGGCGAATCCGCTGGCAGCATGCCCGGCTGCCTGTTCCTGCCTTACGAGGACGTGGCGGATCTTATCCTGGTTCTGATACAGTGCCTCATAAAAAGGAGCGATCGCGACTCCGGGAATCCCGAAGATCGTCGTGACGCCTTCCTCAAGAAGACATCTGACCATAGCTTCCGCACCATTCATCTGCCTGCCCTCCTTCTGCACACTTCTGATGTGCACATCCTTACTATTCCTGATCGACCGTTATTTTTCGATAATTTTTATGATTTCTATGAATTATACCATACATATGATGCGTGTGACAAAAGTCCCTTTTGGCACACGCTTTGACGCACGGATTGCTTCGTTGCTGAATCGCGCGCGCACCGCGGACGCAAGCGTCTCGCGCACCGCGCACGAGAAGCTTCGCAACTCCCGCAATCCTTAACACTTCGCACTCTCGGAATTTGCATACGCAAATTCCTACGCGCTCAGTGTTAGGCGTGCCAATAAGTCATATGGCCTTATGTGCGCAAGCGCACACGGCCAATGACTTTTGGCACTTGCGTCATACATATCAGTGCAATCAAGCGCTGTTATCTGTAAAGCAAAGGGCGTCTCCCCGAAGGAAGACGCCCCCGTTCTGCCCATTGTGTGCTGCCGCTCACCTGGCCGAACTTTGCCTCGTATTCTGCTCACGCGTGCAGCCGCATCCGCAGCCGCTGCTGCACTTATGGCAGTCGCCGCAGCCGTATGGATTGCCTTTGCCGGCTTTCATGCTGCTGACGATCTTATGGATCAGGTAGAATGCATACCCCCCGATCGCCGCGATAAGAATGATGTCTACAAGGATCCCCATATCCGTCACCTCTCTGCCTTCATAAAGGGAGCTGTCTGCATCTGTTTCCGGCACAGGCCTCAAAGCTTTGCCGTCCGGTCTCATATCAGGTATTATTCGTTAGTTATTGCTAACAGAAGTATATCATACCGCTCTTCTCAATCATAGTGTCAAAACAGACAAAGTCTGTCCTTTTCTCCGGTTCTTATTGGATATCTTATTGGATACATTGACAGTCTCGTCTTCCCTGTATTAGTCTTGTCTCATCGTAAGACTTATCTAAGTGATGTAAGTCTTTTATTACAATGACGTGTGCCAAAAGCCCCTTTTGTCACACGCTCTGACGCACAGATTCAGAAGGAGGAGTTTTATGAACCAGGTTACCATGAAAGTCACCGGAATGCGCTGCGGTATGTGTGAGGCACATATCTGCGACACGATCCGGAAAGTCTATCCGAATGCAAAGTCAGTAAGCGCATCTCACGCAAAAAAGAGCGCACAGTTCCGTATCGACGGCGAGATTGACAGCAGCAGGCTCATCGCTGCGATCAATGAGACCGGATACACATGCGAGTCCGTATCGACTGCACCCTTTGTGAAGAAAGGCCTCTTTCACCGAGGCTGAGCAGCGCCGCAAAGATCCGGAAGAGATTCCGCTTCCTTCCCTTCTTCCGGCAGCAGCAATGTTTCTCATTAAAATCCGATTATTGAGAATATTTTATCAGTAAGATATTGACATAAAACTGTTATTTTAATAATCTAATCGTGGTCAGAAAGTCCTAATTCTGATCTGCTGATGCTATCGTGAATATCTGAAGACTGATTTTTCGAGGAGGAATCATGATGCCGCTTGCACTTTCAGCAGCCGGAGATACGGTTGTGATCAGGAAGATCAATGGTCAGGATGATCTTCGCCAGCACCTTACGGAGCTTGGCTTTATCGTCGGTGACAAAGTTTCTGTTATCAGTGAACTTGCCGGTAGTCTTATCCTTCAGGTCAAGGACAGTCGGATTGCCATCAACCGAGGTACCGCCAGCCACATTCTGGTCGAATATTGCTGAAAAACGGTGCCGCACTCCTGCATGCTTTTCATGGAGTGTGAAAGAAGGAAGTATCTATAAACCGATCAATGCTGAAAAGGAGGAGTGAAGCATGCGATCACTGAAAGAAGTCCCTGTAGGAGAGACGGTCAGCGTCCTGAAGATCGAGGGCGACGGAGCCGTCAAGAGAAGGATCATGGACATGGGCATCACGAAAGGCACTGAGATCTTTGTCAGAAAGGTAGCGCCTCTCGGAGATCCGGTCGAACTTACGATCCGCGGTTATGAACTGTCGGTCCGCAAAGATGACGCTGAGATCATCAAAGTGGAGTGACTTTTTTTAAGGGATATAGGTTAGTATATCAAAACATATTGTAGAGTGTTCAAATATATGATCGATTTTCCATACATCCGGAAGGTCCATCATACTTCAGGATCGCTCTGCAGCGTCAGGAATGAATACCTAGGGAGGAAATGGGAATGGCACTCAAGTTTGCGCTTGCCGGGAACCCGAACTGCGGAAAGACTACGATGTTCAACGCACTTACGGGCTCCAACCAGTACGTAGGGAACTGGCCCGGAGTAACTGTTGAAAAAAAGGAAGGAAAACTGAAAGGGAAGTATAAGAACGGCGACAGTATCGTCACCGACCTTCCCGGCATCTACTCTCTTTCCCCATACACCCTTGAGGAAGTCGTCAGCCGCGACTACATCCTGAAGGAAAACCCGGATGTCATCATCGACCTTGTTGATGCTACCAATATTGAAAGAAACCTTTACCTGACAACACAGCTGATCGAGACCGGCGTTCCGGTCGTCATCGCACTGAACATGGCAGACCTGATGGAAAAGCGCGGGATCCGCGTCGATACCGAACGTCTCGGCATGATCCTCGGATGCGATGTCGTCACGACTTCCGCCCTTCATGAGAAAGGCCTCGATGCACTTGTCAGAAAAGCAGTCACCGTCGGTATGGAACCGGTACACTCTCTTCCGCAGGAGATCTTCTCCAAAGACATGGAGAAAGCGATCGCGAATGTGAAGATGATCCTTCCAGCCTCCATCCCGGATCCCGAGCGCAGATGGTACGCCGTCAAGATGCTCGAGAATGACTCGAAGATCGTCGCCCAGCTGAACCTTGACAGCGATCAGATGAAAGTCATCGCTTCCGAGCGCGAGGCGCTTGAGAAGAAGTATGACAGCGACATCGAATCCATAGTCACAGATGAGCGTTACACATTTATCCAGAAAGCTGTGAAGGCAGCCGTGAAGAAGACCGGCGCAAAGATGACCACGTCCGATAAGATCGACCAGGTCGTCACAAACCGTGTTCTTGGAATCCCGATTTTTGTGGGGATCATGTTCCTGGTCTACTATCTGTCCATCTACGGGATCGGCGGCTTCCTTACCGGCTGGGTCAACGATGTAGCTACCCCGTGGCTGCAGGAAGCTGTCACGAATGGTCTTACCGCCGCCGGCGCGAATCCGGCTGTGATCGGCGTGATCAGCGACGGCGTGATCGGCGGGCTGGGCGCTGTCCTCGGTTTCACACCGCAGATGGCATTCCTGTTCCTGTTCCTCTCCATCCTTGAGGACTGCGGATACATGGTGCGTATCGCATTCGTCATGGACAGAGTATTCCGCCACTTCGGACTTTCCGGAAAGAGCTTCATCCCGCTCCTGATCTCTTCAGGCTGCGGCGTCCCTGGCATCATGGCCAGCAAGACCATCGAGCAGGACAATGACAGAAGACTTACCATCATGACCGCAACCTTCATTCCGTGCGGAGCGAAGCTTCCGGTCATCTCCCTCATGGGCGGCATCATCACCAGCTATACCATCACCGGCAACTACACCGCAGGCGCATGGATGGCTCCGCTCATGTACTTCATCGGGATCGCAGCGGTTCTGGTATCCGCAATCATGCTGAAGAAGACAAGACCCTTCTCCGGCAAGCCGGCTCCCTTTGTCATGGAACTGCCGCAGTACCACATCCCGCAGCCTAAGACCGTTCTGATGCATGTCTGGGAAAGACTGAAAGCTTTCCTGAAGAAGGCCGGAACGATTCTGTTCATCGCAACCATCGTCATGTGGTTCCTTGCAAGCTTCGGAGTCGAAGGCGGACACTTCGGTCTTGTGGAAGACTCCAATTCCTCCATCCTTGCCATCGTCGGCGGCGCGATCGCAGTGATCTTCCGCCCGCTTGGCTTCGGACAGTGGCAGCCGGTCGCTGCTTCCATCACCGGTTTTACCGCAAAGGAAGCGATCGTCTCCACCATGGGCGTTCTTGCGAATGTAGCAGGCGATGCTACCGAAGATACCGTTGTTGTCGGACAGGCGATTTCATCCTGGTTCCCGACTGCAGCTGCAGCCTTCTCCTTCCTGCTCTTCAACCTGCTTGATTCCCCGTGCCTTGCCGCGATCGGAACCATGGCTGAGGAGATGAACGACAGAAAGTGGTTCTGGTTCTCGATCCTGTATCAGAACGCATTCGCCTATGTAGTATCGCTGATCGTCTATCAGCTCTGGATAGCAAGAACAGCCGGCTTCGGCGTGGGAACAGCAGTTGCGCTTGTTCTGCTGATCGTCATGCTCTATCTGCTGTTCCGCCCGGATCCATATAAAAACACGAAGACCTACAGCAAGCGTTCTGTAGCCGAGGCATCCTGAGAGCATTCCCGTGCCAGGCACTGAAACTTCCGGCGCCTGGCACTGCATATGCCTGAAACTTCCGGCGCCTGGCACTGCATATGCCTGAAGCTTCCGGCGCCTGGCACTGCATATGCCTGAAACCTTACTGAACTGAAGTGCTTACGGAGGGCGCTCACCTCTTTTCCATATATCAGGAGGAACTACCATGGGAGATTCACGCGGAATGCTGATCATGTTTGTGATCATGATGGGAGGCTATTTTGTGATCTATGGAGGCTATAAGCTTTACCATCTCATTCACGGCTGGTTGCTGCGCTGGAAGAACAAATAACCTTTCTCTTCGGTCCGACCCCACAAAAGTACAGGCAGGTTTGATATCATGACACTCAGAAAAGGCCAAGGCAATGAAGGCGAATACCACTCACTTGAAAAACACGCGATCCTTGAAAAACTGAGAGACAGCGGTTTCCGGATCACAAAACAGCGGAAACTGATCCTCGATGTGATCCTGGAGGGCTCCTGCACTTCCAGCAAAGAGATCTATGCCTCCGCAAAGCAGAAGGACCCTTCCGTCGGCTTCGCAACTGTCTACCGGATGGTCAATCTCCTGGAGGAGATCGGAGTCATCAGCCGGAAGAACCTCTACAGGATCCCGGAAAGGAAACTATCTCAGAAAAAAGGAGACAACTTCTTCTGTACCATCACGCTGAGCGACCATACGACCATGGAGCTCACAAGCAGCGAGTGGTCCAACATTATGCGGGCAGGCCTCCGGCAATGCGGTCTTCTGATGAACCAGACCGTAACCGGGATCTCGATATCAGGCACTGTCATTGAAGAGGAAAGGAAAGGCTGAACGCCTTTCCTCTTTTTTTCGCCTTTTGCATTTTGCGCAATTAAATTCTGTGCATTCGATTGACAAAAATCCCCCATTGTGCTAACATTTGTTAGTAGAACCTAATGTCCAGAAAGGAGCTTATCATGAGTGAGACAGCATCACACTCTTCTCGTCCATTCCATACAACAGAATCTGCGCAGAACTATCTGGAAGCGATCCTGATGCTCAGCGAACAGAAACCTGTCGTGCGATCTGTTGACGTCGCGAATGAGCTTGGTTTCAAGAAATCAAGTATCAGCATCGCCATGAAGAATCTCCGTGAGAACGGCATGATCACCGTAACTCCGGAAGGATATATCTACCTGACTGACGAAGGCATGAAGATCGCCAGCACCATCTATGAGCGCCATAAGTTCTTCTCAAAGTGGCTTGTCTCTCTCGGTGTGGACCGGAAGACCGCCGTTGACGACGCCTGCCGGATCGAGCATGACCTGAGTCCGGAAAGCTTCGCTGCGATCAAGGAATACCTGGCGAAACAGGAACAGAACGATTAAAAAAACACCCGCGGGACGGCATTCATCAGAATGTCATCCCGCGGGCGGGTCTTTCTATCAGAACAGGTACCTGTCCTCTTGCTTCATATCAGTAGTTCTCAGCCTTCACTTCGAAGTAAGCCTGCGGATGGAAGCATACCGGACATACATCCGGAGCCTTGGTGCCGACTACGACATGACCGCAGTTCCTGCACTCCCATACCTTGACTCCGCTCTTCTCAAAGACTTCCTTCTCCTCTACATTATGAAGAAGTGCGCGATAGCGCTCCTCATGAGTCTTCTCGATGGCTGCTACGCCTCTGAACTGCTCCGCAAGGTCGTGGAATCCTTCCTCATCGGCTTCCTTTGCCATACGGGCGTACATATCGGTCCACTCATAGTTCTCGCCTGCTGCTGCGTCCGCCAGGTTCTCCTCGACGGTCCCGAGCATTCCGAGGCGCTTGAACCAGAGCTTTGCATGCTCTTTCTCGTTATCTGCTGTCTTCAGGAACAGAGCAGCGATCTGCTCATATCCAGCTTTCTTAGCCACAGAAGCAAAGTATGTATACTTGTTTCTGGCCTGTGACTCGCCTGCAAAAGCCTCGAGAAGATTCTTCTCCGTCTTGGTCCCTGCATATGGATTCTTTCCCATGATCCTGTATACCTTCCTTTCCTTGATATAATCAATCAGATATATCATACTATAGCATGTCACAGCCCGAATCGCAATCAGGCTCAGGAATGTTCCAGCCAGAACTGCGGCCGTCAAAGCTGCAGGAAACAGGCAGTCCAGAAACGGAGACATTATCCGGCAGTCAGTTCTTCTTCAGGCGTGTATGACCTTCTCATCGCATAGTTTCAGGCAATGTCTCAGCATCAGTACGCTGTAAACAGTCGCGGATGCCCAGGCAGTCTGATCTGCAAAACAGATCGCGGTATATCCTGCTGCCGGTACAAACATAAAGCTTACAAGGCTCCTCGCTGCCATCTCACAGGCGCCCGAGACCGTTGCTCTTCCGGAATATCCAAGTCCCTGAAGCGTCGGCCTGCAGATATTCAGGATACCAAGCAGGAAGAGGAAATATCCCAGGCAGCGGACATATCTGCCCGCTGCATCCAGTACTTCTGCGTACTCTGACGAGACAAAGAGCGCCGAGAACGTTCGCCCGAATAGGATCATCAGCAGTCCGGCTGAAAAACCGTATATCAGACCGGCAGTGATCCCCTGACGGATTCCCTTTCTCACACGGTCCATCCTGCCTGCTCCGAAGTTCTGACTTGCGAAGGTAGAGACCGCATTGCCAAGTGCATCAAAAGGACTCAGCGCAAACTGCTTGATCTTCATGCCTGCAGTGAACCCTGAGACATAGACAGAGCCAAGCGAATTGTTGGCGCTCTGCATCACCATGCTGCCGATCGCAGTGATCGAGAACTGCAGTCCCATGGGGACTCCCATGATGATGGAACTTGCAAAAAGATTCTTGTCCGGACTTCTGTCCTCCTTCTCCAGATGGAGGATCGGGAACTTCCGGATGATCACGATCAGGCAGAGGATCCCGGAAAGCCCCTGAGAGAAGATCGTTGCGATCGCGGCGCCAGCGACGCCCCAGCCCAGGACCAGGATACAGAAAAAATCCAGTCCGATGTTCAGTGCTGAGGAAAATGCCAGGAAGTAGAACGGTGTCTTGCTGTCTCCTACTGCCCTGAGGATGCTGGAGCAGTAATTGTAAAGCATCGTGAAAGGAATTCCGAGGAAGATCACCAGCAGATACTGCCATGCGCCTTCAAAGATGTCGTCCGGAGTCTGCATCAGATGAAGGATCTGTCCTGTGAGAATGCTGCAGATGATCGTGATCATAGCGCAGAATACCACCGCGAGGACCGCCGTATGGAAGATGTATCTCCGCATCAGGCCAAAATTCCCGGCTCCGAACTGCTGGGCGATCGGGATCGCAAAACCTGCACAAATCCCGATGCAGAAGCCCAGGATCAGAAACTGGACCGAGCTCGAAGCGCCAACAGCAGCAAGCGCATCTGCTCCAAGCGTCCTTCCCACGATAGCAGAATCCACCATATTGTAAGTCTGCTGGAAGATATTGCCGATCAGCAGCGGAAACATGAACTGCAGGATCAGTTTGAGGGAATTGCCCTCTGTCATGCTTTTTGTCACGTTATTACTCCCTCTCAAAGGTCATCCTTGCTGTGCAAGCAGGGCGGCGCTTTGTGGCTCGTCGCCCTTACATAAAAGCCCGCCCGCGGACGTGCGCGGACGGGCGGACCATACTGAACAGGCAATGCGGAAACCTGCAGTCTCAGTGAAGCAGCAGGATCAGGAACTGGCACACGAGGACGACCGAGATCAGGGCGATCGGGTAGGTTGCCGCGTATGCGGATGCAACGACTTCGGAGCCTGCGACTTTGATCAGGGTGCCAAGCGCCGGTGTGGAAGTCATGCCGCCCGTGATGCATCCGAGTGCATTCATCAGCTGCAGCCTGACAACCTTTGTGGCAACGATGAAACCGATGATCATCGGGACCATCGTCATGAAGATCCCGTATACGAAGTAGATCGGTTTGAAGTACTGAAGGAACTTGGCTCCTCCCGAAACACCTGCTCCGATCAGGAAGAGGATCAGTCCGAACTCCTGGAATGTCTTCAGAACATCCTTCTTAACCTGCAGGGAGATCGGGCCAAGATGTCCGAAGTTGTCCCCAGATCAGACCTGCGATCAGAACGCCGCCGGTCGTGGTAAGGGAGAATGTAGTTCCCGACAGTCCTTTGGAAGACAGCGGGATCTTGACCGCTCCGAGAATGATCCCTGTGATGATGACGAAGGCGAACGGTCCGATCCCGAACGGATCGATGCTGAAGTACCTGCTCCCGTCGACCTTTCTCTCGCCGGAAGAGACATCTGTGATCTTCCTGACCTCCTCCTCAACATTCGCATGGAGGAGCTTCGGCATCAGCTGAACGAACATGACGACACCGATAACGCCGAAGATATAGGAGATCCCGTACCCGACCGTGACGGCATCCGCATATTCCGGAGCGACGGTCGCTTTCGATGCAGAGAAAGCCGGGGTCGAAGTAAGAGCCCCTGAAAGAAGTCCGGTCAGCAGAGCTACATACTGCTGGCTGTCAGCCTCTCCGCCCTTTCCGATAAAGTAGCAGACAATCGTGACAAGTCCGCCGCTCAGAATAATGACGATTCCGAGGAAGATATAAGACTTGAAGTTCTTTTTCAGGTTTGAGAAAAATGTGGGACCGGCGATCAGTCCTACCGAACATACGAACAGGCAGAGACCTGTCGTCTCAAAGATCTTCAGAGCGTCCATGCTCAGGTCGATCCCGTCGATGACCAGATTGTCATTCAGGGTCGGGTTCAGGATACCGAAGATGATCGATGCAATAAAGACACCGGCCGTTCCCAGGGATACCCCGCTGACCGTGACTCTGCCGATCAGATAGCCTCCGACGATGATCGTGAAGATGCACATTACAAGGAACGTAATGCTCTTGACGCTTATCACGCCTCCAAATAAAGTCATAAAAAACGCCTCCCTCGAAGAAGTTTCTGAACCAATTAAAAAACATGATAAAACATCCTGAATCGTTTTTCAACCATACACAGAGGATTTCGTTTGTCTATCTGACGGATGTTTTTCACATAAAAATGCTCCTGGCAGGACACATATGTTCTGCCAGGAGCGCTTTGGATACGGGTTATTATACATGCTCCGCCGGATACTGTCCCGGATACTGCTCGGTCGGGTATTCGTGCTTCTTGGTCATCTTATACTTTGCGATGCGGACGGTGCGCTTCGGAAGGTACTTCTTGACGCAGTCCATCATCTCTTCTGCCGTATGCATCTCGGATGCCTGCGGGATGTCTCTGGACAGGTGGATGGCATCGAAGTTGCATCTGGTGGTGCAGAGGCCGCAGCCAATACACTTGTTCAGATCGACAACGGACGCACCGCAGCCGAGGCATCTCTTAGCCTCGATCCTGACCTGCTCTTCGGTCAGCGGCATGCGAAGCTCTTCGAAGGTCTTCGGATCGTCAGTCTTCTTCATGCCCGGGATCTGGCGCTCAGCGCTGTCATAGCCCTCGACCTTGATGTCGTCTCTGTCGAGCTCGACGAACTTGCGGAGGTCACGTCCGATGGTCAGGCTCTGACCCGGATGGACGAAACGGTTGATGGAGACCATGCCTTCCTTGCCGTCTGCGATCGCGTCGATCGCGAACCTTGCGCCGTGGTTGATGTCGCCTCCGACGAAGATGTCCGGCTCAGCGGTCTGCAGGGTGACAGGATTGGCGACCGCTGTGCCATTTCTGCGAAGCTCGACTTTGCTTCCCTTCAGCATGTCGCCCCACTCAGCCGCCTGGCCGATCGCCATCAGCACATGGCTGCAGGGGATCTCGATCGTGTCTTCCTCATCATACTCAGGATTGAACCTTCCGGTCTCATCCTTGACATGCAGGCACTTCCTGAAGACGATGGACCTCACGGTCCCGTCCGGATTCTTCTTTACTTCCTTCGGACCCCATCCGTTCTTCACTTCGATGGTCTCGCTCTCCGCAAGGGCAACCTCATCCTTTGACGCAGGCATCTCATCTCTCTGCTCCAGGCAGAGCATGGTGACATGTCCGTCGGTTGCTCTCCATGCGGTCCTTGCAACATCGATCGCGACATTGCCGCCGCCGACGACTACGATATCGCCGTCCATGCGGATCTCGTCATGGATATCCCTGCCCGCTGCCCTGGCGGCTCTTTCTTTCTCGCCGGTCGTGGCAAGGTTCATCCTCTTCAGGAATCCGACGCCGGACTCTACGCCGACCGCGTCCTCGCCCGGAACGCCTGCCTTGCGTCCGCCCTGAAGGCCGATCGCGATGTAAAATGCTTTGTATCCCTGTTTTCTGAGTTCGTCGAGGGTGACATCCTTGCCCACTTCGACGCCGCAGCGGATCTCTGCTCCCATCTTCTCGACAAGGGAAATCTCTGCCTCCAGGTTTCTCTTCTCGAGGACAAAGTTCGGAATGCCGTTCAGGAGCATTCCGCCCGGACGCTCTTCCTTCTCGAAGACAGTGACCGGATATCCTTCTTTTCTCAGGTACCATGCAGCGGAAAGGCCTGCCGGGCCTGCACCGATGACAGCGATCGGATATCTGGTCCACTGCTCGCCGTCCTGGTTCTCGGAAGGCTCGAGGAACTTATCCGGATCCTTGACCTCTACCTGGGCAAGGAACTTCTTGATCTCATCGATCGCAAGCGGTCTGTCGATGGTGCCTCTGGTGCAGCGGTCCTCGCAGCGTCTGTTGCAGACTTCACCGCAGACAGCCGGGAACGGGTTGTCCTGACGGATCAGGCGGACAGCGTCTTCGTATCTTCCCTCGGAAGCCATCTTGATGTAGCCCTGGATCGCCAGATGGGCAGGACATGCAGTCTTGCACGGCGAGGTACCAGTGTCATAGACATTGAGCTTATTATGGTCGCGGTAATCGCGGTCCCACTTATCCTCGCCCCACGGCATATCATCCGGAAGCTCGTGCATCGGATAAGTAAACGGCCTGCCATTCTTATGGCAGAGCTTCTGACCAAGCTTCGCGGCTCCGGCCGGACATACCTCCACGCACTTTCCGCAGGCGACACACTTGGACGGATCGACATGCGCGCGGTAAGCGGAACGGGACATGTTCGGCGTGTTGAACAGCTGAGAAGTTCTCAGACCATAGCAGGATCCCGGAGAGCAGTTGCAGATGCCGACGATGCGGTCCTCGCCGTCCAGGTTGGTGATCTGGTGGACATAGCCCTTGCGCTCCGCGCGCTCGATGATCTCCATGACCTCTTCCTTGCTGATGTATTTTGCGTCTTTTCCTGTCTCTACCAGGAATTCTGCGATGTCACCCACGCCGATGCAGGTGTAGCCTTCGATATCGCCGACGCCTTCTCCTCTGATCCTCTGAGCCTTTCTGCAGGCGCAGACCATCTTGCAGAACTTGTCATACTTTCCGACCCAGTGGGACAGTTCCTCGACGGATACCCTTCTGGTGTTGGTATGGATGGCGGACTCGACCGGGATGACATGCATTCCGATCCCGGCTCCTCCCGGAGGGACCAGCTTGCCTGCCAGCGCGACCGGCTCCTGCGGAGCCAGGTTGAACATGGTGGCAACTTCCGGGTAATCATCGCAGAGGGTTGCATGCTCGACCATGTATTCGCCGGATCCGACGACCCACTTTGGGATGCAGTACTGCCTGTGATGGTCCGCATTCTGACGATTCTGCTCAAGAATACCGATCCAGAGCAGATGATCGATGATCTTCTGAGCCTGCTCCTCGGTCATATGATTCTTCTTCGCAAGCCATGCGGTATCCCTTCCGACACGGCGCTTCTCGAAGCTCAGCATGAACTTCACTTCATCGGTCGTCAGAAGACGGTCGATGATCCAGAAATCCATGTGGTTCTCTTTCATTCCGCCCGGAAGCTTTCTCGGGATATTATCCGTGATCAGCTGGGCAAGCTTCGTGACGAGCCTTCTCTTCTCCGGGTCCGGGCAATGATAGTCCTTCGTCGGAAAATCCCTTTCATTCACATGAAGCATGGGATTGACTTCTTTAACCATAACTTCTCCCTCCTCTTGCCAGAACGTCTCCCGTCCTGCTTGCCTTCCGGTCCTTCGGCATGCTCCCGGTATCTGACGATTCATGGCAGAAATAAAAGCATCAGCCTACTTCAGCTGCTTCGGCTAATGCTTATTGCATACTTATATGGACATTGTATTCTTATGCGGGTGATTTTGCAACCTGAAAGCATATACAAAAAGCATATACAATACGAAGTACTGCTAGCCACTGCACGCCTCAGTATCATGAAGGTGCGGATACAAGGACTGCATCCGCAGGCTGATTTAAGACCGGAAGCCTCCCGGCCTTACGTCTGCTCTCTCCTGTACCATCTGACAAAGAAGTATATGACCTCGATCGCCGCGCATGCCATCCAGCCTACCGGGTAGCCGAAACCGACCGCTGCCGGTGTATTCCAGAAAAACCGGGTCATGAAGAAGAGGTAGGTCTGCCTGAGGGCGACGAAGGACAGAAGCATGATGGCCATGGGGCCGGTCGAATCCCCTCTTCCGCGAAGCGACCCTGCCAGGACATGGTTGACGCAGTTGAACATCAGGAAATACATGTTGACGTGAAGAAACAGCACTCCCGAATCGACGACCGCAGGATCATCTGTAAAGAAATGGACCACCGGCGCCGCGAAGATCTCCACGGTGGTGATCACGCTCCCTGTGATGAGCAGAGTGATCAGGATGGATCTCAACGTCCCCTGGTTTGCCCTCTGCGGATTCCTTGCCCCGACGTTCTGGCTGACAAATGTGGTCGCCGCCATCGCCATGGTCTGCATCGGCAGCATGACAAAGAGGTTGATCTTGTTGTAAGTAGCCCATCCGGCCATGACGACCGCGCCGAAATAGTTGATGTAGCCCTGCACGAAGATATTGGAGAATGAGGTGATCGCCGACTGAATGCCTGCCGGGAGTCCGATCACCAGGATCTCACGGAAGATCTCCGGATCCAGCTTCAGGTCCTTCCAGATCACCCGATAGATATCGTGTGTCCTTGTCAGAAGAAGCATGGTCAGGACCGCCGAGATGAACTGCGAGATGATGGTCGCCCATGCCACTCCCGCGATTCCCTGATGGAAAGCCAGGACAAAGGTGAGGTCGAGGACGATGTTCAGCAGACTGGTGATGATCAGGAAGTACAGCGGTCTCGTGGAATCACCGACCGCCCTCAGGATCCCGCTGCCCATGTTGTAGATCAGCAGCCCGCTCACTCCAAGAAAGTAGATCCTCAGATATTCACTGGCCTCGTCAAAGACATCCGCCGGCGTCGACATGAGCCTGAGCAGGGATTCCTCCCCGAAGGTCCCTGCCAGTGTGAATAAGAGACACAGTACGAGCGTCGCAAAGATAGTCGTCTCCACGGCATCATGGAGTCTTTCGATCTTCCTTGCACCGAACAGCCGGCCGATCACGACACTGGCTCCGATCGAAAAACCGTTGAAGAAGAACACCGCCATGTTGGTGACCATGGTCGTCGACCCGATCGCCGCCAGCGCCTCGGTCCCTACAAACTTCCCGACAACGATCGAGTCCACCGTGTTGTAAAGCATCTGAAATGCATTGCCCAGCATCAGCGGGATCGCGAACATGAGAATCTCCCTCACGATCGGTCCCTTTGTCATATCCACTGATGTCGATCTGTCCTGAACCTTGCTGCCTGTCACTTTATCCTGCTCTCTTCCTGCGTCCTGCTGGCTTTCTTCTTATGCCATGCCTGCTGTC
>DLFD01000030.1:0-1339 GCA_002482005.1 Lachnospiraceae bacterium UBA7729 | reverse complement strand
TTCCTTCTTATGCCATGCCTGCTCTCCTGCGTCCTGCTGGCTTCCTTTATTCTTATTAGAAATAGTAGCAGTCTCCGCTGCATCCTCCGCGGAACAGTTTTTCCTTCATCCGGCGGATGTAAGTTTCCTCGTCCGGAGCACCCTCAAGGATCCTCAGAGCAGATTTCACAGCACGAATATCCCTGACGGTATGATCGGAAAAATTTCCGCGTGATACGATCTTCAGATATTTTACACCTGCTTTGCAGATTTTCCATAGTGCACAGAGCCCGCAGCCGCCCCGGCCTGTAAGATAAGGATCTCTGCCAGCGCCTGCGTCTTCTGATTCTGTTCCGCTTTGGGTCTCCGCTTCCATCCCCACGGTATCCAGTCCGCTCAGCCGGTATGGCACCCGGCACATCGGAGCCAGTTCATCGCAGTGAAAAGTATTGCAATAGGCCCCCGAGAACTGGCACATCTCATTCAGCAGAAATGCTTCTCCGTCCATCGCCATACCGTCGGCTCCGGATGACATACCGAGGATCTCAGACATCTCGTGCGGCGTACATTTGCGCTGGAAGATAATCCTGGAGACACCAAGCTGCCTCGCAAAGCCCGCCAGTTCATGGTTGATCTCGCCCGCCTCTCCGGAGAGATGGACCGTGATGCCCGGAAGTTTCCCGCCCTCTCCTTCCTGCCGGCTGTCTGCATATTTTCGGAAGCAGCCCGCATATTTCTGGAAGCCGTCCGTATATTTTCGGAAGCAGCCCGCATCTGCACGCTTTTTGATGTGAAGCAGAAGGGCGATGTCCGCAATGATAAAAGAATGAAATCCCAGGCTCAGACACTCATCCATTACCCTGTCGATCAGCGGAAAGTCCGCCGGAGCATAGAAAGGGGAATTCAGCGTGATCGTCACCGGGACGCCGTAGTCCCGGACCATGTCCGCAAGGATCTCCAGCTCGCTTCTAGACCCCAGCTGGACATTATAGTAAAGAACTTCACGGCGGTTCAGCGGATGGTTTGTCCCTGCTGCCTCTGTCCACCAGGATGGAACATAGCCCGCAAAAAGCTCATCAGCCCCTGCCTCGCAGAAAGGGATATAGTCATCGATGGAGCCAATTCCGGCAGTGATCTTCATGGAAGTTTCTCCTGACTCTGGGTTCTCCTGACTCTGGGTTCTCCTGACTCTCGGTTCTCCTGACTCCGGTTTCCTCCTGACTCTGGCATAGCTGCCTCACTTTCAATGACACATTCACAGTCCTGTCCTGGCCGGCGACGGAAAACAAGATTTCCCAGGCTTTCCTTCGCCTGGCCATCATGGCCGTGTTCCAGGCCAGCGAAGAAAACAACAAGTTTC
>DLFD01000039.1 GCA_002482005.1 Lachnospiraceae bacterium UBA7729 | reverse complement strand
GGCGAAGGAAAGGACAGAAACTGCCAGGAATCTTCGCCGGAGACCGGGTCTCCGCCCGGAGCCCGGCGAAGGAAAGGACAGAAATAGTCAGGAATCTTCGCCGGAGACCGGAATGTGATCCGCGGGGAAGATCCGGGAGGATAGTTTATAGAAAATCCGAGAGAATAGTTTATGGGGAATCCGGGTGGATAGTTTAGGCTTGACAGTCCGGTTATCTTCATGATAACATCTCTGCAACACTAGCACTTTAGCATGGTAAAGTGATAAAGCGTTTTGCGTTATTGCGGAGGAGGAGATCATGAAGATGAATAAGAAGGTTCTTGCGGCAGTCCTCAGCGGGGCTATGGCAGTTTCCGTTATGGGCATGGCAGTTTTTGCAGGGGAGACGGAAGCAGAAGCGGGCGACGGGCTTGCGAATGAAGGAAAGTTTGTAGTCGGTTTCGATGCGGAGTACCCGCCTTACGGCTATATGGATGATAATGGTGACTACACCGGCTTTGACCTTGAACTTGCGCAGGCTGTCTGCGATCTGGAAGGCTGGGAGCTGGTCAAGACTCCGATCGACTGGGACAGCAAGGATATGGAACTTGAGTCCGGTAACATTGACTGCATCTGGAATGGATTCACCATGAACGGAAGAGAAGGAGACTATGAGTTCTCCGTTCCGTATGTTAACAATTCCCAGGTCATCGCGACGAGCGAAGATTCCGGGATCAACACTCTTGCAGATCTGGCTGGCAAGACGGTAGGCGTGCAGGCCGATTCGGCAGCGCTCGACCTTCTTTCCGAAGGAGGAGATCAGGCAGACCTCGCTGCTACATTTGCAGATCTTCAGCAGTTTGCTGATTACAACACTGCTTTCGCAGAACTTATGCAGGGCTCTCTGGATGCTGTTGCAATCGACATCGGAGTCGCTCAGTACCAGATCAATGGCCGTGAAGGCTACAAGATCCTCGATGAGTACCTGAACGCAGAGCAGTATGCGATCGGCTTCAAGAAGGGCAACACCGTCCTTCGCGACAAGATCAATGCAGACCTGAAGACTCTCTACGAGAACGGAACCTTTGATGAGATCGCCCAGAAGTATGCAGGCAATGGCGTAGATCCGACCATGCTCTGCCTTGGTGAGAGCCTGGGCGAGGCACCGGCAGAAGCTGAGACGGAAGCTTCCACGGAGGCCTGAGACCACCAGAAGCGGCAGATCCGGGCTGGGCATGACCACTGGAAACAGGTGACGGACATCCGCCGGAATCCGGTGTACTGAGATGAACAGTTAACAGCTGACGCAGAGCGGAGGCGAAAGCCGCCTCTGCGTCAGCTGCTGTGTGGAGGGATTATGAGTTTTACAGTCATGCTGCAGCAGCTGGCAGAAGGTATGCTGCGATCGATGGGGATCTTCTTCCTGACCTTGCTTTTTTCACTCCCACTTGGACTTTTCGTGGCTTTCGGCCGTATGAGCAAAAACAAGATCCTGCAGGGGATCGTCCGGGTATACATCTCCATCATGCGCGGAACACCGCTGATGCTGCAGCTGCTTGCAGTCTACTTCGGACCGTATTACCTGGCAGGAGCAAAACTCGGCAAGAACTGGAGGTTCACAGCGATCATCCTTGCTTTCGTCGTGAACTATGCCGCATACTTTGCAGAGATCTACCGGTCGGGGATCGCATCGATGCCGCCGGGACAGTATGAAGCAGCAAGGCTTCTCGGCTACTCGAAGTCCGGCACCTTCATGCGGATCATCCTGCCTCAGGTCATCAAGCGCATTCTGCCTTCTGTCACGAATGAAGTTATGACCCTGATCAAGGATACTTCGCTGTCCTTCTCCCTGGCTTACGCAGAAATGTTCACGATCGCCAAACAGATCGCAGCCAAGGAAACATCGTTCGTACCATTTATCGCGGCAGCGGCTTTCTACTATGTCTTTAACGCGATCGTCGGATTTATCATGAACCGCATCGAGAGATCGATGAATTATTACACTTAAGGGGGATCATTATGTCACTTCTGGAGATGAATCATATCCGGAAATCGTTTGGCAGCCTTGAGGTCATCAAGGATATCTCTCTCAAGGTGGATGAGGGCGAGATCCTGTCGATCATCGGTCCATCCGGTTCCGGAAAGTCAACGATGCTGCGATGCGCAACGATGCTCGAGAAGATTGACGCCGGCGAGATCCGCTATATGGATGAGCGGATTGCATGGGCTGACCCGGACGGAACAAAACATTACCCGAAGGGCGCCGAGCTGAAGAAGGTCTGTTCTTACTTCGGCCTGGTCTTTCAGAGTTTTAACCTGTTTCCGCACTTCTCCGTGATGAAGAACATCACCGATGCTCCGATCCACAATCAGAAGCGGAACAAGGAAGAAGTGTGCGAAGAGGCTAGGAAACTGCTGGCCAAGATGGGACTTTCCGACAAGGCAGATGCATATCCGTGCCAGCTGTCCGGCGGGCAGCAGCAGAGAGTTGCCATCGCCCGCGCGCTGGCGCTGAACCCGAAGATCCTTTTCTTTGATGAGCCGACATCTGCGCTGGATCCCGAACTTACAGGGGAAGTCCTGAAGGTCATCAAGTCTTTGGCGGACCTTCATATCGCCATGGTCATCGTCACGCACGAGATGAATTTCGCCCGTGAGATCTCGGACCACGTCATGTTCATGGACAAGGGCGTTGTCGTGGTAGAGGGCAGTGCGGAAGAAGTCTTCACGACAGACAATGCAAGGATGAAGGCATTCTTTGGCAAACTGCAGCACTGAACGGACTGGCATATCAGCTGACAGAAAAGCGCGCGGTGTGCGGCCGCAGAGCGGCTCGCGCACCGCACGCTTTTTCTGTAAATCCTGTACCTGTCTGATATGATGCAGGGGAGAGTTTGACAGCCAAAGAGGCTGTTTTCCGGGAGAGTGTTAGCCAGTCGGCCTGGGACAGAGCTTGTGCCGCCAACTGAACTCCAGAAAGTAGACACGCTAAGAACATTTTGATTGCTTCTTCCCTTCTGATGCCTGAACCCTGTGTTATAAAGCAATTCTGGCCTGTTACCCCTTGATACTTGGAGAAAGGTGTGTTATTATCCCTTTCGATTGAGCACAATTATTCTGAATGTTGGCATTCGCTGCATATGTCACTGTCCGGGGAAGGCTGCTGCCTGAAGGATGCAGAGCCGCATCCGAAGAGGGCAGAGGCGTGCCGGACCAGACAGGATGAACGCAGCGTCACGAAAGGAAGAGGAATAAGATGGCAAAGATTGACATTATCTCAGGTTTCCTCGGAGCGGGCAAGACCACTCTGATCAAGAAGCTGATCAAGGAAGTTTTCGCAGGCCAGAAGGTTGTTCTGATCGAGAATGAATTCGGTGAGATCGGTATCGATGGTGGTTTCCTTAAGGATGCAGGGATCAATATCACCGAGATGAACTCGGGCTGCATCTGCTGCTCACTGGTCGGTGATTTCGGCCGTGCCCTGAAGCAGGTCGTCGAGCAGTATCATCCGGACCACATTCTGATCGAACCGTCGGGTGTCGGCAAACTTTCTGACGTCCGCCGCGCAATCGAGAAGAAGGCACAGGAGTGCGACCTTGAGATCGGTTCTCTTGTAACCGTCGCCGATGTAAAGAAAGTCAAGATGTATATGAAGAACTTCGGCGAGTTCTACAATAATCAGATTGAGGCAGCAGGAACCATCATCCTGTCCAGAACCCAGTTTGTCGACCAGAAAAAGCTTGACGATGCGATCGCTATGATCCGCAGCAAGAATCCGGATGCGACCATCATCACCACTCCGTGGGATCAGCTTTCCGGCGAGACTATTATGAATGCAATGGAGAAGTCGGTATCTCTGGCGGACCAGCTGCTCGCCGACATGAAGGCAAAGCATCCGGAAGACTTCATCGAGGATGACGATGAAGACGAGGATGAGGATGAAGATGAGCAGGATCATGCTCATGATCATGAAGACCATGACGAGCACGGTCACGATCATAGCCATGACGACCACGATCATGAAGATCACGACCACGATCATGAAGATCACGACCACGATCATGAAGACCACGACCACGATCATAATGAGCATGACCACGAGCATCATCATCATCACCATCATCATCACCATCATGGTGAGCATGATGCGGATGAGGTCTTCACGAGCTGGGGCAAGGAGACTGCAAAGAAGTTCTCCGACGATCAGATCAGAGAGATCCTGAAAACTCTGTCCGAGTCGGATAAAAGCAGCTATGGAATCATTCTCCGCGCCAAGGGCATGGTCCCGCGCGAAGACGGAACCTGGATCAACTTTGATATGGTCCCGGAGGAGACCGAGGTCCGCGATGGACAGCCGGATTACACCGGTCGTCTCTGCGTCATCGGTTCTGAGCTGAACGAGGACAGGATCGCAGAACTCTTCGGAGTATAACGAGAGGCTATAGCAACGAGCTGTAACAACGAGCTTTAACAAGAAGCAGGAGAGAAAAATATGCTGGAAGTACCTGTATATGTGATCACCGGCTTCCTCGAAAGCGGCAAGACGACATTCATCAGGGAAGTCCTTGACAGCCCGGATTTCGCAGACGGAGAGAAGACTCTCCTTCTGCTCTGCGAGGAAGGCGAGGAGGAGTACGACGAGGAAGCGTACAGCCGCCACAACATCGAGATCGAGCATGTCGAGAAGGAAGAGGACCTGACAGCTTCCTACATGGAGAAGATGCAGAAGAAGCACAGGCCGGAGCGTGTCTTCGTCGAGTTCAACGGAACCTGGGATTCCGCTGCATTCTGCAACGGGGACTGGGCGAAGCGCTGGGTCCTTGCCCAGGTCATCACCCTGGTAGACGGTTCTACGTTCGAAGTCTATCTTCAGAACATGCGTCAGATGATGAGCAATATCTTCATGTACACGGAACTCGTTATCTTCAACAGATGTACGCCTGATCAGGATCTGCAGAAGTTCCGCAGGACCGTCAAGGCGGTCAATGCGCAGGCAGTCTGCTCCTTTGAGGACGCTCAGGGAGAGGTCATCGATATCGGCAAGGCGCAGCCTCCGTTTGACCTGAGCCAGGACCCGATCGAGATCTCTGATGAAGATTTCGGCCTCTGGTACCTGGATGCCATGGACAACAAAGACAGATATGATGGGAAAAATGTCCATTTCAAGGGTAAGGTGATGATCCCGAGAAAATTCCCGCCCAACTCCTTCATCCCTGGCAGAAACTGCATGACATGCTGTGTCAACGATATCCGTTTCATGGGCTTTATCTGCCATTCCAAGTACACGGACAAGCTGAAGCAGAAACAGTGGCTTGACGTCACCGCCCAGGTACGCTATGAGTTCGTTCCGGAATATGAGGGAGAAGGACCGGTCCTCTATGCGAAACATCTGAAGTCCACGGAGCCGCCTGCAGAGGACACCGTACAGTTTAATTAAAAAAGAATAAGTTTTATGCCGGAGCCGGCCAGACGGAAAGAGATCCGCCAGGCCGGCTCTTTCTGCCAGGACGATGCTGCAAGGGCGCCCTACAGAGAAAAAGTGCATGGCGCCTTACAGAAAAAGTGCATGGCGCCTTACAGAAAAAGTGCAAGGGCGCCCTACGGAGAAAAAGTGCAAGGGCGCCTTACAGAGAAAAAGTGCATGGCGCCTTACAGAAAAAGTGCATGGGCGCCTTACAAAGAAAAAAGGTTGTATGGCAGGGGAAAAAGGCCTATACTGAAAGCACGTATAAACAGGTTGACGGCTGTATGATTGAATGAGATGGTACCTGGTGCCGTCGACGAAGACGAGAAAGAAAAAGGAAAACAGAGGGCTTTTTCAAACAGAAAGGCAGGTAGCGGAATGAAGAGAGTAGGTCTGCTGACGTCCGGAGGTGACTGTCAGGCACTGAACGCGACGATGAGAGGCATCGTCAAGGCACTGTCCCATAATATCGATGAGCTTGAAGTATATGGATTCATGAACGGCTATCAGGGGATGATCTACGGAGATTATCGCCTGCTGACAAGCAAGGATTTCTCCGGTATCCTGACCAAGGGCGGAACCATGCTGGGATCTTCGCGCACGCCTTTCAAGACGATCAATGATCCGGATGAGAATGGTCTCGACAAGATCGAAGCCATGATGCAGAACTATTACAAGCTGCGTCTGGACTGCCTGTTCGTCCTCGGCGGCAACGGTTCCCAGAAGACAGCGAATCTGCTGAGTGAGAAAGGACTGAATGTCATCCATCTGCCGAAGACCATCGATAACGATATCTGGGGCACCGACATGACCTTCGGCTTCTACAGTGCCGTCAATATCGCGACCGATGCGATCGACTGCATCCATACGACCGCAGCTTCCCATAACCGCGTCTTTATCGTTGAAGTCATGGGACACAAGGTAGGGTGGCTGACCCTCTACGCAGGAATCGCCGGCGGCGCTGACGTCATCCTGATCCCTGAGATCCCTTATCATATCGATAAGGTTGTCGAGGCAATCAACAAGAGGACTAAGTCCGGCAAGGGCTTCACCGTGCTTGCAGTCGCGGAAGGCGCTATCTGTGCAGATGATCTGAAGCTGACCAAGAAGGAATATAAGAAGAAGATGGAGAAGAACAACTATCCGTCTGTCGCATACGAGCTGGCTGATCAGATCCAGAAGAAGACCGGCAATGAAGTCCGTATCACCGTTCCGGGACATACCCAGAGGGGCGGGGCTCCGTGTCCGTACGACAGGGCTCTTTCCACCAGACTTGGTGTCTCCGCGGCAGAAGCCTTCCTGGATGGAGAGTTCGGCGTCATGATCGCTATCGTTCATGACAAGACCATCCGCATCCCGATCAAGGAATCCGCAGGAAAGCTGAAAGTCATCGAGAAAGACAATCAGTTCGTGAAGGAAGCAAAGATGCTCGGGATCAGCTTCGGCGACGAAGACGTCTGAGCGCTGGACATTTCTTCAGATTCGGGTAATATAAAGTAAGGTTTGACTGCCGCGCCGGGCAACCGGGGCGGCAGTTGTTTTACAGCCGGATAGCCGGGACATCTTTGCCGGCTTTCAGAGATTTCCGCAAAAAGGAGAACTGACTTCATTGAACTATCAGGCGCTATATCGAAAATACCGTCCGCAGACCTTTGAGGACGTCAAAGGCCAGGACGTCATCGTCAGGACGCTTCGCAACCAGATCCGGACGGGACGCATCGGCCATGCTTATCTGTTCTGCGGAAGCCGCGGGACCGGAAAGACGACCGTTGCGAAGATCCTTGCCAAGGCGATCAACTGCGAGAATCCTCAGGACGGGGATCCCTGCCTTTCCTGCAAGAGCTGCAGGAGCATCGGGGAGGGGACGTCCATGAACGTCATCGAAGTCGATGCCGCATCCAGAAATGGTGTTGCCGACTTTCGTCAGATCATCGATGAGATCGCCTACCCGCCCACAAGCGGCAGGTACAAGGTTTACATCATCGATGAGGTCCACATGCTGTCACCGGCAGCTTACAATGCATTCCTGAAGACACTGGAGGAGCCGCCCGAGTATGCTGTCTTCATCCTCGCGACCACGGACCCTCAGGCGCTGCCGGACACGATCCTGTCGAGATGTCAGCGGTTTGATTTTCACAGGATCCCTACAGAGACGATCGAAAAGCGTCTGTGTGAGGTGCTTGAGAAAGAAGGCATCGAGGCGGAGGAAAAGGCGGTCCGATACATCGCCCGCAAGTCGGAAGGCGGGATGCGTGACGCTCTGAGTATCACGGATCAGTGCACCTCATTCTATGTCGGGGAGAAACTGACTTACGAACATGTCCTGGAAGTGACAGGAACGGCTCCGAGGACTCAGTATGGCATCATGCTCCATCAGGTGCTCGACTTTGATGCCTCCGGACTTCTCAAGACTTTTGACAGCCTTCTGATGGACGGCCGGGATGTCCGCCAGATCATAAGCGACTTTACCTGGTACATCCGGGACCTTCTTCTGTTCAAGGCTTCCGGAGGCTCCGCAGAATCTCTGAGTCTGACGGATGAGGATGCGGAAGAACTGATGAAGGCAGGACAGGGGGTCACGGAAGACCACCTGATGTATCTGATCTCGGTTCTGTCCGGCGTCTCCGGTGACCTGAGGATGGCGTCAAATCCGAGGATCACAGCGGAAGTGGGATTGATCCGGCTCTGCCGCCCGGAGACTAAGAAGGATGATATAGAAGCCGCTTCCGCGAGGATGGACGGGATTGAAAAGCGGCTTGCCGAAGAATCGGCAAGGCTTGCGGCGATCGAGGAGGGCCTGAGAGACGGAACGATCGCCGTCCCCGGAGCAGCGACTGGAGAAAGGCCTCAGAAACAGGCAAAGAAGAAGGATGCTCCGAAACTGATCGTCCCGGAGCTGTTCTCGAGGATCCAGGGCCAGTGGCGGAACACCCTCGAGGCCATGGAGGACAAAGGGACAGCAAGCGTTATAGCGAATCTCTCTGAGCCGTGGTACAATTCGAGTGACAAAGAGACGCTCTACATCGCTTTCGATGACGACTGGGTCAAGGCCTTCCGGGACAACAAGGCGGTCATGGATGAACTTTCAGATGTGATCGAGGCAAAGTACAAGGTACATCCGAATCTGAGGTTCGTGGCGAAGAGCGAGATGGAGCAGAGGGACGATTCCGTCAGGGTGAAAGACGCTGACAGAATCGACGGGATCGATTTCCCGATCGAAGAGGAAAAGTGAGAGACAGGCCGCGGAGGCGATGGCCTCCGCGGGAAACATGTTCAGTCAGGAGGAGTTTATTATGTCAAGAAGAGGCGGATTCCCGGGCGGCATGCCGGGCAACATGAGCAATCTGATGAAGCAGGCGCAGAAGATGCAGAAGGCGCTCCAGGAGCAGCAGGCTGCCCTTGAGGAGAAGGAATACAGCGCCAAGGCAGGCGGCGGAGCGGTCGAGGTGACCGTCAGCGGCAAGCGCGAGGTCACCAAGGTGCAGATCGACCCGGAGGCAGTGGATCCGGATGATGTCGATATGCTGCAGGATATGATCATGGCGGCAGTCAACGAGGCGCTTCGCGCGGCTGAGGAGGATGCCCAGAAGTCTATGGGCGGTATCACGGGAGGACTTGGATCCGGGTTCGGATTTTAATTATGGAATATTACGGAAACCAGATCAACAACCTGATCCAGCATCTGGCAGCTCTCCCCGGCATCGGCGGGAAGACCGCCCAGAGGCTGGCATTTCATATCGTGCAGATGCCGAAGGACCAGGCCGATGCCCTGGCAAAGTCGATCACGGATGCAAGGGAACATGTACGCTACTGCAGGATCTGCGGGACGATGACGGATTCGGAGATCTGCCCGATCTGTGCGGATGAGAAGCGGGACCATAAGACCATCATGGTCGTGGAGACCAGCCGGGATCTCGCTGCCTACGAGAAGACCGGGAAGTATGAAGGAGTGTATCATGTGCTTGGCGGAGCCATATCCCCGATGCTGGGGATCGGACCATCCGACATCCGGCTGAAGGAATTGATGCAGCGGCTCATGGGAGACGTGAATGAAGTCATCATCGCCACCGGCTCCAGCCTGGAGGGTGAGACGACTGCCATGTACATCAGCAAGCTGATCAAGCCGACCGGTATCAAGGTCACCCGGATCGCAAGCGGCGTCCCGGTCGGCGGCGACCTGGAGTATATCGATGAGGTCACACTGCTCCGGGCACTTGAGGGCAGAACGCAGCTGTAACGAATAAAGGACGGTCTAATGAAAGAGAAACTTAAGGATTTCTTCAGCCGGTTCTCGCTCTGGACACTGTGGGATGAGGACAATGAGGACGAGTGGGAAGATTTCGATACCAGGGACGACTACGTCTCAGGTGCGGACGAGAAGAAGGAGACTGCTTCTTCCCTGTCTCTGAGCCCGACCGTCATCTGGATCATCGTCATAGGGCTTGCTGCCGCCGCGATAGCGGGATATCAGGTATCGAGCAGGAGACACCTCTACACCTCATATAAGACGGAAGGTTCATTTCCGGGCGAGGACATTACAGGCACTTCCTATGTGAGGCTCGGCAACGACTTCGTCAAGTACGGAGCCGATGGAATTACGCTGGTGAGCGCCAGCAATGAGACCCTCTGGAGCAGTGCTTACACGATGAAGACGACAGTGGCCGATTCGAGCAGCGAGGCGGTCCTCATCTATGAGCAGCAGGGGTCCCAGGTGGCAGTCGCCGACAAGGGCGGCGTCCTTGGCCAGTTCGAGACAGACCTGCCGATTCTGAAAGGATGCGTGGCAGGCAATGGTGTGTGTGCTTTCCTGCTGAAGAATGATGAGGATACTCTGATCAGGCTGTACTCTCCGGACGGGACCATCCTGGCGGAGGTGAAGCCTACCCTGGAAGAGACTGGGCAGCCGATCGCACTGGACCTTTCGGAGGGTGCGACAAAGCTGATGGTCTCCATGGTGAAGGCAGGAGCCGGAACCGTGGACTCCACGGTCATCTTCTACGATTTTTCCTCGACTTCTGAGTCAGCGGCAAAACATGTGACGGGAAGCATCACATATAAAGATGAGGTGATCCCGGAAGTCTTCTTTGCGGATGACCGTACCCCGGTCGCAGTGAGCAATGACCGGATCCTGGTCTTCTCCGGAGTGAAGGATCCTACAGCGAAAGCGGATATCTCCGTCGGGGGAGAGATCACGAGTACCTTTCATGACGAGGATTATGTTGCCCTGGTTCAGCCAGGCGATGACGCACAGAACCGGTACAGGCTCACTGTCTATAATTACCGGGGCAGGCAGATGTCTTCTACGCTTTTCAACGAGAGTTATGATGAAGCTGTCTTCGACTCCGGGGAGATCCTGCTCTGGTCGTCCGGCCACATGATGGCATTCACGCCGGGAGGGGTCATGCGCTTTGACTCCGATTTCGATGGAAAGATCGTGCTTATGGCCAAGACTCCGGGATTCCGGAATTACTGCGTCCTTTCCGCAAGCGGGATCACAAGGATCAAAGCAGAGTAGAGGAGTATCTGCCATGAACATTATGCTGATCGCAGTCAGTGTCTTATTCATAATCTGTATATTGTCGGGGGTTATTGCCGGATTCCTGAGAAAGGCATCCGGCATTCTTTCATTTATCCTGGCAGGAATCATCGTGTCCGCGGCACTGCCCTCGGTCACATCATGGCTCAGAACGTCCACACCGCTTTACGGAATGCTTCAGAAACAGGTAGGAGCCGCAGCAGCTTCCCTTGCAGAAAAAGCGATCTCCGGAGCGCTGAACGGGCAGGATGGAGGGAACATAGCCTTTGGGACTTCGCAATCCCAGACACAGGACCCGGAAGACTCAGGGGAAATACCGCCAGCTTCCGCTTCATCCGATGCGGGTGCCGGCGACGTCATGTCCCAGGCTCTGAATCCCGATGGCTCCGTCAACCGGGACGCTGTGAAGTCGATCCTCAGTCAGTATGGATACGACGGATCGGCGATCGACCATATGTCCGATGACCAGATTAAGTCTTTTATTGCGCAGTATGCAGGCGGAGTAACGGCAGGGGCAGCAGACATCTTTGCAGAAAGCGCCTTTATGCTGCCGGGAATGTGCGTGACGGATGCCCCATGGGAACCTGTTTTTTCTGCCGGCTGTCTCTTTGCGGAGAAGGTATATGCCGGCGAGGCGTCGGGCCTGGGGACGGAAGAAAGCGATGATTCTCTTGACGCACTCCGGACGCTGACGGAAGGGATGTCAGCAGCTGACAGAAGGAAATTCATCGAATCCCTGCCGATTCCGAAGGCGCTTCAGGAGCAGATGGAGACATTCAATAACAGTGAGGGATATGCAAAGCTGGGAGTGCAGGATTTTGCTTCCTACGTCACAGGCTATTTTGCGAGCCTGATTCTGAATGTGATCGCTTACGTAGTGACCCTTCTGCTTGCCTGGCTGGTCATACGTCTGATCATAGGAGCGCTTGGAATCTTCACACGTCTGCCTCTGATCAGGACAGCGGACCGTATTCTGGGAGCGGCGGCAGGATTTCTCCAGGCACTGCTGATCGTCTGGGGAGTCTTCCTCTTTGTATCCCTGATCTCTGCCACGCCTCTGGGACAGACCCTCATGGGACAGATCTATGAAAGTCCGTTCCTCGAAGCACTTTATAATACCAATCTTTTCCTTCGCGGGGCATCCTCAGCCATGAAGGGCATATTGTAACGATCGTTCCGGAATCGTGATCTCATTCATGGGATCCGCGGTCAGCGAAAAAAGTTTCAAAATTTTAAAAAAATCATGTTGACAAATGTTCCACGGCGAAGTAATATTATCAAGTCGCCGATGAAAAGCTGAACACAGTTAAACAAGAGCGACAGAAGATCCTTGATAACTGAACAGT
>DLFD01000031.1 GCA_002482005.1 Lachnospiraceae bacterium UBA7729 | reverse complement strand
TGGGTCTCTGCTGCCTGGGTCTCCGGTGCCTGAGTAGTTGCCTGGGTTTCCTTAGTCTGGGTCTCCGGTGTCTTCGATCCGCTGCTGCATGCCGTCAGAGAACCTGCGACTGCTACAGCAAGGGCGATTGCAACAAAACGATTCTTCATGACTTTTTCAATCCTCCCGTCATATACAATAGTGAAACTATTACTTTCCAGTAATCTAAAATGTTTTCACTATTATTCCATATTCGAAGAAATAAATCAATCAGCATTTCCGTGATTGTTCCTGCGATCCGGTCTTTCTGTCAATGCAGATCCGGCATTCAGCCGAGAACCTCGATTCCATGGAAAGCGACTGCCATCAGTCCCGCTGTCACCAGCAGGATCGGCATACCACGGAAGGACCCAGGAACATCATTGTATTCCATCCGCTCCTCGATCGCCGCCAGCATAGTGACTACAAACAGGTAGCCAAGCGCCGCAAAGAATGCATAGAAAGTACTGGTAAGAACGCCATATCCCTTCTGCGCAGTGATGAGTACCACACCCAGGACAACGCTGGAAACAGCAGAACGGGAAAACCATTGTCCTAAGCTGGCTCCGGTCTGCTTTCTGAGGAGCAGTGAGATGATGAAACTCACCAGAAGAATAATGACGGCAAAGACGATGGTGCTCAGTTTTTCCGCACCCTGCGGAACCAGGACATTCTGCCAGACCAGGCTGCAGAAGAGCCCGGACAGAGTCATGACCAGAATCAGCGCAAGTGCGGAGAACATGTTCTCCTTCCGCTTCTCCCAAAGCTCAGGAAGCGGCGAAAGTCCCAGAAAATAACTGATCGCCACATTGCTGATGAGGGCGGCGTCTACCGCAAGAATAAGATAGTTCATGATTCACCCTCCTTCTTCCCGTCGTCTGATGTGCCTCTGCACGCTCTGACATTCAGCACTGCTGCAAGGAACCCGGCAGCTAACAATGCGCCGGGAGCCGTCATCATTGCATAATTCATCTCGTAGCCTTCCGGCATCACCTGAAGACCGAACCAGGTTCCCACGCTGAGGATCTCGCGGACGGACCCGATTGCGAACAGAGCAATGATGAAGAGGATACCTGTCCCGGTCCCACGCACAAAAACAGAAGCCGCAGAAGATTCTTCCGAGGACTTTCCTGCCCGAAGCAGGATCACGCTGCTGACTGCCGCAAGAGGGAGATAGATCCCCATGGCATCTCTCAGCTCCGCAAACTTCGCAGTCAGAACATAGTCAGCGACCGTGGTCAAAGCGGCTGCGATCAGGATAGTCAGAACCACTTTTCCGGTTTCCGGTACTGCCCTCAGAAGAAGCAGGGCCAGACCGGTGACCGCCAGAACGATAAAGGTGACGATTCCCATGGCAAGCGCGGTCTCCGCAAAAGCAGTCGAACCGAGCGCCGGAGCCAGTCCCAGCATCAGAAGCAGAGGTGAGCTTCCACTGAAAATCCCATTGTTCTTACTCATGATCACACCTCCTTCTTTCTGTCGATGCCGAAGGCTGTCGGTCTTGTGAAGTGATCGATCAGCGGAGTCAGGCAGTTGGCAAGGATGATCGCGTTGGAAACACCTTCCTTATAGGTACCGAACATACGGTAGAGCCAGGTGAGAAGTCCAAGCAGCAGGGCGAATATGATTCTCCCTTTTCCTGTGATCGGCGACGATACATAGTCGGTCGCCATGAACCAGGCGCCGAGCATCAGACCGCCTGCGCACATTGCCTCAGCAGTAAACAGCAGCGGATCCGAATAACCTCTTGCCGCAGCTGTGATCAGGGTGAGGACCGCGTAGCTTCCAAGATAGAATACCGGGATCTTCCAGTCGATCACACCGATCAGTATCAGGAAGATACCTCCAAGCAGGATCAGGAACGCGGATGTCTCACCGACAGTTCCGGTCGTATTTCCGAAGAAAAGCGCCTGAAGCTTCACGGTCTGGCCTTTCTTCAGGCAAGCCAGAGGAGTTGCGGTTGAGACAGCATCAACTTTGGTACCCTCGGAAGGAGCATCCTCTGCAGGCGTTCCCTTTCCCTCGGTCTGGGCGGTCGCTCCGGATGCTGCGTCGGCCTTTGCCTCTGTCTCCGCGGTCGCTCCGGATGCTGCGTCTGCCTTCGCCTCTGTCTCCGCGGTCGCTCCGGATGCTGCGTCAGTCTTTCCCTCTGTCTGGGCGGTCGCTCCGGATGCTGCATCGGTCTTCTTGGTTTCTTTCCTGGCAGTGTCTTCTTTCTTAGCTGACTTGCCAGACTTCGAAGTCTTCCCGGATTTTGACGTCTTTGCCTCTGTCTCCGCGGTCGCCCCGGATGCCGCGTCAGACGACCTGGTCTTTTCAGCCTTCTCCTCCGTCTGGGCGGTCGCCGTGGATGCCGCGTCGGCTGTCACACTTGTCTCCGCCTCCGACTCAACGGCTGGTTCAGAAACAGCGACCGGCTGGAAATTCTGCTTCAGAATTCCATTTTCTGGAGTGAAGGTGGTCATCTCGACGGAGAATGCCAGAACCAGGAAGCATCTTGCGGCAAGGGCCGGATTCATGAAGTTCTGGCCGAGGCCGCCGAACAGCTGCTTGACCACGATGATTGCAAATGCAGAACCGATCGCCGGAATCCACAGCGGAATGGCCGGCGGCATATTCATGCCGAGAAGAAGGCCGGTCACGACTGCCGAAAGATCAGCGATCGTTGCCTTCTTTCTCATGATGAGCTCGCAGACCAGTTCGGAACATACAGCGGAAGCGACCGATACCAGAAGTACAAGCAGCGAATGAATTCCGAAATTCAGGACCCCGTACACGCAGGCAGGAAGCAGGGCACAGACCACTGAAAGCATAACCAGGGAGGTGCTCCATCTTCCTCTCACATGAGGGGAAGGTGATACGTGTAATTTCTTTTCCATGACCTTTCCCTCACTTCTTCTTTTTGCGTTCTGCCAGTACTTTGCCTCTCATGCCGTTGATATTGACAGCAAGAGGACGTCTGGCCGGACAATTGTAACTGCAGCATCCGCAGCCTACACACTCGAGTCCGTAAGCCTTCTCGAACTTCTGCATATCATTATGAAGCGCGATATCAAGAAGTCTGCAGGGCATCAGTCTCTGAGGACAGACCTCGATGCACTTTCCGCAGCGGATACAGGGACCGCTATCAAGGTCCGCTATCGGGTCATGAAGGAAGCAGGTCAGTGCGCCGGAGGTCTTGGTGACCGGAACATCCAGATCGGCCAGGGCAAAGCCCATCATGGGGCCTCCGGATATGACTTTTTCCGGCTCTGCTTTGAAGCCGCCGTCTGCCTCAACGATCTTCTCGTAAGGGGTGCCGACTGCGACGCGGAAGTTCTTCGGATCCTTTGCGGCGTCTCCGGAGATCGTGAAGACACGCTCAAAGCATGGCTTCCCTTCCACGACGGCTTCGCAGACTGCTATGACCGTCTGAACGTTGTCGACGACACAGCCCGCGTCTGCCGGAAGCATGGAAGAGTTGACCTGACGCTTTGTCAGTGCATAGATCAGCGAACGCTCTGCCCCTTCCGGATACTTGGTCTTTGTGACAGCGACCTCGATCCTGTCCTTCCCGGCAGTCGCCTTCTTCATGGCCTCGATGGCATCCGGCTTGTTGTTCTCGATGCAGATGATTCCCTTGCAGGATGGTCCGAACAGTTTCAGAATGACGGAAAGTCCGGCGACGATCTTCTCAGGTTCCTCCATCAGACAGCGGTAATCGGATGTCAGATAAGGCTCGCACTCGGAAGCATTGACCAGGATGTGATCGATCTTTGAAGGATCTTTTGGAGCAAGTTTCACGGCTGTCGGGAAACCGGCTCCGCCCATCCCGACAACACCGGCGTCCCGGATTCTTCCAAGGATCTGGTCCCGGCTCAGTTTTTCCGGATCTGCCGGATGAAACTCAACGCTCTCATACTTTCCATCATTCTCGATAATGATGGCATCTGTCGGCCGTCCCATCGCATTCTTTCTCGGCTCGATCGCCTTGACCGTCCCCGAAACAGATGAATAGACCGGCGCCGACACAAAGCCGCCTGCCTCTGCGATCATCTGCCCTCTCAGGACACGGTCTCCCTGCTCCACAGCCGGCTTTGCAGGCGCACCGATGTGCTGGGACATGAGAAAGACCAGTTCTGGTCCCGGGTCCAGCTTCTCGATGGGCTTTCCCGCGGACAGTTCCTTCCCGTCATAGGGGTAAACTCCGCCCTTGAATGTCAATAAACCCATATTTCCTCCCTTTGCTGCATTACTGACTTCTGCTATATGTCTCCTCACAGCCTGGATCCTCCTTCAGATCGACACATCCTTCTTTACGATGGATGCATCCGGCCGATTGGTCTTGACTTGTATAGCCCGCTTATTATACAAATAATCATTGGGCATTTCAATGAAATCCCGATGATTATACAAGACGTACCTTATGCAGAAGGAGCATTATGAATTCTCTGAATCTGAAAATACTGTCGATCCTGACAATTCCGGCGATTCTCATTTCCACAGGGTCTCTGACTGTCTCCGCAGGTTCTCCGGAAGAGCCCGAAGAGCGTCAGATCTTCGCCATGACGACGGTCATGGACCTGAAAGCATACGGTTCCGGCGCAGAATCGGCTCTCGATGAAGCTGAGGACAGGATCCACTCTCTTGACAGCCTTCTGTCGGTCGGGACAAAAGGAAGCGAGGTATGGCAGATCAATCACGACGGAGGCGGCATCCTCTCGGAAGACACAGCGGCTCTCACAAAGGCTTCCCTGGAGCTTTACCGGGAGACGGACGGAGCCTTTGACTTCACCATCTATCCCATCATGGATCTCTGGGGCTTTACAAGACTGTTCGATGAGGACCAGACTGCCCAGGATTCCGCAGGGGAGGAGCCGGAAACATCCGATGGAACTGGTCTTTCCGAACATGAACGCCTGCTCACGGATGTGCCGACGGAGGATGCGATCAGCGCTCTCCTTCCTCTGGTTGACTCTTCCCAGGTTGCCTTCGATGAGGCAGACGGAAAGCTCTCCCTTCCGGAGGGGGTCCGCATCGACTTCGGAGGAATCGCAAAAGGCTATACTTCCCAACAGGTCATGGATATCTTCAAAGACCATGGTCTTACAGGGGGACTTGCAAATCTCGGCGGCAATATCCAGGTCTGCGGAGAGAAACCGGACGGTAATCCATGGAGAGTCGGGATCGAGGACCCGGAAGACACAAGCGCAACGATCGGTGTCCTCTCTCTTACGAAGGACAGCACCGTCATCACGTCCGGCGGCTACGAGCGTTATCTCGTCGATCAGGATGGGAAGCACTATTCCCATATCATAGATCCCAAGACCGGCTATCCTGTTGAGAATGACCTGACATCGGTCTCCATCATCTGCGGAGACGGCACTCTTGCCGACGGGCTCTCCACCTCGCTCTGCGTAATGGGGAAAGCGAAAGCAATATCCTTCTGGAAAAAACATGCAGACCAGTTTGACATGGTGCTGCTCGATACAGACCGGAAGATCACCATCAGCGAAGGGCTGAAGGATTCCTTCACTGCCAAAGGGCTGGATGTGACGGTCGTCAGCACGGAATAAACAAGAGGAATACCGGGCGTCATGTCATTGTCTTTGCAGAAGCGATGCACACGGATGTCCGGCAGGGAATAAGGAAATTGAAAACTTTCAGGCAAAAAGAGAAGAAAGAAAAAAAGAAACTTTCAGGGAAAACTTCCCCGAAAGTCATAAGTTCCGAGACACAGATCCGCCCGGCGGATCTTATTCTGATCGGAGCGCTGGCACTGCTCTCGCTTCTGCTGCTGACTCTGCCGGTCCTCTCCCGGACGAAGCTGAGGTCCCCAGCTCTCCTGATCCGGGTAGATGGAAAAGAATACGGGACATATCCCCTCTCTTTGGACCGGACGATCGAGATCAATGATACGAATGTGTGCGAGATCAAAGACGGAAAGGCAAAGATGACTTCTGCAAACTGTCCTGACAAAATCTGCATGCAGGAGAATGCCATCGGTGAAAGCGGCGGAACTATCGTCTGTCTGCCCAACAGGATCGTCCTTTCCGTTGTGAATTCAGAAGAACCGGAAGGGGGTGAGCTCGATGGTGTCGCAAGATAGGATTTCAAGAAAGATCGCGGAGATGGGGCTGCTGCTGGCCCTTGCGGTCCTCTTCGGATATGTGGAGGCGATCATCCCCGTTCCGATGCCGGTTCCTGGGATGAAACTGGGGCTTGCCAATATCGTCATCGTAACGGTTCTCTATCTGGCGGGCTGGAAACAGGCGATCATCATCTCCGCTCTGCGGGTCCTGATCATCGGTTTCCTCTTCGGTAATCTGTTCAGCATTACCTATGGTCTCGCCGGAACTGCTCTGAGCATTCTCGGCATGACCCTGGCCAGAAAGACAGGACGTTTCAGCGTCCTGTCCGTCAGCGCGCTCGGCGGACTGCTTCATAACTGCGGGCAGATCCTGGTAGCTGTTCTTGTTGTGATCGGCTTTCCCTGGCAATGGTACCTGCCCCTCCTCATGCTCGCTGGACTTTCCGCCGGAACGGTCACCGGCATCCTGAACCGGCTGGTCCTGCCAAGAGTGAAGCCGCTTTTTTCCTGAAAGACCATCCCATGCACCAAAGTGCGGGATGGCTTTTCTCATCTCACATCTCTGCGATCTTCTCCGCAACTTCCTGTACGTTCAGGCCATCCGTCACGACGACGGCATCAGCTGCATCCTCATACTTAGGCTCCCGTTCGGTCAGGATCCTCGTGATCTTCTCCTCAAGGGTGCCTTCGCCCCTCAGAAGCGGTCGTTCCGTATCTTTTGCAAGACGCCCGCACAGGGTCGGAATTCCGGTCTTCAGGTAGATTACCTTCCCGAGTTTCCTGAGCAGGGGACGGTTTTCTTCCCGAAGGGGCAGACCTCCGCCGACGGACAGGATATACCTTCCTTCTCTCTCCTGCAGCTGCTTTATCACTTCCGTCTCAATCTGGCGGAAGTATTCCTGACCTTTCCCGGCAAAGATTTCGTTGATCGACATCCCCTCCCGCCCGATGATGAGCTGGTCCGTGTCAAGGACCGGGATGCTGAGCGTCTGTGAAAGCGCCTTGCCGACGCTCGTCTTTCCTGATCCCATAAAACCTATCAAAACAATATTTTGTCCTGACATCTTTCCGCTTCCCTCTTCTGGTCAGACCTTTGCATACATGGATCCGCTATTGCCAGCATTGCCTCTTTATGCCATCATGTCGAAGATCGACAGCTGATTGGATTCCGGCAGCCCTTCCAGGATGCCGAGCTGTACCAGCTTGTCCACGATGGTCTTCGGGCACTTGGTGCGTTCCCGAAAATTATCGAGCGACAAAAACGGACCGTCCTGGCAGGCATCGACGATCTGCGCGGCGACATTGTCGCCGAGGCCGTCGATCTTGTTGAGAGACGGCATCAGCTTTCCATCCACGATGCAGAACTTGGTCGCCCTGCACTTGAAGACATCGATCTTCGCGAATTCAAACCCCCGGGCATACATCTCCCGGACGACCTTCATCGCCTTGTACTGGGCTTCCTCTTTCTGCTGCATCTCACCGCTGTCCTTCTTTGTCTCGATCGCTTTCATGTTGCGCTTCAGCGCCTCCGACCCCTGGCACATGAGCTCATAATCGAATCCCGGCGCGCGGATAGAGAAAAAGGCTGCGTAATAAGCCAGCGGCTGATAGATCTTGAACCATGCGATCCTCCACGCCATCATGACATAAGCTGCGGCATGTGCCTTCGGGAACATATACTTGATCTTCTTGCAGGACTCGATGTACCAGTCCGGAACCCCGTGCGCCTTCATCTCCTCGATCCATTCCGGCCGCAGCCCTTTTCCCTTACGGACCTTCTCCATGATCGTGAAGGAAAGCTCCGGGTCAAGACCTTTGCCGATCAGATAGATCATGATATCGTCACGGCAGCAGATCGCAGTGGATATGGTACAGGTACCGCTCATGATCAGGTCCTGGGCATTGCCCAGCCAGACATCGGTCCCGTGTGACAGTCCCGAGATACGAACCAGATCCGAAAAATACTGAGGCTTGGTGTCGACCAGCATCTGGATTGCGAAGTCTGTTCCGAACTCCGGGATCCCAAGAGATCCGGTCGGACAGCCTCCGATCTGGTCCGGCGTGATGCCCAGCGCCGAAGTGTTCTGAAACAGGCTCATGACCTTCCCATCGTCCAGCGGCACATCGGTCGCCTTCAGCTTTGTCAGGTCTTCCAGCATCCTGATCATGGTCGGGTCATCGTGTCCGAGGATATCCAGTTTCAGCAGGTTATGGTCGATCTTATGGTAATCAAAGTGGGTCGTGATCGTGTTCTCATCCTTCGGCGGATGCTGGACCGGGGTGAAGGTATTGATATCCTCGCCGTATGGCAGAACGATGATTCCGCCTGGATGCTGGCCAGTCGACTTCCGGACACCGACACAGCCATCCGCAAGACGCTTGATCTCCGCTGACCTCTTCTTCTCCCCATGGTCCTCGAAGTAGCGCATGACATAGCCGTACGCGTTCTTGTCCGCGACGCCGGTGACCGTTCCTGCACGGAACGTCTGTCCTGCGCCGAAGATAACCTCCGTGTAGTGGTGAGCTTTAGACTGATACTCACCGGAGAAGTTCAGATCGATATCCGGCTCCTTGTTGCCTTTGAAACCAAGGAAGGTCTCAAAAGGTATATCGAAGCCCATCTTTTTAAGCGGCGTCCCACACTTCGGGCAGACCTTGTCGGGCATGTCGCACCCTGCCATGCCGTCAAACTTGCGTACGTCAGGCGAATCAAAGTCCACATAGTGACACTTCGGGCACAGATAGTGCGGATGGAGGGAGTTGACCTCCGTGATCCCCGCCATGTTGGCAACGAAGGAAGATCCGACGGATCCACGCGATCCGACCAGATAGCCGTCCGCAACTGATTTCCAGACCAGCTTCTGCGCGATGATGTACATGACCGAGTAGCCGTTGGAGATGATGGAGTGAAGTTCCTTCTTCAGTCTTGCCTCCACGATCTCCGGCAGATCCTCGCCGTAGATCTCGTGCGCCTTGTCAAAGCAGATACGGGTCAGGTCCTCATCGGAGTGAGGAATGACCGGCGGGCACTTGTCAGGCCTTACCGGTGAAAACTTTTCGACCTGGTCCGCGATCAGGTTGGTGTTGGTGATGACGACCTCGGTCGCCTTCTCCTCCCCCAGATAATCGAATTCCCTGAGCATCTCCTCGGTCGTTCTGAGGTAAAGCGGCGGCTGATCGTCCACCTCAGGATCCTGGTATGTCGACCACTGCAGGAATCTTCTGTAGATCTCATCCTCCGGGTTCAGGAAATGTACGTCGCATGTCGCGCACACTGGCTTTCCGTACTGCTCGCCCAACGCTACGATCCTGCGATTGTACTCCTTCAGATCCTCCACCGTCTTCGGATCATTCTTCAGGCTGCCTGCCTTATCGTACTTCGGGACAGTCAGGAACATGTTGTTGCCGAGCGGCTGGATCTCCAGGTAGTCATAGAAGTCGACGATCTTTTTCAGTTCTCTCTCGGTCGCCCCTCTCTCGAGCGCCTGGAACAGCTCGCCTGCCTCGCAGGCGGAACCGATGATCAGGCCGTCCCTGTGCTCCTGAAGGTAACTCTTTGGCAGGTGAGGCCGTCCGTTTGAGACATACTTGAGATGGGACTCCGAAACACAGCGATAGAGATTGACGCGGCCTGTCTCATTTCTGGCAAGGATGATGACATGATAAGTCGGCATCTTCCGGATCTTGTTTCCGTCCGCCCGGCAGTGGTCATTGACCTCGTCAAGGTTATGCAGGTCCAGATCCTCAAGCATCCCGACAAACTTCACGAAGATGTGGGCAGTGCACTCTGCATCGTCCACCGCCCGGTGATGATGCCCAAGATCGACGTTCAGGGCTTTGGCGACATTATCCAGCTTGTATTTGCCGAGGTTCGGCAGCAGGACACGGGCAAGAGCGACCGTATCCACGGAGGTAAAGTCATGCCCGTATCCGAGTCTCTGGCAGTTTTCCTCGATGAAACTGACGTCAAATGCGGAATTATGGGCGACCAGAACACACCCTTCCGAGAACTTCAGGAATCTCGGGAGGACCTTCTCAATCGGGTCAGCATCCGCCACCATGGAATCATTGATGGAAGTCAGGTTCTCGATCCGAAGCGGGATCGGGACCTCGGGATTCACGAACTCGGAGAAACGGTCGACGATCCTGCCGCCGGAAACCTTGACGGCACCGATCTCGATGATCCGGTTCTCAACAGGCGAAAATCCGGTCGTCTCCAGGTCAAAAACGACATAGTCTGCAGCCAGACTCTGCCCTTTGGAGTTCACAGCGGTCTCGACCAGATCGTTGACCAGGTAGCCTTCGCACCCGTAGATCACCTTGAAATCAGAGTCTTCCGGTATCGCTTTGTAGGCATCCGGCAGGCCCTGGACGACGCCGTGGTCGGTGATCGCGATTGCCTTGTGCCCCCAGGAAGCGGCACACTTGACGATATCCGCCGGCTCCGAGACGGCATCCATGGCGCTCATCTTGGTATGGCAGTGAAGCTCCACTCTCTTCTGCGGCCAGGTATCCATCCTCTTTACGCGGAAGTCGGCGATCTTCATGATACCGAAGATGTTTCCGATGGTCAGGTCCGAATCGAACTTGTCGATCGTGGTGACGCCCTTGACCTTGATGAACATGCCTTCTTTAAGGCTGTCCGTCAGCTGAGGCGCCCTCTCCGTATCGAGAAACATCTTGATGCGCATGGTGTCCGTGAAGTCAGTCAGCGTGATGATCAGGATCGTCAGGCTGCTGCCGCGCCTGGTGTGGATATCACGGGTCTCGATCTCGGAGATCTGTCCCCGGATCGTCACGTCCCCCATCTCGCCGAGTATGGACTTCATCTCGATCGCGGCATCATCAAAGTCGCGGCCGTAAAGGACATCCGGATTAGAGCTTCTGATGAGAGACTCATTCGGATGGTCTGCGCCCTTGCTGAACTTCTTCCCGCTTCTGCGGTTTCCAGACCCGAAGCGGCTTCCTCCTCCGGAAGCCGCTCCATGGGAGGCACCGGATCCGCCTGCGGAGACGGACGTTCCTGTCTTCGCCGCAGTTCCGGATGCCATGGAACTTTCCCCCGGACCTGCAGCGTCTGCCTCATGAGGAACCTTTCCGGAGAAGACGGCTGCATCCGTCCCGGCAGAGCCATCCGCCGCTCCCTCAGGGCCGCCAGAAGCGATCCCTGCCTCACGTACAGTCTCCTGCACTTTCTGCAGCGCCTGAAGCTGTCGGAACTGTCTCGTCTTCCTGGCAGTCTTCGCCTCCTTGTACTCGGTCACCATCTTAAAGTCGACGCCGCAGCGATCGGTGAAGATCTTCTCAAGGATCGCCTTCAGCTCATCCGAATAGGTGCGGGCAATCAGAGTATCCTCGAGGACAACATGGCAGACTTCTTCCTCATCAAAACTGCAGTCCGCATGACGGAAGAGATTGGCGATGATCTTGTCATAACGTTCCAGTTCATAGAGGATGGAGGACCGGTATGTCTTCATCAGAAAGCGGGCTGTATACTGGGAAGACAGACGGAACTTCTCGATGATCTTCGTCTCGAGTCCCTGGCTGCTGCCGATCTGCTCATCGATCCGCTTCTCAAGTTTCCGGATGTCCCGCTTCTCGATCAGACGGTCCGCTTCCACATAGACCTTGAGCGCCGTGTGCTCCGCATTGACCGTGACTCTGGTCACCGTCAGATGCGGATAGAGCTCCTGAAGTTCTTCATCCCCCGTGCATACGCCCGGAAATGTATCTTCGAACGATTTTGTCAAATTGGATCTCTCCTTAAAAACTGCCTTTCATGAGACTGTGCCGGATACCGGAAGGCTTCCGCCCGGCTGTCTCCCTTCATCTCGTTCATCTCTTCCAGTTGTCGAGTTCATACTGCAGTGTACTGACGAACTCTGATTCCGGGATCTTACGGATGATCTGGCCGTGCTTCATGAGCAGACCTTCTCCCTTACCGCCTGCTATGCCCAGGTCTGCCTCGCGGCCTTCTCCCGGGCCATTGACGATGCATCCCATGACAGCGACCTTGATATTCAGGTCCGGATAATTCTGAACGAGGTTCTCCACCTGATTGGCAAGAGAGATCAGGTCGATCTGGGTTCTACCGCACGTCGGACAGGAAACGACCTCGATGCCGCCCTTGCGCAGCCCCAGTGTCCTCAGGATCAGCTTAGCCGACTTCACCTCCTCGACCGGGTCCCCGGAAAGAGATACGCGGATCGTGTCGCCGATTCCCTTCGAGAGGATCAGGGCAAGGCCGATGGCAGACTTGATATTGCCCGACATGACCGTTCCGGCTTCTGTGATCCCTACATGCAGCGGACAGGAAGACTTTTCCGCGAACTTCTCATAAGCTTCCGCACACATCAGGACATTCGAAGACTTGATGGAGACGACCAGATTATCGTAGCCCATACTCTCGATCCAGTGAACCTTGTCAAGAGCGCTTTCCACCAGCCCGTCGGCAGTTACCCCGCCGTACTTCTCAATGATGTCCTTCTCAAGGGAACCAGAATTGACCCCGACGCGGATCGGAATATCTCTCTCCTTCGCAGCATCAACGACTGCAAGGACCCTTTCCTCCGAGCCGATGTTACCGGGATTGATGCGGATCTTGTCGGCCCCGTTCTCGATCGCGGCGATCGCAAGGCGATAGTCAAAGTGGATGTCGGCGATCAGAGGGATCGAGATCTGCTTTCTGATCTCCCCGAGGGCTTTTGCCGCCTCCATCGTCGGCACCGTGCAGCGAATGAGCTCGCATCCCGCCTTTTCCAGGCGATGGATCTGATCGACCGTTGCCTTCACATCTTCCGTCTTTGTATTCGTCATGGACTGGATCAGGATCGGATTGCCTCCGCCGATGACCTTGTCCCCGATCTTTACCGCTTTGGTATGTTCTCTTGTCGTCATAATATCGCTCCCTGTGAAAACAGACTATTAAAGCACATTATAGCCGTCTTTTTCCAAACTGAAAAGTCACCTGTCAGTAAAGCCCTGCATCCGGTCAAGAGGACAGGCACCTTGCTCCGTATGGGGCCTGCCTGAACATGAAGGCATGCACCTTGTTTTGGATAACCGAGAAAAAGCCCCGGATATCCGGCTGATGCGGATATCCGGAGCCTGCAGCTTCATGGAAACAAAACCGATGAGCGGAATCTGTCCCCTTCCTGTACTCTTTATTCGTGTGCCGCCGCCGGCGTAAAGGTTCTGGAAGCCACCGGATCTCTTGGATCCGCTGCCGCGGCGATCGCTTCTTTCATCAGGGTCGCCTGGGCGCCGATGAGCGCCTTGCCTCTGCGGTCTACCTTCTCGTAGGTATCGTCCGGCTGAAGGACATGGGCCTTCAGAGTATCTGCCAGCTGGATGTCAAGGATGTGCTTTGCAGCCTCTGCGCTGTCCGGATCTTCCAGCGGGAACATCAGCTCGACACGGCGGTTCAGGTTTCTCGGCATCCAGTCTGCAGAAGACATGTAGATCTCCGGATGTTCGCCGTTCTCGAACCAGAAGATCCTGGCATGCTCCAGGAAGGTCCCGACGATGGAGCGGACCGTGATATTCTCGGAGACGCCTGGAATACCAACCTTCAGGCAGCAGATGCCGCGGACGATCAGGTCGATCCTGACGCCTGCCGCGCTTGCCTCATAGAGCTTGGCGATGATCCCCGGATCGCAGAGAGAATTCATCTTAGCGATGATGTGTGCATCTTCTCCTGCCTGGGCATGACGGATCTCGCGTTCGATCAGGGTGCAGAACTTGGACCTCAGCCAGATCGGAGCCATGGCCAGCTTGTTCCAGTGCTTCGGCTCGCTGTATCCGGAGAGCATGTTGAAGACAGCCGTCGCATCCTCGCCGTAAGCCGGATTTGCCGTCATGATGCCGCAGTCCGTATAGAGTTTTGCAGTGGAATCATTATAGTTTCCTGTTGCCAGATGGACATATCTGCGGATCCCGTCTTCTTCCCTGCGGACGACAAGAGCGATCTTGCTGTGAGTCTTGAGGCCGACCAGACCATAGATGACGTGACATCCTGCCTTCTCGAGCATCTCTGCCCACTGGATATTGTTCTCCTCGTCGAAACGTGCCTTCAGCTCGACCAGAGCTGTGACCTGCTTTCCATTCTCTGCCGCCCTCGCGAGAGCCGCTACGATCGGCGAATGGCCGCTGACACGATAGAGGGTCATCTTGATGGCCAGAACATCCGGATCATCCGCAGCTTCGGAGATCAGGTTCACGACAGGGGCAAATGTCTCATACGGATGGGACAGGAAGATGTCTTTCCTCTGGATCGCGTCAAACAGATCCATGCCCTCCGGAAGGTTCATAAGAGCCGGGACCGGCTGCGGAGTGTACTTCTTCTCCTTCAGGTCATCGAATCCCTTCATCCCGTACATCTTCATGAGGAAAGTCAGGTCGAGCGGTCCGCTGATCTTGTAGATCTCGTCGTTCGATACCCCGAATTCCTTCTTCAGGATCTTGAACAGCTTCTTGTCCATGCCATCCTCGTACTCGAAACGGATGACTTCTCCCCACTGGCGCTTCTTCAGTTTTTTCTGGATCTCGACGAGCAGGTCATCCGCATCGTCTTCATCCAGGATCATATCGGCGTTTCTGGTAACTCTGTAAGGATTCGCGCAGACAACATTGTAGCCCGTGAAGAGCTTGCCCATGTTGCGCTCGATGATGTCTTCAAGCAGGATCCCTGTCCTCGTTCCGTCTTCCTTTCCAGGAAGCTCGACCACACGCGGAAGGACCGAAGGAACCTGGACGGTAGCGAACATGGTCCCGTCCTTCAGGTCCGTATCCTTAGCATCCTTGACATCCTTGTCCTTGGCGATCTTTCCCGCAACCCTGGCTCCGGTCCTGGTCAGATTTTCCTGGACCATATCTTCTATGGAACCCTCCGGCGCCGTCCCGGGCTTTCTGGAGATCAGCGCTCCGATGTTCAGCGTCTTGTTCCTTACCAGCGGAAATGGCCTCGACGAATCCATAGCCATCGGCGTCAGGACCGGGAACACCATCTCGTCAAAATAGCGGTCGACAAATTCAGCCTGATCGTCCGTGAGAGCTTCATGGTCGACGATCAGGTCCAGTTTCGCCGCGCGGAGAGCAGGAGCCAGACTCCTGGTCAGAGTCGAATACTGCTTCTCCATGAACTCATGACACTTATTCTGGACGGCGGAAAGCTGCTGCTCTGCAGTCATGCCGGCGATGTCTTTTCCGGTATATCCGGCTTCGACCATATTCTTGATGGAAGCCACACGGACCATGAAGAACTCATCCAGGTTCGATGCGGTGATGGAAAGGAACTTCAGTCTCTCAAAAAGAGGATTTTCCTTATCCCTTGCTTCGTCCAGGATCCTGTAGTTGAAGTCGAGCCAGGAGAGTTCCCTGTTCGTATAATATGCAGGGTCCGTGAAATCGATCACGCCCTTTACCGCCTTTTCATCTTTAACCGTATTCCTGATCATGATACTTATACCTTCCTCTTCTGCTTCAGAACGGGCTTCAGGTTGAATACTTCCTCAAACAGGGAATCTTCCATATCGAGCGTACCCTTTTCCAGGGTCAGGTCCTCATTCGTGAGAGCTGTGATGATCAGATTCCCGTTCTTCACCGAAACTTTGATATCCTGGATCCTCTGCTTATGACTGCGGTCAAGGGAATTGGCCGTTCTCAGGATAGCAGTCAGCTTGGCGATGACCAGATACTCTTCTCTGCTCACAGAAGAATCCTGTGCAAGCTGGTCATAATATTCAAACTCTGCCGTGTTGAACTTCACCACATTGGCAACGATCTGGCGATCCGCATGGGAAAGCCCGATGATCTCGGTCGCCATAATGATGTTATATGCACACTCGGAAACATCAGTGAGACTGATATATTTTCCGCAGTTGTGAAGGATCGCGGAGATCTGCAGGAGCAGACGCGCTCTCTTCCCCAGCTTATGGACTCTTTTCGTCGCGTCGAACAGCTTCAGGCTCAGATCCTCCACGACCCTGATATGAGCGGTATTGGACTTATATCTCTTTGCGATAGACCTGGAAGCCGCGATGATATCCTCATCAAAGGAATGAGGATCCTTCAGTGCTTTGTTTTCCTCCGCGAAGTCATAGGCAAGACCATCGCCGATCGATACATCCGGCAGCCAGACGGAAGAAGATCCGAAGCGGTCGAGCAGCGTTCTGCATATGATCAGGGATGTCGGAACACAGATCGCAGTCTCCATCGAGACCCCAAGTTTCTTCACGATCTCATCCGCATTGAGATAGACCACCCTGCTGTAAAGCTCCATGAAGGTTTCCTTGGAGATGACGGAACTTCCCTGTTTTTCAGCGATCGGACGAAAGATCTCCTGAAGCTCCCTGTTGGTAGCGATCAGTGTGGTGATCTGACGATCCTTCTGATAGAGCTTCAGAAATCCGTCAAGCTCATGCTCCATCAGTTCCATGACCAGCTGCTCATAATGTTCATTGTTTGTGGCAAGCCCGTAGAACTGTTCACGGGTAGAGATCTTTCCGACCTTGATATTCTGAGTGGTGATCAGCTTATCCTTATCGAATACGGAGATCTGGAGAGAATTGCCTCCGATATCAACAATGGCGGTACCAGTCTGGATGATCTCCTCGAAAGAGTCCGTATCGAGCGCGATGGACTTGTAATCCAGGAATCTCTGCTCGGAATTGGACAGGATCGTCATCTTCAGACCGGTCTGCTTCTCCAGATAATCCTTTGTGATAAGATTGGTCCTGACTTCACGGATCGCGGAAGTCCCCACCATCCGGTAGGCATCCACGTGATAGCCGTCCATCGTCTTTTTGAAGGACTTCAGCGTCTCGACGAGCAGCTCTACCTTTTCCGTTGAAAGAGAACCTCTCCCATAAGCATCTGAGCCCAGGTCGATCTTGCGGCTCAGGCATGAAAGCTGCTTCATCCCTTTCCGGGGTGAAAGCTCATACAGTTTCATCTCCGTCTCGGTCGACCCGATGAGAATCGACGCAAACAATATAACTGCCATCTCTTACCTCTCTGAAATCATGTTTTCACCGAAACAAAAATACAGGAGCATTGTAAAATCTGAATGCTGATCATGTAAAATTACAGTTCTGAATCCGTTTTTTGCATCCTATTGGATTCAGCTTTCCTGCCCGAGCAGGAAATCGATAAACTGCTGAGCGCATCTTCCGGAACGTCCTCCGTGGGAAAGTTCCCAGCTTCCAGCCATCGTCAGCAGCCTGTCTTCCGGAAGATCGATCCCGCTCTTTTTCGCAAGTCCCAGAACGATCTGGTCGTACTCGGACTTGACCGGAGCTCCGTAATAGATCGTCACCCCGAATCTCGAGGACAGAGACAGCTTTTCCTGTACGGTATCGGAAGTATGCATATCCTGGCGGATATCGCCTTCCTTGTCCGCGTAGTTCTCACGGATCAGATGCCGCCGGTTGCTCGTCGCATAGATCAGGACATTGTCCGGCCGTTTTTCCATGCCGCCCTCGATCACCGCCTTGAGATACTTGTAGTCTGTCTCATTCTCCTCAAAGGAAAGATCATCCATATAGATGATGAACTTATAGTTCCGGTTCTTGATCTGGTCGATGATATCCACAAGGTCCCGGAACTGATGACGGTAGACCTCGATGATCCGAAGTCCCCTGTCGTAGTATTCGTTCAGGACCGCACGGATGCTGGAGGACTTTCCGGTCCCGGCATCTCCGAAGAGCAGGCAGTTGTTCGCCTTCTTTCCTTCCAGGAATGCTTCCGTATTGTCTCTCAGTTTCTTCTTCTGGATCTCATAGCCCACAAGATCGTCCAGGCGGATATGGGCGACATTCGTGATCGGGACGATGGAGCACTGCGTCTCCCCCTCCCTGTGGACCACCCGGAAAGCCTTGTGGAGGCCGAATTTGCCGCATCCGAAGTCGTGATAGAATCCGTCAAGATCTTTCTTGAACTCTTCCGGGTCCATGGCCTTCGCCAGAAGTGCAGATACATTCTGGATCCTGTCCCTGACCCTCCGGCTGTACAGCTTCCGGTCATCCTCCGGAAGGCTGAAGTCCGAGATCATGTGAAACCAGGACACCCCAAGCCACCTCTCGATATCAGAGAAGTCATAGCGGTAGAGTCCCATGAAGATCTGAAAATCATGAAGGGCGACCGCATTGATGCCCCCTGTCACGCTTCCCCGGATCTCACAGGCTCTTGAGTATGCATTCTCGTTGTACACGAGGATTCCGGTGAGATAGCTCTGCCACAGATTCCCCTGAAATCCCCTGCTGACAGAGGTCTCCACGATCTCATGAAGAATGGAGGAATATTCACTTTGCGCATCCTCACGTTCTCCGCCCTTTTCCTCCGTATGGCAGGCTGCCTGAAGCCTCAGGCGGCGAAGACGCTTCAGAAGACCGTTCTCTTCATCTTTATAAAGGATCAGCTCGTCAGTCATAATCGCTCCTTCAGTAATTGCCCAGGATCTTCATATTGATCGCCTCCTCGCGGATACCCCTCAGCGCGTTCTTGACGCTGGGCTCTGCAAGATTCCCCTCAAAATCGATGAAGAACCTGTACTCCCAGGTTCTCTGCGGGATCGGCCTCGATTCGATGTGGGTCATGTTGATGTTGTTGAAGATAAAGTGCGAAAGGATATTGTAAAGGGTACCGGATGAATGCGGAAGTTCGAAGCAGATCGAGATCTTCTTTGCATCCTTGCGGAAGATCCGCTGGTTGGTCACGATCATGAACCTGGTCGCATTGGCAGGCTCATCGCTGACTCCGCTCTCAAGGACCTGAAGCCCGAACAGCTTTGCGGCAAATGCACTTCCGATCGCTGCTTCCTCCCGGGATCCGTCCTGCGCCACTTTTCTTGCCGCAAGCGCCGTGTTGCCGAAAGGCACCGCCTCCCACTCCCTGTGCTGCTCAAAGAGTCCTTCACACTGAGACAGGGCCTGCGGATGGGAATAGACCTTGCGGATATCCCGAAGCGAAGTCCCCGGGACCGCCATGAGCACATGCTCGACCGGAATGATCTGTTCGGCGACGATATAATTCTCGAAATCGACCAGAAGATCAAAGTTGTCGGCAACGATCCCCGCAGTCGAATTCTCGATCGGCAGGACCGCATAATCCGCCGCTCCCTCGGCGATCGCCTCCATGGCATCACGGAACTTCGCCACATGGAAGCTGTTCACGCTATCCCCGAAGAAGGCATTCATTGCCGCCTGACTGTAGGCGCCTTCCACTCCCTGGAACACAACGCGGATATTGTCCAGATCCAGGCTGTCGACCCCGATAAAAGGAAGCCGTCCGCCGGCACCCTTCTGAGCCAGAAGGGCATACTGCTTCTTGCGGCTCATCGACATGATCTGTGAGAACAGTTCCTCCACCCCATGCTTGTTGAAGTCTCCGTGCGCCATATCCCGGACACTCTCGATCTTCTGCTTCTCCCTCACAGAGTCAAAGACTTTCCTGCCGTTCTCGACTTTCCATGCCCCGATCCTGCCTGAGATCTCCATACGCTCTTCGAAAAGTTTCACGATCTTTCCGTCGATCTCATCGATCTTTTCGCGATATTCGTTCAGATACGTCATTCATCACACCTGCTATTCTGCCGACAGCCGACGTTTTACTCTGGCTCTGAAAGCCATATGGTATGATTATAGCACAGCACCCCCTTGCATGGCAGTGTGGAAGTGTGTATTATATGTAAGATTAAAGCACATCTGTAGATTGCAATCATCACATTTCAACGGAGGTATCGATGAGACATTGTATGAGTCCTCTGGATTTCTCGGTGGAGGAGATCGATCAGCTTCTCGATCTTGCGACCGATATCGAGCATAATCCGGAAAAGTATTCCCACGCCTGTGAAGGAAAAAAGATAGCGACACTTTTTTATGAGCCAAGTACCCGTACCCGTCTCAGTTTCGAAACTGCGATGCTTAATTTAGGTGGTAAGGTAATTGGCTTTTCTTCTGCCCAGTCAAGCTCTGCCGCCAAGGGAGAAAGCGTGTCCGATACGATCCGCGTCATCTCCTGCTTTGCGGATATCGCAGCAATCCGTCATCCGAAGGAAGGTGCTCCCTATGTTGCTTCTCTCGTCTCCAGGATCCCGGTCATCAATGCCGGTGATGGCGGTCACCAGCATCCGACCCAGACCCTGACTGACCTGATGACGATCCGCTCCATCAAGGGCAGGCTGAACAACATGACGATCGGTATCTGCGGTGACCTGAAATTCGGCAGGACCGTTCACTCTCTGATCTCCGCGCTTGTCCGCTACACCGGTATCAGGTTCGTCCTCATCTCTCCGGAAGAACTCCGTATCCCGGATTATGTAAGAGAAGATGTTCTGAGGAAGAACAATGTTCCGTTCAGGGAAGAGATCCGCCTCGAAGATGCCCTCCCGGACCTGGATGTTCTCTACATGACCAGAGTCCAGAAGGAGCGTTTCTTCAACGAGGATGATTACGTCCGTATGAAGGACTTCTACATCCTTGACGAGGCAAAGCTCCAGCTCGCAAAGAAGGACTGTGCAGTCCTCCACCCGCTTCCGCGTGTCAATGAGATTTCCGTAGACGTCGACAACGATCCGCGCGCATGCTACTTCCGTCAGGTTCAGTACGGAGTATATGTCAGGATGGCGCTGATCCTTACACTTCTGGGGGTAAAAGTATCATGCTGAATGTTGGACAGCTGAATGAAGGTGTAGTTCTGGACCATATCCCGGCAGGCAAAGCCATGGACATCTACAAGCGTCTGAAGCTTGACCGTATGAACTGCCAGGTTGCCATGATCATGCATGCTCATTCCAATAAGATGGGCGAGAAAGATATCATCAAGGTCGAGGCTCCGCTGGAAAAACTCAACCTTGACGCGCTCGGTTTCATTGACCATTCGATCACCGTCAACATCATCAAAGACGGAAAGATCGTCGAGAAGCAGATGCTGAGGCTGCCGAAGGTCCTCGTCAATGTCATCCACTGCAAGAATCCGAGATGCATCTCAACGATCGAGCAGGGTCTTGACCAGGTCTTCTATCTGGCTGACGAAGAACATGAGATCTACCGCTGCAGATACTGCGATGAACAGTATCACAGTTCCAAGAAAAAGGCTTAAAAAAAGCTCCGGAAGGCTGAAGCCGGGACGGTCCCGGACAGCTTTCCGGAGCTTTTCCGCATCCTTTCTGCGTGTATGTTCAGAGATATTTCGAGGCAATTCCCCTGCCGTCAGGCGTTCTCTTCAGGAGCTTGTTCTTCCGCTGTTTCAGCTTCCGCTCCCTCTGCCCCATGCTGCACATTCAGGGTATCCCGCACTACATAGAGCGGCGTCCGATTCTGGGTCATCACCAGTTTGCCGATATAGTTGCCCAGGATTCCCAGGATCAGGAGCATGATGCCTCCGATCAGCAGTATGACGACCATAAGGGAAGGCCATCCGATCTGCAGGTCCCAGTTCATCAGTTTCTGGATGAGGATGACAAGCGCTCCGACAAAGCCCGTCACCGAGAACAGGACTCCCAGCCAGGTGGCGATCTGAAGCGGTATGACCGTGAAGCTCATGAATGTCATGAACAGCTTCAGTCCCTTGCGGAACGTGTAGTTTGATCTTCCGACTTCTCTTGCGTAGTGGTCCACTTCCACATCTGCCATTCTTCTGGTCGTGCGGGCAAAAAGAAGCTGAACGAATGCATCTGTTCCTCTGTAATTCTTCATCTCCTCGATGACATAGCGCTTTGCCACCCAGAAAGCGCTCATCTCCACATCCTTCGGCCTGTCGACCAGGTGAAAAAGAAGCCACTGGCTTACCTTGCCGGTCAGATTCTTGAAGCGGCTGAAATTTCTCTTTTTATACTTTCCGAAGACAACATCATAGTCTCCTTCCATCAGCTTATCCAGGAGCTGATGGATCTGGACCGGGTGATTCTGCAGATCATCGTCGATCCCGCAGACATAGTCCCCTGTAACATAATGGAAACCGCACATCAGGGCTCCATGCTGTCCGAAGTTCTTTGCCAGGTTGATTCCCCTGACATTCGGATATTTCCTGCATGCCCTCGTGATCGCTCCGAATGTATCATCTCTGGAAAAGTCATTGACAAGGACCATCTCCAGTTCCCAGCCGTTTTTGTGATCAAACTCCTCCATGCAGAGATCGACCAGTTTTTCGATCGTATGCTCGGAATTATAACAGGGAACCACAACTGACAGTTTCATAACTCACTCCTCATACTCAAGACGGATCGCTCCCAGCATCTCCTTCTGAAGCTTCCGGCACTCTTCCAGGCTCTCTCCCTTTACGATCAGCTGACCGATCCGGTCACGGCCGTTTGTTACCGGCTGAACCTTGCTTCCCGCAGAGATATTGAAGGAAAGATCGGTTACATTCTCCGGAAGTTTCTCCGGACTTATGATCTTCTTCACGGTTCCCCTTCGGTCCGCAAAGAGAAGCCTGCTGACATTCGGTGTCCCTTTTCCTGAAGGCAGCCGGAACATATCGGCTGTATCGATTCCCATCGCAGCCTTCACGATTGCTTCGTAATAGTCAATTCCGTAATAGATCCCTACCGTATCGGTGATGCAGGTGGCGCCTGCTCTTGCGGTCGCCTCGATCACATACACCTGTCCGTCTGCATACATGCAGTCCAGGTCCATGGCACAGTTATCAAAGCGAAGGGCGCCTGCTGCGGAATATACAAGCTCTTCGATCTGCTTTCGGATCTGCTCACCCTTGTCCCATGGCACATAATGTCCGATCGGGAAAGGAGGATTGCCTTCCCGAAGATCGTTCCCAAGCGGAAGTACGTAGGCCAGCTTTCCGCATGCCATCATAGCCTCGACCCCGAACATGGTCCCCTGCAGGAACTCTTCCACGATACAGTAGTCCCTGGAAGTTGCAGCCATAGCATACTCATAGGCATCTTCCGCTTCCTTTTCCGTATCTGCTCTCCGGATACCGCGGCTTCCCATCTGGTCAACTGCCTTGACGATGACGGGATAGCGCATCTTATGCAGAGCGTTCCACAGTTCCTCTTTCGAATGGATCAGGTAATACTCCGCGGTACTGACTCCCGCCTTTCTGTAGGCTTCTTTTTCGACCGCTTTGTCCATGGCTGCCTTAGCCGCAAAGATCCCCGGACCTGCAAGTCCCATCTTCTCATTCACATAGCCCATGGCAAGAATGCCCAGGTCCATACAGCAGGTCGTGATCCCGTCGATCTTCTTCTCCCGGGCTGCTTTCAGGACTTCTTCCGGTTTCGTGATGTCCGCATAGACGATCTCATCCGCATAGGGAAAGCCCAGATACGGTCCCGGGATCGATACCGCGATCACGCGGTATCCCAGTCTTCTTGCAGCCTGCATGAGGGGGATCTGTGAATAACTGGCGCCAAGCACCATCAGTTTTTTATGTTCTTCCATTATCTGCTCCGATATTTATCCGATATTGCAGATCTGTCCGATCTGACACTCAGCTAGTATAATACTTTACCCGAAGTCATGGCAAATACTGTTTCATAGAAAAGGCATCATCAGGATCCTGAGATCCGAATGATGCCTTTCCTTTTTCCTTCTGTAAAATTACGGACAACGTTCCCGGATTATTTTGCTCCGCCAAGGTAAGCACTCCTTACCGCCGGATCGTCCGCCAGGTCGGATGCCTTTCCTTCCATCGTGATATTGCCGGTCTCGAGGACATAAGCCCGGTCCGCAATGTTCAGTGCCATCTTCGCATTCTGCTCGACAAGCAGGATGGTGACACCCTGCTCCTTGTTGATGGTCTCGATGATATGGAAGATCTCCTTGACCAGAAGCGGAGAAAGTCCCATCGAGGGTTCATCGAGAAGAAGCATCTTTGGCTTACCCATAAGCGCACGTCCGATCGCAAGCATCTGCTGCTCGCCTCCGGAGAGAGTACCTGCCGGCTGGATCTTTCGTTCTTCCAGTCTCGGGAACAGTCCATAGACCATCCTGAAATCCGCGTCGATCGCGTCTCTTCCATCCTTTCTGGAATAAGCCCCCATCTCAAGGTTCTCGGCTACGCTCAGGCCAGAGAAGACTCTTCTGCCTTCCGGGCACTGGGCAAGTCCAAGACCGACGATCTTATGAGGTTCCATCTTTGAGATCAGCTTGCCGTCATACTCGATCTTCCCTGTCTCGGAGCGCAGCAGGCCGGAGATCGTGTGCATGGTCGTGGTCTTTCCCGCACCATTCGCTCCGATCATGGTAACGATCTCGCCCGCGTCCACATGGAAGGAGACGTCCTTGATGGCATGGATCGAACCATAGTAAACATTGATATCTTCTACTCTTAACAGTTCACCCATCAGTTCTCGTCATCTCCTCCCAGGTATGCCTTGATCACTTCCGGATCATTCGCAACAGTATCAGGATCGCCATGGGCAATGATCTTTCCATACTCGAGGACTGTGATGTCCTCACAGATCCCCATGACAAACTTCATATCATGCTCGATCAGCAGGATCGCGATTCCGAATTCATCTCTAACCTTCCGCACCGTCTCCATCAGTTCTGCGGTCTCGTTCGGGTTCATGCCTGCTGCCGGCTCATCCAGAAGAAGCAGCTTCGGGTCTGATGCCAGTGCTCTGCAGATCTCAAGCTTTCTCTGCTGCCCGTAGGGGAGCTGGGAAGCCGCATAATCTGCCTTATCACCGATGCCGAAGACTTTCAGAAGGCTTATCGCCTTCTCGTTCATCTCCTGCTCTCTTCTGTGATACTTCTTTGTGCGGAATACTCCGTCAAACATCCCGTATGTCACACGGTTATGCATGCCGACCTTGACATTATCCAGAACGGACATAGCGGAAAAAAGCCTGATATTCTGGAACGTTCTGGCGATCCCTGCCTTGGAGATATATTCCGGATCCTTTCCAGTAATGTTGACTCCGTCAAATGTGATCGTACCTTCCGTAGGCCGATACATACCGGTCAGCATGTTGAATGCCGTGGTCTTTCCGGCACCGTTCGGTCCGATCAGGCCATACAGATGACCGCTGTCAATCGTCAGGTCAAGTCCCGAAACAGCCTGAAGACCTCCGAAGGAGATCCCGAGATTTCTTACTTCAAGAAGTGCCATCTGTCTCACTCCTCCTTCTTTCCGTCTTCTGCAGTGCTGCCGCTGTTTCCATTTTTCTTTGTATGGATCTTAAGGCCAAGCCTCTGTCTCCATGCAACGAATGCCGGCGCCCGGTTGAACAGCATCATCACGATCAGGACGATCGAGTAGATAAACATACGGTACTGGGAGAATCCGCGGAGCATCTCGGGCAGGACTGTCAGGATGACGGCCGCAACGATGGCGCCCGGAATGCTGCCCATGCCGCCGAGGACGACCATGACCAGGATATTGATGGAAAGGTTGTAATCAAATTTCTTCGCTACCAGCGATGCAAAGTTCAGTGCATAGAGGACGCCTGAAAGCCCTGCGATCACTGCCGAAGAAACAAACGCCATCAGCTTGTAGCTTGTAAGGTTGATCCCGACCGACTTTGCAGCGATCTCATCGTCACGGATGGCTGTGATGGCACGCCCTGCCCTGGAATTCATCAGGTTCAGGACAAAGATCAGGGTAAGAACGATCAGAAGGATCCCTACAGAGAAGTAAGAGAACTTCTTGATCCCCGTGATACCCATGGCGCCCTTCATCAGGACCTTTCCGGTAGGCTCCATGTTCAGAGAGAACTGGTCCTTCAGGGAAAAATGCACGCCAGCGGAATCTACGCCGATATAAAGGGAGTTCAGCACATTCTTCAGGATCTCGCCGAATGCCAGTGTGACGATCGCCAGATAGTCACCTGACAGTCTCAGGACCGGGACACCGACGATGACGCCAAAGATCCCCGCCGCGATCCCGCCGATCACAAAAGCAAGGACAACAGACAGCCATCCTGGCAGGGATGCACCTGCCGTGTTGTAGAAGAACACTCCCACAAAGGCGCCGGCGCTCATGAAAGCCGCATGTCCCAGAGAAAGTTCTCCAAGGAAACCGACAACCAGATTCAGGGAGATCGCCATCATGATATAGGCGCACACCGGGATCAGAAGGCCTGTCGCCTTCGAGGTAAGATGTCCGCTGAACTTTATAAGCTCCACTGCTCCATAGAAGATCGCGACCAGAAGGAAAGATGTGAGATACGTTCTGGCGGTCCTGTTCATCTTTTTATTCTTAGCCATATTCTGCCTCACACTTTCACAGTCTGTTTCTTTCCGAGAAGTCCGGAAGGCTTCACGAGAAGAACTACGATCAGTACCAGGAACACGATTGCATCAGAAAGCTGGGTCGAGATATATGCTTTTGACAGATTCTCAATGATGCCGAGGAGGATACCGCCGAGGAAGGCACCGGGGATCGATCCGATGCCTCCGAAGACTGCCGCAACGAATGCCTTGATGCCAGGCATTGCGCCGGTGGTAGGAACAAGAGTCGGATAAGAGGAAAGAAGCAGGGCTCCTGCGATCGCTGCGAGTCCGGAACCGATCGCGAATGTAAGAGAGATGATCCCATTGACATTGATTCCCATCAGCTGAGCTGCTCCCCTGTCTTCCGATACTGCCTGCATAGCATGACCAGGTCTTGTCTTGTTGACAAACCAGATCAGGGCGACCATGATCACCACGGATGCCGCGATCGTTACCAGAGTCTCGGCCGAGATCTGCAGTTTCCCTCCGAACAGGTTCAGCGCCGGAAGACTGACGACCGAAGTGAATGACTTCGGCTCAGAACTCCAGAGAAGCATAGCACCGTTCTGCAGGAAATAGCTGACACCGATCGCAGTGATCAGGACTGCAAGAGAAGGTGCTCCTCTCAGAGGCTTGTAAGCGACCTTCTCGATCGTGATCCCGAGAAGGGTGCACGCTGCTATCGCAAGGATCACAGCAAGCCAGGGATTCATGCCCCCCTGGCAGAACGCAAAGAAGACAACATAACCGCCGACCATGATGATATCGCCGTGGGCGAAGTTCAGCATCTTTGCGATGCCGTAGACCATCGTATATCCCAGAGCGATCAGTGCATAGACACTTCCAAGCGATATGCCTCTGACCAGATAGGATAAAAACTGCATCTCGTTCCTCCCTACTAGCAGGATCCTGAGCTGCCTGTTCAGGCCCTGTTTACTATCACTTCAGTAACGTAGAAGAAGGGGGCTGTGTTGCCAGCCCCCTTCGGTGGAAAGCCTAATTACTCAGCTTCGGTAGCTGCCTCGGTGGAAGCCTCAGCGCCTGCCTCATCGATTGGCTGATACTCGCCGTTCTCGATGATCATGCCCTTAGGATCCTTGGAAACCGCTCCGGAAGCATCCCATGTCATCCCGCTGCCGGTAAGTCCGTCATAGGAGAAGGACGGATCGGTGATGGTAGCCTTCAAAGCCTCGCAGATATCAGAAGCACTCATATCAGCGGTGATGCCTGCCTGCTCTCCTGCCTGAGCGATGACCTTGACGACATCATAAGCATCGGCAGCAAACTGGTTGGGGACATCCCCTCCGGAGACTTCCTTGTACTTCTCAACGAATGCCTTTGTCGCATCGTCCTGAGCCGTAGCAACGAACGGTGTCAGGAGCATGACGCCCTCTGCAAGGGAGGTATCAAATCCATCGACAGCCAGGATTCCGTCAAGTCCGTCGCATCCGAAGAACTTCGGAGCATAGCCCATATCATTGGCTGCCTTCAGGATCTGGCTTGCCGGTGTGTAGTAGATCGGCAGGAAGATCAGATCAGCTCCGGCATCCTTGCAGGCCTGTACCTGAGTGGTCAGGTCAGTGGAGTTATCATCCGTGAATGCTTCGTTCGCAACAACTTCAAGTCCTACATTCGCTGCCTCAGCCTGGAAGTTGGTGTTGATCCCGCTTGAATATGCATCGGAAGAATTGTAGATAACGCCAATCTTCGTGCCAAGTCCCTTCTGAGAGATGTAATCAGCAGATGCAGTACCCTGGTTAGGATCCGTGAAGCAGATCTGGAAGATATTGTCACCGGTATCGATAACATCCTGTGAGGAAGCGGAAGGTGTCATGACGAACATGTTGTCATTCACCGCCTCGGCTCCTACTGCCAGACACGGGTTCGTGGTGACGGTTCCCGCGAGGATCTGCATTCCCCAGTCCTTCAGCGAATTGTACGCGTTGACGGAGGTCTCCGCATCATGGGTGTCATCCTCAAACTTCCAGTCGAACTGAACAGCTCCGCCAGCTGCATTGACTTCGTCAACAGCGATCTGTTCGCCATACATTGCAGCGGTTCCGTAGATGGCAGCCGGTCCGGTCGTCGGTCCGATGCCGCCGATCTTGATCGCATCAGCAGCGGAAGCACTTACAACGAAGGAAGCGGCAAGAGCGCCAGTCATAGCAACACATATAAATTTTTTCATAATAGCGTCCTCCTTTATGAATTGAGCGTATTGTAACACCGCTTAGACGCATATTTCAAGGGTGTAATGTGCTGTTTTTGAAAATAATTTCGGTTTTCTTTTGTGTGAGAATGCACAAATATTATCTGTTGACTTGCATTATTCCGGAAAATATTTTTATGTTCTCATTTTCGTACGGCATATTTTGTATTCTGTTTTTGTTTTTCGGGTTCTCCGTCAAAAATATTTCGTCCGAAAATATTTCTGTCTCAGAAAAGTTTCCTTGTATCGTTCAGAAATACCAGGACCATGAGCCCCATCAATACCATGAATCCTGCATAATTCACGGCTGCTTCCACTCTCGGACTGAGCTTTTTCCGGAAAACTGCCTCGATCAGAAGAAACAGCAGTCTCCCTCCGTCCAGGGCAGGGACCGGAAGCAGATTCATGACCCCAAGATTTGCTGTCAGGAGGATCGAGATCTGAAGGAGATTCAGCCACACATAGAAAGCACCGTCGCTTCTGGACTCCTCCACCGTGTCGCTGACTGCCTTGACCACTCCGATCGGACCGGAGACATCATCCGGAGAAACCCTCCCCTGGAAGACCATGCCCAGGCTCGATATCGTTGTCCGGATCCAGTACCCTACTTCTACAGCGCTGTAGCGGATCACCGAAAGCCCCCCGCCTCTGATGCGGTATGCAGGGCTTCCGGAGATCCCGAGCAGATATCTTCCATCCTCCGCTTTCTCCGGTACGATCAGAGCCGAATGCCTCTTCCCTTCATGAGTCCAGACAACTTTCAGTTCCTTTCCGGAAGCCATCTCTTTCTGATGAAAGTAGACATAGTCGGAGATATCCCGGTAGACATGGATGCGCGAGTGCCCAAGCTGCCTGATCTCATCCCCTTTTTCGATCCCTGCTTCTGCTGCCGGAAAACCCTCCGATACATCCAGAACGACAGGCGGATCATACCCCGCCTCTCCGATCAGAAACAGTGCAAAGAGAAAGGCGAGGATAAAGTTGAAAACAGGCCCTGCCGCAACGATCAGGATCCGTTTCCAGATACTTGCTTCTGAATATGAGCCGCCGGCAGGTTCCGGATCCTCCGGGGCGTTGTCCGCTTCGCCCTCTTCTCCCTTCATCATGCAGCTGCCTCCGAAGGGCAGGGCTTTCCATGAATATCTGGTCCCGGACCTCCCTGAGACATGAGAAAGAATGCGGGGTCCCATGCCGAGCGAGAACTCGATCACGGCGACTCCGCACAGCCTTGCCAGCAGAAAATGTCCGAATTCATGGAACAGGATCAGTATGCTGAAGATAAGGATTGCGATTATGATGTTCAATCAGTTTTCCTTTCAGTCTCTGTCCCAGACGGTGCGGATGTGTTCCTCCACACTCTTCTGAGTGTCCAGGATCTCCTGGACAGCTGGTCTTTCGATCGTCTTATGGATACTGCAGCAGTCCTCGATGATGTCATAGATCTGAGTGAAGGAGATCTTCCTGTCGAGAAAACGTGCGACCGCGGCCTCATTCGCCGCGTTGAATGCGGTCGGCATCGAGCCGCCCTTCTTCATGGCACGGACTGCAAGCGGAAGTCCCCGGAATGTCTCCATATCGGGCTTTGCGAATGTTATCTGCCCCAGTTCAAAAAGGTCAAGCCTTCTGGTCTCCATAGGGTGTCTGTCCGGATAAGTCAGCGCATACTGGATCGGCAGCCTCATGTCAGGAGCGCCCATCTGGGCGATGATCGCTCCGTCAACAAACTGAACCGCTGAATGAACGATGCTCTGCCTCTGGATCACGACCTGTATCTGGTCCGCAGCTGCTCCGAAGAGCCATCCTGCTTCCATAACTTCCAGTCCCTTGTTGACCAGGGTGGCGGAATCGATCGTGATCTTCCTTCCCATATTCCAGTTCGGATTTTTCAGCGCATCCTCAACCCTTACTTTCTCCAGCTGCTCCTTCGAATAGCCGTAGAAGGGTCCGCCCGAGCAGGTCAGGAGGATCTTCTCGATCCCGTCTCTGTTCTCGCCGTTCAGGCACTGGAAGATCGCCGAGTGCTCCGAGTCGACCGGATACAGATGAACACCATATTCTCTGATCAGAGGCATGATGATATGTCCTGCGCACACAAGTGTCTCCTTGTTGGCAAGAGCAATATCCTTTCTCTGACGGATCGCCTCGATCGTAGGGACGATACCGATCATGCCCACGATCGCCCCGAAGACCAGATCTGCCTCCGGAACTGTCGCTGCTTCCACCAGGCCTTCCATTCCGCAGACTACCTTAACACCTGTGTCGGTGACCCTGCTTCTGAGCTCGGCCGCGTCTGCCTCATCCCAGACTGCTGCAAGGGACGGATGAAACTCCCGGATCTGTTCCTCCAGTTTCCGGATGTTCCTTCCTGCAGCGAGAGCCGCCACTTTCACATCGCTGTTATTTCTCACAACATCAAGAGTCTGTGTCCCTATGGAGCCTGTGCTCCCGAGGATCGCTATGGTCTTCACAAAAACACTCCTTCCGCTGCCGCAGAAATACGCGGCAAATATTATCCCGGTATCCCCCGGTATCTGTCTGACAGATCAGAATTTCAGGACGCAGCACAGAAAATAGATAATCGGTGCCGTGATGATGACAGAGTCAAACCGATCGAGGATCCCGCCGTGACCAGGGATCAGATTACCGTAATCCTTGATCTGATGGTCTCTCTTGATCGCGGAAGCCGCCAGGTCTCCTACCATGGAGATCAATGCTCCCACAGCACAGATCACCGCATAGAGAGGTACCACATTGATCGTCGTCTCAAGATGTCCGCCAATCGCAAAACCGTAGATCCCGCCGAACAGAGCAGCTCCGATGACTCCCCCTGCAGCGCCTTCCACGGACTTCTTCGGGCTGAGGACCGGAGCCATCTTATGCTTTCCAAGCAGTCTTCCGACCACATACGCTGACGTATCGCAGCCCCAGGAGCACAGCAGGATCAGCCATACATGCCATCTGCCGTCCGGCAGGTCACGTACCAGATAGATGAAGCTCAGGCAGACTGCCACATAGACGATGCCGAAGAAGACCGTCATCATCTGGTCTGCATGGTACTTCGGGAAAGAAAAGACATAGACAAACAGGATGATCGTCAGTCCAAGGGTAAGCGCAGGGACAAAGAACTGCTGAAAAGAAGTGCCTTTTACATGCCCTGTCCAGACCGCAGCATACCAGATGACAGCTCCGGTATAACCCGCGATCGTCAGGCTGTTCACCCCTTTCTCTGACACCTTCGTTGCCCGGTACAGCTCGAACATTCCGATAAGGGAGATCGCCAGCATACTCAGAAGAAGCAGCGGTCCTCCGAAGTGATTGATCAGAAGCGCGAGCGCGATCAGGACAGCTCCGCTTATCGTCCTTGTCACAAACATTGCTCTATCTCCTTTCCTTATTCAGCTTCCCTGCTTAGGAGTATCTTCCTCCCCGGCATTCAGTCCGCCGAATCTTCTGTTTCTCCGGTTATATTCCTCGATCGCATCGATCAGGTCCTTCTTTGTAAATGCAGGCCATGGGACCGGTGTGAAATACAGCTCGGAATAGGCCAGCTGCCACATCAGGTAATTGCTCAGTCTCTCCTCTCCGGAAGTACGGATCAAAAGGTCCGGGTCCGGGATATCGCCGGTGTCCAGTCTGGAAGCGAAATAGTCCTCCGTGATATCCTCCGGCTTTTCGATCTTCCCATCCTTATAGTCCTGCGCGACCTTTCTGACTGCGCGGACGATCTCATCCCTGCTTCCGTAGTTCAGCGCCAACTGGAAATTCAGACCTGTATTGTTCTTCGAAGACTCCACCAGTTCCCTGAGGCTTGCCTGAAGTTCTTCATCAAGTGCCGATGGGTCGCCGATGACGCGGCACTTCATATTGTTTTCTCTTGCCTGCCGGATGCAGGTACGGGTATAGCTGTGAAAAAGCTTCATCAGAGCCTTGATCTCATCCTGGCTCCTCCTCCAGTTCTCCGTTGAAAACAGATATACCGTCAGGTATTTGATCCCGAGATCATCCGCCGCACGGCAGATCGTCTCCACATTGGCTGCTCCCCTCACATGCCCGTAGTTTCTCGGCATGCCCTTGGACCTGGCCCAGCGCCCGTTTCCGTCCAGAATGATCGCCACATGACGCGGTATCTCCATAAGGACTCCTCCTTACCGTAAACTCAACATGGCTCAGGCATATGTTCATGCCTGAGCCACTTCAAACCATCACCATCTTCAGACAGTGAGGATCTCCTTCGACTTTGCATCGACTGCCTTGTCGATCTCTTTGATCTTCTTGTCGGTCTCCTTCTGGACATCGTCCTGAAGGTCTGCAAGCTCATCTTCCGAGACCTCATCTTTCAGCTTCTTGAGGGCTTTGTCTGCATCACGGCGGATGTTGCGGACCGCAACCTTGGCTTCCTCACCCATCTTCTTGACTTCCTTGACGAGTTCCTTTCTTCTCTCCTCGGTAAGCTCCGGGAAGACAAGACGGATGACCTTGCCGTCGGTAGTCGGATTGATTCCGATATCCGCAATATTGATCGCCTTGATAATCGCCTTGATCTGAGAGCTTTCCCACGGAGCGATCTGAAGGACCCTGGGCTCCGGGACACTGATGTTGCCGACCTGAGATACCGGAACTTCCGCTCCGTAATACTCAACGCGGACTCTGTTCAGGACCGAAGGATTCGCACGCCCGGCACGGACAGTCTTGAATTCTTCCTCCATGGTGTCAAAGGTCTTCTGCATCTTTTCTGAGAAAGGCTTGATTCTGCTATCCATATAATATTATCCTCCTTGGATGTCCCTCAGGACATTATTTATACCGTAACCTTTGTTCCGTCCGACTGTCCTCTTGCCGCCTTCAGGATGCTTCCCTCTTCATTCAGTCCGAAGACAAGCATCGGCATGTGGTTCTCGCGCGCAAGGATGGAAGCCGTCATATCGACAACGCCAAGGTTCTTCTCGACGACTTCATCGATCGAGACCTCATCGTATTTCTTCGCATCAGGATTCTTCTTCGGATCGCTGTCATAGACTCCGTCGATGGACTTCGCCAGCAGGATCACATCGGCCTCGATCTCGATCGCGCGGAGCAGCGTTGCCGTATCCGTAGAGAAGTACGGATGTCCGATCCCGCCTGCAAAGAAAACGATCTCTCCCTTCTCAAGCGCTGCCGCTGCAGCATCCTTGCTGAAGAGTTCTGTGAACGCTCCGACCTCAAACGGGGTCATGACATGTGTCTTCAGTCCGACCGAACGGAAGATCTCCGAAACATAAAGGCAGTTCATGACGGTTGCCAGCATACCGATCTCATCTGCCTTCGTGCGGTCCATATTCTCGCTGGATCTTCCTCTCCAGAAGTTGCCGCCTCCGGTCACGACACCGAACTCGATTCCCTCGTCATGAAGTTCCTTCACCTGCTTTGCGATCCCGAGGACAGTCTCCTCATCGAATCCGGTTTTCTTCTCACCGGCAAGTGCCTCGCCGCTGAGCTTTAATAGTACACGCTTCATGCCTGTGCCTCCGCTATTTCATTTTTCTAAAGTGTACCATAAGACAGCCTCTCTGACTATCACTTCACTTCGCAGACGATCATCCTCAGTTTTCCGTTCTTGTCGGGAGGGATCACTTTCTTCCACTCAAACTCGAAGCGGAACGGTTTCTTGAAGATCCTGTTCAGATTCGTCACCAGGTACTCCTCGATCTCCTTCTCCGTCATCTTTGCCTTCTCATCGCGGACGATCTCGACGCGGATCAGATCGTAAGTCTTCTGGATGAAGCGGATCTGAAGGATGTCCGAACAGTGGGCGATGACCGGAGTCACTTCAAAGAAGCTGGTGACTTTTCCATCCTCGTAGCGGAAGTAATCGTTCATCCTTCCTTCCACTTCCGTGATGAAATGGACGCCGTCTTTTGTCTTCATGACGGCGGAATCTCCCACCTCATAATTGATCAGAGGCAGGTCAGTCTTGTAAAGCGGAGTGATGATCACTCTTCCATGCTTTGCAAGCTTACCGTCATCGTCGACGACATTGACGACAAAGGAATCGTTGTGAACTACATAATAATCCTTGTCCGGAAGGCGGATCATTGCCGCTCCGGTCTCTGCCGTCCCGTAGGAATCGATGATGCCGGGTCCGAGGATCTTCCGGAAAAGCTCCCTGTCATTCTCAGTCACCTTCTCGGAGATCGCATCGTAGAACTTCGGATGATAGACCTTCCTGCCCGTTCTGTTGGCATAAAGGACAAAGCGCATCATCTCCGTCTTGTTCATATACAGCCAGTCCGGACGATAGGCATTGATCGCATCGATCATCTCTTCTTCCGGAGCATACTGGTTGAGGTACCTGTGCCTCAGGATCCCGAATCTCTGAAGGAATGTGTCTCTGCCCCCCGCATTCTCATCGTGAGCGTTGATACGGCTCATGGTCTTGCCGGTGAAGGGATTATAGCCCGCTACCTGCATGACCCGGAACCAGTTTGCCTTCATGTATGCTTTCTCCCGCGGTGAGAACAGGATCGAGACCGGTTTTCCGGTGGAGCCGGAAGTCGTATCACAGATCCAGTCCCTGTACTCAGGAAGATCCTTCAAAGATCCCATCCATTCACGAAGTTCATCCTTGGTCAGTACCGGAAGCTTTGTAAGATCATCTCCGGTCCTGATGTCCTCAGGCTTTACCCCTGCCTTGTCGAACCTCTCCCTGTAGAAAGGGATCTCGTAGGCGCGCTTCACAAGAGCCTGGACACGTTCATTCTGCACCTGCATGACTTTGGAGAAGTTTTTCGGGATCTTATGGACCATCTTCCCGAGGTCCAGGAAGAGGTACAGATTCATCAGCTTCTTGTCTCTTGCCGCATTCATCAGCTTACTCCGATCTCAATATTGTCGAGCGCGCGGTCAAGGGCAGTGGTCGCCTCTCCGAGGGTAGCTCCCTTCGTGATCACATGGCCGATCCTGTTCGGGCCGACATGGAACTTCTTCACATAATCTCCGACCGTGTAGTCGAACTTTACTTCCACGATATTCGGATCGTCCTTCGGATTGCGGTTTGCAAGACAGCAGATCACACCGTCCCTGTCGCTCATGAGCAGCTTGGATGCGTTCGGTACCGCATGGTCTTTCGGGAAGTCCGGATGATCTCCGAGGGCAACCTGGATGATCTTCTTATAATAATCATAGCCATAATAGATCGAGACAAGTTCTGCCAGGCAGGTAGCGCCGCTGCGTCCCCCGATCTCAAGTACATAGGTCTTGCCATCCCTCATGATGAAGTCGCAGTTGACGGCACAGTTGTCCAGCTTCATGGCACGGATCGCCTTCTCAGCCGTCTCGATGCAGTCCTTCGCTCCCTCTTCGGAAAGCGAATAAGGAGCGAAATGTCCTGCCGGAACACCGGTGCTCCCCAGGAAGATGTAGTCGCCGTGCGGCAGCACGAACTGAACCTTTCCGTCCATCACGAATGCCTGGGCGCCGAACTCGCGTCCGACGATGAATTCCTCAACGATATAATAATCCTTCCTTGTAAAGGACTGCGCGTTGATGATGGCTGCCTGCAGCTTGTCGGGACTGTCGACACGGGTGATCCCACGGCTTCCCGATGAGTCAACGATCTTGACGATCAGCGGGTACTCAAGTCCTTTGATCTTCTCGTATACATCTTCATTGAAGTAGACCTTGCGGTACTTTGCGGTCCTTACGCCATTTGCCTCATAAACCTGCTTCATCAGCACCTTATCGGTAGCAATCTTTGCAGCATCATAGGAGATGCCGGATAAGCCCATGGCATCATTCACGCGTCCGATCGTCGTGACGGCGACGTCAGTCCCCGCCGTGCAGATTCCATCGATCTGTCTCTCCTGGGCTGCCTTCAGAACAGCCTCGGAATCGACCGTATTGATATGAAGGACCTCGTCTGCAAACCCGAATCCCGGATAATTGCCGGGGATAGAGACCGCGATGGTATAGATCCCCATCTTCCTTGCTGTCTTGATCAGCGGCACCTGATAGATACCGGCTCCCATAACCATAAGTTTTTTCACTTTGACACACCCCTTTTCTCTTCTGATTCTTCTTCCTTATCCTTCATAGCCGGCGCTTCTTCTCTCTCGAAGATGACACCGTCTCCATTCACGATATATGGCTTTCTTCCCTGCTCATCGACCTGACGGACGACAAACTGCGGATTATTGCAGAGCCCCAGGAATATTCTTCCGATATATTCTCCGATCAGACCCATGAACATAAGGATCAGACCTGAGAAAAAGAAGATCGTGACCATCAGGGAAGGCCAGCCGATCGCCGTGACCGGTCTCACTGCCTTTCTGATCAGAACGGCAATGATGCCCACAAGTCCGGCCAGGGCGAAGATATTGCCGAAGACCGTAGCCAGTCTCAGCGGAACGATGGAGAATCCGATGATATTAGCCCACAGCTGCACCAGTTTTCTGAATGTATAGCCGGACTTTCCCACTTCCCTTTTGAAATGTTCGACCGGTATACAGCTGATGTTGCGAGTCACTCTCAGAAACACTCCCTGAAGATGGGTATAGGAGCTTCTGTACTGGACTGCATAGTCGCGGACGAATCTGCGGATGATCCAGAAGGAGCTGGTCTTCATACCCTTCGGCTTGTCAAGGAGGACCCTGGTCGTCCACTGGTTGAAGCGGCTTCCGAAATTGCGGAACCTGGAATGCTGTTTGTGGGGATAATATCCGTAGACGATATCGTAACCCTTATCGATCTCGGCGATCAGCTTAGGCAGCTGGGTAGGACTTGTCTGACCGTCATCGTCCATAGAGATGATATAATCTCCCTTTGCAAAATTAAGTCCTGCCATAGTGGCATTATGCTGGCCTCCGTTCTTCGCCAGCTCCACCGCCCGGACATTCGCGTAGTCCTTCACAAGGCCTCTGAGCGCCCTTACCGTAGCCCCCTGGTCCGGGCTGCAGTCATCGACAAGGACAAATTCCAGGTCCCCTGCTTTCATCTCCCGGAACTGCTCCATCGTATCCTCGACGACTTTCCGGATCGTAAGGGATGACTTATAGCAAGGTATCACTACCGTGTACAGCATATATAGAACCTCTCGGATTATTTTTCTTTACGTTTCTTTTCATTATAACACAACACTGCGAATACGAGCAGTCCGGCAAGCGAAAGGATACCTCCGCTCCTGACTCCGGGCGACCGGTAGATCAGGCGGATCTCCGACTCCCCTTTTCCCAGGGGAAGTCCAAGATAGCACCTGTCGGCTCTGTCCGGGACCACTTTCTTCCCGTTCACCACCGCAGTCCAGCTTTTTCCGTATGGTATCTGGAAGATCATATATGCAGGCTGGTCCAGCTTTACCGTTCCGGATACCTCATCCTTTCCAAATCTGACATTCTCCAGTGCATGGTCTCCCAGGCGCGAGACCTTTTCCTCATACCCTGCCATCGGGATATACAGGAAACGGATCTTCTGAAGGAGGATGGTATACCCTTTCGGGATAACGATCTGAAGACTTTCCGTGTTCTCCTTCTGATCTGCCGGAGTATAGCCGAGATTGACCGTATAATCGTCAGAACCTCTTCCGTAGGAATTGTTGGCAAGCGCAAGATAGACCTCTTTATCGATTCCCTTTGCAGAGACACCGACCGCCCCGCCGAGGGCCGTTCCGCCGAGAAGCTTCAGACCCTGAAACTGCAGATAGCACTCGTATCCTGGCTTTCTGCTGAAGTCTGCGCGAAGGTATCCGTCTCTTCCTTCGGCATGAAGCGTCCCGTCCTTCTCGGTCAACTCAGGCCCCGGAACGAAAGTGCCATCTTCCTTCAGGACCTGCTCTTCGAATTCCTTTCCGTCCGTCTCTTTCAGTCCTTCCGGTACTCTGAACGTCTCCGCTTCATCCTTTCCTGCATCCTGAGGCTTCTCGACCGAAGCCGCGGAAAGCAGGGCAAGATCAGCGCCTCCGACAGACAGTTTTTCCAGATCACTGCCGGAGATCACCGTATCCACCGTAAAGCCAAAAGGCAGCGGATTCTCATTTTCATAGAGACTGTATTTTCTGACGGAAGCAAGCGCCGAGGATGAATACCCGTAAGGCATGGAAGCAGCATTGCTTCTGTCCGAAGCAAAGTACTTCACTCCTGCAAGTTCTTCCGGGACCGTCCTGCCGTCCAGGGACTGGATATGGAGGATAGAAGTCATTCCGATGTTCTGGCTTTCCTTCATCATGTTCAGCTCAGACGCATTGACGATACTGTTGTAGATCTGAATACCCGGGTATCCCAGAAGCAGAGATGAATTATCCTCCCAGGAATTTTTTCTGACCCCATCGACCCGGTAGAAGCCATCCTCAAAAAGCCGGTCCTTTCCGCTCTCCTTCTCCATTGCGGTATTGTAGACGGAATACGCTGATCTCTCATATCTGCTGAATGCAGTCCCCTGCTCCTGATAGTAGGTGACCAGATTCCCGAACCTCGGAGAGAAGGTCATGAAGCCGGCGATCACGACGGAAAACGCCGTAAAGATGAGTACCGCCCGCTCAGATCTTCCGGCGGAAGCTGTCCCCTCTTCTGCAGCTGTTCTGTCTCTGCCGCCGGGTTCCTCCTGCTTTTGTGACGCGGTTTTCCGGCTCATCAGGATCATGACCGCCGCATATACCGTGACCTCGATGGCCGCTGCAAGATGGTAGACAGCATTCCTCGTCAGGAAGAACCAGCCGGCACATCCAAGATCAAAGACTGCCGTTACCAGAAAGACAAGCTTTCTCTCCTTTCTGCTCATCGAGCCCATCAGGTCCGCCGTGAAACCGACGGACACGGCTGCTGCAAAAGCGATCAGATAGACCCAGCGGTTATTCTCATTATTCATGGCAGCCAGGACATATCCAAGTCCCGGCAGCAGCAGGCAAAGAAGGAGCAGGAAAAGTCCCGCCCTCAGCTGTCTCGCCTCTTTCCGGCGCCGCTCTGCGGCAGCGGCAAGGGTCACAGCCGGCAGCAGGGTGACCGAATAATTGAGATGGGTCCCGTTGCCGGAAGCCTGAAGCGGAGTGATCATATTCAGGAACCAGGCCAGATACCGCCTCTTGTCCTTATAAAACAGAAGACTGTTCTTCTCTGTATCATGGACAGCCCTCAGACTGCTTCCATACCTGAGAAGTGCCGGAAGCAGAAAAACTGCAGAGATGCACAGTCCTGTCAGATAAGCCAATATCATCGAGACCAGAAGCCTGAAGAAGTTTTTCAGCCTGTCCTCTCTGTAGATTGCGAAGAAGCGGATCAGCACGTAGGCCAGAAGGCCGAAGGAACTGATATACATGAAGTAATAATTGCTGATGAAACCGAGTGCGGCCGAGATGATAAAGAGAGCCGGCGAATGTTTTCTCTCCGGGTCCATCATATACTCTGCCCCCAGCATGAGCATCGGGAAGAGGATCATGTGGGACATATAAGTCGGATGGACGATCCCAAGTCCGAAAGTAAACCCGCAGAAAACATAGCAGAGCGCACCGGAAAGAGCCGCTCTAAAGCTTTTCCCGAAGTGAAATGTATAAGCGGACAGACTGAGTCCGGCCAGATAGCAGCGCAGGACCGTCAGGAGACTGTATAGCCCTTCCGTGTTCTCCCCCGGGACAAAGACCGAGAGAAGATCCAGCGGATGAAAGCGTACAACCGCCCCGATATCGTCACCCATGCCGATCGTGAAGTCAAAACGCCTTGGCTGCAGGTTCCCTTGCAAAAATCCGGCAAAAGTCTCCCTCAGCCACTCCCCCATATAGCGGAGCTGAAGGATGTACTGAGATTCTCCGTCGCCCTTGCCGATCAGATTCTTTCCCTCTGAAAGGTATGGAAAAAAGACTGCCAGAAAGACGGCAGCAAAAAGCAAAGTATAGATCAGGATATACTTTCCGTATTTCTTCTTGGTCATAGATCTCTCTCTTTCTTTCTGCGCCGCGAAGATACCGCCAGTGCCAGAAAAGAAACAAGCCCGAGCAGAGTGCACAGAGCTCCGCTCCTAAGTCCGGGCGTATGGTAGACCAGTCTGATCTGGTGGACGCCGGGTTTCAGACAAGTGCCTGCATACATGCCATTCAGGGTCAGGACAGGCGTTTTCTCCCCGTCCACATAGAGGTCCCATCCATTCTGCACAGATGCGGTGAAAACCGCCAGCTTCGGCTTTGATACAGTGATCTCTCCCTCGAAAAGTCCATCCCTGATCTTCTCTTTCTTCAGAGATTCCTCATTCAGCGCTGCTATCTTCTCTTCGTATCCGTCCATTGAGACAGAAAGGATCTCCGCCTTGTCCAGTCTGTATCCCTTCGGCGAAGAAAAACGGATGACTGCCTTTCTTTCGGCATCCTCATCGTTATAGCCAAGATTGAACAGATAATCCGTCCTTCCGATCGTATAGACATTCGTGCTGCCCCTCAGATAGACATGAGTCCGGATCCCATCTGCGATGACATAGAGAGGCTCATAATCTGAATAGCCATGAAGTCCCTTCAGTCTCAGAAAGCTGCAGGTTCCTTTCTCCGCATGGAAGCGCAGTGTGACCTTTTCTCCATTCTCAGAAAGCTCCGGCTCTGCAGCCGATATCCTTGCCGACGGCTTTGTGACCTCGGTAAGCCCGGCTTCCGTCATCCGCTCTCCGGCATGATCATCCCCCCGCGGAAGGACGACCGCGTCCAGCTTAACCATCTCCTTTTCGATATCCGAAAGCCGCTGATAGTTCTCCCATGTGATGAAATGGTCTGCCGTATACCCTGCTGCAAGCAGATTCTCGTTCTCGTATACCCCGGTCTTCCCCCTATTCATAACAGGCTCCGATGAGTATCCGTAAGGAACCTTCTTCCTGTTTTTCTCATCTGCAAGGAAATATTTCACATGAGCCAGATTCTCCGAGACCGGCCAGCCGTCCAGATCATGGACCTGGGTGACCGCATCAAGCCCGACATTGTCCTCCTCATTCAGAGTTTCGATCAGACTTCTGTTCAGAATACTGTTGTACATGCCGATGCTGTTGTAGCCGAAAAACTCCGCGGAATTCTCGAGACCATGCATCACATCGCCTGCATCCACACGATAGAAGGAATCATCCGGGATATCTGCTGCAGCGCCGCGTTCCAGCTGCTCATATCTCTCAATCGTATCTCCGCTCTTCTGATAAGAGCGATACAGCTCTCCCCCGAAAGGCGCATATGTCATGATCCCGCCGATTCCGCATGAAACAGCACACACGGCAAGAACCAGGCGGCGTACCCGCTGCAGGCTTGTCCTCTTTTTCCGAAATACCAGCAGCAGAAGGATCAGGCAGCCAAGCTCTGCCGCACCGATCTCGTTATAACGATTTCTGCCAGCCAGAACTGCCTCAGCAAGGACCAGCAGGACAAACAGTCCTCCGGTAAACAGCACCGCACGCAGCTGCTTCCCTTCCAGGCAGGCAAAAGAGTCGATCGTCCTCACACAGCAGATTCCCAGTGAAAAGGCGATCAGGAAGATCCATCGGTTGTTCTCATTATTGAAAGCCGCAAAGACAAAACCGAACAGAGGGACGAGAAGCGCAAGAAGCTCCAGCAGAAGCGAAAGTCGAAGAGTCCGGTACTTCCGGAACGCAGTCGTGAACAGTATGGCTATCGCCGGAAGAACGATCACCGAAAAATTAAGGGCGAGTCCGTTGCCGGAGCTCTGATAAGGGCTGATCATATTCAGAAACCATGCAGCATAACGCCTTTTATCCCCATAGACAAAAAGATCCTGCATGACAGATGTCTGGCTCGTCCGGTAGGAATCCCTGTACCGGAGGAGTGCCGGAAGAAGCGTCAGCATCGAAGAGATCAGTCCCAGCAGATAGAGAAGAGCCAGTTTCCCTGCATAAAAAAAGAAAGATTTCAGTCTCTGCTCTCTCACTGCCTCCGGATATCTCAGAAGCGCATAGACAAGCAGTCCTATGGAACAGATATACATAAAGTAATAATTGCTCCAGAACCCAAGCAGGACCGCTGCCGGAAACAGCAGAAGGCCCTTTTTCTGAAGGACTCTCTCCATTCCCAGAAGAAGCAGCGGAAAGACAACGAAAGGAGCGGCATAAGTCGGATGATTGGTAACACGGATCAGCATATATCCGCAGAAGATATAGACAAGACTGCCGCTCAGAACATTTTCCCAGGCTGCCTTCGCTTCATGAAGTTCTTCTCTTCCTGGAAAAGCATGCATGGAAAACGCATAGGCTGAAAAGGCAAGACCGGCCAGATAAAAACGCAGAAGGAGAATGATGGCGTAGAGCTGTTCCGTATCCTTTGCCGGAACAAATACCGAAAGAAGATCAAGGGGATGGAACCGGACGATGGCGCCGATGTCATCCCCGATCCCGATAGAAAAATCAAACTCTCTGAGACGGAAGTCGCCATGGAAAAATCCAGTGATACTCTCTCTCAGATACTGACCCATATACCGCAGATAGAGAATATACTGAGATTCCCCATCCACGGTACATACAAGACTCCTTCCCTCAGAAAGGAAAGTGCCAAATACAGCCAGACAGACGGCCAGGAACATGATTGTATATATGAGGATGTATTTTCTCTTCGTGATCGGCTTCAAATCATTCTCCATAGATACAGATCATCCGCCAGATGAGAAAGCCTGAGCTGACTTTCACTGGCCGCTGAAACTAAGCATATACTTCGGAGCATCCTTTCCTTCCATGAAAAGCAGGTCAAGGACACTGACATTGTGTGTGAAATCACCGTACAGCTGCGGATATTCCGGATACCCTTCATAATTCATATATTCAAGCTGCACACCTGCATCCTCAAATACCTGATCGACGATATAGTCCTTCGCCGCCGGTCCGGACAGATAATAGCTGCCTCCCGCAGAGAGGACAAGCTGTGCAAGTCTTTCGGTCTTTCCGTCTGCAAGTGTATAATCCGATGACCATGTGATCTTAGTCCTGATGCCGAGCTGCCTGCAGATCTCCGTCAGAAAGAGGTGGTTGATGTCACTGAGCATATCCATGCCCTCTGCCTGGCTGTACAGGTCCTGAAGCCAGTCCGAATACTCGCTGAAATGCGGTGCCTTGGAATAATTGAGTGAAATACTGCGCCAGTGCTCATGGGCCCACTTATGACTCGTCACCCTGGTCTCATTGATCTTCTGGAAGTACTTTCCCTTGGTCTCTACCGGGATCGTCAGCCAAAGCATGCCGTTCGGAGTCTTGATCTGGTTGCGGTTTCTCCAGTCTCTTTTGGTGTACTGCATATCATCGTAGAGGATGAATTCGTCTACCTTATTGATGATGTCAAAATATCCCTTCCACGGGATATAGTCAGACTGTAAGATCGCTACTTTTTTCATAACCTTCCCTCTTCCTCTTTTTTCTGTAAAATGCTTATCTATTCTATCGTCATTTGGGATAAATTGCAACGGAAATACGATCGGCAGTAAAGGAGCCGGTGCTCCGCCTTCCGAAGCACCGGCTCGTGTAATCTCGTTTCTGATCATATATTCCCGGGAAAAGGGATGCCAGGTCAGTAGATATAGACCTTTGTACCGATCGGAATATGTTTATACATCCATTCTGCTGCACTGGCGGTAAGCCTGATGCAGCCATGAGACTGCGTATGCTTGCCGATCAGACCCGCGCCTCCGTAGCCTGGCCATATATGGAAACCGCTTCCTGCAAATTCCATGTAATAATACAAGGGCGACCCATACTGACCGGTAAAACTTGGGAGTTTCCATCCGATCGTATGATAGCCAAGCGGGGTACTGGCAGCGATGCCAGTCGTACACTTATAGACCTTGTACAGTCTCCAGCGCTTACTCGACCCCTTGTAGATATTGACTCTCTGTTTATCAAGGGAGACCCAGATGAAATACTTGGTCTTGCTCTTGCGCTTCACCTTGTTTGCGAAATATATCTTCGTCTTTGTATTATAATCCTTGCCTTTGACGATGCTGGCAAGATCTTCGGTGATTCTGAGGTATCTTCTTGCGATCTTGAATTTATGACCCTTCAGAAGGATAGTGCACTTGTAGCCGGTCTTCAGAATCGTGACTTTCTTGCCGGCACGGAATCTGCCGTACTTGGTTCTTACACTTACAAGCAGTTCCCCTTTCCACTTGAGCGTGCTCACTCTCTGGATCGGATCGTTCGGCTTGATCGGCGGAATCGGCATATCAGCGAATGCCAGATCTGCCGGGACCAGCATCATGACTGCCATGATCACCATCAGCAGCAACTTCCGAAACTTCTTCATCTTCTGTCCTTTCATACAATCCCCAGCCCCGAATGTAATAAAATCACAATACTTTTTATAATATGTACAGTATAGCATATCCATTTTGCCGGATTCAAGAAACCCCACAGAAGAAAGTATTAAGAATTCCTTAATTCACTTCCGGATAGCATAGATGCTGTACTTCCCGATCTTGTCCACCTCTTCCGCAGTGCAGTCAGGATCGTAATAATCCCTCAGATACTGGACAAGCATATCCGTCTTTCGTGTGACCACGCGGATCGTATCGCTTCCGATCATATCACGGAACGGATTTGTGACGCCATATCTGGCGTAGACATCAACGAAAGGAACACTCTGTGCAGCCCAGCCTCCCAGCGTGACGATATTGGAAAGCGCTCCGACTGGAACACGGTCGAAAGGTCCATATGCACTCGTCGGGAAATATGCCCCCGTCATGCAGATGTACAGATGTTCCTGGTCATTGGAAAGGATACTTGTATAGTTCTGATTTGAGATTTCAGCCTCTCTGTTATGCTTTGTCTGTCTTCGGTAGTTCGGCTTCCAGTCGGCCTGACTGATGATCAGCGCAAACAGAGCAAGTGCGATCGCCGTCTTCGGTTCCATCCTGAGCCGTTTCTGATCAAGGATCACCAGCAGACCGAGGATACCGCCCCACCAGATTCCCACATCGGCTCTTCTGATTCCATACCTGCCCTCATAGAACAGGTAGAAGAACAGCACGAACATAAGCGCCAGGTGAAGAAGGATCGAGATCAGGCTCTCCTTGTTGTGTTTCCCGTACAGGACCACCAGAACAAGGATAAACAAATATACCAGAAAGATCTGATTTTCAAAGAACATGTCCGGATATTTCTTCAGAAAGTCTCTGACTGTATCCATGCTGAGCTTCTTCGGAGTCTGGAGTTTTTCGACTTCCTCCATCGTCTCGACTCCGAACTTCTCTGTGTCGTAGAAATTCCATCCGCGATACAGATTCCATGCATTCCGGTTGATCCCCAGTTTCTCGTAAGCTTCCTTGTTCTTGTCGTAGGAGGGGAACTCATAGTCCATGATGCTGGTCCTTGCAACCATGTATCTTTGATAAGCCTGTCGCTCCTCGCTGGAACGGAGTGCATAGGTATCGAAAGCTTTCGCTCCAAGCACGAGCACTCCTGCAAGGGCGACGGGCAGGACATATCTCAGAAAACGTTTTCCTCTCTCCCCCTGCGGAACATCCTTACGGATCCGCAGAAGCAGATAGACTCCTCCTGCTGCAGTCGAAACCGCTGACGCAAGCGCTTCCTCCGGCCGGATCACATATCCCATCAGGATCATCAGAGCCCCGATCACTGCCCCTGCCGGCTTATTCTTCTGTTCCCTCACACTGAAGTAGATGACGAAAGCTCCCGCTGCTGCCGCACACCCGGCGATCTTTGTGAAGTTGATCGTCACGTAGCATTCATACCCGAAGTAGACCAGCAGGATCCCTGAAAGTGCCATTGCCGGCCATCCTTCAAAATGTTTCATCAGAAGATATGTGACCGCTGTAAGGGAGAAGAAGGTCGCCCCATACAGGAACATGGTATACCATGGGAGCTGTGCCGTCACCTTGAAGCAGGCGCTGACGATCACTCCGAAAAGATAGCTGGAGATATCCGTCCATCCATCCTGAGCTCTTCCCCGGTTAAAAAAGGTAGCAAGAGTGAAATCATCATTGGTAATGTAATACGGCCTTGTCACCAGCAGCAGAAACAGCAGGAATGCTGCATTCACCATGATGGCGAACCAGAGCTTCTTTCTGCTGCCGCGGATCATAGAATATAAAGCGTGCATGAAACGGTTCCTCCCTCACTTCTCTATGATATAGATGTTATTGTTTCCGATCGTATCGATCTGTTTCGCATGGCAGGAGGCATCATAGTAATCCTGCAGGTATCTTACGATCCCGTCAGGATCATCCGTGACCAGCCTGACTTTCTCATTCCCGATCATATCCCGGAACGGATTCCTGACCCCATACGATTCAAAAGAGTAGAGATACGGAGCGCTCATCGTCGTCCATCCCCCCAGCGGGACCAGATTGTTGAGAGAGCCGGCCGGCACCCGGTCGAATGGACCATAAGCCTGGTCCGGGAAGAAACGGTTCGTCTGGAATATGTACAGATGTTCCTGATCGGCAGAAAGCATACTGACGTAATTCTGAAAGTTGACACGTCTGCTTCTGGAAAGCTCCGACAGCGACCGGTAATCGCTGCTGTAATCATTCTGTGCAAAGACCAGTGCAAAGAGCACAGCGACCGCAGCTCCTCTTCTGCTGATCCGGGATCTGCTTTTCTCAAGGATCGGGAACAGTCCCAGGGAAGCTCCCAGCCAAAGTGCAGACTCTACTCTCGGGACCCCATATCTTCTGATATAGAACAGATACAGGTATACCCCGCACATAAAGGCAGCCTGATACAGGACCGTAAGATTGCTGCTCCTGTCCCTTCTTCCGAAGATCACTGCTGCGGCAAGCACGATCAGATAGATCAGGAACATCGGATTGAAAAATGTTTTTTCCGGATATTTTTCAAAGAATGCCTTTACCGTCTCAAGCGTGAACCGGTATTCCGGCTGCATCTCCGCGATCCGCTCCATCGTTTCGACAGGAACCTTTTCCGGGTCGTAAAAATCCCAGTGCTTGTACAGCTGATAGGCATTCCTGTTGATGTCGAGTTCTTCAAAAGCTTCCTTATTGGCAGCATAGGATGGAAATCCGTGATCCATCACGGCGATCCTGGCTTTGCTGTAATTGCTGTAAGCTTCCCGGACCGGACTCTCTATCCTCGCATAGACAGTTGCAGCCTGACCGCCGGCAAAAAGTGCCATGACCGGGACCAGACACAGGATATAGCGAAGAAAGACTTTTCCTCTTCTCCCCTTCCCTTCCTCCTCATTCAGTCGGAGCAGAAGGCAGATGCCTGCAGGCGATACGCAGCCAAAAGCTGCCAGAGCCTCCGAAGAACGGATGCTGAAACCGGCAAAAGCCAGGAGGCTTCCGATCAGGATGTACAGGTACCTCTTCTCTTCCTTCCTCATTCCCCGGACGACCAGAAGTGCGCCGGCAGCCCCGGCACAGCCTGCCACCCTGGTGAAATTAACGACCACATATCCCTGATAGCCGTAGAAGATCAGAAGGATCGCCGCGATCATTCCGCCCAGCCAGCCATCCGGAAAATTCAGAGCAATGTATGTTACAGCGGTTAGGGATACAAACATCACCCCATACAGCACCATGATATACCATGGCAGCTGCTGGGTGATCCTGTATAGCAAGGTAAGGACCAGTCCGAACAGAAAGGACGTCTGTGTCCATGCATCCTGTACATCTCTGGAAAGATTTACCAGATTCTGCAGGGTAATATCATCATTGGTCTCATAATAAGGACATTCGACAAGCAGCAGGACACAGAGAAATACCGCATTGATCAGGATAGAGAACCACAGTTTTCTTCTGTTTTTTCCCGCAAATCTCACTGCAAGATTGAAAAACTTCATCTCCGACTCCCTCTCATCACTGATGAACGGAATACAGTTTCTTCTTTCCGCCGAGTTTCCTCTCCTCAGTGCAGTCCGCGGAATACTGTTCTTTCAGGTATGCCCGAAGGTTTCTGATATCCGATGAAAGGATAAGCACTTTCTCATTGTTCATGGAATCCCTGCACGGGTCAGAGATGCCTGCAGCTGCATAGGCCTGCTTCACAGGGCCGCTCACTGCAAGCCATCCTCCGAGCGGAAGGATATTAGAGAAATCCCCCTTGGAAATCCGATCAAAAGGCCGGAAGGCTTCCGATATCGGGTTTTCGAAAGCTGTACAGATAAACAGGTCGCTTTTGTCTTCCGATAGGCTTGCAAGGCTATCCCTTTCGCTGGCCAGCTTCGAATCGATCTCTGATGTAAGCCTGCGGTAATGCCCTCTCCACGATTTCTGACCAAAGATCAGCATCGCCGCCATGAGCAGAAAAACAAGTCTGCGGTCCGGCTGGAAACGCTTCTCATCGAGCATCAGGATCTGCACTGCAGAGAATCCGGACCATATCCCGACCTGAACAAAGGAATCCTCAAAAACGCCGGCCCAGCCGAGATAAAGTTCTGCAGGAATGATCACAAGGAGCTGCAGAATATCCGCCGCATATACCGGCCAGCAAGGCTTATCATAAAGCAGGACGACTACCGTCAGAAAGACCCATATAAGAAATGCAAGGCTGCCGCACTTTTTCTCCGGATGCTGTTTCAGAAAAGCCTTCACTGCCTCTCTTGAATACGGCTTTTCAGTCTGAAGCCCGATGATCGTCTTCAGGCTCTCAGGAGAGAGCTTTTCCGGATCGTGAACTCTCTCATCCGCATAGAGACTCCATTCGCTTCGGCTGATTCCAAGACTTTCATAAGTATCCTGATACTTTGCGTAATCAGGAAAACCTCTCTGGTCCAGTATGCCGCGAAACTCTGTAAATTCCGCAAGATCTCTGCGCTCCGGTGTACTTCCGGATGCGGCATGTTCCAGGAAGGTCAGCACGATCACGATCATGAGCGCAGGAGCAAATCCAATGAGACACCGGAGAACGCCGCGATGAACAGGTCCATTCTTTTTCGTCAAAGCCGTAAGCAGCAGGAAAAGACAGCCAGGCAGCACGCAGACGAGCACCATAGTACTTTCCTTCGGCATGATGGCAAACCCCGAAAGGATCAAAAGAAAGCCAGCAATGTTTTCTCTGATCGCCAGCCTCTCCGTTACAGCGGAATCAAAGACAAGCAGGCTGCCGCATGCAGTCACGCATGCAGACGTGCGGATATAGCAGACGCTGAAATACCCTTCCGCCCCGAAAAAAGAGAGAACTGCAAAGACCAGAACCATAGCCGGCCATCCGGAAAACCGCTTCAGGATAACAAAGACGACACCGGTCAGCCCCAGGAATAGAAACAGATAAAGAATGAATGTATACCAGCATACACTGCCTGATATTCTATAAAGCGATGTGATCAGGACACCGAAAAGGAAGCCCGCCCTGCCGGAATATGCATCTGCCGTGCCGAAGGCTCCGGAAAACAGAGTAAGAAGCGCTTCATCATCCTCAGTCTCGAATTCCGGTCGTGCAGCCAGGAGGATCAGGCCAAGAAAGACGGCATTGATCAGCACTGCAAACCATAATCTGTCTTTATATTTTTTTCCGAATGACATGATTCTGTTCATCGCACACACCTTCAGGCATTACTCCGACATGCCGATAGCCTTTCACTCTTCGATCCTGGCAGCCATCATTCCTTCTGTTTCTCTGCCTGTAAAGATCCGGGCACATTCTGAATAGCTTCCGATCTCGGCGATCCCGGCATACCCCATATCACTCAGTTTCTGAGCAGCGGCGCAGCTTTCTTCTTCCGATTCTCCGTAGACATAGATCGTCTGTCCCAAGTCAGGCAGAATCTTTCCCGCAGCATGGACCAGTTTCTCATATGGAATATTGACTGCCTCAGGAAGATGACCTTCTCTGAAACTTTCCTCATCCCTGACATCCAGGATCAGTGAGTTCTCCTCATAGCTCATGTATTCGGCTGCTTCTTCCGCACTCAGTTTCTCATATGGCTTTCCTGCACTTGGCCGCAGGGAACGTACCAGCAGGAATGCAGCACAGACTCCGGTCACGATACAGCAGATCATCGTGATATAAGTGATCTTTTTCTTCGAACTCTGTGCTTCCGTCATAAAGGGCTTTCCGCCGAATATTGATCCAGCTGCAGTCTGCTCTCTGCCTTTTCTTTCTCCGAACAGCAGGAAGCGCAGGACTGGGATCCTTCTTATCAGCACTGCTGATAGCGGAACCGGAATAAGCAGAGCACACACGAAGATCAGCAGCGTGCTCACAGACGGACCAAGCCCAAGATAACTGTAAAACACCAGTTTCGCAGCTGTCATGACCGGCTCATGCAGAATGTAGATATCCATGCAGTACCGCCCAAGTTTCTCAAGTACCAGAGTAAACTTACCTTCCGGGATGCGCCTTACAAGTGTCTCTGAAAACCATAAAGTCAGATAGATCCCGCATATACTTGCACCAAGCCTCAGGACATTCACTCCGGTCCTGAAGTAGACCCGGTTCAGCATAAGAAAGACGATCAGAACAAACACAGCGAGTATCCCCTGTCCCTCAAACAGGTACTTCTGCCCTTCCTTATGCGCATCCTCCATCTTGAGCCTCAGCCATATACCAGCCAGAAAGAAGAAAAGATATTTAGGAGTGTTGACAGAGATATTGACCCACCAGGACGCGATGCAGAGTGCACCTGCTCCATAGAGAACAGAGCGGAAGTCCCCTCTGTGAACAAACAGCGCACAGATCGCAGATACGATGAAAAGTACATAAAGAAACCAAAGAGATGTGTTCGGGTTCTGTCCGATCAGGATCCTGAAGCTGTCTGAAAGCTGAAAAGGCTTGACCGCATACGCACTCAGTTTCAGCTTTACGGGTATATAGATCAGTCCGATGACGAAATACGGGACCAGAAGTCTCTCTGCCCTCCCTCGGGTATAGAGAAGTCTCTCCTTCATATCCGCCATATCCAGGATCTTCACAGCCACAAATCCGGAGAGCACAAAAAAAAGCGGCATATGGAAACTGTAGATCAGCGTGATCAGGATCCTGGTCCACTTCGTACTCACTTCCGTCTGCTTGAGTGAATGGCCAAGGATCACAAGGATAATGCCGATTCCCTTTGCAATATCAATCTCTCTGAAACGCTGCTTTGCCATCTTATTCTCCGATCACCGCGCGGTACTCCATGTCTCTTATGGACATGATGCGCGTATCATAATGGCTATTATAAGGAAAACCTCCGAAGCGCGCAAGCCAAAAACACATTCGCTGAAAAAGGCCCGGGCCGGCGTGCAAGCACGCCGCTTTCTTACCTCTGCTTATAAGATCCCCACGCAGCGCTACGTGCTCCGCACTCTCGCGCTGATAAAACACATTCGCAGATCGCTATGCTCGTACCTCGCATAGCTTTTCTGCTCATGTGTTTTGACGTCGCTGAAAAAGGCCCGGGCCGGCGTGCAAGCACGCCGCCCGGGCCTTTTCCTCGACTGGGATCTTATTTATACAGGATATGCTTTCGCTTCCTTGTCCCCTGCCTTCGGGTCTACGCCAGTCTGCTGAGCCTGGCGATATTTGAAGAAGTCAACTGCAACCTGCGGGAACAGTGCATAGGTGAGGACATCCTCATCCTGCTGCTTCCACTGTGCGCACTCCTTCTCGAACTTCGGGAGAGACGGCTCGAGATCATCCGCCGGACGATAATCGATGACCTTTGCATCTCCGATGCACTTCTTCTGGACTTCCTTGTTGAACGGCTTTACGGTCTTGCCGTACTTTCCGGACAGAAGGTCCTTGGACTGCTGCGGAACCATGTCATAACGCTGTCCGCCATTGGAGACGGAGATAACGTTCATAACTGCCTGGGTTCCGACGATCTGAGAGGACGGGGTAACCAGCGGCGGTTCGCCGAAATCTTTTCTGACTCTCGGCACTTCTTCCAGAACCTGATAGAACTTGTCTTCCTGTCCCATCTTTGCCAGCTGGGAAGTAAGGTTGCTGAGCATTCCGCCCGGTACCTGATACTGAAGGGTCTTGATGTTGACGCCAAGGTTCTTCGGGTTCATCAGGCCGTCCTTCAGGCATTCCTCACGATACGGTCTGAAGTAATCAGCGATCTCACAGAGCAGATCCATATTCAGTCCGGTATCATACGGAGTTCCCTTGAATGCCTCGACCATAACCTCGGTTGCCGGCTGGGAAGTGCCCAGTGCGAACGGAGACATTGCGGTATCAATGATATCAACACCAGCCTCGACAGCCTTCATATAGGTCATGGAACCTTCGCCGGAGGTGTAATGGGTGTGCAGCTGGATCGGAATATCGACAGCGTCCTTCAGCGCACCGACAAGCTCGGTTGCCCTGTACGGAAGAAGAAGGCCTGCCATATCCTTGATGCAGATGGACTTGGCGCCCATATCCTCGATCCTCTTTGCGATGTCTACCCAGTAATCAAGGGTGTAAGCATCGCCAAGGGTATAAGACAGAGCGATCTGTGCATGTCCGCCTTCTCTGTTTGCCGCGTCGACTGCGGTCTTCAGATTGCGAAGATCGTTCAGGCAGTCGAAAATACGGATGATATCAATACCATTCGCAATCGACTTCTGAACAAATGCCTCGACGACATCGTCGGAATACGGGCTGTATCCAAGAATGTTCTGGCCGCGGAAGAGCATCTGCAGTTTGGTATTCTTGAATCCATCGCGAAGCTTTCTCAGTCTCTCCCACGGATCCTCATGAAGGAAACGAAGAGACGCGTCAAATGTAGCTCCGCCCCAGCACTCTACTGCATAATATCCGACCTTGTCCATCTTATCGATGATCGGGAGCATCTCCTCGGTCGGCATACGGGTTGCGATCAGGGACTGATGTGCGTCACGCAGGACAGTCTCCATGATCTTAACTGGCTTTTTTACTGTTTTATCTGCCATGTCCTTATCCTTTCAATTGAATGACGCCGGAGGCAGAAGCTTCAGGCATCTGCCCCGGCCCATGATGCGGAAAAGTTGAATATCAGACCACTCCGTAGATTGCCATCAAAGTACCGGCAGCGACTGCGGTACCAATAACGCCTGCTACGTTCGGGCCCATTGCATGCATCAGAAGGAAGTTAGTCGGGTCAGCCTCAGAACCAACCTTCTGGGAAACACGCGCAGCCATCGGGACAGCGGAAACACCCGCGGACCCGATCAGCGGATTGATCTTGCCATGTGTCAGTACTTTCAGCAGCTGGCCAAGCCATACACCGCCTGCGGTACCGAAGATGAATGCAACAAGACCAAGGACGACGATCTTAAGGGTATCCGCATTCAGGAACGCTTCTGCAGAAGTGGAAGCTCCAACGGAGGTTCCAAGCAGGATAACCACGATATACATCAGTGCATTGGAAGCTGTTTCTGTCAGCTGCTTGACAACTCCGCACTCGCGGAACAGGTTGCCCAGCATCAGCATTCCGACCAGCGGAGCAGTCGTCGGAAGAATCATGCAGACAACGATCGTGATGATGATCGGGAACAGGATCTTCTCAAGCTTGCTGACCGGACGAAGCTGTTCCATCTTGATCTTGCGGTCTTTTTCCGTTGTGAACATCTTCATGACCGGAGGCTGGATGATCGGGACCAGAGACATATAGGAATATGCCGCAACTGCGATTGGTCCCATCAGGGTCGTCTGTCCAAGTTTTCCTGCCAGGAAGATGGATGTCGGGCCGTCAGCTCCTCCGATGATGGAGATAGCCGCTGCAGCCTTTCCATTGAATCCCAGCGCGATCGCCATGAAGTAAGCTATATAGATGCCAAGCTGTGCAGCAGCTCCCATGATGAATGAGATCGGATTTGCGATCAGCGGACCAAAGTCCGTCATCGCTCCTACACCCATGAAGATCAGGGATGGAAGGATCGATGCTTCATCCAGTTTGTAGAAGTAATAGAAGAGCCCTCCTGCATGTTCCATTCCAAGAGCGTCCACGGTAGGCGCCGCGATAACATCGGGATAGATATTGACCAGCAGCATACCGAAGGCGATCGGTACCAGCAGAAGCGGTTCAAAGTCGTGCTTGATCGCCAGGTACAGAAAGACCAGCGCCACGGCGATCATCACGTAATTTCCCCACGTCAGATTGAAGAAAGCAGTCTGATGCAGAAGATTTGATAATGTTGCACCCATCAGGTAACCTCCTAACGTTCAGGATACAAATCTGTCTCAGCCAGACTTAGTTCATGGTGGCAAGAAGCTGCCCGTTCTCAACCGCATCACCCACGCCGACTTCGATGGAAGCAACTGTTCCAGCCTGAGGAGCCACGACCGGGATCTCCATCTTCATGGCTTCCAGGGTGACGACCGGATCACCCGGCTTTACGCTCTGTCCGACAGAAGCGTTGACCTTTGTTACCTTTCCAGGAACAGACGCTGTAACCTTGACAGAGCCTGCGCCTGCGGAAGCAGCCTTCGGAGCCGCCGGAGCAGCCGGAGCTGCCTTCGGTGCAGCCTTTACAGGCGCCGGAGCAGCCTTGGGTGCAGAAACCGGAGCAGATGCAGAAGCGCCATTCTCCTCTACAGTGACATCATAAACATTACCGTTAACGGTGATCGTATAATTCTTCATCTTGCTATCTCCTAATATGATTTTGATAATATTCAGGCGTTCTGCCAGTTGCTTTTTCTGCCTCTTCTGCGGATGGAACGTACTACAAATCCATCCGTGTGGACCGGCCCGTTCTCATTCTCGTATGCCGCTACTGCCGCCGCGATGACCGCCGCGATCTCATCGTCATCTGAAACCTCTTCGGTCTCAGGTTCAGATATGACCGGTGCCGGTGCCGGTGCCGGAGCTGCCGCTTCCGCTGCCTCAAGTTCCTTCTTCTTCCTGTTCCCGTTCGGGATGAAACGGAAAAGCGAGATTACGAAGGTGAGGATGAACAGGACAAAGAACACGTTGACCAGTCCTACAACTGTATTCTCACCTGCCGCCGCCATTGCCTTGCCGGTCGTTTCCTTGACATTCCAGTTATAGGAGGACGTCTGGTTCTTCATATCGAAAACGACAGAAACTGTGACCGTGGACTTTTCTTCCTCAGCCTTCTGATACTTCGCTCCTTCTGTGAAGGTGATCGTCGAACCGTCCTCTTCCACATCATAATACTCGATGCCTTCGAAGGCACCGCAGCCCTCGCGTGCCTGGTCCCAGGCGGCGATCAGCCTTGTGCTTGCACTGTCCGGCTGTTCCAGGGCGCTGGCGATCTGTTCGTCCGTCAGCGCGGACAGCTGGCTCAGTGTCTCGGTGACGGATGCCTGGATCGTGGGATAGAGCTGCTCGTATTTTTTGTCGCCTTCTACGTTCCTGGGCTGGACCAGCTGGGCTTCTGTCTGTGCGGCGCTGCCCGTGTCTTCCGCAAGCTCGCTCTCCATAGCCTGCGCTTCTGTTGCAGCTTCCTCGATTGCGGCAGCCTCACTGGAAGCTTCTGTCTGAGAGTCAGCCGCGAAGGCGGTCCCGCAGAGCATGGAAACAGAAAGCCCGCATGCAAGCAGAATCGCACTTATTCTCTTCTTCATCTGCATGCCCCTCTCTTATACTACTGAATGCTTTCTGACCGGAAGATCTTCTCTCTTCGTATAGAGCATCTCAAACGCGCCGATGACCATCTTTCTGGTATCTTCCGGCTTGATGATGGTATCGATATAGCCGCGGGACGCAGCAGCATCAACACTGTTCTGCTTCTTGTCGTATTCCGCAGCCTTCTCACTGATGGTCGCCGCATCGCTTCCATCATACATGATCCCTGCCGCAAGCTTTGCATCCATGGTTCCGACCTTTGCACTGTCCCATGCATAGGTGACATCAGCGCCAAGTGCCTGGCTGTTCATGATGGTGAAGCCTGACCCGTATGCATTGCCGGCGATCAGGTTGACCTTGGCGGTGGTAGCTCCTGCAAATGCTGCAACCAGAGCCGCTGCTGCCTTGCCGATCCGATACTCGTTGTGCTTGTCAGCAAGGAATCCCTCCGCGTTGGTAACGGTCAGGACCGGGATATCGTAAGCATCGCAGAAGTTTACAAACTGAGCCGCCTTCTCGCATCCCTTGGCAGTCAGGAGCGGCTTGTATTCTGCAGTCTGCTTTCCGTCTGGATCAAGTACTGCGGTTCTGTTCGCAACCGCGCCGACTGTATTGCCGTTCAGCTTCAGGAATCCGGTGACCATCTCTTTCGCACATGCGCTCTTGACTTCGCAGAATACTCCGTCATCAGCGATCTGGGAAAGGAGGACAGATGTATCTCCTGCCGCGCCTGCAAGATCCGGGCATGCTCTGTTCAGATCATCGGTTACGTCTGCAAGCGGTGCTTCATCGGAATTGTTAGCCGGAAGCATGGAGACCAGTACACGGACATTCGCGAGGATCTCATCTTCGGTCCCGACGAAGTCGACCAGTCCGGTATGTGTGCTCTGGAACTCAGCACTTGCGGTGTCTTCCGTCTTGTTGCCTGCCAGTGCGTTCGGGGCATTGACAAAAAGTTTTGCGCTCTTCTCTTCCATGAAGACGAAATCGCTCAGTCCTGCAGCAACCGCAAGGCCGCCGCCGCACTGTCCGAGGACAGCCGAGATCTGCGGGATCACGCCGGATGCAAGAGACATCTTGCGATAAAGCTCGCCGAATGCATTCAGTGCATCGACAGACTCCTGAAGTCTGACACCTGCGCAGTCGATCAGTCCGATCACCGGAGCCCCCATCTTCATAGCCAGATCGTAAAGACGCGCGATCTTCTTCGCATGCATCTCACCGATCGATCCGCCGAGGACCGAAGCATCCTGGCTGTAGACATAAACCAGGCTGTCATCGATCAGGCCGTATCCGGTGATCACACCATCCGAAGGAGTCTTGTCTTCTGTCAGGTTGAAATCTGTGCTGCGGGCAGTAACACTCTTTCCGATCTCAACGAAACTGTTTTCGTCAAGCAGGGCCGCGATTCTTTTCGCCGCACTGCTCTGTGCTGTATTGCTCATGCTTAAGACCTCCATCAATATACTACTGGTTACTTATATTATTATATCAATCCTTGCGGCATCATGGCGCAGATATAGCCCCGCTGCCACAAAAATCTGCCGTATCTCATATTACTGTAATTATGCGTGAAAATCAAGAATGAAAATAGTGATACTGCCAAACCGCCTGTCTCTCTAACTCTTTCCGCGGCCTTTTCCTGTCATGATCCTGCCCCATTCTGTCTTCGGGCATTCGAAGATCTCCTCTGTTTTTCCGGTCTCAGCCGCCTCGCCGTCATGCAGGATCACGATGTCGCTGCAGGCTTTTTCCGCTTCCCTCCTGCTATGCGTGACGAAGAATACCGTGATCCCGAGACCATCCAGGATCTCCATCGTCTCGTCGAGGAGCTCATCCCTCAGGTACTCGTCAAGCGCTGAGAACGGTTCATCCAGCAGTACGATCTGCGGATCTCCGACAAGGATCCTCGCAAGCGCCGCTCTCTGCTGCTGGCCTCCGGAGAGCTGTCCGGGCTTCCTGTCCTCCAGCCCCTGCAGGTGCATCCTTCTCATTATCTCCGTGACTTTTTCCCTTCTCATCATAGCATGGTCCCTGGCGGTTCTCCATGTCCGGAAGAATGTGCCTTGCGTCTGGCTGCTGTATGCCGGGGCTTTGGATCCGTTCTGCTTTCCCTGCATATCCGCCCCGATGATCCCGCATTCGATGTTTGACCTGACCGTCATATTCGGAAAGAGTGCATAGTTCTGAAACAGGTACCCGACTCTTCTTGCCTGCGGCTTCAGATCGATCGCATGATCACGGTCAAGGAATGTCGTCTCTCCGATCACGATCCTGCCCCTGTCCGGTTTCGCAATGCCCGCGATATAGCGCAGGGTCATGGTCTTCCCCGACCCGGACGGACCGAGCAGGCCGATCACATTTCCCGCTTTCATCTTCCCTGAATCAAGCTTCATATGATAATGAAAACTTCTGAGTTCCGATTCAATATCGATCAGGAAATTCATCTTTTTCCTCCTTCCGTCAGGTTCAGAAGGACAAGCACGAAGGCGGAAAGGATCAGGTTTACTCCGACCCATCCGAAAGCTCCCTTCGTATCTCCTGTCCGCCAGAGCTGATAGACCGTTGTTGCGATCGTCGCCGTCTTCCCCGGAGTATAGCCGATCACCATGGATGTCGCTCCGTATTCGCCGAGCGCACGTGCAAAGGCTAGCACCGCCCCTGCTGTGATCCCCTGCCTGCACACCGGCATGCGGATATGCCAGAAGATATAGCGGTCCGTGAGACCGAGGGTCTGTCCGCTCCACTCGTAAGTACGGTCAAAGCTCTGGAAAGCTCCCCTTGCCGTCCTGTACATAAGCGGAAATGAGACCACGAAAGCTGCCAGCACTCCTCCGGGCCAGTTCATTACCAGCCGGATGCCTCCCAGATCAAGCAGATGCCCGAGCGGATGTTTCGCTCCGAAGATCAGGAGCAGAAAGAAGCCGCACACGGTGGGCGGCAGCACCAGCGGCAATGTCAGGACCATATCCAGAAGTCCTCTCAGGAATGCCGGCAGTTTAGCTGTTTGGTAGGCTGCCCAGATTCCCGCGAAAAAGACCAGGACGCCGGCCAGCGCAGCGATCCTCAGGCTGTTCCATAATGGAAAAAGATCCATGATCTGCCTCCGTTCTGTTTTTCAAAGAATAACGCTTATCTGGAAAAGCCGGGCAGAAAACCTTGCCCGGCGCTTTTTCAGGTTCACAACACTTCCAGGAGAAGCTTCATGGAGCCGCCGCACATCATGTCTGCATCCTCTCCGGTCCTTCCGGTAAGGTCGACGTCAAAAAGCTCCTGCCGGATCTCCCCGTCCGCCATAAGCATGACCGCCTCCCGGATCGCTTTCGCCTCCATGCAGCCTCCGCCGATGGTTCCCACATTGGAGTCGCCTTTCCGCAGCAGCATCCTTGTTCCTGGCCGGCGTGGAGCCGATCCCTGTCTCCTGACAACCGTCACAAGGACTGAGTCCCCTTCCGCGGATGCTCCGATGCCATCCAGGATCTCCTCCGGAAAGACATCATTGCCAGGATGGGCTGCTTTTTCCTGAAGGATCTCCGAGATGATCGAAACCGCGATCTCCTGAGGCGTCTGGGCCCCGATCTTAAGGCCGATCGGGGCATGGAGGAGCTCCTCCTTTTCCTTCGGGATCCCCGCCTCGGTCAGGGTCTGCCTCATCCTTGCCGACCGGCCGCGGGATCCCATCATACCGGCGTAGGCGAAAGGATGCTTCATGATCTCCAGAAGACATTCCTTGTCAAAATGGTGTCCTCTTGTCACAACCACAAAATAGGTATCTTCATCGTATGAGATCTTCCCGGAGCTGAGAGAAGTCCCGAAATCATCTGCAAAGACTTCGTCGGCGCCGGCCTTCCTGGCTGAAGCGGCAAAATCGATCCGGTCATCCAGGGCAAGCACCCGGAAACCAAGAAACTTTCCGAGCGCAATGACTCCTCGTCCGACGTATCCGGCTCCGCATACCACGAGAGTCTTCCTGTGGCCGAGCTTTTCCCTGAGAACACTTGTGTCCGGAAGCTGCAGGATCCTGCCGGCATCCGCTCCTTCCGAAACAGCCACGATCTTTCCATCCGTCATAAGAACTTTCTTTCCCGAATCCTCACCCGAGATAACCGTTATCAGTTCATTATCCTGTACCGGATCCAGTTCTCCGATCTTCTCATACAGCGTTCTTTCCGACATCTATCTCTCCGATCTTTCAGATTCCCAGACGGACATTGGCTTCCTCCTCCGCCTCCGCCTTGAAATCCTCCACTTTCACAGGATTCATGACAGGAAGTGCATCGATGGAATCCGTTCCGAAGTGTCTCAGAAATTCCTCCGTTGTCCCGAACAGGATCGGCCGCCCCGGCGCATCCAGCCTGCCGGCTTCCTGGATCAGATCATATTCCAGAAGCTTGTTTATCGCATGATCGCACTTGACCCCGCGGATCTTCTCGATCTCCATCCTGGTGACCGGCTGCTTGTATGCTATGATCGACAAAGTCTCCATCAGGACATCCGTAAGATTGATCTTCTCCGGATGTTTCTCGATACGGATCAGGACCGGATACAGCTCCTTCTTCGTACAGAGCTGATAGCGGTCTTCCAGTTTCATGATCCGGATCCCGCGGTCTTCCGCTTCGTAATCCTTCTCCATCTGTTCCAGAAGTTTTATCGTCTTCTCCGTACTTTCCCCGATTCCTTCGGCGATCCTGGAAGCTTCCACACTTTCTCCCATCGAGAAAAGGATCGCCTCGATCTCACCCTTCAGAACTTTATCGTTCTTTTTCAAGGTTTCTTCCTCTTCGGATGTATCAGGAACATTCGCATTCATATCTGCTGCCGTATCACTCATCGTCCGGTCTCTCCCAGTCCGGCTCGTCCCCGGACCCATCATCATCGCCGTCATTCCACTGGCTGCGGTCATTTGCCTCTATATAGATCTCTCCAAAATTCTCTTCCTGTCTCACATAGATGTGCCCGCGCTTCATCAGCTCAAGGATCGTCAGGAAGGAAACGATCACATAAGTCCTGCCCGGTCTCAGCATCAGCAGATTCCGGAAGGTACAGTTTCTCCTGCTCTCGATGTAGTGTTCCACATACTGCATCGTCTCGCGGGTATTGAACTCCTCTTTCTCGATCCTGCCGAAACCTGCCCGGATCGGGTCGCGGAGATTCTCCCGCCTTTTCATGACTTCCTGAAAGACCTTGTAAAGCCCCGGAAGGGTAACCTTGGCATCGTCCAGGATCCGGTCAACATCCACCGGCGGATGATACGCGGCGACCTCTCTTGGGATCTGCTTTTTCCGGAACCAGCATCCGGCCGCATCCTTCTCCCGCTCGCGGAGCTCCCTCGACATATACTTGGCAGTCTTGTATTCGATCAGCTGCCTGACCAGCTCGTCTCTCGGATCGATCTCCTCGCCCTCTTCATTCTTCTCGGCCGGGAGAAGCATCTTCGACTTGATGGCCAAAAGTTCTGCCGCCATCACAAGGAACTCGCTCATACGGTCCAGCTCCGGCTCCAGAGTCTGCATGGTAGAAAGATATTCCATATACTGCTCCGTGATCAGGGCGATCGGAATATCATAGATATTGACTTTGTTCTTATCGATCAGGTGCAGAAGAAGGTCCATAGGTCCTTCATATGCCTGAAGTTTTATCTCGATTGCCATATATGATCAGTCTTCCGTCTCCCCGCCGGCGTTCACGAAATCAAGGATCACCAGTTCCGCGGGATTATTGATCCTGACATTGATCGTATGGGTCCCAAGACCGGCGCTGACGACCATCTTTCTTTCACCGATCCTGTATTCTCCATGATCATAATGCGGAAAGATGCATGGGTCCGGTCCTACCAGCCCCCCGATCAGGGGCAGACGGACGATTCCGCCGTGAATATGCCCGGAAAGTGTCAGGTCAGCTCCCCATTCGGCATAGACCGGGAAATATTTCGGATAATGCGCCAGCAGGATATGATATTCCCCTTCCTTCGGCTTTCCGATCAGCTTCTCCATATCGGATACCTTCAGATAGTGTTTTCTGGCAGGCTTTCTTCCCCTCCTCGGCTGTTCCGGTTCCCCTTCTTTCAGGTTCTTCCTGTAGTATCCATTGTCCAGCTCCAGCCCGCAGAGGTCGATCTTCATTCCTCCGAGCTTTACCGGAACATGCAGATTGTTGACCATGACAACGCCAAGGGCTCTCACCTGTTCATCATATTTCAGGAACTGCTCATGGAATTCCGGCTGGTTTCTCATCCGTACTTCATGATTGCCGTTCACAGCATAAACCGGGTACTGCTCCGTGAGTCTTCCCAGCACGGAAAGGGCAACATCCGATGCACACTTCTTCCCCTTTGCGACAAGCAGGTCGCCGACGGAAAAGACAGCTGACACTCTCTCCCTTCCGATCGCCTCGACCAGACTCCTTTCATCGGAATGGTAGACTTCATTGTGCATATCCGCCAGAACGGCTATGGAAAAAGGCTCCCTGGGGAAATTTTCCGGGTCTGTGATCCTGATCGTATCGTGTGTAACTCTGATCTTTCCCATATCTGTCTGATAAGGCTGCTTCACAGGAGCGGCGCCAGCGGTTTCAGGACCGCCGCGGACAGCCGCACAAAGATATTCTGCTTTTTCAGCCAGTCCTCCGTTATCTTTCTGCACTTCGCCAATGTTTCTTCGCAGTCTTTCTTTATCTGCATCACAGCACTCGTACGGTACATCCACACTCCGCACTCAAAGTGAAGATACAGCGACCGATAATCAAAATTGACACTTCCCACGGTAGCGATCTTGTCATCCGAGATCACAGTCTTGGCATGAATGAAGCCAGGCGAATACTCGTAGATCTTCACTCCCGAATCGATCAGCTGACCATAGCAGGACCTTGTCAGCAGATAGGCGATCTTCTTATCCGGTATCCCCGGAGTCACGATCCTTACATCAACGCCGGACTTCGCCGCTATGGTCAGAGCGCTCATCATCTCGCTGTCTATGATCAGGTAAGGTGTGTAGATCCAGACATAGTCATGCGCCTGGGAGATAAGGTTCAGATAGACATTCTCTCCGACCGTCTCTTTGTCCAGAGGAGTATCGCAGTATGGCTGGACATAACCTTCACCCGAAAACTGCTCTTTGTGGTAAAGTCTCGTGCTGAAAGGCGCCCTCTTCTCAAGAAGGCTGTCCTTCGGTTCTGCAAACCTCGCGATCTCCCTGAGCTCCCTGTCAGACTTCGTGATCACTCCCCACATCTGCAGGAACATGACGGTAAACGAAAATGCGCCTTCTCCATGCAGCATGATGCCATTGTCTTTCCAGTAGCCGAACCGGGTGATCCGGTTGATGTACTCGTCCGCGAAGTTGATGCCTCCCGTGAAAGCCGTATGACCATCGATCACAAGGATCTTCCTGTGGTCTCTGTTGTTCAGGAAGATCGATACAGCGGGGACAAAACGGTTGAACACGACACATTTGATCCCTCTTTCCCGCATCTTCCTGAAATATCCCATGGGAAGCGTACCGATGGACCCGATGTCATCATAGATCAGACGGACATCCACTCCCGCTTTCACTTTCTCTTCCAGGATCTCCAGCATCTCATCCCACATCTGTCCTTCTGCCACGATGAAATATTCGATGAATATGAAGTGCTGTGCTTTCTTCAGTTCTTCCTTCAGTCTTTTGAAAAGTTCCTCACCGGTCGGGAAGAATACCGTCTCCGTATTCCGGTAGACCGGAAAATCCATATCCTGGCTGAGATATCTGCTCTGTCTTGCGGCATCCGGATCTTCTTCCCTCAGCTTTTTCAGAAGGACATCGCTGTCCTTCCTCTGCATCAGCGGCAGACAGATCCTGACTGCTTCCTCATAGCGCTTTCTGACCTGTCGGGTCATTCTTGACCGGCCCATCAGATAATAGAGGACCAGGCCGATGACCGGAACTGTCAGGATCAGGATCGACCAGAGAAGCTTGTAGGCGGGATCCATCCAGTCATTCAGGATCCAGAAGATGATGATGACCACTGCAAACTGGATCAGAGTCGACGCGACCTGGTATTCCGCGTCAAGCCGGAACACAACATAGACCATAAAGATGATCTGAAGTGCGATAGCAGCAAACACTGCCGTCAGTCTTCCGAATATCATCTTCAGAAGTCTTTTCACAGTCATCCGAATGCCCGTCCTTTCTTTCTGCACCTTTTAGTATAGGGCAGAAAATCTTTTCCCGCAACACAGCAAAGCCCCCGGCTTTCTGCAAACCGGGGGCTTCTGAATTGCATGATTAAGCTTTAGTTGTACTTGCGCTTACGAGCAGCCTCAGACTTCTTCTTACGTCTGACAGACGGCTTCTCATAATGCTCTCTCTTACGAATCTCCTGCTGAATACCAGCCTTTGCACAGCTTCTCTTGAAACGACGAAGTGCGCTGTCCAGAGACTCATTCTCACGAACGATTATGTTAGACATTCTTCGATCCTACCCTCCCTCCAGTTGTAAATTGTGCATTCCAACTGTAGGTGAAATTCTGCACTCTTCGCATTATAGCACCCCTGCATTCTGAGCGTCAACACCTCTCAGAATGTTTTTGGATGCTTTTTCATCAATCTTTCATCTGGCTTTCCAGAGTAGTCTCCGCAAGTTTCAGCGCTTCATCGACTCCGGCCGGATTCTTTCCTCCTGCCATAGCCATGGAAGGTCTTCCGCCTCCGCCGCCTCCGACAGTTCTGGCGATCGCTTTGATCAGATTTCCTGCATGAGCGCCCTTCTTCACTGCGCCGTCGGTTGCAGTCGCCATCAGCTGTACCTTGCCGTCGCTAACAGAAGCAAGGACAACAACGCCTTCTCCCAGCTGTTCCTTCAGGGAATCGCCGAGTTCACGAAGTCCGTTGGCATCAACCCCTTCAAGTTTTCTTGCTATGAATCCGACCCCCTTGATCTGCCTGACGTCCGAGGAGACGTCGCCGAGTGCTTTCTTTGCCGCTTCGCTCTTCAGCGACTCGATCTCAGCCTGTGCCTTCTTCAGTTCAGCCTGAAGGGTCTCGATCTTCTCGAGGACCTCAGACGGCTGAGTCTTCAGCAGTTCAGCTGCCTTCGCGACTTCCTCTTCCTTGCCTCTGTAATAATCGATGACGTTGGAACCAGTCAGTGCCTCGATCCTTCTGACACCTGCTGCAACGCCTGCTTCGGACAGAATCTTGAAGTTCTTGATCTCAGAAGTATTGGATACATGAGTCCCGCCGCAGAGTTCCCTGGAGAAATCCCCCATGGAGACAACTCTTACCTTATCTCCGTACTTCTCTCCGAACAGAGCCATGGCTCCGGTCTTCTTTGCGTCATCCAGGCTCATGATATCGGTCCTGACCAGAAGCGCAGCTTCGATCTCCCGGTTTACGATATCCTCTACCTTCTGCAGCTCTTCCGCCGTCATCGGCTGGAAATGTGAGAAGTCGAATCTCAGTCTCGTCGGGTCCACATAGGAGCCCTTCTGCTCGACATGAGCGCCAAGAACTGTCTTCAGCGCTTTCTGAAGCAGATGTGTTGCGGAATGGTTCCGTGCGGTAGCCTTTCTCGCATCTGCATCGACCTTCAGCGTGACTTCGTCGCCGGCCTTGAACATGCCCTTTGCCACATGTCCTACATGACCGATCCTTCCGCCTCTCAGGTGGATGGTCTCCTCAACCTCAAAGGTTCCTTCCGGTCCTTCAATGGTTCCCCGGTCACCCTTCTGTCCGCCCATGGTTCCGTAGAACGGAGTCTTATCGACAACGATGGTTCCCTTGTCTCCGTCAGAAAGTGCCTCGGTGACTTCGGTCTCGGTCGTCAGGACAGAGATCTTTGAAGTATCTGCAAGATGATCATATCCGGTGAACTCGGAAGTGATCTCTCTCGGGATCTGGTCATACACGGTAGCGTCTGCTCCCATGTAGTTGGTCTTCGCACGTGCGGCTCTTGCTCGTTCCTTCTGCTCCTTCATGCACGCGTCAAACTTCTCCTGGTCGACAGACATGCCCTTCTCTTCCAGGATCTCCCTGGTCAGATCGAGCGGGAATCCGTAAGTATCGTAGAGGGTGAATGCTTCCTTTCCATCGAGAACCTTCTCTCCGCTCTGCTCCATAGCATCTTCCAGATTGGTCAGGATGGAGATTCCCTGATCGATCGTGCGGTCGAAGTTCTCCTCCTCCTGCTGCAGGACCTTGAAGATGAACTCCTTCTTCTCCTCCAGTTCCGGATAGCCATCCCTGGAAGTATCGATGACGACCTGAGAAAGCTCCGGAAGGAATCCCTTGTCGATTCCAAGAAGTCTTCCATGGCGGGCTGCGCCTCTGGTCAGTCTTCTGAGGACATATCCACGTCCCTCATTGGACGGCATGATGCCATCCGAGATCATGAAGGTTGCCGAACGGATATGGTCTACGATACGGCGGATGGAGACATCCTTCCTGTACTCTTCATGATACTTTGCATCCGCAAGACTGCAGACCTTATCACGAAGAGCGACCAGAGTATCAACATCGAACATGGAATCGACATCCTGGCAGACAACCGCCAGTCTCTCAAGACCCATACCGGTATCGATGTTCTTCTGCTTCAGAGTGGTATAATTGCCATTGCCATCGTTCTCGAACTGGGTGAAGACATCATTCCAGATCTCCATGAAACGGTCGCAGTCGCAGCCTGGCTTGCAGGTTCCCCTGGTGCCGCATCCATCGAATCCATACCTGGTCCCGCGGTCGTAGTAGATCTCAGAGCACGGTCCGCAGGGACCTGCTCCATGCTCCCAGAAGTTGTCGGCCTTGCCGAATTTACTGATCTTCTCTGCCGGGATCCCGATCTCATCATGCCAGATCGCGAAAGCCTCATCATCGTCTACATAGACGGACGGATACAGTCTCTCTGCATCAAGTCCCACGACCTCAGTCAGGAATTCCCAGGACCAGTGAAGAGCTTCTCTCTTGAAGTAATCTCCGAAAGAGAAGTTTCCCAGCATCTCGAAAAATGTTCCGTGCCTTGCTGTCTTTCCGACATTCTCGATATCACCGGTACGGATGCACTTCTGGCAGGTAGTGACCCTCCGTCTCGGCGGGATCTCGGCGCCGGTGAAATAAGGCTTCAGAGGCGCCATTCCTGCGTTGATGAGCAGAAGACTGTTGTCATTGTGCGGTACAAGCGAAAAACTAGGCAGGATCAGATGTCCCTTGCTCTCAAAGAACTTCAGGTACATGCTGCGCAGCTCATTCACGCCATACTTTTCCATTGTCTTTTCGACCTTTCCTTATTGTCTCAATGTATATATCCTGTTCAGCCGCCGGATCATCTCAGACTCTTATTGCAGAGCGACCTTCGCAAACTTCTTCTTGCCGCGTCTGAGGACGACTCCGCCGTTTTTCAGCTTTTCATCATCCAGAACTGCGTGGACGTCGGTGACCTTTTCGTCATCAACGGTGACACCGCCCTGCTCGATGGCTCTGCGTCCCTCGGAACGGTTGGTGACCAGCTTTGCGGCAACCAGCGCTCCGATCAGGTCGATCTTGTTATCACGGAAAGAAGCAGGATCAAGCCTGATCGCCTCAAGATGCTCCGTATCGGCACCGCCTGCTGCAAACAGCTTTCTTGCGCCTTCCTGAGCCTTCCTTGCCTCCTCCTCGCCATGGACCATCTTCGTAAGCTCATATGCAAGGACTTCCTTGACAGAGTTCAGCTCCTGTCCCTCTTTCTTCGCATACTCATCGATCTCATCGAGCGGAAGGAAGGTGAGAAGCTTCATACACTTGATGACATCGGCATCGCCGACATTCCTCCAGTACTGATAGAAGTCGTACGGAGAAGTCTTGTCCGGATCGAGCCATACCGCACCCTTGGCGGTCTTGCCCATCTTCTTGCCTTCCGAGTTGGTCAGCAGAGTGATGGTCATGGCTTCCGAGTCATCCCGATGAAGCTTTCTTCTGATCAGCTCACGGCCGGCAAGCATATTGGACCACTGATCATCGCCGCCGAACTCCATCTGGCAGCCATACTTCTGATACAGCATATAGAAATCATATGCCTGCATGATCATGTAGTTGAACTCAAAGAAGGTAAGACCCTGCTCCCATCTCTGCTTATAGCACTCTGCACGGAGCATCTCATTGACGGAAAAGCAGGTACCGACTTCGCGGAGCAGCTGAACATAGTTCAGGTCCAGCAGCCAGTCTGCATTATTGACGATTCTGGCCTTTCCTTCTCCGAACTCAATGAACCTGGACATCTGCTTCTTAAAGCAGTCGCAGTTATGCTGGATGGTCTCAGGTGTCATCATAGGTCTTGAATCTCTTCTTCCGGACGGGTCACCGACCATGCCGGTCCCGCCGCCCAGAAGGGCAATTGGCTTGTTGCCTGCCATCTGCAGTCTCTTCATAAGACACAGAGCCATGAAGTGTCCGACATGAAGGCTGTCTGCGGTCGGATCAAAACCAATATAGAAAGTTGCCTTTCCGTTGTTGATCATATCCCTGATCTTGTCAGCATCTGTAAGCTGCGCAAGAAGTCCGCGGGCCTGAAGTTCCTCATATACACCCATCAGAATAATCCTTTCCCGCCCCGGCGGCCTTATCCCGCCCGGGCTATTCTAGCTTTATGAAAGTACCTGACCACAGTCCTGTTTCTCTTCTGTCACAGGAAAAGAAGGATTCTATGCTCAGATTAAGCCGCATACGTTTTAGTATACAAATGTGTCAACCAAAAATCAAGATACAGAAAGTTCTCGCTTTTTTCCACTTTACTATGTAGAATAGGTGCTAATCGGAAAAAGGAGGGACATATCTGGTATGAAGATGCTTCCTGTCAGGATCGATCTGTCGTCAAGACAGGTGATGGTCATCGGCTCAACGCATCAGGCTTTCCGGCTGGTCAGATATCTGTCCGGCTTCACGGACAGCCTGACACTGCTGTCCGCATCTCCGGACAGAGACACCAGAGAATTCTGCAGTGAGAAAAACATTTCTCTCCTGGACCGCGCATACAGCCGGGAGGCTCTGTACGGCATGGACGTTGTCTTCCTCGCCTCTTCTTCGCTGGAAGTGACGAAAGATGCAGCAGCGATCTGCCGGACGATGGGGATCTCCCTCTCTGTGGAAGGCTGTCCCGGAAAATCCGACTTCATACCGGAGTTCTTTTTCAGTCCGGTCACCGAGAGGAGTTCAAATTGACACATGTTACGATCTATACAGACGGCTCTGCCCGCAAAAATCCATCCGGCCCCGGCGGCTTTGGGGCTATCCTTGAGTTCACGGACCCATCCGGAAACATTCACACCCGGGAACTCAGTCAGGGATATGTGAAAACGACCAATAACCGGATGGAGCTCATGGGAGCGATCGCAGCCCTGGAAGTTCTGAACCGCCCCTGCGAGATCGACCTCTACTCCGACTCCCAGTACATGATCAACGCTTTCAACCAGCACTGGATCGAAGGCTGGATCCGGAAGGGCTGGAAGCGCACGAAGACTGAGCCGGTAAAAAACGTTGACCTCTGGCAGCGGCTGCTGAAAGCCGCAGAGCCTCATAGGATCACCTGGCGGTGGGTCAGAGGCCACAACGGACATCCCCAGAATGAACGCTGCGACCTGCTCGCCACTTCAGCCGCAGATTCCGATGATCTGAAGGAAGATCCCGGAGTCTGAGATACGACACAGAAAAGAGGAAAGACAATCATGTCGATGCATTTTGAAAAGAAACTGCCCATCCCTGCTGAGATCAAGCAGCGCTATCCGCTGTCGGCAAAAGTCCGCGCGGCCAAGGAAGAAAGAGACAAAGAGATCCGGGACATCTTCACAGGAAAAGACAGCCGCTTCATCATGATCATCGGGCCCTGCAGCGCCGATAATGAAGATGCTGTCATGGATTACATCCTCCGCCTGAGAAAGATACAGGATAAAGTCGGGGATCGGATCCTGATCATCCCCCGCATCTATACCAACAAGCCCCGCACGACCGGAAAAGGCTACAAGGGTCTGCTCCACCAGCCGGATCCGACCAAGAAGCCGGACCTTCTGGCAGGGATCATCGCCATCCGTGAACTTCACATGCGTTCCATCGAGGAGACCGGTTTCACGGCTGCCGACGAGATGCTCTATCCCGAGAACTTCCGCTATCTCGATGACCTGCTCGGTTATGTTGCCGTAGGTGCACGTTCCGTCGAAGACCAGCAGCACCGCATGACCGTATCCGGCATGGATGTCCCGGCCGGGATGAAGAATCCGACTTCCGGGGATCTGTCCGTCATGTTCAACTCGATCGTGGCAGCTCAGAGCAGGCACAACTTCATCTACAGAGGCTGGGATGTCAACACGGATGGCAATGAACTTGCCCATGTTGTGCTCCGCGGAGCCGTCAACCATAACGGGGTCTGCGTGCCCAACTACCACTACGAAGACCTGCTCCGTATCAATGAGTTTTACGGGAAGAAAGACCTGAAAAATCCTGCCGTCATCGTCGACTGCAACCACAGCAATTCCAACAAGCAGTGTTTCGAGCAGATCCGCATCGCATCAGAAGTGATGCACAGCCGCTCCTACAATCCTGAGCTTAAAGTTCTGGTCAAGGGACTGATGATCGAAAGCTACATCGTCTCCGGCAGACAGGACAACATGGGCGGTCCGGGGCATGTATACGGCCAGTCCATCACAGACCCATGCCTCGGCTGGGAAGAATCTGAAAAACTGATCTACGACATCTATAAGAAGCTCGGCGAATAAGTAACAAAGGGACATGTACCTTGTTCAGCATGAAAAAGCCAGACAGCGGCTTTGTCATCCTTCACACTGCAGGATGGCTTGTTGTCTGGCTTTTTTATCCACTGACTGATCCTTTATTTCTTCCTATCCTTCTGCCCATACATTGTACTGTATGACCGATAAGTTTCTTCCGCTTCCTCCTCTGTCAGCAGCCTCGGTTTCCCGATACACTCCGCACGCCACTGAAGCTCTGCTGTTGTCTCGATCGCGGAAGCCCTTGTGTATGCATCAGCCAGAGAGCTTCCGGCAGCAACCATTCCATGGTTCTGCAGAAGGACAGCAGGAGTTTCCTTCATAGCCTCTCTGACTTCATCTGCCAGTTCCTTCGTTCCGTAGGTTACATATGGAAGAAGCGGCACATCCGCCCTTCCCATCACATTCGGAAGAAGAAAGTGTACGGCTTCCACATTCTGTCCCGCGATCCCCAGGACGGTTGCATAGGTGGAATGGGTGTGAACGACTGCCCGCGCATCCCCTCTCACCCTGTACACCGCAGCATGAAGCTGATTTTCACTGGACGGCTTCCTTGCGCCGTCGATGATCTTCCCGTCAAGCGTCATGATGACGATATCCTCCGGTCTCGTCTCAGCATACGGGATCCCGGAAGGTGTGATCGCCATATATCCTGTCTCCGGATCATAGACACTGATATTGCCGCTCGTGAGTGTGACAAGGCCATCCGCAAACATACGGTTGCCATAATCAACAAGTTCCTGTCTTTCTTTTTCCATCAGCATGATCGGTCCCCCTCTGATATTCAAGGATCATTCAGATAAATCGAGCAGGACTCCGTCCGCCTACTCGACCCGGCTACGCCGCTATCATCATCTCGTGCGCGGTGCGCGAGGCACTTGTGCCCGCGGTGCGCGCGCGACTCATCTCGTGCGCGGTGCGCGGGGTGCTGCCTGCCAGTGGCAGGCGTTTAGCACCGACCGAGTCGAAGACGAGACCTTGTGCCCTAAAGGACTAGCTTCGCGCCGCAAGCACAGTCGACGCCATGCGGCTTGTAGCCGTACAGAAAAGCCCGGGAACATGTCCCGGGCAAACAAAAAGAGCGCGAAACGGGATTCGAACCCGCGACCTTCGCCTTGGCAAGGCGACGCTCCACCTCTGAGCCATTCGCGCTTATCTTGTCGTTATGAGCCTTCCCGGCTCTTTCGGAACTCTTTGTTTCAGTTCCTCGCGACAAGAATGATAATACTACCGACGGTTCCTGATGTCAACACTTAAATTGTTCAACTTTTACAGAAAATATACACATTTCACTGCAAATTCGTCCTGAAATCAGGTTCTGTGGTACTGATAGATGAATTCGGTCATCTGCAGACGCTCATTCAGCAGGAACTTCTCCTGAAGCACATAATCCTGCTGCCCCTTTGCAGTCCTCTCAAATACCTTAGGGTTTCTTGTAACAACGATAACTTCTGCCCGGTCCGCAAGGAATTCACCGGCATATCTCAGGAAATGTTCCATGAACATCTCCTCCCTGCCTGGTTCGGTCTCCGGAAGCTCTGTGATCAGCTCATCAAACAGATGATCGTGGGTAAAATCAAAGAAATCGCGGTTGATATAGTTCACATGGCCGATCTTTCCTGTATTCTCCCTGGCCTTCAGGATGGCGTCCCCGAACTTGTCGATCCCGTAGCAGGTCCCGGATGGAGAGATCAGCTCCCTTTCGATCAGCAGTGTACCGGTTCCGCAGAAGGGATCAAGGACCTGCGCGTGCTCTCTCAGGTAAGGTAGAGCCAGCCTGACCACAAGAGCCGCATTGACCGGCGACATGCTCTGAGCAGTTGACTTCTTTCTGTACAGGAAGCGGCTATCCCTGAGAGTATAAAGCTTCAGCATGGGTGCAAGTGTCCCGTCAGAACGTTCGATCAGACGCAGCTCCGCTTCATAATCAGAATCACTGTTCTGAAGCTTCCCCTTCTCCAGCATATCAAGTCTGGCACAGAATCCCCTGATGAACTCTCCTTTTCGGTCTTTCAGTTCTTTCCTGCCCTTGAGCTCTACACGATACCGGTAAGGCCCTTCCTCTCCGCCATGAAGATACTTCAGGAATCCATAAAGTTTCATCTCATGGAGTTTCTCAGCAGCTTTCCTCTCATCTGCCGGCACCGGTCTCGCCCCGGGGATCGGGAACAGGCATTCTGACCACGTTCTGATCTTTGCGAGTTCCTTCAGATTCCCACGCCTGACATGGACCGCACCGTTCATAGCCTTGACCTCGCCTGACGTGATCTGGGCTGCAGTCGCACTGACCTGACAGCGGTTGCAGATCAGGATCAGGTCTGGAGCCGGGTCGAACTCAGAAAAAGTATGATTCCGCTTCTTCTCATATCTCTCCAGCATCTTCCGGATCCTGCTTCCCTCGCCAGCCAGATGCGTGCTGTTGTCCCACAGAGGGTCCCGGGCAGTCTCCTCGTCGGCATTCCCCTCATCGATCTCGGCAAGCCGCTTTCTCAGCTCCGGCAGACAGGACTCATAGTTGAGGTTTTCCATTGCCTTCAGGTAATCTTCCCTCACGAAGAGAGTCTTCTCTCTCTTCCAGGCATCCACGAGTGCCGGGAGCACATCCTCATCTTCCGTCATTCCAAGGATCAGGGCCGCGCTTCTCCTCACCTTCGGATCTTCATCGCTCAGTAATCCCGCCAGAGAAGAGAAATCGCCTCCGAGCAGATACATAAACTTCCGCCGGAGGCTTTCATCCTTGATCTTTTCCCGTATGGAGATGAGACTCCCGCGAATCTCATTTCCATCCAGGATGTTCTGATACAATTGTGCCAGATTGCTGTTTTCAGCCATATGCCGCCCTCGCTGTATGCTTATCCCGCCATAGCCGGATAGTCTGATCGGTCACCCAGGCTCAACTTTCCCCGACAGCACTTTGACCATCAGGGCTGCTGAGTCTGAAAAGCCTCTGCTTTCTTCTTAAGACTATCCCAGAGTGCGGTATTCGAAGTCTCTGGCTCGATCTCAGTCTCCGTTTCCAGAGAATTCAAGTACTCCTTCAGCACATCTTTTTCCGTCTGAGCCTGAAGTTCCCTGATCTTTTCCTGACGGGTGTCCTCACATTCCTGGCGGTAGGTCATCACGTCATCCTTGAACTTCTCCCAGTCATCGGGATGCTCGACATACCACTTCGGGCAATCTTTTCCCGTCACGTCATAATGCCGGATGATATCGTCCCTTCCAAGTCCATATTTCTCTGTCAGGTAAGCGACCAGATGAACATCAGACCAGTAAGTCGTGTTATTGAACCTTCCTGTCGTATCCTCATGACAGTTCTCGATTGAGATCGAATAATAGTTCGCCTTGTTGGAAGCCCATGCCACCTCTCCATCAGGTACACACTGGATGATCTCGCCGTTCAGGCCAACCACGTAGTTAGCACTCATATATGTATCCTGCAGGTCCTTGAGGCTTTCAAAGTAATCATGGTTCTCCTGGGCAGTCGTCTTCGGATTGCCCAGATAATGGACTACGATCTTCCGGATCCGGTCGACCGGGATCCCCGGGCGGGACCAGTCATTGATGGTCAGCAGCTGTACATCCACATTCGGTCTCGGAACAGCAGGTCCAAGGTCAAATTTCATCTCTGTCTCCGTCTCATACGGAATGCTGACCTTTGCATGAAGCAGTTCATCAAGCTGCGGATCATCACCGGGCGTCAGGATATAGACCAGGCCAAGGGCAAGAGCGATCACCTCCGTAAAGATGATCCAGAATATGATCCTTCCGGCACGCTTCTTTCTTCTCTGCCTCAGATACTGTTCCTGTGCATTCAGGCCTTCCGGCATCGGAATCCGGTCTCTACCCGCCTCCGGGAATCCCTTTTCCGATCCGTTTCCTTTTTCTGCCCGTCTGCCTTCTGTCCTGTACTGTTCTGTTTTCCTCCGCCTCAGTGTATCCTCTCCGCGGTTTGTATAGCTATCTCTGCTGCTCATCCGTCCTGTCCGATGCTCCTGACGCTCCTGTTAGATATCTTCCACTGTATAGTTCGGTGCTTCCTTGGTGATATGGATATCATGCGGATGGGATTCTCTCAGAGCTGCATTCGTGATCTTCACGAACCTTCCCTCTTTCTTCAGGCTCTCAATATCTTTGCAGCCGCAGTAGCCCATCCCGGACCTCAGACCGCCCATCAGCTGGAAGATGGAGTCCTCCACAGAGCCCTTGTAGGCAACACGGCCTTCGACTCCCTCCGGAACCAGCTTCTTTGCACCTTCCTGGAAATAACGGTCCTTGCTTCCGTTCTGCATCGCAGCGATCGAACCCATGCCGCGATATACCTTGTATTTTCTGCCCTGATACAGTTCGAACTCGCCAGGAGCCTCATCACATCCTGCAAACAGAGAGCCCATCATGCAGGCATTTGCTCCTGCAGCGATAGCCTTTGTGATGTCTCCGGAGAATTTGATGCCGCCGTCGGCGATGATCGGGACCCCGTACCTGTCAGCCACTTCATAAGCGCTCATGACAGCAGTGATCTGCGGCACGCCGATCCCTGCGACGATTCTGGTCGTGCAGATGGAACCTGGCCCGATCCCTACCTTGACACAGTCAGCGCCCGCCTTGATCAGAGCTTCGGTACCTGCTCCTGTTGCCACATTTCCAGCGATGACCTGAAGGTCCGGGAACGCCTCCTTGATCATGTGGACGACTCTGAGTACATTCGCAGAATGCCCGTGAGCAGAGTCGACAACAACGACATCAACTCCTGCCTTTACCAGTTCGCCGACGCGGTCAAGTACATCTGCCGTGATCCCGACACCGGCACCGGCAAGCAGCCTTCCCTTGGAGTCCTTTGCACTGTTCGGGTATTTGATCTGTTTTTCAATATCCTTGATGGTGATCAGGCCCTTCAGATGTCCTTCACTGTCCACGATCGGCAGCTTCTCCTTGCGGGCTTTTCCGAGGATCTTCTTTGCCTCGGTAAGAGTGATCCCTTCCGGAGCAGTGATCAGATTCTCAGATGTCATATCCTGGGAGATCTTCCTGGTAAAATCTTCCTGGAATTTGAGGTCACGGTTCGTGATGATCCCGACAAGCTTTCCTTCCGTATCTACGATCGGTACACCGGAGATCCTGTACTTCTTCATCAGATCTTCCGCTTCCTGAAGCGTGTTGTCAGGGCTGAGGTAGAAGGGATCCGTGATGACTCCGTACTCAGATCTCTTAACCTTATCGACCTCTTCTGCCTGAGCCTGGATTGACATGTTCTTATGGATGATGCCGATCCCCCCCTGGCGTGCCATCGCGATCGCCATGCGATGCTCCGTGACGGTATCCATTCCGGCACTCATGATCGGAATATTCAGCCTGATGCTTCTTGTCAGCTGAGTTGAAAGGTCTACCTGATTCGGAATAACCTCCGAATATGCAGGCACCAGCAGTACGTCATCGAATGTAATTCCCTCTCCAACTATTTTGCCCAAAGTGAACTCCTTTCAGGTGTGATGAAATCTTACAGCAATTGTAAAGATTTCCTAGGATTATAGCAGAGATGAATCCGCACTGCAAGAATCGCCGTCCTTACTGGAAGAAGACCTTCTGTGGAGCATACCTGCGCATATCCTGTGTGACGTCGTCAGGAAGTTCCATGATCAGAGCGGTCTGGCCTCCATCCCCGCCGTAGACCAGTGTCCATGTCTTCTTATTCGGTTCTCTGCTCGAATAGTCGATCACCTTCAAGCCCTGTCTCTTCATGTAATCATCCAGATGAGCGCTTCCGGTAGGCGCCATCACCTCAAGGCTGCCGTGCTCATAGGAGCCTTTTCTCTTTCTGCTGCTCTTTGCATAGATTGCATCAACATCAAGGTCTCCGTTCACATAAAGGTATTCATACTCAACCTGAAAACGCGGAAAGATCAGCCAGAACTCCAGAAACAGAAGGACGACCCCTCCGAGAAGGAAGAACGGGTGGATCAGAAGCCCTGCCCCCAGGAGGAGGACCGCAGCCGCGATCAGAAGCGCCTTCTTCACCGTGTTAGCCGGGTTCGGCAGCGGTTTTACCATGATTTCCTTATAAAGATCATTCATTATTCTTTACTCCTTTCAGAAAATCGAGAAACCTGAGTGCCATATCAGGATTCTTTCCGTTGTTAATGATTCCGAGATATACCTTACGCTCCGGAGAATAAAGTGCGTACTTTGAAAAGACTGCTGAGTCATCCACCCGAACGCCATAGATTGTTTCACCATCTTCCGGTTCCGTATGAACATTGGCTTCATAGGCAGCAGCTGTATCCGGTGTCTTTCCGGGATCTTCGGAAGCAGTCCCGCTTCCCCCTGTACTGCCTTCTGTTTCCTGCCGCCCGTCGGCTGAAAGATCAGGTTCCGGAGCATAAGCCAGGTCTCCGGCAGCTTTCAGACGGTCCATCCTCTCTTTCCCAAGTACATCATCCAGCTTCATGAGCATCCCGCTCTGCTGCAGATAGGAAAATGTGTAGTCCGGAAGCAGCACTGCATCGAGGGCCCTTGCCGCCACGCTTACCTGAAGTTTTATCTCAGATACCTGTGAAGTCTGGCTCGTATCTCCTGGAACGAGCTGCATCGACATGTCAAAACTCAGCTCCTGATTTTTCTTAAGTCCTCCGATATAATCGCCGAAGTCCTCCCTGAGCGCGGTATCCTCTGCCGAATAATCCGGCGATATGACTGCTGCCTGAAAGACCACATCTGTAAGTGCTCCTCTGACCATCGTCCAGATGATATTGAGGGCAAAGACTATCCCGATCACGATCAGGATCACAAACTTATAGTAATCCCACAGGTACCGCAGCTTCTGCTTCCCATGCATGGAACGGATCTTCTCAAGTTCCGCCCTGCGTTTCTTCTGCCGCTCCTCTTTCTGCTGCTGAGCTTCAAGCTCACGTTCTTCTTCTGTCATATTTACCTCATTATCCGTTCCGCATATAAAGGTTATTATAAATTTTGCAGAATGATTTTGCAAGGAAAGAACAATATCTGTGAAATATGCATACAAATGGATTGCCATCTTTACCCTTTTGCATATTCAGGTAAATACAAGAATACAAAAACCCGTCACCGGCGGCCTTTTTGCATCTTATGGGATAAAAAAACGGGCGGGCGCGATCACGCACCCGCCCGGATATACTCAGCGTATATCGGATCAGCTTTCAGGCATTCCGGAATCCTGCCGTCTGCCCATCTCTTTTATCAGTACATTCCGCCCTGCGGTGCTGCCGGAGCTGCCGGAGCCGGTTCCTTGATGTCCCCGACAACAGCCTCAGTAGTAAGCAGCTCGGAGGAAACAGATGCTGCATTCTGAAGTGCAGATCTTGTAACCTTGGCCGGGTCGATGATGCCAGCTTCGATCATGTTTACATACTGATCATTGTAGGCATCATATCCGACTGTATCATCAGATTCCTTGACCTTGTTGACGACAACTGCTCCAGAGAGTCCCGCATTCTCTGCGATATAGTACAGAGGAGCCTCCAGTGCCTTCAGGACTACCTGTGCACCGGTCTTCTCGTCGCCTGTGAGTCCCTCAAGTTCCTTCTGAGCCTTCGCTGCAGCATGGATCAGCGCAGCGCCGCCGCCGACAACGATGCCTTCCTCAACGGCAGCCTTGGTTGCGTTCAGAGCATCTTCCATACGGAACTTTGCGTCCTTCATCTCAGTCTCAGTTGCAGCGCCGACACGGACAACCGCTACGCCGCCAGCCAGCTTTGCAAGGCGCTCCTGAAGCTTTTCCTTATCGAAGGAAGACTTGGTCTCGCCGATCTGGGCACGGATCTGTTCCACTCTCTGATGGATCTTATCCTTATCGCCCATACCATCAACGATTATGGTATCTTCCTTGGTAACCTTGACACTCTTGGCTCTGCCAAGCATATCAATGGTAGCATTCTTCAGCTCGATGCCGACATCCTCGGAGATCACAGTGCCGCCGGTCAGGATAGCGATATCCTGCAGCATATCCTTTCTTCTGTCACCATAGCCCGGAGCCTTGACTGCAACTACGGAGAAGGTTCCTCTCAGCTTGTTCAGGATAAGGGTCGTAAGTGCTTCGCCCTCGACGTCCTCAGCGATGATGAGAAGCTTCTTGCCTGACTGCACGATCTGCTCCAGCAGCGGAAGGATATCCTGGATGTTGCTGATCTTCTTGTCGGTGATCATGATGAACGGATCATCAAGAACAGCTTCCATCTTCTCGGTATCGGTTGCAAAATAGGAAGAAAGATATCCTCTGTCAAACTGCATTCCTTCGACCAGATCAAGCTCAGTCTGCATGGTCTTGGACTCCTCGACGGTGATGACGCCGTCCTTGGAAACCTTCTCCATGGCATCAGCAACCATCTGTCCGACTTCCTCATCTCCGGAAGAAACAGCAGCTACTTTAGCGATCTGCTCCTTGCCCTTGACTTTCTGGCTCATCTCCTTGATCGCCTTGACGGTAGCCTCGGTAGCCTTCTTCATACCTTTCTTCATGACGATCGGGTTTGCACCTGCTGCCAGGTTTCTCATCCCCTCATGGACCATAGCCTGCGCAAGGACAGTAGCAGTTGTGGTTCCGTCTCCTGCGACATCATTGGTCTTGGAAGCGACCTCACGGATCAGCTGAGCGCCCATGTTCTCAAAGCGGTCCTTGAGCTCGATCTCTTTTGCGATCGTGACACCATCATTGGTGATGACCGGGCTGCCGTACTCTTTGTCAAGAACAACGTTCCTGCCCTTCGGTCCAAGTGTCACACGAACCGTATCAGCAAGCTTGTCAACACCAACTCTCAGTCCCTCGCGGGCCTCATCACCATACTTTAATTCCTTTGCCATAATGAATGATCCTCCTTATTCACAGCCCTGCGGGCTTACGCATCAGTTACTCAACTTTCGCAAGGATGTCAGACATCTTGCAGATGACGAATTCTTCCTCGCCAAGCTTTACTTCAGTTCCAGCATATTTGGAATAGACAACCTTGTCGCCTTCCCTGACTGTCATGGCGATCTCCTTGCCATCAACCTTGCCGTCCCCTACAGCGATAACGGTAGCTTCCTGAGGTTTCTCCTGACTCTTGGTAGCAAGAATGATACCAGACTTTGTAGTCTCCTCAGCTTCGAACTGTTTCAGAACAACCTTGTCGCCTAATGGATAAAGCTTCATGACCAATGCCTCCTAACGCTTAGTATTCAGATGTATTCCGATGTCTTTCGATATTTGCTAGCACTCACTAAATACGAGTGCTAAATCACAATGCATATCATAACAAAAACAGCTGATATTGCAAGTGCTGTATTTTCCGGTATTTTGTTTTCTTTCTTTTAATATCTCTTGTATTCTCATTTTTACTCTCTTTTTCTGATTTGCAAAAAAACAGCATACAAAAAGCCTGCCACTGGCAGCCTTTTTGCATCCTATGGGATACAAAAAGCCCCGGAAACTTCCTCTCGCGGAAGTTTCCGGGGCTTTTGGAAAGCCTGAAGCGGCGGTATCTGCGCTCTCAGAGTTTCCTTGCCTTCTTGATCTCGCTGAGCTGATCGTAGACAGCATCATTCAGTACTTTGATATAGGTTCCTTTCATACCGGATGACTTCGATTCGATAACACCTGCACTCTCAAACTTTCTCAGGGCGTTGACGATGACCGATCTGGTAATTCCTACTCTGTCCGCGATCTTGGATGCAACCAGAACGCCTTCTGCCCCATTCAGTTCATCGAAGATATGTACGATTGCCTCGAGTTCCGAATAGCTGAGCGTATTGATCGCAGACTTTACGATCTGAATCTTTCTGTTCTCCTCCGCGCTCTCCTCGTTCAGTGATCTCATCATCTCAAGTCCGACGACGGTTGTTCCATATTCGGCAAGTATGATGTCATCAATCTCAAAAGACTTGTTCTGACGATACATGAATACAGTTCCAAGCCGTTCCCCCGCGATCTCGATCGGATCAACGATCGCCCGGAATCTGTGAAGATTCTCTCCCGTGAATCCAAGAGTTTCCAGATTCACATTCTCCTGAGTGGACAGGATATTCAGGAACCGTTCATTCAGCATGCTGTCGATAAAATCGCCGACATGATCCACGATGAGCTGGTTCAGTTCCTCGATATCTTTCGAAGTGCTGACTCCAAGTGCCTTTCCCTTGCGGCTGATCACCAGGACGTTCGACTCAAGTATGTCTGTCAGCACCGCACAGATATCATTGAAGACAACTTTACTCGAACTGTTGTTATGGAGCAGCTGACCGATCTTACGGGTTTTATCAAGTAGTTCTACACTCATGTTGCCCTCCTGAAACAAAAGACTCCGTCTTTTTGTTTGCATTCCGCATATCATTCCATACGGATCGTAAAAAAATCATCAGCTGCATTTTAACAGACAATTTTATCAGATGCAAGAGTTCAAAGTGGAATCCAGCAAAGATGTAGCACAATTTTACTGGTTATCTTCTTTTTTTCTGGATACACTGTATCCACACTGCGGATTCGAGCAGAGAAGCCTGCTTCCCTTCTCCACCATATAGCTTCCGCATTCCGGGCACTTCTCCGCAACCGGCTTATTCCAGGATATAAAATCGCATTCCGGATTCATGCAGCCGTAGAAAAGTCTGCCCTTCTTGGAACGTCTGATGACCACATCCTGTCCGCACTTCGGGCAGGGAACTCCTGCCTTCTCGAAATACGGCTTTGTGTTACGGCATTCCGGGAAGCCCGGACAAGCAAGGAATTTGCCATGCGGTCCATACTTCACTACCATATGCCTGCCGCACTTATCGCATATGACATCTGTCACTTCATCCGCGACCTGTACCCTGGAGAGGCTCTTCTCCGCATTCTTTACTTCGGTATCCAGATCCGGATAAAAATTCCGAAGGATCGTCTTCCAGTCCGTCTTTCCCTCTGCAACCGAGTCGAGCATAGATTCCATATAAGCGGTGAACTGGACATTATCGATCTCTGGAAATGATTTCTGCAGGATATCATCTACTGCGGTACCAAGTTCCGTAATATACAGATTTTTCTTTTCCTTCGTCACATAATGCCGGGCAAGCAGGGTCGTGATCGTCGGCGCATAAGTCGATGGTCTGCCGATGCCAAGTTCTTCCAGTGCATGGACCAGGGACGCCTCTGTGTAATGTGCTGGCGGCTGGGTAAAATGCTGCTGTGGGTCCATAGCTGCGGGCTCGAGTGTTTCTCCCTCGGACAGCTTCTCCAGAAGAAGCGACTGGCTCTTTTTCTCCTCATCCGATTCCGTGTAGACCGTCAGATATCCTTCAAAGAGGACACGGCTTGAACCAGCGGTAAAGATATAACGGCACGGGGAACTGCCGGCTTTCCCGTCTCCCGCCATAAGCGGTGTCTCGGCAACCTCTCCGGAAGAGATCTTCAGCTGCATGGTCTCATATCTGGCAGGGGCCATCCTGCTTCCTGCAAATCTCTTCCAGATCAGCTGGTAGAGCCGGAACTGGTCCCTTGTCAGTGCTTCCCTGACCTGTGCCGGAGTCCTGTTGATATCAGACGGGCGGATCGCTTCATGAGCATCCTGGATATGGACTCCGCTTTTGGAGGCTTCCTTTGCCGCAGTCTTTGAAGAGATCTGGCTGCCTGACTGCATAGCCGACGACTTCAGTTCCTCGGAGAGGTACCGCTCGCCGTAATTCTCGAGAAGATACTTTGCCGCTGCTGCATTCGCCTCATCGGAGATCCTCGTGGAATCAGTCCTCAGGTAAGTGATAAGACCTACCGTCCCGGTTCCTTCGATATCGATTCCTTCATAAAGCTGCTGAGCAAGCCTCATTGTCTTCTGCGTAGAAAAATTCAGGGACTTTGCCGCTTCCTGCTGCAGGGTACTGGTCGTGAAAGGAAGCGGAGCCTTTCTGGTCCTCTCTCCTCTCCTGATACTCTCCACGGTAAAACCGGAAGAGCCAAGGACAGCCGTCTTTACTGCTTCCGTCTGTTCCCCGGTCTGAAGGGTCACTTTCCCATACTTCCCGTCTTTCACTTTTCCGGCAAGCTGCGCTTCCAGGACAGTCTTCAGCCCCGGCAGGCGGAACCCGCCGTCAAGAGTCCAGAACTCCTGCGGGATAAACTCATTGATCTCCCCTTCACGCCTGGCGATGATCCTGAGGGCGACAGACTGGACACGTCCGGCCGAAAGCCCTCTCCTGATCTTTGCCCAGAGAAGCGGTGATATCCTGTAGCCGACCATTCTGTCAAGAATGCGTCTTGTCTGCTGGGCATTCACCATATTCATATCGATCTGCCTCGGATGCTTCAGGGCTTCCCTGACGGCAGATTTCGTGATCTCATTGAACGTGATCCTGCTGACCCTCGACGGATCCAGGTTCAGAGCAGCCCAAAGGTGCCAGGAGATCGCTTCTCCTTCGCGGTCAGGGTCAGTTGCGAGATAGACCTTATCAGCTTTCTTCGCTTCCTTGCGGAGCGCCGCAAGAACTTCTCCCTTTCCGCGGATCGTAATATATTTCGGTTCATAATCATGTTCGGGATCAAACCCCAGCTGACTCTTGGGAAGGTCTCTGACATGGCCTGTGGAAGCCATGATTTCATAATTCTTACCGAGAAATTTTTTGATTGTCTTTACCTTTGTGGGAGATTCCACAATTACCAGATATTTTGCCATAATGTATCCTGATCATTGTCATATTTGATGTACAACATTTTCAGAATATACACCATAGTATTTTCTTATGCAAGCTGATGTAGAGATGGATTCTGCAGAAATCAGCGACCAGGGACCTGATCCGGAAGTTTTTTCATTCTTCCAGGCACATGATTACTGAACAGATGTCTGTGCCCTGATATACCGGTTTCTGGAAACCTCTTCCGCATAATGTCTGACTTCAAGTGCGATCAATCCTTCCATCAATTCCATCATGGAAAGTCCGGTCTCCTGAAGCAGCTGATCGAAGCTCTTGGAATCATAATCAAGTTTCGAATAGATACACTTTTCCTTGTCGGAAAGTCCGGGAAAGATCGTCTTCTCTTTCCCCGCACTTTCCTCCTGAAGCTCGCTTCGAAGTCTCTTCTCCCTGCGGCGGATCACCGCATCTGCTGTATGGATCGTTCCTGCCGGTTTTATATATCTGTCTCTTGCCTCTATTTCATCAAGAAGTCCGTCAATTGATATCAGGATCCCTGCTCCCTGTTCGATCAGATGATTACAGCCGAAACTTAGTTCATCCCCGAATCTCCCAGGCACTGCAAATACGTCCTTCCCCTGGTCCAGAGCAAGATCGACCGTGATCAGAGACCCGCTCCTCTTTCTCGCCTCGACTACAACAACTGCATCTGAAAGTCCGGAGATGAGCCGGTTCCGGATCGGGAAATTTTCTGGCAGCGGCGGTGTGGCAGGTCCGTATTCTGACAGGATCCCTCCTTTCTCAGGGAGACGCCTGTAAAGTCTCGTATTCTCCGCAGGATAGCAGATATCAGCTCCGCAGCCGAGCACAGCGAAACTATGCCCTCCTTCCTCAACGCAGGCTTTCTGGGACATACCGTCTATCCCGCCTGCCATCCCGCTGATCACCTGGACATGTCTTCTTGCAAACTGGCTTCCCAGATATGCCGCCATCTTTGCCCCATAGTTGCTGCAGCGTCTTGCCCCGATGATCGCAACTGCCGGCTGATCCGGGTCCGGAAGACTCCCTCTGTAGAACAGACCAAAAGGACAGTCCGGAAGCCGTCTTAGCCTGTCCGGGAATTCGGGACTGTATCTGGAACAGAATTTCAGCTGTCTTTCCCTTAATAGTCCGCTGCACTTCTCAAGGCTGCAGGAATCCATATAGGAAGAAAGGGAGGCGACCCACTTTGCATCTCTCTTCTGAAAGACCTGAAGATCCGACGAAGAGGCTTCATATAGTTTCCTGGGACTGCCAAAATATTCCGCCAGCAGTCTGATCTCATTATGCGTAAGAAGCGGACACGAACAGAGCCACTGCCAGTAAGGCTCCTGAGATATGCTGTCTGCAGCGATCATATTATTCATACTCTGCACTTTATGCACTCTTCCCCGTTCCCGGCGATGCCAGGGGTGATTCCCTCCTGTTTTCCGGTCAGACTTCTCAGTTCTCCAGCGCGTCCTCCCAGTACTTACGGTCGACTGCCCGGAATGAGACTGCTTCTGCCAGATGTTCCGGAAGGATCCTCTGTTCTCCTGCCAGATCCGCTATCGTTCTGGCAACCTTCAGGATTCTGAAATAGGACCTTGCTGTAAGTGACATGGAGTCGTAGATGCCGCCCATAAAACTTTCCTCCTCGTTCGACAGCTTGCAGAATTCCTTTACCCCATCACTCGTCAGATCAGAATTAAAACGGAAAGGAGTTCCCCTGTAGCGCCTTTCCTGAATCGCGATCGCTTTTGTCACTCTTCTGCGGATTGATGCGGAAGATTCTTCCGGAGGGCAGGACGTAAGCTCTTCATATTCGATCCTGCGTGCTTCCACGCAGAGATCGATGCGGTCCAGAAGCGGCATACTGATCTTTGACAGATACCTTCTCACCTCAGAGGCTTTGCAGCTGCACCTGCTTCGGTCCGGGAAATAGCCGCATGGACATGGATTCATGGAAGCTACCAGCATGAATCCCGCTGGAAATGTGAAGTTTCCCGACACTCTTGCGATCCGGATGACCCGTTCTTCCAGCGGCTGTCTGAGAGTGTCGATCACTGACCTGTCAAATTCCGGGAATTCATCCAGAAACAGGATCCCGCGGTGGGCCAGACTCACCTCTCCGGGTACCGGAGGCATTCCGCCCCCGCACAGAGCTGCTTTCGTGATCGTGTGATGAGGGTTCCTGTAAGGCCGTACCGTGACCAGTCCCTCCGCAGGAAGAGTTCCTGCTATGGAATGGATCTTTGATACTTCCAGGATCTCCTCGTCCGTCATCTCCGGCATGATGGTAGAGAGGCAGTGGGCGGTCAGTGTCTTTCCGGCCCCCGGCGGGCCGATCATCAGCAGATTATGAAAACCGGATACTGCAACTTCTGCCGCACGCCTGAGTAGCTTCTGGCCCCTTATCTCGGAGAAGTCATGCTTCTGCTGCTCCTTCTGGATCATTCTGATCTCGGACAGATCGATCGTCTCCTGGTAGAGTGTTCCAGGGTTCAGATCTCCCATAAGCCGCAGGTCCAGTTCCTTCAGTAATCTCAGATTGCCGGTCCTTGATGCCAGAAATCCTACTACCTGCACCAGATTCTCAGCTCCGAAGACCTGTGTCCCGCTGATCACGGAGCCCTCAGACAGGTTCTGTCTGGGAACAATGACCATGGAGCATCCAAATGATGCCGCGTGAGAGACGATCTCCAGTACTCCTCTGACCGGGTTGAGTCTGCCTGAAAGGCCAAGTTCCCCGATGAACAGGATTCCATCAGCCGCTTCTTTGCTCAGATGATCCGATGCGATCAGAAGCGCCACCGCGATCGCGAGATCAAAACTGCTGCCCTGCTTATGCAGAGATGCCGGGGCAAGATTGACGGTAATATGCCGTACGCCCAGAAGAAGACCGCTGTTGCGGAGTGCAGACCTCACCCGCTCTGAAGCCTCCCTTGTCTCGGATGCCAGATACCCGACCATCGTGAAAGTCGGAAGGCCATCCGATACATCTGCCTCTACCGTTACCTTACGGCTTTCCATACCGTCGATTCCCGCAGATAATGCTGTACTGAACATGTGAGATTCTCCCACAGACTGATCTGAAGACGTGATAAGAAAGAAAAGATGAAAGACAGGTCTTAGGACCCGATAAGAAGATTCTAGCCCCGTACGCATTGCGTGTCAATCTGAAGTTATCCTCTTTTTACACACACATAGCGTATAGTCATCCGTCTGAAATTCCGTAAGCTCATATAGGCGTTCGTCAATATGTATAGTATCAAGCGCACTCAGACTGGAGCGGATCCCGGTCCCTTCACATTTGAGGATAGCTTCCTTCCTGCTCCAGATAATGTTCAGAAGCCCTGCCTTTTCCTCTGCGGAAGCTGCAGCACCGAGAGCATCCGCCTCCGCAGGATGGCAGATCTTCCGGGCCAGAAGGTCATGATACGGAAACCGGCGCTCAATATCGATCCCTACCGCCGATGCCTCCGATGAATCTGCAATGACTGCCGCAGCGTATCCATTCCTGCTGTGGCTCAGATTAAAGAGGATCCCGGGATGACCCGGGAGATACGGTTTCCCGAGCGGATCCTTTACAAAAGGAAAGATCTGCCTCTCTCCGCTCCCCCTTTCCTCTTCCCTGCTTTCCTGTACCTCTTCAGGCAGATCCGCTCCGCCGTACATCGCCCTGATCTCACCAAGCAAAAAAGAGTAGGCCGCCTTCCGGCGGTCTGCTCTTTCTTTTTTTGTGTGCACTTCCAATGGCTTCAGATGGGTCACCGAGATCTTCATTCCTGTTTTCCTCAGGCTTTTGACTGAGCGGCTTTCATGTCCGGAAGCTCTGTTCGGTCTGTCCTGCGGGTAGTGTCCACCGGATCATAATACAGCTGCTTGTAATATGTAAACAGAGCTTTGTATTCTTCCTCCGAACCAGGCGTCCTGTGAGCTTCCGCAGAATGCTTGTCAGTATAGTAATTGCCGGAGATCCTCTGCATCACATAGATCCCGATGCTGGAGCAATGATCTGAGATCCTCTCCATACTGTTGATGATCTCGAGGAATGAGATTCCAGCCGGCACACCGCAGGTACCATCCTGCAGTCTGTCAATATGATGGTTCTTCAGCAGTTCCTTCAATCCGTCGATCACTTCCTCAAGAGGCTGGACCCTTGCCGCTTCCAGCGCTGACTGGTGCTGGAAGGCATCAACCGTCATATCCAGGATCTTCGCAGTCGCGGCTGCAATCGAATCCAGTTCCCTTCTTCCTACGTTCGTGAAAGTGATCCCTGACTCCTTGTCGAAAGAGCCTACCTTCGCTATCTTGATGCACATATCTCCGATTCGTTCAAAGTCTCCGACCGCGTGAAGAAGCTCACTTGATCTTCTGTTCTCGGTCTTGCTGATCGACTGTGCATTGATCTTTACCAGGTAATCTCCGATCTTGGTCTCCGCCTTGTCCAGAAACCGCTCATTGGACTCTACCTTCTCAAACAGCTTCTCATCCCAGTCGGTAGCAAGTCGGGCAGCCATCTCCAGATTCTCTCTCGTAGCCTCTCCCATCTCATCAACTACCTTCTTACACTGATCGAGAGCGAGCGCCGGTGTGGAGATGAAGATCGGGTCCAGAAGATCAAGAGTAGAGGACTTGTCATTTGCCTGCCTGGTATCCTTGATGATCCTCTCGGCCATTCTGACCAGGAACTTTGTGAGCGGATACATGAACGCACTCAGGGAGATATTGAACAGAGAGTGGAAGTTTGCGATGATGTTGCGGTCCACGATATCTTTCCAGAATGGGAAGCCGGCAGCTGCCTGGTAAGAATAGATAACGACAAAATAGATCGCTCCGGTCAGAATATTCATCATCAGGTCGATCAGGACAAGTCTTTTTGCATCCTTCTCGGTTCCAACGGATGCGATCATGACCGGGATCGTCTTTCCGATGTTCATGCCGATGATGATCGGGACTGCCATGCCGAATGTGATGACGCCCGTCGAGGAAAGCGCCTGCAGAAGTCCGACCGCTGCAGAACTGCTCTGAAGGACCGTCGTGATAAGGACTCCCATGACGACAGCTGCAAAAGGATTGCGGAACATGGTCAGAAGTCTTACAAACTCAGTGGAATCTTTCAGCGGAGCCAGTGAAGACTCCATGATAGACATTCCGACAAAAAGGATACCGAATCCGATAAAGATCGATGCGATTCCCCTTGTCTTTTTCTTCTTAGAGATAAGAAGGACGAATGCGCCGACCATGACGATGACCGGAGCGAATGTTGACGGTTTTAACAGATCGGTCCATGTCGATACGTTTCCATCCCCACCTGCAAGACGGAGGATCTGGGCAGTCATAGTGGTACCGATGTTGGCACCCATCATGACCGGGACCGCCTGAATGACCTTCATGATCCCTGCATTGACAAAACCGAGCAGCATGATCGTCGTGGCGCCGGATGACTGGATCGCCGCCGTCACTCCGGTCCCGAGAAGGAATGCCTTCAGCCTGCTATTCGTCAGTCTCTCAAGAGTCTGTTCCAGTTTCCCGCCCGCAACCTGCTGAAGCGAGGAATTCAGAAGACTCATACCGTAAAGGAACAGCCCGATCCCGCCCATCAGCGACAACAACATTCCGCTCATGCTATCTTTTTTCCTCCTGAAACTATTCGCCTGTCTTTCTCAATATATCATACCTATCTGCATTTGTCCCCAACAAAATATAAAGAAGTTGCAAGGGGTGCGGCGCGCTTTCCTGATGTTCCAGGTCCTCGTCCCGGATATCCTCCACCTTTACACAGATGTCCCGGCCATCCGGCTTCATGATCTCGATCATATCGCCGATGGCAAATTTGTTTTTCTGGCGGATCTGAACATATCGCTTTCCATCGATATATTTTTCTCCGAGCACACTTCCCAGGTAGACATAGTTACGGATATAAGTATTATTCCCATATACCTGAGCATCCGTTCCTGGCTTTCCGTAGAAGAAGCCAGTTGTGAAATCGCGGTAAGTGCAGTCACGGATCTCTTCCTCGTACCAGGGCATATTCTTTTCATACACATCCCTGCCCTTTTTCAGATCATCGAGCGCCTTCCGGTAGGTTCTTGCAACTGTCGCCACATAGAGAGCAGTCTTCATCCTTCCCTCGATCTTCAGGCTGTCGATGCCGGCATCTGCCATATCCGGAATATGGTCCACCATACAAAGGTCCTTGGAATTGAAGATGAATGTGCCTCGCTCATTTTCATAGACAGGCATATACTGGCCTGGCCTGGTCTCCTCAACGACCGAATACTTCCACCTGCACGGATGGGAACACTCTCCCCTGTTGGCATCCCTTCCGGCCAGAAAACTGGAGAGAAGACATCTTCCCGAATAGGAGATGCACATAGCTCCATGTACGAAGGCCTCGATCTCAAGTTCATCCGGGATATGGTCCCGGATCTCCCTGATCTCTCTCAGGGAAAGCTCTCTGCCGCACACGACGCGCTCTGCGCCAAGATCCTTCCAGAAGAGAAATGTCTCCCAGTTCACGTTATTTGCCTGCGTCGAGACGTGCAGCGGAATATCCGGACAGATCCTTCTGCAGCGCATGAAGACTCCCGGATCCGCAACCAGGAGGGCATCCGGCTTCATCCGCTCCAGTTCTCTGAGATAAACATCCAGCTGTTCAAGGTCATCATTATGGGCAATGATGTTCACTGTCACATAGACCTTCGCTCCATGTTCATGAGCGAATCCAATTCCCTCTTTCATGTCTTCGGCTGAAAAATTCTTTGCCTTTGCCCTGAGGGAAAAAGCCTCGCCGCCGATATAGACTGCATCCGCCCCATAGATGACCGCAGTCTTCAGGACCTCGAGGCTTGAAGCCGGACAGAGCAGTTCCGGCATACTTCCTTCTTTATGCATCTTACATCCTTTCCACGCAGAAAGCGGTGCGGAACACGCCATTCCGCACCGCTTTCCGTCAATACTCTCATCAGATCATATCGTCATTCATCGATCTCGGTCAGAATACCGTCATGCTGCATGACTGTGACGGCAGCTCCGTCTCCGATCGGTACGATCGTCGTCAGAAGCCCGTCAGTTTGATTCAGGGCATACAGATAATCCCTCATCCTCTTATGGATCGTGCGTTCTCTTCTCTCAAGTGCAAAACGGGAATCCAGGATCGTCATATCCTGCAGGACATTGTCCGAGATCAGGATCCCGCCCCTTCTCAGCAGCCTGAGAACCCACGGAAGATAACGGATATACTGTCCCTTTGCCGCATCCATAAAGATAAAGTCGTATTTTCTGCCCTCTCCGCAGAGCATGCGGAAAACTTCCAGTACATCTCCTCTGATCAGCCGGATCCGGTCTGCCCAGGGAGAATCACCGATGTTTTTCTCCGCCGAAGCGATCCTGTCCTCATCCTTCTCGATGGTCTCGATCCTGCTGCCGATGCTCTCCGTCTGCTTTGCCATAAGCAGAGAGGAGTACCCGACGGCAGTCCCTGCCTCCAGGATGTCAGCAGGTTTCTTCAGCTCAAGAAATACCGAGAGAAAACTTTCCATCTCGATCCGGATGATCGGGACCTTGTCTTTCTCCGCCTCATTCCGGATCCTGTCAAGATATTCTCCCTGTCCGCTGCTCAGCGAATGGAGGTAAGCGGATAACCTTTCCTGCTCCAATAAAGCTCCTCCGTATCTGCGATCAAAGGATATCATCCATACCGTAAAGATCCAGCTGTGCCGCATTCAGGATCTCGAGTGCACATCCCTTCAGCATCCTGCAGAGGATCAGCTCAGCGTTCAGATACCGGTCGATCACGGGGTCCAGCCTGAGCTGTTCCCTCATCCTGCTGATGTCAGCCTTCTGTCTCCCGGCATCGTCGGCCGCAAAATTCCGTACGATGTAGTTTTCCCTCCGGAACCGGTCGGCCTTCTGCTTCCTCTCCGGATATTTTGAAAGTTCTTCCCGCGCAGCCATATATTCCCGGCATGCGCTGCTGTTCCTGATCGCTTCCAGAAGTTCCTCTGTCCGCGCCTCTACCTGCTCATCCGGCTCAATCATTCTTCCACTTCCTGAATGATCGGAAGGATCATCGGATTACGCTTCGTTCTCTTCCAGAGGAAATCTCCAAGGTCATCACGCACTGCATTCTTGATCCTGCCCCAGTCAGAATTCTTTCCGGAGAGACACTTCTCAACTGCATCCTCGACAACTTCCTGCGCTTCATCCATCAGCTCTTCCGATTCACGAACGTATACAAAACCACGGGATACGATATCAGGTCCCGCAAGCACCTGTCTGCTCCTGGAACCAAGAGTCATCACAACCATGATGATGCCATCCTCGGCAAGTCTCTGGCGGTCTCTCAGCACAATATTACCGACATCCCCAACACCGAGGCCATCCACGAGGATCGCTCCGTTCTGCACATGCCCGGTGATCTTCGCATAATTATCTGCCAGCTCAAGCACATCTCCGCTGTGCATCATGATAATATGCCTGGAATCGTAGCCAAGAGTCCTGGCAACCTTTGCCTGTGCAACCCTGTGCCTTACTTCGCCATGGACCGGGATTGCAAACTGCGGCCGGACAAGCGAATAGATCAGCTTGATCTCTTCCTGGCACGGATGTCCGGATACATGGGTATCCTGGAACACAATACCCGCACCCTTCTCATAAAGAGCGTTCATGACCTTGGACACGGATTTCTCATTGCCTGGAATCGGATGGGATGAGAAGATGATCAGATCGCCTGCCTTGATCTGTACCTTCTTATGAAGGCCTGCAGCCATCCTGGACAGCGCAGCCATCGACTCGCCCTGGCTTCCGGTAGTGATAAGGACAAGTTTCTCATCCGGATAGTTCTTCATCTCGTCCAAGGTGATCAGGGTATTCTCCGGGATCGTGATACGCCCAAGTTCCTCTGCGACCGAGATCACATTGACCATCGATCTTCCTTCGATGACAACCTTCCGGTTATATTTATATGCTGTGTTGATGATCTGCTGGACCCTGTCCACATTGGAAGCAAATGTGGCAACGATCAGTCTCTGTGACTTGTGTTCTCCGAAGATCTGGTCAAACGCTTTTCCGATCGTGCTTTCTGAAGGAGTATATCCCGGACGTTCTGCGTTCGTGGAATCGCACATAAGCGCAAGGACGCCCTTCTTTCCGATCTCCCCGAAACGCTGCAGATCGATCGCATCGCCGAATACAGGCGTATAGTCAACCTTGAAATCTCCCGTGTGAATGACACATCCGGCCGGACTGTAGATTGCAAGTGCGACCGCATCCTGAATGGAATGATTTGTCTTGATGAACTCTACACGGAACTTTCCCAGATTGATAGACTGACCCGGATGAACTACTTTCCTTTTGGTTGTCTTCAGCAGGTCATGCTCGGTAAGTTTCAGCTCGATCAGTCCCATCGTCAGCTTTGTCGCATAGATCGGGACATTAAGCTGCTTCAGGATATACGGGAGCGCGCCGATATGGTCCTCGTGTCCATGTGTGAACACAAAGCCCTTCACCTTCTCCGCGTTATCCAGAAGATATGTGATGTCCGGGATACAAAGATCGATCCCATACATATCATCATCCGGAAATGCCAGTCCGCAGTCCACCACTACAATGCTGTCTTCATACTCAAATGCGGTAATATTCATGCCGATGGCTTCGAGACCGCCCAGCGGAATTACCTTCAGTTTACCGGTTGTAATACCCAATGAATCCTCCTTTGTCATTTTTCCTGACCTTCTGTATGAGATCACGTTCTCATGTCAGGTCAATATCATCCATCATCTCAGAAAAAACCCCTGAGACTGCAGAAAGTTCCTCGTCCGTGTCGACGAATTCATAAGATGCCTCTGCATCTCCATCCTTCGAGACGTCCTTCATGATATAGGCTTCCCCGTCCCCATCTTCCGAGTCAGTTACCAGAATGTAATCATGTCCGCCGATCCTGGTCTGCTCGAGTACATAAAACCAAACCGCCTCACTTCCGTCAGGCGGCATAAACTGTATCTTCTCCATATGAAATTCCTCCGCTGCCTACTGAAAATCCGGGTGTTCTTTCTGATATTCCGAAAGCAGCCTGTCCGCGTCCGTCTCCGGCACCGCAGCTCCGCAGTTCACGCAGTCAAGATACCCCTGAAGGATCAGCATCGCAGCGATCTCATCCACATATTCCTTGTGGTCCTCAGTCTCTGTCTCGTCCATCGCCCTGTCGGCGGCAACGGTTGTAAGTCTCTCGTCCCAGAGGATCACGGGAAGAGATGTCCTCTTCATGACCATCTGCCGGAACTGAAGCGTCCTTGCAGTCCTCTCTGAGATCCCGCCTCTCAGAGTCTTCGGAAACCCGAGCACGATTGCCTCGGCTCCGCGCTCCTTGGCGAGTTCATCGATCCTGGCAAGGGTCTGCCTGAGCTTCTTCTCACTTTTGCGCCTGATGATCTCAAGCCCCTGCGCGGTAAGCCCAAGTGCATCCGAAGCAGCCACTCCCACGGTCTTTGCGCCATAATCAAGGCCAAGCAGACTCTTCGGACAGCCGCCCTCCTTCGCTCTAAGGGTATCTTCCATAACCTCTCCCATCAGGAATGCGCATTCCAGGACTGATTGCGGATATACTCCTTCAGGAGCTCTTCCACGATCTCGTCCCTTTCCACCTTCATGATCATGCTGCGGGCATTCTTATGGCTGGTGATGTAGGTCGGATCCCCCGAGATGATGTATCCGACGATCTGGTTTACCGGGTTATAACCCTTTTCAGTCATGGCATTATAAACCAGTTCCAGAACCTTCTTGACTCTGGTCTCCGGATCGTTATCCACATTAAAAAACTGAGTACTGTAAATATCTGCCATATTTCCCTGTCCTTACACACATGTCCGTGCGAAACCACACTATTCTGGATACATTCTATACTAACAGAACGGAACTTTCAACAAGAAGCCGGCCTGATACGATCTGCCCGCGTATGTCTGTATCGGAACGGACCATTGTCCGGATATAGTCCTTCGTGTACCCTGCATAGAGTTTTCCGGCACTGTCTCCGAAACTTTCCCCCCCTGCGGATTCCGTCAGGCGCTCTCTCTGGCCGGCTGCATTCGGAACTCTCTCGCCTGCAAGCTCCTCCACCAGCACTTCAGCCTTCGTTCCGTTCTTGCCTGATATGAAGGCCGCCCTGTTTTCATCATTAAGCTTTTCGAGGACTGCTGCCCTTTCCGCCTTCTTAGCTTCTGTCAGCTGTCCTTCCATCCGGTCAGCTCTGGTCCCTGCCCTTCTGGAATACCTGAAGATATGCGTCTCAAAGAGTCTGATCTCCGTAAGGAACTGAACTGTCTCTGCAAATTCTTCTTCTGACTCGCCCGGAAAGCCCACGATCACATCGGTTGTGATTGCAGGATCATCAAACCACCTGCGCAGGATTGCGACGCACTTTCTGTATTCGTCCGTCGTATAATGCCGGTTCATCCTCTCAAGGACACTGTCACAGCCGCTCTGAAGTGCCAGATGGAAATGAGGACAGAGATTCCCGATCTTTGAGAGCCTCTCTGCTGTCTCTTCCGTTATGATCGTCGGCTCCAGGGAGCCAAGACGGATCCTTTCGATCCCCTTTATCTTTGAAACTTCCTCGATCAGATTGACCAGTCTCGATCTTTCCTGCCAGACTGACCCTTCTGATTCCGGGAAATCGACCCCGTAGGAAGAAAGATGGATTCCGGTGAGGACAACTTCCTTTGTTCCCTCCTGAGCCAGACGAGTCAGTTCAGCAGCGACATCTTCCGGTCTTCTGGAACGCACATGACCTCTTGCATAAGGGATGATGCAGTAGCTGCAGTACATGTCACAGCCGTCCTGTACCTTGATATAAGCCCTGGTGTGTCCTTCGACCTTCGGCAGGACAAGGCCGTCAAGAGAACGATCCGTGCGAAGATCAGCAACATCCACAAGGGTGCCTTCCTCTGTTCTGGCAGAGCCCGCATCACTCCCTCGTGCTGCAAGATAACGGACGATCTCCGTAACAAGATCATTCTTTTTTCCAGTTCCAAGGATAATATCCGCATCGACATCCAGACCTGTCTTGTCGATCGCCGTCTGAACGTAGCAGCCCGCCGCAACCACGATCGCATCCGGGTTCATCTTTCTTGCCCTGTGGATCATCTGTCTGCTCTTACGGTCCGCGATATTGGTAACCGAACAAGTATTGATGACATAGACATCTGCCGGCTCCCCGAATGGCACGATCTCGAATCCTGCCTCTTTCAGAAGCGCTGCCATGGCATCTGTCTCGTATGCATTGACCTTGCATCCCAGGTTGTGAAGCGCTGCTTTCTTTCCTTCAAATAGTTTCATATGCCCGGCTCCTGCTGTCTTGACTTTTGAATTTGGAAACGATACACTGAGTTTGTATGTATGAATCATCCATCATCAGGCGAGATAACTAATATGGAGGACACACAGATGAAAACAGTAAAGATTTCTCTGAATTCAATCGATAAAGTCAAGTCTTTTGTGAATGATATTACAAAGTTTGACAATGATTTTGATCTTGTTTCCGGAAGATATGTGATCGATGCCAAGTCTATCATGGGCATCTTCAGCCTGGATCTTTCCAAGCCTATCGATCTCAGCATCCATGCCGAGGAGAACCTTGATAAGATCCTCGAGATTCTGAAGCCTTACATGGTTCAGTAACCTGTATTCCCTTCTTCTGGAGGGTTATTTTCTGATCATCAATCGCCGCCGGCATCTCTGCCGGCGGTTTTTTGTAAGGCTGCGAGTCGCAAGCTCCCGCGCACCGCGCACGAGATGTGTCGCGCGCGCACCGCGAGTCGCAAGCTCCCGCGCACCGCGCACGAGATGATGATAGCGGCGTAGCCGGGTCGAGCAGGCGGACGGAGTCCTGCCTACTCGATTCCTTCAGCCCTCTTCATCCGACCTCGATCACTTCAGTCGTGGAGATCGCTTTCTCCATCAGCTCATCGATCACATCGTCAAGCTTTGTCTCAGAACGCTTGATGACATCAAGTCTGGGCTTGGTGACCGGATGCTTTGCGACAAAGATCGTGCAGCAGTCCTCATAAGGAAGGATCGATGTATCGTAGGCTCCGATCTTCACGGAGAGGTCGATGATATCCTGCTTGTCGAATCCGATCAGCGGACGGAATACCGGGATCGAACAGACCTCATCGGTGCAGACAAGGCTCTGCATGGTCTGACTGGCAACCTGTCCCAGGCTCTCGCCGGTGATCAGTCCCTGGCAGCCATCCTCTTTCGCAATATGTTCTGCGATCCGCATCATGTATCTTCTCATGATGATGGTCAGTTCATCGTGCGGACACTTCTCATAGATCGCCAGCTGAATATCCGTGAAGTTCACCACATGAAGCCTGATCGGACCAGTATACCTGGAGATGATCTTTGCCAGATCCACAACCTTCTGCTTTGCTCTCTCACTGGTATAAGGCGGAGCATGGAAGTAGGTGGCATCGATCGTAACGCCTCTCTTTGCGATCATCCAGCCCGCGACCGGGGAATCGATCCCGCCTGACAGACAAAGCATCGCTGACCCATTTGTCCCGAGAGGCATCCCTCCTGGTCCCGGAATGATCTGCGAATAGATGAACACCTCATCGCGGAGCTCCACGTAAAGCATCAGCTTCGGGTCATGTACATCAACGCGGACCTGCTTCGGAAAAGCATCGAGGATCTTCTCGCCCAGGTAAGCGTTCACATCCATGGAAGCGACCGGATACTGCTTGTTTGCCCGTCTTGAATGGACTTTGAATGTGAGACTATCCTCCGGTCCGTCCAGCTCTTCCCCCTGCTTCTCTCTCCAGTTCTCATCCACCTTGAGATGATACGTCTCAGCAAGGAAGTCGATCACATAAGGAGCAATCTCTTCGGGCGTTCCAAGCGGCGCTTTCACGACCGGACAGATCCCGACGATCCCGAACACCGTCTGCAGCTCTTTGATGACTTCATCATAGTCGCAGCTTCCCTCATCTCCGAGAACATCTGCAATGATCCTTCCCTGCTCTTTCCAGACATGGAATTCACCGTCGACACGTGCCAGGGCGATCTTCACCTGCTTTACGAGCGCATCCTCGAAGGCAGCACGATTCTTGCCCTTGACGCCGATCTCACCATATTTGATCAGAAATGTCTTGTAAAACATGCCGTTTTCCTTTCTTTATCGTCTCGTAAATCTCCTGAGGACCGGAAGCAGTTCCTTCAGACACCGAAGCGCATAGTCGATCTCTTCCGTCGTCGTCCAGTCGCTGAAGCTGAACCGGATCGTGGAATCCTGCCTCTCAGGCTTCAGATGGATCTCCTGGAGGACCGTACTCACCGGAACCTTTTTATTGGAAGAGCAGGCCGAACCGGAAGACACATACACCCCTTTCTCCTCAAGAGCGTGAAGGAGCACTTCGGAACGGACCCCGGGGAAAGAACAGCTGACGATCTGGGGTGCTTCCTCAAGCTGCGATATTACATAGGCGCCATCGATCTGGTTCAGGCCGTCGATAAGCCTCTTCTTGCATTCTCTCATCTTCGCGATCTTGGCATCAAAATCCGTGTAAGCCTCCATCGCTGCAACGCCGAGCCCGGCGGCGCCGGGAACATTTTCCGTTCCTGACCTCATGCCCCTCTGCTGGCCGCCTCCATAGATATAAGGCTTCACTTTTGCCTTGTCGCGGATATACAGAAAACCGCTGCCCTTCGGTCCGTGGATCTTATGCCCGCTCACCGACAGCATATCGATCCCGAGCTTTCTTGGATAGATCCGGTATTTTCCGTAAGCCTGTATGGCATCAACATGATAAAGGATGTCCGGATTGTATTCCTTGACGATCTTCGCGGCTTCCTCAACCGGCTCTACTGCCCCGATCTCATTGTTCACGTACATGGTGGAGACAAGGATCGTATCCCTGCAGAGTTCTCTTTTCAGATCTTCCAGGCTGATGTGACCATGTTCATCGACCGGAAGAAATGTGATACGGAATCCCATCTCCTGAAGAAATGTGAGCGGCTGCAGGACTGCTGCATGCTCTACTGCGGTCGTGATGATGTGGTTTCCAGCCCTTCTGTTTGCAAGTGCTCCTCCGATCAGCGCCCAGTTGTTGGACTCGGTGCCGCCGGACGTGAAGAAGATCTCCCGGTCGTCGACCTTCAGAGTCTTTGCGATCCGTTCCCTTGCCTCACGCACATATCTCTCGGCGTCCACACCTTTCTGATGCATCGATGACGGATTTCCGTAGTCTGCCGTCATTGTCTTCACTACTATGTCCTTCACGGCTTCCGAGGCCTTCGTGGTAGCCGAATTGTCAAGATATGCTTCCATATTGGTCCTTCTTACTTCATATACTTCTCAGTCTGACTCAAGCTGCAGCATCAGCATGGAAAGGATGGCAGGTCCGGCCGTCTCCGTCCTCAGGATACGGTGTCCCAGTGTCACGGTCTCTGCCCCGATCCCTTTCAGTTCATCGATCTCCCTCTCCGAAAACCCGCCTTCCGGTCCGATAAAGATTCCGGCGTCTTCTCCTGGTTTCAGGGACGAAAAGACTTCCTTCGTATGTAAGATACCCCTCGCATCTTCATAAGGAACGATCACATGATCAAGCCCTGACGCTGCATCAAGCGCATCCCTGAAGCTGAATGGCTTTTTCACCGAGGGAATGATTCCCCGCTTAGACTGCTTTGCAGCCGACAGCGCAATGGCATTCCAGCGCGCTGTCTTCTTTGCTGCCTTCTTTTCATCCAGCTTCACGATGCATCTCGACATAACCGTCGGGATGATCTCATATACCCCAAGCTCCACACTTTTCTGAATGATGGATTCAAGCTTATCTGCTTTCGGAAGTCCCTGGAACAGATAAAGTCTGGACGAAAGTTCCGCTGCGGATCTTCTCTTCTCAGCGATCTTCGCTGAAACTTCCCCTTCAGAAAAGGAAACGATCCTGCAGAGGTAGTCCACAGGATCATCCTGTCTCCCCGTACAGAGCAGCACTTCTTCTCCTGGCCGCATCCGAAGGGCAGAACGGATATGATTCACGTCCTCTCCCTCTATCCGGATCATCCCTGCAGTTTCATCGATATTTTCGGGCAGTACAAAGAAACGATACATAGATTTCCTCAATCTGCACAGCTGACCTGCTGCTGACGCCCCTCAGTTCTTCCTTGCCGTGATGCAGACCCATTCATTCTGATGGGTGATCTCAGCCACTTCAAGACCTGCCCTCCGGATCGCATCCTCGACATCCTTTTGTCTCTCATCGAGGATTCCGGACGTAATATAGATGCCGCCTTTTTTCATAGCCGGTACCACTTCCGGTGTCATTGCGATCAGGACATCTGCCAGAATGTTGGCAGTGACGACATCATATTTTTCATAACCGACCGTATCCTGGGTCTTCTGATCATCGATCAGATTTCCAAGCACCATATCCATGGAGTCAGGCGGAACATCATTAGCGTCCAGATTATCTTTCACGGCATCGACGGCGCAGGGATCCAGATCTGTTCCGACTGCATGCTTTGCTCCAAGCTTCAGAGCAACGATAGACAGGATCCCGCTTCCGGTTCCTACATCGAGGAGCTCCGTATCCGGCGTCACATACTTCTTCAGCTGTCTCATACAGAGCTGCGTCGTCTCATGCATGCCAGTTCCGAAAGCAGTTCCCGGGTCGATATGAAGGACCATGGATGCATGATCTTCCGGCTCAACCTGCTGCCAGGAAGGAATGATCAGCATATCATCCACCTTGAACTTATGGAAGTATTTCTTCCAGTTATTGATCCAGTCCTTGTCGTCGGTCTCGCCTTCCTCGATGGTGCATGGTCCGATGTCTGAGAACTGCCTCAGCTCATCAAGCTTCTCCCTGACCTTCTTAAGGACAGGTTCCGAATCTTCATCTTCATCCAGATAAAAATCCAGATAAGCAGTCCCGTCATCCTTCCCCGCGGGAAGCGGGATATCCACGAACATCTGCTGAAGATCGCTCTCGGAAAGAGGCACATGATCCTCAATCTCCGCTCCCTGGACACCTGCCTCATAAAGAGCTTCGATCACGATATCTTCCGCCGAGGACAGCGTCTTCAGTCTGAACTTTTTCCACTTCATATCTTTTCCTCATAAGATGATGATGTTGGGGTCAAAAGTACCTTTTGACCCCAACTGTTGATGCGGATTGCTTCGTTGCTTCGCAACTCTCGCAATCCTATGCCACCTCGCACTCCCGGAATTTGCATATGCAAATTCCTACATGCTCGGTGTCATGCGGGTCCCAAGGTCATAACCGCTTACGTGCAAGCACGACGCGGATTATGACCTTTTGACCCTAGCATCAAGATGATGCGTGTGCCAAAAGTCCCTTCTGGCACACATTCTGACGCACGGATTGCTTCGCAGCTTCCATAATAAAAATGGCCGGTACTGCCAGAATACAGTACCAGCCATTATACACGATATCCGTTTGTAATGTCAAAATTACATCTGACCAGTTCCGGTGCCTGATATCGGCGTCAGCTTTCCGGATCAGTCATTGTAACCGTTCGGGTTCTTCTGCTGCCAGTTCCAGGAATCCCGGCACATATCCTCGATCCCGTACTGTGCCTTCCAGCCGAGCTCTTTATAGGCCTTGTCCGGATCGCAGTAGCAGGTAGCGATGTCGCCTGCTCTTCTCGGCTTGATGACATAAGGGATCTCATGTCCGCATGCCTTACCGAATGCCTTGACGACATCAAGTACGGAATAGCCATGTCCGGTACCCAGATTATAGATGGAAACGCCCTCGTTGTCTGCAAACTTTCGAATCGCATTGACATGTCCCCTTGCCAGGTCCACAACATGAATGTAGTCTCTGACTCCGGTTCCATCCGGTGTATCATAATCATCCCCAAAGACGGACAGCTCTTTGAGTTTGCCGATCGCAACCTGCGCGATATACGGAACCAGATTGTTCGGGATGCCCTTCGGGTCCTCTCCGATCAGTCCTGACGGATGAGCTCCGATCGGGTTGAAATAGCGCAGCAGAATGACGTTCCATTCCGGATCTGCTTTCTGGACATCAATCAGGATCTGTTCCAGCATCCACTTGGTCCATCCGTATGGATTGGTGCAGGTTCCCTTCGGGCACTCTTCGGTGATCGGGACAAATGCCGGATCTCCGTATACGGTAGCGCTGGAGGAGAAGATGATATTCTTGACTCCGTGGCTCCTCATGCTTTCGATCAGGGTAAGCGTTCCGGTGATGTTGTTGTTATAATATTCGACCGGCTTTCGGACGGACTCGCCGACAGCTTTCAGCCCTGCAAAATGGATCACAGCGTCGATCTTCTGATCTTCGAAGATCTTATCAAGACACACTTTATCGAGAACATCGCCTTTTACGAATGTGAGGTCTTTCCCCGTGATCTGTCTGACACGGTCCATAGCTTTCTCGCTGGCATTGTAAAGGTTATCGACAACGGTTACCTCATAGCCTGCATTCAGCAGCTCAACGCAGGTGTGGCTTCCGATAAAGCCCGCACCGCCGGTTACCAGAATTCTCATTGTACATACCCTCCTGAGTGGTTGATTGCTACTATTAAAACCCGGTTCCTGTCCCGGGATCTTTCACCCTGATCAGACTACCTCGGTCCCTCCTACCGGACGGATGCTCAGCACATGGCAGCTTCCTTCCCCAAGAAGCTGATCCATCCTCCCGACGAAGGAATCGATCATATCATCCGGTACAAATGCCTGGCAGGTACCTGCAAATCCACCGCCGTGGACCCTGAATGATCCTCTCCCCTGAAGGAGTTCATCACAAAGCGCAAGAGCGATAGCCATCTCCTGATGCTCATTGGCTCCGCACGGAACTATGTTCTGAAGATACATCCAGCTGGATCTTCCGGATTCCTTCACGAGCTCAAGGAACGTATCAATATCTCCCTTCTCCAGAGCTTCGGCCTGCTTTGGGACCCTTGCGGTATCTGCATAGTAATGGATTGATCTAAGCACAGCCCTGTCTCCGAACTGCTTTCTAAGCTCCGGAATATGAACCATGAACTCCTGCTTCGGAACATCATTCAGAACCGTCTTTCCGAAGAATCCTGCTACCTTCTGCTCTTCAACCGGAACAGCGGCATACTCATCAGTAAGGTCTGCATGACTTGCCCAGCAATTGATGATGACAAGTTTATAGCCTGTCTTATCAAAGTCGACATCCAGCTTGCGGACGACTGGCTTCTCCGGATCAGCAAAATCGATCGTCAGAATATTCCCGACAGAAGATGCCGTCTGATCCATCAGACCTGACGGCTTCCCGAAGTAGACATTCTCAGCATACTGGCCGATCTGAGCGATCTCGACGGCATCGGTCCTGCCCTCATTGAATAGGCCGTTGACGATATTGCCAACAAGGACCTCAAATGCGGCAGAGGAACTGATTCCGGATCCCGGAAGGACTGCACTTGTGCACACAGCTCGGAACCCTTTCACCGGGCATCCCAGATCCATGAATCTCTTCACGACTCCGCGGATCAGAGCCGCTGTCGTGTTGACCTCCTCCTTGTGGACCCCCATGTCCGAAAGATCGATCGTACACATCGGATATCCTTCTGACAGGATCGACACCTTTCCGTCATCCGCAGGCACTGCAGCAGCAATCGTGTCAAGGTCCACGGACGCAACAAGTACACGGCCATGCTCATGGTCCGTATGGTTGCCTCCAATCTCCGTGCGGCCTGGTGCCGAGAAGATTCTCACATCTGCTTCTTTGCATTCCGGATATGTCTTTGCAAACAGATCAAGCAGCTGGTCATAGCGTGGAAGATTCTCCTTCACCTTTCCCGGATACAGATCTTCCAGCTCCTTCTGGAAGTCCTGCTCCAGGAATCTTTTTCTCCAATTATCCAGTCTCATAGCACCCTCCGGTAATAAACATTCTAAAGTATTTTCATTTTAACACATATGCGAAATAGTATGATATAGCAATTGAGCAGGAAAATATGGTAAAGTGTGCAGAAAAAAAGAAAGCCCTTAAAACAAGGGCTTCCAAAGTGGAACCGAGGAGGCTCGAACTCCTGACCTTTCGCGTGTGAGGCGAACGCTCATCCCGGCTGAGCTACGATTCCAAACGTTATTTATAAAGAAACCCGCCATCTATGTTGATGACGGGTAATAGTTCCTGGGAGAATCGAACTCCCGTTTTCGCCGTGAGAGGGCGACGTCTTAGCCGCTTGACCAAGGAACCATGTTTTGTATCTCGTGTCGACTCGCATAATATAACACGGGACGACTGAAAATGCAACTGATTTTTTATAAATATTTGTTACTGTTCACAGCTGTTCT
>DLFD01000089.1 GCA_002482005.1 Lachnospiraceae bacterium UBA7729 | reverse complement strand
GATGTCATTGTGTTCGAGGCCCTGGAACTTTCCGGTAAAAAGAGAGGCACGAAGAAACAGCGGCTCCATCTCTGGAAAGCAAAAAGGGTGCAGTCCATAGTGACAGACAAGGCTCATCGAAAATGCATGCGGATCAGTCATGTCAATGCCTGGAACACATCCAGGCTGGCATACGATGGATCCGGAAGGGTGCTGAGAGGAAAAGAGTCTGAGAAAACATCCGGAAACTACAGTGTCTGCGAGTTCCAGTCAGGAAAGATCTATAACTGTGATCTTAATGCTTCCTACAATATAGGAGCGAGATATTTTGTACGGGAGATCATAAAGTCTCTTCCAGTAATGGAAAAAGAATCGCGCGCGCACCGCGAGTCGCAAGCTCCCGCGCACCGCGCACGAGAAGAGCAGCGCATAACGGCAAAAGTACCGGGATGCGCAAAGAGAAGCACCTGCACACTGTCCACACTCATTAATCTTCAGGCAGAGCTTTATGCTGCGGCGTAAACACCCGGTGGAAGACTGTATCTGTGGTCAGTAGGTCCATACTTTCGGAATGAGGGTATGGAAGCACGCGTTTTCAAACGTGTGAGGCTTCACTAATAGAATTTCTCATCCGGTCTGAAGAAACCTGGCTCGTATTCTTCGGCCATCCATCTTTCATAGAATTCCTGACTTGTTTCTGCAATCGGGTGTATAAGCCCATGGTAAGACTTGGGCATGCTCATGAAGAGAGACTCAATGGTACCCTTATCAAGCACTGACGCCAAAGCCAGGCGTGCTTGTAATTCCTTCTCAGCTGAAGCGAGCAGACGTTTCAGATAAACCTTCTGACCAAGCCTTCTGACAATTGTCCGGTTCTTACTGTGGATATATTCCCACTTATCTGCTGAAGTCCGGCGCTGATAATATTCGAAGCCAGTTCCATGAGGAACAGCTTTCAGATGCCCTTCAGGACATTTCAACAGGTCTTTCTTATATTTTGAAATTACAGCCTGCAAGTAATCGATCCGGAGAAGATTCTGCCTTGTGTCCAAAGCTGAAGTGAGTTCATTCGCAGGGGAACCGGAAGCGCTGGTGGCAAAGATATTGTCAATATTCATTATGATTCCTTTCCAGATAATAAAATTGATGAGATGGATATGATGAAGGATATGAAAAAAGATATAAAGATATGACGTGGATAGACACTCAATATTAGAAGGTGCAGAAAGAAAAATCAAGACTTTCTCTCTATGGGGCAGGCAAAAGATGGGGATTGCTTTATTGATGCGGTGGCCAGGGATATCAGGGAATCTGGACTTCCGATCCAGGCGTAGCCGGTCATACCAGGCATCATGATCATCGATTTCCTGCGTAAGGATCTGAGAGACGGACGCACTGAATATCTGTCTCAGGAACGATGTGACGATGTATCCTGGAATAGGTTAAAGGCATGACGCCTGTGAGAAGCGCCATGCCTTTTCACTTTCAGAGATTTCTGCTGCCATGGTTTACTCCAGCGGCAGAACTGCGATCCCCAGCAGGCCGCTTCCGGTGTTGACAGCAAGCGAAGCCGCGATCTGGATATCATACAGAACTTCGGATTCCGGATATTCCTTCTTCAGGGTTTCCATAGCCTCCATGGCCGCCTCATGGCCATCGCCCTCTGCAACGATGAACCAGCACTTCCTTCCGGCAGCATATTTCTTTACTTCCGCCATCAGGCGCTTTCTTGCAAATCGTCCGCCCCTGAGCTTGGAAACTGTGAAATAGGTCCCGCTCTCGTCGCAGGCAATGATCGGACGGATGTGGAGCAGCTGCGCTGCCATGAACTCGACGTTGCCGATCCGGCCGCCGTGCCTTAGGTAATCCAGGGTGTCCATGTAGAACATGACGGTGGATCTTCTGATGATCTCCGGAAGACCTGCCTTCACTTCGTCAAAATGCTTTTCCTGGGAAAGTTCGTGAGCAGCCCAGATGGCGACCATACCGCTGGCGATGGAGATATTCAGGGTATCGACCGGAACGACGTTCAGATCCAGCTGATAGGACTCTGTTACCATACGGACGGTGTTGAAGGTTCCTGACAGCTTGTCCGAGATGCAGAAAACGAATACATTCTCGAATCCTTCTTCCTTCAGACCCTTCATGAGTTCCACCACATCCCCCGGAGACGGGGTGGAAGTGGTCGGGATCTCTGCCGGGAATCTGCGGTAGACCATCATCGGGTCGATATCAACAGCATCCAGGTATTCCTTTTCGGGATAGCGTACCTTGAAAGGCAGCAGACGGATATCATATTTCCTGCGGTACTCGGGCGATACGTCGCATCCGGAATCCACGACAACTGCGGTTTTCTGAATATTCATGAGCATTATCCTTTGATTTTATTGACGGAAAAGATCATATTGCTTCGTCTGGATATGTTTCAGTTTGTTATTATAACAGATATGAGACCGGAATTCACATTTGTTCACAGAATGATAACGGATTGCCGTTAAACTGAATCTGGAATATGTGCAGGAGAAGATCCCTGCCGGATCCGGACAAAATTCCGGTGAGATGATCAGAAAGAAGGAGAATGAGATGGCAGTAAATCCTATGGCAATGATGAAGGCGGCAGACAGTTTCAGAAAGTTCAAGGCGGCTCACCCGAAGGTGGTGGCTTTTTTCAAGGCGGCCAGGGATGACATCAGGGAAGGAACCGTGATTGAAGTATCGATCGTCACTCCGGACGGAGAGAAGAAGACTACAAACATGCGGATCAGTGCTCAGGATGTGGAGAATCTTCAGGGACTTCTGAACCTGCGGAAATGAGCTGGCCGCCACTCTTCTGAAAAGGCCGGACTTTCGGTGCGTCAGACAGAGACCGGACAGATGGGAGAATAAGAAATGTTCAGAGAGCTTATCAGGAAAAACAAACAGCTGCCGGAGGAAGAATGCATCGCTATCCTGAAGCAGGAAAAGCGGGGGATCCTTTCTGTCAACGGCGATGATGGCTATCCTTACGGGATGCCGCTGAACCATTACTATAATGAGGAAGACGGGAGAATTTATTTCCACAGCGGAAGGGGAGGCTACAAGCTGGAGATGCTGGAGAAAGACAGCAAGGCTTCCTTCTGCGTTCATGATGAGGGATATCGGATCCCCGGAAAGTGGCCGCTTCACATAAGGTCGGTCATCGTATTCGGCAAGGTCAGGATCGTGGATGATCCGGAGACGGTCATCGATATCACGACAAAGCTGAGCCACAAGTTTACCCAGGATAACGCCTATATCGAGAGGGAGATCAGAGGGAGTCTTCAGCGGACGGTCCTTCTTGAGCTGACCCCGGAGTATATGACCGGGAAGGCAGTAGTGGAATCATGAGCGGAAACTTTTTGCAGCGACATGACTTGCGGATCGGAAGGATCTCCGGGGCGGCCGAAAGCGGCTTCAGAGCGGTTAGATTCAGGAGATAACTATGTCGGAAAAACAGGAAGACAGGCCGACTCTTTCCTCGCTTCTGGAGGAGGACAGGGAACGGATCATGTCTGAGATCGGTGCAGACCGGTCTGTAACAAATACATCGAAGGTCCTCGAAAAGGAAGCGGATCGTCTTCTGATGCGGTATTCCCAGGAATCAGCCTCAGAGACGGCACTTGTGGCGGCGCAGCAGATGATGGAGACGGTAAAGAGCAGCCTGCCTGCTGTCGAATCTGTGACAGATGTCGAAGTCTGGCAGAGGGATGCTCCGCAGCAGAAACCGAAGGGCGATGTCTTTGGCTTTGTACTTCTTTCTGCCGGCGGAGTTCTTTCCGTGTTGCCTTCGCTGGCCCGTCCGGGTTCTGTCCTGTATGTCCTGATCGGAGCCGTCTGTCTTGGCCTTGGAGGATTTCTTCTGGGGAGAAAGCAGAACGGAAAGGCTGCGGGCGGCAGTACGTCCGGGGCCGGCGGAAGGTCAGGCCAGTACACACAGAAGAAGTTTCTTGTCGACCCGGATTCGGTCTATCATCTCATGAAGAGGATGATCATGACGGTGGACCGCAGTCTGAAGGCTATCCCCGCATATGAAAGCAGCGCTCCGGGAAGACTGACAGAGGGCGCACTGCCAGAACATGCTTCTGCAGAAGCCGGTGAAAGCTTTTCGGATGCGGAGACTGAGTTCTTTGCAGAACTCCTTGAGAATGCATATGCTTCCGCAAGGCGGGATCCGGAGAACAGGAGTGCGCAGGAACAGATCGAGAATATTCGATATTATCTGCACCGGAAGGGAATCGATGCGACGGACTTCTCCGATGCATGTGAGAGAAGCTGGTTTGAATTCCTTCCTTCCGGGGGAAGCAGGATCACACTGAGACCAGCGCTGGTCAGGGAGGGGAAACTCCTGAAGAAGGGGCTTGCTTCCGACCGGTAGATCGGGAGAGAGTGGAGAGCTTTTATGAATCGGTATTATGGATTTGACCTTGGGGATGCCGAAAGTGCGGTGGCCGCTGCCTCTTCTTCCAAAGGGGAGGGGGCTGTTCACGCTGATCCTGAGATCCTTCCGGTCGGTAATGCGAAGAGCTTCATCACGGCCTATGCAAGAAAGACAGACGGAACCCTGCTGATCGGGGAGAACGCATGCTATGCGACCGATGTGACGGACAGGGGACTTCGCTTCAAGAGCCGTTTCCTGACGGACCCGAATGTCGAAGGGGATGTCCGGATCTTTGCATCAGGCGTACTTTCTTCGCTGATCCGGGATGGCTATGCGGATGGAAAATCGGAAGACGGGATCTTCTATATCGGATGTCCCGCCGGCTGGAACAAGACGGACCGGGAACGATACAGAAGGATCTTCGAGAATGCAGGTTTTCCTCCGGTGAAGATCGTCTCAGAGTCGCGTGCGGCTTTGATCGCTGCCTGCCAGTCGCGATATCTGCAGGTAGGCTATGATATCCTCTCGAAACCGGTACTGGTCGTGGACGTCGGATCGTCAACCACCGATTTCGCCTATGTCGAGGGCGGGATGGAGGTGGAGCTTCAGACTGCCGGGGAGGTCGCCCTTGGAGGAGGGATGATGGATGAGATGCTTCTCGACCAGGCGGTTAAGGATTCCCCGGATTCCGCTAGGATCCGCAGGATCTTTACAGAGAGTCCCGCATGGCGGATGTACTGCGAATTCGCAGCGAGAAGGCTGAAGGAGAAGTATTTCTCGGACGAGGACTACTGGAAGGAACACAGCTGCATGAAGACCTGCCAGCTCCTCGACCGCGGAGAAGTGATCCCGCTTACGATATCCGTCACCGCAGAGACGGCGGATAAGATCCTGAACTCCGGCAATGTCCGTCTGGGCGGTCATAGCTTCCGCGAACTTTTCTGCGAAAGTCTGAGGGAAGTGCTGGGAAAGATCTCCGGCCGCAGTCCGGAGCTGGTCCTTCTCACCGGAGGCGTCTCGGCTATGCCGGAGATCAAAGATTGGTGTGCATCGATCGCACCGGATGCTGTCGTGATCACAGGCAGGGAACCTCAGTTCTCGGTGGCGAAGGGGCTCTCCTACAGCGGGCGGATCGACGAAGACATGAAACATTTCCGGAAGGAAGTGGATGAACTGATCGAATCGAGCACCGTCGAAAAGATCGTATATAAACATATCGATGAACTTTACCGGGATGTTGTTGATACCATGACAGAGCCGATCCTCGATCATGCGGTCATGAGTGTCTTCGACCGCTGGAAGAGCGGGGAGATCGCCAGACTCTCGGATGTCGATGAGGAGCTGAAGACGGAAGTCGATCACTATATGAGGAGTGAGGAAGCCCAGAAGCTGCTGGGCGGGATCATCTCCGGGTGGCTGAAGCCGGTCGCGTACGAACTGGAAGACTTCACGATGCCGATCTGCTCGAGACACAATGTGCCCTTCCGTGCGCTGAATCTGACGTCTTATCTGTCCGTGACGGATGTGGATATCCGGATCGAGACGAGGAATGTCTTCGGTATCGACGAGATCACATGGATGATCAACGGGATCATATCGATCCTTGTCGGACTGCTCTGCGGCGGCAGCGGGATCGCCCTGATCGCCAGCGGTCTCAAGGGAATCGTGGCAGGGACCGTGCTGTCCCTGATGGTCCTTCTCCTTGGCAAGGACAGGATGGAGCAGCAGATGATGAAGCTGGATCTTCCGAAAGCCGTAAGGAAACTGGTGAGCAGGAAGCAGTTTGCATTCCGCATCCACAAGAGCGCACCGGAGATCCGTGCGAAGTTCCTGGAAAGCCTGGAAAAGGAGAAAAATGATGAGATCAGCGAGAGGCTGACGAAGGAGATCTCCCAGCAGATCGAGCAGTGCCTCGGCAGGATGGCGGAGATCGTGGAGATCCCGCTGGGCTGAGGAGAGCTTGATTTCGCCGGCAGCTTGATTTCGCCGGCAGCTTGATTTCGCCGGCAGCCTTCCGCTATAATCGGGAGAGCAGAACATGCATGCAGTCTGCATGCGGTCAGAAAAGGAGGCGTCATACATGAAAGTAGTATCAACTGATAAGGCACCGGCTGCGATCGGACCGTATTCCCAGGGATATATCTCGGGAGGACTTGTATTTGTATCCGGCCAGACACCCGTTGACCCGGCAACCGGGAAATTTGCGGATGATATCGCCGCGCAGGCAGAGCAGAGCTGCAGGAATGTTGGCGAGATCCTGAAGGCTGCAGGCTCCGGCTATGATAAGGTGATCAAGACTACCTGCTTTCTTGCGGATATCGGAGACTTCAAGGCATTTAATGAAGTCTATGCAAGGTACTTCACTTCCAAGCCGGCAAGAAGCTGCGTTGCAGTGAAAGATCTGCCGCTGGGTGTGGGCTGCGAGATCGAAGCAGTCGCAGAACTGTAAGAAAGACAGCCGTAAAGCAGCAGGCTGGCTGCAGAGACGCAGGGAAGCGTAATAGCAGCCGGCTGCAGCAGCGCGGTGAGGCGGATCAGAAAACAGCGGACAATGGAGTCCCCGGAAGAACATTTCCGGGGACTTTTTATAACATGGTATGCAAAAAGTCTGCCAGTGACAGACTTTTTGTATACCATAGGATGCAAAAAAGCCGCCAGCGGCAGGCTTTTTGTATTCGGAAACTCCGAATTTAAGGGAAACCGTGGATTAATTTGTTCATATGAGTTATATTATGTGATAGAGTGAAGCCCTTGTGCGGGGCAGAGCGTGTGAATGACAGCAATAACAGAATCCCATTACTGGATTGGAGGATACAAGATGAAAAAGATACTGTTTGTTGCATCGGAGGGTGTACCGTTCATCAAGACAGGCGGGCTTGCCGATGTCGTAGGGTCGCTCCCCAAGTGCTTTGATAAGGAAAAATATGACTGCCGCGTGATCCTTCCGAAGTATATGTGCATAAGACAGGAGTGGAAGGATAAGATGCAGGATCTGACCCACTTCTATATGGACCTGTCCTGGAGATCTCAGTATGTCGGCGTTCTGGAGATGGAATATCAGGGCGTTCACTTCTATTTTATAGATAACGAGTATTATTTTGCGGGTCCGAAGCCGTACGGCAATATCTATCAGGATGTCGAGAAGTTCGCCTTCTTCTCAAGGGCGGCTCTGTCAGCACTGCCGGTCATCGGTTTCCGGCCGGATATTATTCACTGTCATGACTGGCAGACCGGTCTGGTCCCGGTCTATCTTCATGATAGTTTCGGGCAGGGAGACTTCTACCGCGGGATCAAGTGCATCATGACGATCCATAACCTGAAATTCCAGGGAGTATGGGACATGAAGACCATCCAGGATATCACGGGACTTGACAAGTCCTACTTTACCCCGGACAAGCTGGAGGCTTACGGCGATGCCAACTACCTGAAGGGCGGTATTGTTTACGCAGACTGGATCACCACCGTGTCAAGAACTTACGCGGAGGAGATCAAGACTCCCTTCTACGGTGAGAGACTGGATGGCCTGATGAGAGCGCGCTCCGGATGTCTCAGTGGTATCGTCAACGGAATCGATTATGATGAATATGATCCGGAGACGGATCAGTTCATCGAGCAGAAGTACAATGCAAGGAATTTCCGTAAGGAGAAGATCAAGAATAAGAGGGCTCTTCAGAGGGAGCTGGGACTGGAGCAGGACGACCGGAAGTTCATGATCGGGATCGTCTCCAGACTGACTGACCAGAAGGGATTTGACCTGATCGCCTACATGATGGATGAACTCTGCCAGCTGGATCTGCAGATCGTCGTCCTCGGGACCGGCGAGGAGCGGTATGAGAACATGTTCCGCCAATTCGCATGGAAGTATCAGGGCAAGGTTTCTGCGAACATCTATTATTCTGAAGCGATGAGTCACAAGATCTACGCTTCCTGCGATGCATTCCTGATGCCGTCCCTGTTTGAACCGTGCGGACTCAGCCAGCTGATGAGCCTTCGCTACGGCACCATCCCGATCGTCCGCGAGACCGGCGGACTGAAGGATACCGTAGAACCATACAACGAATACGAGTCCACGGGAACCGGATTCTCATTCGCAAACTACAATGCACATGAGATGCTCGGAACCGTCAAGTATGCGATGGATGTCTTCTACAGCCACAAGAGAGAGTGGAACAAGATGGTCGACAGAGCCATGGCGAAAGACTTCTCCTGGAAGACTTCCGCTAAGCAGTACGAAGAACTGTACGACCATCTGCTTGCGGAATAAAGAGGTCGTCAGAGAAGAAAACTGCTGATCACAACTGCCCGGGAATGAGGCGCTCCGATACGGAAGGCCGCATTCCCGGGCGTTTTTCTATATTCCGGTTCCTTGACTCTTTCGCTTTCTCTGTGGTACACTCATCTCAATTCCAAGTAAAATACTAGGATTAGAAATCCACGGAGGATATGCGATTATGAAGTTATCCACGAAGGGCAGATATGGCCTTCGGGCAATGATCGACCTGGCGTCTCATATGGATGAGGAGACGGTTTCGCTGAACAGCATCGCGAAGCGCGAGAATATCTCGGAATCCTACCTGGAGCAGCTTGCCTCGTCTCTGAAGAAAGCAGGACTTGTCACTTCCAGCAGGGGAGCTTTGGGCGGATATAAGCTCGGCAGGGATTCCTCCGAGATCTCGGTCGGAGACGTACTGAGGGCATGCGAAGGCAGTACCGATGCGGTTTCCTGCCCGGGCATGAAGCAGGTTTCCGATAAGAGCAGGGCAGCAGGATGTGCCGGCGCTGATGTCTGTGTCTCGAGATATGTCTGGGAGAAGATCAATTCTGCTATCACGGACACGGTCGATCACATCTATCTTGATGAGCTTGTGAAGGAATCCAGGCAGGCCAGGAGCAGTCATCCGGATGAATGGCCAAGCTGTGAGAACGGAGACAGAACATGATCTATCTTGACAATGCGGCGACAACGCGTCCGCTGCCCGAAGCGGTGGATGCGATGCTGCCGTATTTTTCTGAATGTTACGGGAATGCATCGGCCGTCTATGAACTTGGTCAGAAGAGCCGTGCCCGCCTGATGCGGTGCCGGAGGACCCTGGCCGGCCTGATCGGAGCAGACAGGGATGAGATCTACTTTACTTCCGGGGGAAGCGAGTCAGATAACTGGGCTCTGAAAGGTGTCTGCGAAATGTGGCAGAAGGAGCAGGAACGGAAACATGCAGCCGGTAAGGTCCTTCACATCATCACCACAAAGATCGAGCATCATGCGGTCCTTCATGCCTGTGAGTGGCTCCAGGAGCGAGACGTCCAGGTTACTTATCTTGACGTTGACAGGGAAGGATTCGTGGATCCGGCAGACGTGGAAGCTGCCATCAGGGATAATACAGCGCTGATCTCTGTCATGACGGCTAATAATGAGATCGGTACGATCGAGCCGGTCGCTGAGATCGGCCGGATCGCCCATGAGCACGGTATCCTGTTTCATACCGATGCAGTTCAGGCTTTGGGCCAGATTCCGATGAATGTGGAAGAGATGAACATCGATCTGCTTTCAGGAAGCAGCCATAAGCTATACGGACCGAAGGGAATCGGCCTCATGTATATCCGGAAGAAAGTCCTGCTTCCTCCGCTTATCTGCGGAGGCGGCCAGGAAAGAGGACGCCGCGCCGGAACCGAGAATCTGCCTGGAGCCGCAGGATTTGCCAGAGCGGCCGAAGAGGCAGAAGCAAAGATGCAGGAACGGATCCAGAGAGAAAGCGGACTGCGCGATCAGATGATCCGCCTGATCCGGGAGCAGATACCAGGCGCTTTGCTGAACGGGCCGAAAGCCGGTCAGGATCGTCTTCCCGGCAATGTGAACTTTTGTTTTGACGGCATCGAGGGGGAGGCTCTGCTTACACTTCTCGATATGCATGGGGTCTGTGCATCATCCGGAAGCGCATGTTCATCCGGATCGCTCGATCCGTCCCACGTGCTGCTTGCTGTGGGCAGAAGCCATATCGAGGCAAGAAGCGCGGTAAGGTTCAGCATCGGAGCATACAATACAGAAGAAGAGATCGTAAAAACCGTGAAAATCCTTGGCGCGGATATCCAGAAACTTCGGTCGTATACTTGATTTTTAACAGGATATTATGTAGAATATTTAACAGGTTGAGCGCCGTATGCTGCACTGCGGTCTTACGATGCCTCGACAGTACACACATTTTTTTCTATATCCAGGAGGATAAAATTATGGCAGTAAGAGTTGCAATCAATGGCTTTGGCCGTATTGGACGTCTTGCATTCCGTCAGATGTTCCAGGCTCCGGGTTACGATGTTGTTGCTATCAACGATCTGACCAGCCCGCAGATGCTTGCTTATCTTCTTAAGTATGATACCACCCATGGCCGTTATGAGGGCACTGTAGAGTCTACCGATCATTCCATCATTGTCAACGGCAAGGAGATCGAGATCTACAAGGAGAAGGATGCTAAGGATCTTCCGTGGGGAGAGCTGAAGATTGATGTCGTTCTTGAGTGCACCGGCTTCTACACCAGCAAGGCTAAGGCTCAGGCTCATATCGATGCAGGCGCTAAGAAGGTTGTCATCTCCGCTCCGGCTGGCAACGACCTTCCGACCATCGTATTCAACGTTAATCACAAGACTCTGAATGCTTCTGATACCATCATCTCTGCAGCTTCCTGCACCACCAACTGCCTTGCTCCGATGGCTAAGGCTCTGAACGATCTGTGCCCGATCCAGTCCGGATTCATGACCACCGTTCATGCTTACACCGGTGACCAGATGATCCTTGACGGACCGCAGAGAAAGGGCAACCTTCGCCGCAGCCGTGCAGGCGCACAGAACATCACCCCGGCTTCCTCCGGAGCTGCTAAGGCAATCGGCCTTGTTATTCCGGAACTGAACGGAAAGCTGAACGGCGCTGCACAGCGTGTACCGGTAGCTACCGGATCTACCACCATCCTTGATGCAGTTGTCGACGGAGTTGTTTCCGTAGATGATGTCAACGCTCAGATGAAGAAGGAGTCCACCGAGTCCTTCGAGTACAACACCGATGAGATCGTTTCTTCCGATATCATCAACAGCCGCGCTGGTTCCATCTTCGATGCTACCCAGACCAAGGTCCTTGATATGGGCGACGGCAAGACCCTCGTACAGGTTGTTTCCTGGTATGATAACGAGAATTCTTACACCAGCCAGATGGTTCGTACCATCAAGTACTTCGCTGAGCTTCAGTAATTGATCCTCAACTGAATTACGGATAAGACCTGAGGAGGTCCGGTCTGAAAGGACCGGACCTTTTTCTATAACGGCGATGAGCCGCATTGGTGCCGCCCGTGCCTGTACGGGAAAGACACCAATGCGGTAACAGAAAACATAAAGTAAGCGGCCCTGCAGTCACATCTGCAAAGCTGTCTTATATATCAATTAAGGAGGCATATTTCCGATGCTGAATAAGAAGACCGTTGATGATTTCAACGCAAAGGGAAAGAAAGTCCTTGTCCGCTGCGATTTCAATGTACCGCTGAAGGACGGAAAGATCACGGATGAGACCCGTATCGTTGCGGCTCTTCCTACCATCAACAAGCTTGTTGAGGAAGGCGCAAAGGTTATCCTCTGCTCTCACCTTGGAAAGGTGAAGAAGGGACCGAACGAGGGCGAGTCTCTGGCGCCGGTCGCCGTCCGTCTGTCCGAGAAGCTGGGCAAGGAAGTCAAGTTCGTTGCTGACTACAATGTCACCGGAGAGGCTGCCGCCAAGGCTGTTTCCGAGATGAAGGACGGAGACGTCATCCTTCTTCAGAATACCCGTTTCAGAGGCAAGGAAGAGACCAAGCCCGAGGAAGCAGGAGAAGGCTTCGCAAAAGAGCTGGCTGACCTTGCAGACGATTATGTATGCGATGCGTTCGGAAGCGCTCACAGAGCCCATGCTTCCGTGGCTGTCGTCACAAAATACATCCGCGAAAAGGGCGGAAACTGCGCAGTCGGATATCTGATGCAGAAGGAGATCAAGTTCCTTGGCAATGCGGTCGAGGACCCGAAGCGTCCGTTCGTTGCGATCCTGGGCGGAGCAAAGGTTGCAGACAAGCTGAATGTTATCTCCAACCTGCTTGAGAAGTGCGATACCCTGATCATCGGGGGCGGCATGGCTTACACCTTCCTCAAGGCAAAGGGCTATGAAGTCGGAACCTCCCTTCTTGATGAGACCAAGATCGACTACTGCAAGGAGATGATCGAGAAGGCCGGAAAACTTGGCAAGAAGCTCCTCCTGCCGGTCGATGCAGTCATCACCGATCATTTCCCGGACCCGATCGATGCTGAGATCGAGACTGCTGTTGTCGACGCCGATAAGATCCCGGCTGACAAGATGGGCATGGATATCGGACCGAAGACCATCGCTCTTTACTCCGAGGCTGTCAAGACTGCCAAGACCGTAGTCTGGAACGGACCGATGGGCGTCTTCGAGAACCCGATCCTGGCTGCAGGAACCAAGGCTGTCGCAGCTGCTCTTGCTGAGACCGACGCAACCACCATCATCGGCGGCGGCGATTCCGCAGCTGCAGTCAACCAGCTCGGCTACGCAGACAAGATGAGCCACATCTCCACCGGCGGCGGAGCTTCCCTTGAGTTCCTTGAGGGCAAGGACCTTCCGGGCGTAGTCGCTGCAGACGACGCAGAGTAATTTTTCACAGGGGGGATTCCCCCTGCCTTATCTGTATAGTTACAAGCCGTAAGGCGCCGGCAGCGCTTGCGCGGAGAGCGCCTATGCGGCGACAGCGGACATTGCGCTATTAACAAGATATTTGGAGGATATATACCAATGGCTAGAAAGAAGATTATCGCAGGCAACTGGAAGATGAACATGACTCCTTCTGAGGCTCTTAAGCTGGTCGAGATCCTGAAGCCGCTTGTAGCGGATGCTGACGTTGACGTTGTCTACTGCGTACCGGCTGTCGACATCGTTCCGGTCGTAGAGGCTGTCAAGGGAACAAATGTTACTGTCGGCGCCGAGAATATGTATATCGAGGAGAAGGGTGCGTTTACCGGAGAGATCTCCCCGAACATGCTTGTCGATGCAGGCTGCAAGTGGGTCATCATCGGACATTCCGAGAGACGTCAGTACTTCAGCGAGTCTGATGAGTTCCTGAACAAGAAGGTCCTCAAGGCATTCGAGCATGGTCTTACCCCGATCCTTTGCTGCGGCGAGACTCTGGAGCAGAGAGAAGCGGGCGTTACCCTTGACTGGATCCGTCTTCAGATCAAGTCTGATCTGCAGGGCGTGACCAGGGAGCAGGCAGCTTCCATGGTTATCGCTTACGAGCCGATCTGGGCAATCGGAACCGGCAAGACTGCTACCTCTGACCAGGCTGAGGAGGTCTGCAAGGCGATTCGCGATACCATCGCAGAGATCTATGATACCGATACCGCTGAGAAGATCCGTATCCAGTACGGCGGGTCCATGAAGCCGTCCAACTGCAAGGAACTTCTTGCAAAGCCGGACATCGACGGCGGCCTGATCGGCGGCGCTGCGCTCAAGGCTGATTTCGCCGACATCGTCAACTACAACAAGTAATAAAGTCACATATTCCGGAAGCCTTTTTCGGCTGTCTGAACTGTGATTCCCGGGGCAGACCTCTTGGTCTGCCCTTTTGCGTGAAAACGAAAAAGGGTCGCCGCCCGCCTGACAGGAGTGGAAGAAGGCAAGGGTGACGCTCAAGGCAAATGCTGCAGGCGCAGGCTTTTCGCATCTGCCATTTACAAGGAAGAGTCCTGTATGGTAAGATGACAGACGGTGCTCCGGTGTTCATGTTTTGCTGACGCGGTGCACGGATGAAGCTTTTTCGTTCACCTATCATATATGGAAGAGGAAGCAGACATGGACAAAGAAGGATTGAATGTAGCGCTTCTCGGACTGGGAACGGTCGGAAAGGGTGTCTACAAGGTCATGAAGTCCCAGAGACCTGAGATGCAGCAGAAGCTGAACACCGTCCTGAACCTGAAGAAGATCCTGGTAAGGAATCCGGACAGGCATAAGAAGGATGTGTATGACCCGTCGGTCCTGACGAATGACTACTCTGTGATCGTGGATGATCCGGATATCGATATCGTCATCGAACTGATTGGCGGCATCGAACCGGCATATACTTATATCAAGGATGCCCTGAAGGCAGGAAAGAGTGTCGTGACTGCCAACAAGGACCTGATCGCGGAACGCGGCGGAGAGCTGATGGAGATCGCGGAGGAGAATCATGTGGAGCTTCGCTTCGAAGCTTCTGTCGCAGGCGGAATTCCGATCATCTCCCCTCTGAAGAACAGTCTTGCTGCCAATGAGATCAGCGAGGTCATGGGAATCGTCAATGGTACGACCAACTTCATCCTTTCGAAGATGACGGATGTCGGTATGGAGTACGATGAAGCCCTGAAGGAGGCGACTGCGCTTGGCTATGCCGAGGCGGATCCGACAGCGGATGTGGAAGGCTATGACGCCGCCCGCAAGATGGCGATCATGGCGTCTATCGCATTTCACTCCAGGGTGACTTTCCATGATGTCTATTCGGAAGGGATCACTCACATCACCGCTCAGGATATCGCCTATGCGAAGACCCTTGGCTGGGTGATCAAGCTGATCGGTCTTGCAACAAACGGAAATGAGGGAATCGAGGTCCGTGTCCATCCGATGCTGATCCCGCAGGACCACCCGATCGCTACCGTAAGCGGATCCTACAATGCGGTCTATGTCCGCGGAGACGCCGTCGGGGATGTTATGTTCTACGGAAGAGGAGCAGGGGAGATGCCTACCGCCAGCGCGGTCATGGGCGATGTGTTCTCGGTTGCCCGCCATACGGTTTATCATTCCCAGGGTTCCACCAGGGACAATGTCTACCGAAAGACTCCGATCCGCAGAATCGAGAATACGGTATCCAGCTACTTTCTGAGAATGGAAGTTGAGGATAAGCCAGGTGTTCTGGCAACCATCGCCAGCATCTTCGGCAATAATTCGGTCTCCATCGAGCAGGTGATCCAGAAGGATAAGGTCGGCGAGAATGCGGAACTTGTCATCATCACAAGCCCGGTAAGGGAACGTCATATCAGGGATGCTCTCCTGATCATCAACTCCAGCAGCGTCGTAAAGCGCGTATCCAGCATGATCAGAGTTTACATCGACCAGAGCCTCGGAAAGTAATACGAAGGCGAAGGCAGAGTATATCACAGATGCTTTGAAAGAAGGAGAAATAAGATGAGTAAGAGACCTACAGTACTGATGATCCTCGATGGCTACGGCCTGAATCCGAGAAAGGACCACAACGCGATCGCAGAGGCTGAGACACCTGTCATGGACAGACTGATGAAGGAGTATCCGTTCGTGCAGGGGCAGGCTTCCGGTGAGTATGTCGGACTTCCGGACGGACAGATGGGCAACTCCGAGGTCGGCCATCTGAACATGGGCGCCGGCCGCATCGTCTATCAGGATCTCACGAGAATCACCAAGTCCATCAAGGACGGCGATTTCTTCGAGAACCCGGCACTTAAGGGAGCTATGGAGAATGTAAAGAAGAACAATTCTTCCCTTCATCTGTATGGTCTGGTCTCCGACGGAGGCGTCCACAGCCATATCACCCATATCTTTGCTCTTCTTGAGATGGCAAAGAGAGAAGGGATCAGGAATGTTTTCGTTCACTGCTTCCTCGACGGACGTGACACACCGCCTACTTCCGGCGTTGAATTCGTCCAGAAGGTCCAGGATAAGATGGACGAGCTGGGAGTCGGCAAGATCGGTGTTGTTTCCGGCCGTTACTACGCTATGGACCGTGATAACAGATGGGACCGTATCGAGAAGGCTTACAGAGCACTTACCCTTGGCGAGGGGGTTCCGGCCGCTTCCGGCGTCCAGGCTGTGAGGGATTCTTATGCAAATGATGTCACCGATGAGTTCGTGATCCCGGCGGTCGTAATGGAAGGCGGCAAGCCTGTCACCACCATCAAGGATGGCGATTCCATCATCTTCTTCAACTTCCGTCCGGACCGCGCAAGAGAGATCACCAGATGCTTCTGCGATGATGATTTCGATAAGTTCGACAGAGGACCGCGCAAGCAGGTCTACTATTGCTGCTTCACCGACTATGATGTCACGATCGGCAACAAGGTCGTCGCATTCCCCAAGCAGGAGATCACCGAGACCTTCGGCCAGTATCTTGCCGAGCACAACATGACCCAGGCAAGGATCGCTGAGACCGAGAAGTACGCTCATGTCACCTTCTTCTTCAACGGCGGCGTCGAGGCACCCAACAAGGGTGAGGACCGTATCCTGGTCAAGAGTCCGAAGGTTGCTACTTACGATCTGCAGCCGGAGATGAGTGCTCCGGAGGTCTGTGACAAGTTTGTCGATGCGATCAAGTCCGGCAAGTATGATGTCATCATCACCAACTTCGCGAACCCGGATATGGTCGGCCATACCGGAGTAGAGCCGGCTTGCATCAAGGCGATCGAGACCGTCGATCAGTGTGTCGGACGTGTTGTCGATGCCCTGCTTGAAGTTGGCGGACAGATGTTCATCACCGCTGATCACGGCAATGCTGAGCAGCTGGTCGACTATGAGACCGGAGCACCGCTCACTTCTCATACCACCAATCCGGTACCGTTCATCCTGGTCAACTATGACAAGGATTACACCCTCAGGGAGGGCGGAGCCCTCTGCGATATCATCCCGACCCTGATCGAGATGATGGGCATGGAGCAGCCGAAGGAGATGACCGGAAAGAGCCTGCTGGTCAGGAAGGACTGACAGCTGCACGATAGACTGGAATTGTCCGGAATTTAAGAAAAACGTAAGGGTACCTGTCCGCGCAGGTGCCCTTTTTTTATCCTTGCAGGACACATATATTCATCTGTTTTTTCACATCTTCTTCACACAAGGATTTTATAGTTTCACTTAGATAATAAGTCCGGGGCTCAGATGACAAAACAGAGATACCGGGTTGTTGATCTGGTTTCTGATAAAGATCGAAGCAGACCAAAGAAAGGAGTTTATCCATGTACAACAGGAAGTACAAAGGCGGAAAGATTTCAGCGAAGGTCCTGGCGGCTGTCCTTACGGCAGCCATGGCGGTGAGTGCATCGCCTGTCACATATGCAGGAGAGACGGCAGCTAAGGAAACAGAGACGGAAGCCTCCACTGAGACGGAGGCGGTTATATCTGATAATACGACGGCAGACAAGGATGCAGCAGACGAGAAGGAGGATTCCGGTAAGACATATCCGCAGCTTGAGACGACCGGCGCCGGTGATGCAAAGGTAACTGCGATCGATGTCTCCGGGATCGTCGAGGAGTGCATGCCTTCCATCGTCACAATCTCTGAGAAGAGTGTGGAGGAAGTGGAAGATTACTTCGGCGGTGTTCACAATGTTGAGGAAGAAGGCGCCGCTTCCGGCTTCATCATCGCTCAGAATAAGGATGAGCTGCTGATCGCGACCAACAATCATGTTGTGAAGAATGCGACCGATGTCACAGTTGCTTTCTCGGTCGATGCGGAGAACGATGACGACAAGGTCGTTCCCGCCAAGGTAAAAGGCACCGATCCGGCGACTGACCTTGCGGTTGTAGCTGTGCAGATGGACGATATCAAGGAAGATGTTCTGAAGCAGCTGAAGATCGCAGTCCTCGGTAATTCTGATAATCTGAAGGTAGGTCAGACTGCCATCACGATCGGTAATACGCTCGGCGAAGGACTTACCGTCACATCCGGTATTGTTGCGGCGCTGAACTGCACGGTTAAGACGGATGAAGGAACCTGGACCGAGTTCCAGACCGACGGCGCTGCCAATGAGGGCCAGAGCGGCGGAGCGGTCCTGAATGCACAGGGCGAGGTCATCGGCATCTTCAACGCAGGATATCTGGAAGCGGATAATATCGGATACGCGGTGCCGATCAGCACAGCGATCCCGGTCCTTCAGGACCTGATCAATCGTAAGACCAGGGATGCACTTGACGACTACGGCTACCTCGGGATCATGGTCGCGCCGGTCACGGATGACGCAAGTGATATCTACAACATCCCGAAGGGAGCTTACATCGCATCGGTCGAGGAAGGATCGGCAGCTGAGAAGGCCGGCCTTCAGAAGGGCGATGTGATCACCAAGTTCGACGGGCTCACGATCGACACCCGCGATACCCTCCTGAAGCAGATCCAGTATTACGCTCCGGGGGAAAAGGTTGAGATCACCTACAAGAGAGCAGAAGGTGGAAATGAATATAAGGAGCATACCTGCGAGGTGACGCTGGACGAGGCCACGGACGAGGTGAAAAAGGCCCGCCAGGAACAGAAGTCGGCAGCTGGAAGCCAGGATGAAGAAGATGACCAGGATAACTCCGATGACCGGGATCATTCCGATGATTCAGATGATGGAAGCGTCGGACAGCTGACTCCGCCGACCGACGGGAACGGCAACATCGTGATCCCGTGGGGGGACATCTTCGGAGGCCAGGGCGGTTCCGGCAACTTCGGCGGATCTCAGGGTGGATCTTCCGATGAGGATGCCCAGGGAGATTTCTGAAACGGCGGGGGAAGGATACAAGTGGGATTCATAAACCAGCTGTTGATTGCAGAATCGTGCGGTCGGTTGTAAAATAACAGAAAGTGCGGGGCGCTTGCCGGCGTCCCGCTTTTTCTGATATGAGAGGGCATGAAAGATGGAGAAGGAATCGATCAAGCTGATCGCCAATAATAAGAAGGCATATCACGACTATTTCATCGACGAGACATTCGAGGCGGGCATCTCGCTTGTAGGGACGGAGGTCAAGTCCCTCCGCCAGGGTAAGTGCAGCATCAAGGAGTCTTACATCGATATCGTGAATGGGGAAGCAATCATCTACGGGATGAATATCAGTCCCTACGAGAAGGGGAATATCTTCAACAAGGACCCGCTTCGACCGAGAAAGCTGCTGCTTCACCGCCAGGAACTGAACAAGCTGTTCGGCGTTGTGCAGCAGAAGGGCTTCACCATCGTACCGCTTAAGGTGTATTTCAAGGGATCACTCGCAAAGATCGAGATCGGGATCGCCCGAGGCAAGAAGCAGTACGATAAGCGCGCGGATATCGCGAAGAGAGACGCTAAGCGCGATATGGACCGCGCTTTCAAGGAATATAATCGCTGAGCAGGAAGCGGCGCAGCCGGATCGGGCAGGGTGGGATGAGATCCCTCTGCTCGATCTTTTTGTATTTGCAAATCCTATTTTTTACATATCTGATACATGACTCCTGGCACTTTTGATGCAGAAAGAATTCAAGGGCAGCGGGATCATCAAGTGGATGAGAGAGACAGATCGGAGATATCGATAATAGCCGATATGAAAAAAGAGAACCGCGGAAGATGCGGTTCTCTTTTTTATCCCATAGGATGCAAAAAGGCTGCCAGTGGCAGGCTTTTTGTATGGAGTAGACGAGAGTCGAACTCGTGTCCGAAAGCCAATCCCCTGTCCTTCTACTATCGTAGTCTGTCTATTGACATTCCCTCCGCCGCACGGGAACAGACACCCTTACGGCTTCAGTAGCTTCATGATACGCCCGCATGCTCAAAGCTTTGCATGTGTCGTTTCCTGCAAGTTCGATACCTGAAGCTGCAGTGCAGGTGCTTCAGATCAGGCAGTTGCAGCCGTCAGGCTGCAGCAAGTTCAACGTTATTATCAGCGTTTATATTTAAGTTTGGAATTTAACGCATCACCCTGCGGATAGCTTCTCCAGCTTCACAGCCCCCGTCGAAACCTTTACTACCCCGAAAACTGTAATTAGAGTATAGCTCAATGCGGAAAAACGGTCAACCGGCAGGGGCGGAGAGAATGTAAACCGTAGGTTAAATCGAAGCAATCAGAAGCATAGCTCTCTTACAGCAGGGAAGCTGCGCACTTCTCGACGTCCGCCATGTCCTGGGTCGGTTCGAAACGGGCCACAACATTGCCCTGACGGTCAACGATGAACTTTGTGAAGTTCCACTTGATATCCGGATTATTCTTGTAATCCTTGTCGATCTTCTTGAGCATAGCACTCATCATCAGCGCCGCCGGGCCCTTGCCGAATCCCTGAAACCCCTGCTGGCTCTTCAGATATCCGTAAAGCGGAAGAGCATTCTCGCCGTTGACATCGGATTTATGCATCTGGTCGAACCTGGTCTTGTACTTGAGGGTGCAGAACTCATGAACTTCCTCGTCGGTTCCCGGGGTCTGTCCGGCAAACTGGTTGCACGGGATATCGAGGATCTCAAGTCCCTGGTCATGGTACTTCTCATACATCTCCTCAAGCGGCTTGTAATGCGGAGTGAAGCCGCATCCGGTAGCGGTGTTCACGATGATGAGGACCTTGCCCTCGAACTTCTTCAGGGAGACTTCATTGCCGCTGCGGTCAGTTACGGAATAATCATAGATGCTCATGTGTAAGTCCTTTCCGGCTATTTTGGCCATGAATAATTGCATGCAATCAGATTTTATGAAATCAGTATAACACGGCCTTTTTTATTTGTGAAGGGCAAAGAGAGGAAAAAATATAGATTTTGATGTATAGTATGAAAGTGGCTGCCTGCATTCACAATTTCGTCACTGCGGACTTCTACTATAAGAATGACCAATAAGAATGACCAATCGGAAACAACCACGAAGGGATGTAAAGGAGGCTGCCTATGACAGATCAGGAACTGCGTGAACTTGCAGAAGAGCGGATCCGGCAGAAGACGGGGAAAGGCCTCTTTGATGAGACGAAGCAGTTCGAAGAACTGATGATGATGTATGACTGTGCCATCCGCCAGGTACAGACCAAGCTGGAGATCCTGGATGAGGAATTTTCGGTCCGCTATCGGAGAAATCCGATCTCTTCGATCGAGAGCAGGGTCAAGACCCCTCTCAGCATCTACCGGAAGCTGAAAAAGCGCGATCAGGAGATCTCGGTCAAGAGCATCGTCCGGAACCTCAACGATGTGGCTGGTGTCAGGGTCATCTGCAATTTCATCGACGACATCTACGATATCGCGAAGATGCTGGCCAGGCAGGATGACCTGAAGGTCATCTCCATCAAGGATTACATCCGCAATCCTAAGGACAATGGCTATCGCAGCTATCATATGATCGTGGAGATTCCGGTCTTCTTCTCAAGAACGACAAGGTATATGAGGGTGGAGATCCAGATCCGGACGATCGCCATGAATTTCTGGGCCAGCCTGGAGCATCAGATCCGCTACAAGAAGACCCTTCCGGGAGATGTTGATCTGGATGCCATCTCCGCGGAGCTGAGAGAGTGCGCGGACACGATCGCCGACACAGACCGGAGGATGCTGGATATAAAGAACCGCCTCGCAAAGTATGAAGATATGGATCAGGAGGAACGCTGATGGATACACTGAAAGTCATGGTTGTAGATGATGAAGCAAGGATGAGAAAGCTTGTCAGAGATTTCCTGGTAAGGAAGAACTTTGAGGTGATCGAAGCCGGCGACGGAGCGGAAGCGATCGATAAGTTCTTCTCCACGAGAGACATTGCACTGATCATCCTGGATGTCATGATGCCGAAGATGGATGGCTGGGAAGTTGTCAAGGAGATCCGAAAGGAATCCAAGGTCCCGATCATCATGCTGACCGCAAAATCCGACGAAAGAGACGAAGCACTGGGATTCGAGCTCGGTGTCGATGACTACGTCTCCAAGCCGTTCAGCCCGAAGATCCTGGTCGCAAGGGTGGAGGCTCTGCTGAGAAGGAGCGGCGCCTTCGGCTCCGGCGATGCGCTGAAGGCAGGCGCCATCGAGATCGACAAGGCGGCTCATCAGGTACAGATCGACGGGAAGCAGGTAGAGCTTTCCTTCAAGGAATTTGAGCTTCTTACCTACTTTGTTGAGAACCAGGGGATCGCCCTTTCCAGGGAGAAGATTCTGAACAGTGTCTGGAACTATGATTATTTCGGAGACGCCAGGACGATCGATACCCATGTCAAGAAGCTCCGTGCGAAGATGGGCGTGAGAGGAAGCTACATCAAGACGATCTGGGGCATGGGCTACAAGTTCGAAGTCGATGATGACAAAAAGGAAGGAACAGAGAAGTAAGCTATGGCTGACGGAAAAAAAACGGTCAGAGACAGAAAGAAGATCAGTCAGTCGATCTCCAAACAGCTGACCCTTGTCTTTCTTGCCATGCTCGCGATCATCATGGTCGCCATGCTGCTCGGCAACACATTTCTTCTGGAGAAGTTTTATGAAAGTAGACTGAGCAACACGCTTGCCACCGTGTTTGAGAAGGCGGAGCAGCATATGACTGCGGACGGGATGGATACCAGTTTTTTCGACGGCAATTTCAGTGTCCTCTCCGAGAAGAACAACATCATCGGCCTGATCACCGATGACAGCTACACGCCGCTTGTGGTCAGCGGAGCCGGCGATAAGGGCAGAGTCATCATGCTGGGAAGGCTGAATGCCTATATCCTCGGGATCGATCCCAGGGTCAATGCGGTGAGCAGGGGGGAAAACTACACGATCCAAAAGTACCAGGACGATAAGATGCAGAACGTTCCGTACCTGGAGCTGTGGGGCACATTTCCGGAGAATAACTACCATATCCTGCTGAGGGTCTCCATCGAGAGCATCCGTATGTCCGCGAAGATCTCCAACGAATTTGTCTTCTACATGCTGGTCCTCGCAGCTGTATTCAGCATCTTCATGACGGAGTTCATCTCGAAGAAGGTCACGAAGCCCATCATCGAGCTTACGGAACTCTCCGAGAGGATGGCCAACCTGGATTTCAATGTCCGCTATACCTCGGGCGGCAGGAATGAGATCGGACGGCTGGGCGAACATTTCAACCAGATGAGCAGGACGCTGGAGAAGACGATCTCCGAACTGAAGACTGCCAACAATGAACTGCAGGCCAATCTGGACGCCAAGATCAAGGCGGAAGATGAGAGAAGGGAGTTCCTTTCGAATGTCTCCCATGAACTCAAGACCCCGCTCGCTCTGATACAGGGGTATGCGGAAGGACTTCAGGACTGCGTGAACGATGATCCCGAGTCAAGGGACTACTATGCAAGCGTCATCATCGATGAGGCGGGCAAGATGAACCTGCTCGTCCGCAAGCTGATGGCACTCAATCAGCTGGAGTCCGGCTACGACAAGATCGAGATGGTGCGCTTCGACCTTGCGGAGCTGCTCCACGGAAAGGCAGCTTCCACGAAGATCCTGGCTGACCAGAAGGGAGCCTCCATCGAGATCGACTGCCCGGACGAAGTCCATGTCTGGGGAGATGAGTTCAAGGTCGAGGAGGTGCTGACCAATTATCTCAGCAATGCCATCAATCATGTGGAGGGAGAACGGAAGATCCAGGTCAGGGTCGAGGAAGACAAGGATCGTCATAAGGTCCGCACCACTGTCTTCAACACCGGACAGCCGATCCCGGAGGAGGACCTCGACCATGTCTGGGACAAGTTCTTCAAGGTAGACAAGGCAAGGACCAGGGCATACGGCGGCTCCGGAGTCGGACTCGCGATCGTGAAGGCGATCATGGAATCATTTCACCAGAAGTACGGCGACAGGAATGTGAAGGATGGCGTGGAATTCTGGTTTGAGCTGGAGTCCGGGGACGGGGAACTGGTCGACGAAGAGATCAGCGATGAGGAAGAGTACCGGACCAGATCTGCAGAAAATGGGCAGCAGGAGCCTTCCTCCGGCGCAGGACCGGCCGGGGCGGACAAGGCTTCGGAAGCCGGGAATGAGACATCGCCGGTCTTCGTGAGGACGGCGGGTTCGAAAGAAAATGATCTCGCCTATCAGGAGAAGGCGGAAAAGGAAAAAAGAGCTGCCCGGGAGAAGGAAGCTGCAAGGAAAGCACGGGAAGAAGAGAACCGGGCGGTCGATGCAGACTGGGTGCCGGTAGGAAAGCCTGCGGGGAAGAATAGCCCGAAGGAGGAAGATGAAAGATAACAGTACCGATGTGATCGTCATCGGGGGCGGCGCTTCCGGGATGATGGCAGCCGAGGCTGCCGGAAGCAGCGGAGCAGAAGTGGTCCTTCTGGAGAAGAATGAGAAACTGGGGAAGAAGATCTATATCACAGGCAAGGGAAGGTGCAACTTCACGAATGCCTGCGAGACGGAGGATTTTTTCACGAATGTTCCCTGCAATCCAAGTTTCCTTTATTCCAGTATCTATGGCTTCGACCCTTACTCGGCGATTGCCTGGTTTGAAGAACATGGCCTGAGAACGAAGGTGGAGCGAGGAAACAGGGCATTTCCGGAGAGTGACCATGCTTCCGATGTGACAAGGACTCTGTCAGGGGCTTTGAAAGACGCCGGCGTCACCGTGAGACTTAACACGGAGGTACGGGAGGTCCTGACGGAGAAAGCCGGACCGGGGAACAGTGAGACAGAAGGAGAGAAGGCAGGAGCAGAAGGAAGAAGAGTGTGCGGTGTCCGGCTGAGCTCAGGACAGGTGCTCCGGGCGAAGGCGGTGATCGTCGCGACCGGAGGGCTTTCCTATCCGGGCACCGGTTCCACCGGCGACGGCTACCGCTTTGCGGAGTCAGCAGGACATAGCATCACATCGAGAACGCCTTCGCTTGTCCCGCTTCGCTGCGCGGAGGAGGACCTGTTTCAGATGCAGGGCCTTTCCCTGAAGAATGTGACACTGAGGATCTTCAGCGGAAAGAAGAAGATCCACGAGGGATTCGGAGAGATGATGTTCACCCACTTCGGGGTGACGGGGCCGCTGGTCCTCACGGCAAGTGCAGAGATCCAGGAACAGATCCGGAAGGGGTCGCTTCCGGCGGAGATCGACCTGAAGCCTGCCCTGCCCCCGGAGAAGCTGGACGCCAGGATCCTGAGGGCGCTTTTGACAAACCCCAACAAGGAGATCCGCAATGTGATCGGCGCAGTCTACCCGGCAAAGATGGTCCCGGTCATGCTGAAGCGGAGCGGGATCGATCCGGAGAAGCCGGTCCATGATGTTACAAAGACCGAACGGAGCCGGATGGCGGAGAACACAAAACACTTCCGCTTTACCATCACTTCACTGGGAGGATGGAATGAGGCGGTCATCACTCACGGCGGAGTCAGTGTACGCGAGATAGACCCGGGCAGCATGGAGTCGAAGAAGGTCCGGGGACTTTTCTTTGCCGGTGAGGTCCTGGATGTGGATGCCTATACGGGAGGCTTCAACCTTCAGATCGCATGGGCGACCGGAAGGACAGCAGGATACGCAGCTGCAGAACGATCAGAAGAAGGATGAGGGAGAGAGTATGAGCTTTAATATCGCGATCGACGGACCGGCAGGCGCCGGAAAGAGCACCGTCGCAAAGATGGCAGCGGAGAAACTTGGATTCGTATACGTCGATACCGGGGCAATGTACCGGACGATCGCTCTGTATATGCTGGACAGCCACATCGATGTGGACGACGGGAAAGCGCTTGTCGATGCGCTCGGGAAGATCGAGATCGGGATCCGCTACGAGGATGGCGTGCAGCGGATGCTCCTGAACGGAGCAGATGTGAGCGGCCGCATCCGTACGAAAGAGGTGTCGGCCCAGGCTTCCGTCACTGCCGTAAAGCCGCAGGTGCGCGCGAAGCTGCTGGACCTTCAGAGGAATCTCGCAAAGAAGGAAGACGTGATCATGGACGGAAGGGATATCGGGACCAGGATCCTTCCTGACGCCGGTCTCAAGATCTTTCTGACCGCGAGCTCCGCGGAGAGGGCGAGACGCCGTTTTGACGAGCTTCGGGAAAAAGGCGAGAAGTGTGACTACGAAGAGATCAGGAAGGAGATCGAGGAGAGGGATTACCGCGATATGCACAGGGAGGAAGCTCCTCTGAAGCAGGCGGATGATGCAGTCTTCCTTGATACTTCCGATATCAGCGCAGAGGAAGCGGCGGACAGGATCGTCAGCCTTGCGAAAGAGAGAATGGAGAGATAAGGTGACGGATAAGATCAGAGAACTTCAGGCCAGGATCGCCGATGAGAAAGATCCTCTGAAAGGGGAACTCTGGACGACAGACGACGGCGGGGCAGGAATCTATCTTGCAAAGAGCGCCGGATTCTGTTTCGGCGTCCGCCGGGCGGTGGATATGGTCTACGGCAAAGTCCACGAGAAGAGCTTCCCTATCTACACCTATGGACCGATCATCCATAACGAGACGGTCGTGTCGGACCTTCAGAGATGCGGGGTGCATGAGATCGATGATGAGAGGCAGCTGGCTGAGATCAGAGAAGGCACGGTGGTGGTCAGGTCCCACGGTGTTCCCAGAAGGATCTGCGAACAGATCGGCAGACAAGGGCTAAGTCTTGCAGATGCAACCTGCCCTTTTGTAAAACGGATCCATGAGATCGTCCGGAAGAAGAGTGCGGAAGGATACCAGATCGTCATCATCGGCGATGAACATCATCCGGAAGTCGAAGGCATCATGGGCTGGTGCGGCACTCCGGCGATCGTGATCAGTACAGAAGATGAAGCTCGCGCAATTGCAGAAAAAGACTTTGGAAGGCCAATCTGCATCGTGAGCCAGACGACTTTCAACTTCAAGAAATTTGATAATCTAGTTGAAATCATCAGAGGTTTGCGGTATGATGAACCTGCTATATTGAATACTATATGTAATGCAACGGAAGAGCGGCAGACGGAAGCCAGGGCGATCGCCGGCATCGCGGATGTCATGATCGTGATTGGCGGCAGAAACAGTTCAAACACACAGAAGTTGGTTGATATCTGCAGGAAAGAGTGTGAAAACACCTTTTTTGTTCAAACTTTCGATGATTTGAATCTTCGGCTAGTGCCATCCAGGGGCATCGTTGGTATTTCAGCGGGGGCATCTACCCCAAACAATATTATCGAGGAGGTTTCAAAACAATGTCGGAAGACAATACTTTTGAACAGATGCTGAATGAAACTTTTAAGCCGATTCATGTTGGCGAGGTCGTTGAGGGAGAAGTCATCGACGTAAAGCCGGATGAAGCAATCCTGAATATCAACGGCAAGTCAGACGGAATCCTTACAAGAAGTGAGTATTCCAATGAATCGTGCGACCTCACTGAGAAGATTCATGTCGGCGATAAGATGGAAGTCAAGATCATGAAGGTCAATGATGGCGAAGGCCAGACCGTTCTGACATATAAGAGGCTTGCAGCAGAGAAGGGCAACAAGAGACTGGAAGAAGCTTTCAATACCCAGGAAGTCCTGAAGGCTCCGGTCGTACAGGTCCTTTCCGGCGGACTCTCTGTTGTAGTAGAGGGTGCCCGTGTATTCATCCCGGCATCCCTTGTCTCCGATACTTACGAGAAGAATCTCGAGAAGTACAAGGATCAGGAGATCGAGTTTGTTGTAACCGAATTCAATCCGCGCAGACGCCGCATCATCGGCAACCGCAAGAAGCTGCTTGTTGAGCGCAAGAAGGAGCTTCAGAAGGCACTGTTCGAGCGCATCCATGTAGGCGATGTCGTTGAGGGTGTTGTAAAGAACGTTACCGATTTCGGTGCATTCATTGATCTTGGCGGAGCAGATGGTCTTCTTCATATCTCCGAGATGTCCTGGGGACATGTTGAGAACCCGAAGAAGGTCTTCAAGGTCGGCGAGAAGGTCAAGGTCCAGGTCAAGAACATCAACGACGAGAACGGAAAGATCGCTCTTACCCGCAAGTTCCCGGATGAGAATCCGTGGAATACCGCTGCTGACAAGTATGCAGCAGGGACCGTCATTACCGGAAGAGTTGCACGTATGACTGACTTCGGGGCATTCGTTGAGCTTGAGCCGGGCGTAGATGCTCTGCTTCATGTATCACAGATCTCTCATGAGCATGTAGACAAGCCGTCTGATGTTCTGAAGGTCGGACAGGAGATCGAGGCTAAGATCGTAGACCTGAACGTCGAAGATCACAAGATCTCTCTGAGCATGAAGGCTCTTGAGAATCAGGCTCCGAGAAAAGAAGAGTCTGACGAGCAGTAATTGCATGAACTGAATTGTCAGGGGCTGCGGATATCCGCGGCCCCTTTTTTGCAGCAGCAGTTGCGAAGAACGAGTAGGCGGACGGAGTCCTGCCTACTCGATCCGGTACGGAAAGAAAGGCGTTCATGATAACCGAAACGCATATGGAAAGACAGGATGAGAGATATCTGACTGCATGCGGTCTGGAACCTTCGGGATGCATCTACTTTGATATTGAGACGACAGGCCTTAAGGCGGAGACTTCTCATCTGTATCTGATCGGATATGCGGTGAAGACGGCTTCCGGGGACGATAAAGGCAAGATAGACAAGAAAGACAAGGACAGACAGAAGGAGAAGAACAGAAGAACAGATCCGTCCGCGCATATCGAAGAGGAGGGAACCTGGAAGATCGTTCAGCTGTTTGCGGAGAAGACGCCGGATGAGGAGACGGTCCTCAGACGGTTTGCGGACATCTGCGGCGAATACCGGACAGTGATCCATTTCAACGGGGACAGGTTCGATATCCCCTATCTCGAAAAAAAATATGCAGAGTATGGACTTCCGTCTCCGTTCGGAAGGATGTCCACTGTTGACATCTACAGAAGGATCAGGCCTTACAAGGCTTTCCTTGCCCTGGAACGTCTGAATCAGAAGACTGTCGAGAAGTTTCTCGGGATCAGAAGGAAGGACCAGTACGATGGAGGACAGCTGATCGATGTCTACCGGTTTTACCGGGACAGGCTCTCTCCGGACCCGGAAGGCGATCTCAGAAAACTGATGCTTCATAACTACGAGGATGTGCTGGGGATGTTTTCCCTGACGAAACTTCTTTCCTACTCTCTGGCAATCGAAGCCGGAAAGAAAGAAGAATGCTGCCCATCCGTGAAGCTGGCAAGGCGGCCGATGTCGCTGGATGGGGAGCGGACGGATGAACTGAGGATAAGCTACAGGCTGCCGGTGCCGGTCCCGGTCCTGGCTCAGTCGGAGATGGACCTCTGGGGCGTTCGTCTTTCCGAAGATGTCTGCGAGATCGACGTCCCTGTCAGAGAAGGGACGCTGGCACATTATTTTCAGGATTACAGGAACTACTATTATCTACCCGAGGAGGACCGTGCGATCCATAAGTCGGTCGCACAGTTTGTCGATAAGGACCATCGTGTGAAGGCGAAAGCGGATAACTGCTATGTGAAGAAACAGAGCCGTTTTCTTCCGATCCCGAAAGGAGCAGAGGACGCTGAGGAGGCATATCCGGTCTTTCGTGAGACACGAAAGGAGAAAACGGGCTGGATCGAACTGACGGATAAGCTGCTGGATACTCTCCTTCAGGACGAGGATGCGGCAGGGAAGTATCTGAGGCTTCTTCTTGATTCTGCAGATGCAGCAAAAAACAAAGCAGGCAGGCGCAAGGCGCAGAAAGAGGTGTGACATGACAAAACCGATCCTTGTGATCATGGCGGCCGGGATGGGAAGCCGCTACGGCGGACTGAAGCAGGTCGACCCGATCGATGACCAGGGGCATATCATCATGGATTACTCCATCTATGATGCAAAACAGGCAGGCTTTGACCAGGTGGTCTTTGTCATCCGTAAGGAGCATGAACAGATCTTCCGCGAGGCGATCGGAGACAGGATCGCGAAGACGATGAAGGTGCGCTATGCCTTCCAGAACCTGGAAGATCTGCCGGAAGGGTACAGCGTGCCGGAGGGGAGGACCAGGCCCTGGGGGACTGGCCATGCGGTGCTTGCAGCCAGAAAGTATATACATGGACCCTTTGCGGTCATCAATGCGGATGACTATTACGGAAGCGAGGCTTTCCATCTGATCTATCAGGCGCTGGAAGAAGGCGAAATGAAGCAGGCGAAGGCAGCCGTCGAGGATTACACCATGGTCGGCTACCTTCTGAAGAATACGCTGACGGACAATGGCTCCGTTGCAAGGGGCGTCTGCACACTTGAGGGTGATACACTGACTTCCATCACGGAAAGGACAAAGATCATCCGGAAGGGAAAGGACGCAGCTTTCACGGAAGACGATGGAAAGACATGGACGGAGATCTCCGGTGACAGCGTGGTCTCGATGAATCTGTGGGGCTTTCCCGGAAGCTTCATGCGGCATCTGAAAGAAGAATTTCCACATTTCCTGGACAGGACGCTGAAGGAGAATCCGATGAAGGGCGAATTCTTCCTTCCCTTTGCTGTGAATGATCTTATGGATGACGGCGCTGCCAGGGTCAGGGTCCTGACGACGCCGGATGTATGGCATGGGGTGACCTATCAGGAGGACAAGAAGGATGTTGTCGCTGCGATGAAAGCGCTCCGTGAGGCAGGAAAGTATCCGGAGCGATTCTGATTCTTTGTCAAAGTTGCATGTTAGACAGGACTAAGTACTGTACTTTTTTGTTTTAATATGCGAAAATATGGTGAACAGTGAACTTCTACATTGTTGAAAGGAGTTTTTTGACATGATTTATTCACGTGAAGTAGAAGACATGTGCCCAGTCACACAGGGTGTGCATCATGGCGCTGCTCCGATCCCGGAGGAGGCCAAGTGGGTCAAGTCAAAGAGAGTCGAAGATATCTCTGGATACACACACGGCGTAGGCTGGTGTGCACCGCAGCAGGGTGCCTGTAAGCTTTCCCTGAACGTCAAGGAAGGCGTCATCCAGGAAGCTCTGGTAGAGACCATCGGATGTTCCGGTATGACACATTCCGCAGCTATGGCAGCTGAGATCCTTCCGGGCCTTACCGTTCTGGAAGCTCTGAACACCGACCTTGTATGCGACGCGATCAATACCGCTATGAGAGAGCTGTTCCTTCAGATCGTCTACGGACGTTCCCAGAGCGCGTTCTCCGAGAACGGACTGCAGATCGGCGCAGGCCTGGAAGACCTGGGCAAGGGAACCCGTTCCATGGTAGGAACCACCTATGGTACACTGAAGAAGGGTCCTCGCTACCTCGAGCTGACAGACGGCTATATCACCGATCTTGCTCTGGATGAGAACGATGAGATCATCGGATACAAGTTCGTAAACTTCGGCAAGATGATGGACTTCATCAAGGCCGGCGACGACGCGGAGACTGCCCTGAAGAAGGCTTCAGGAAAGTATGGACGTGTAGCAGACGCGGTGAGATTCATCGATCCGCGCAAGCAGTGATGAGGGGAGGACGAAGAGATGCCGTTATTTGAATCCTATGAGAGAAGAGAGCCTCAGATCCTCGCTGTACTGAACAAGTACGGAATTTCGTCGATCGAAGAGTGCAAGACGATCACCGAAGCAGCAGGCCTTGATGTCTACCATCTGATTGAGAGCATCCAGCCGATCTGCTTTGAGAATGCAAAGTGGGCATATACCGTTGGCGCAGCGATCGCTATCAAGAAGAACTGCCGCAAGGCTGATGAGGCTGCTGCAGCGATCGGTGAAGGCCTTCAGGCATTCTGCATTCCGGGATCCGTTGCTGACCGCCGTAAGGTAGGTCTTGGACATGGCAACCTGGGCAAGATGCTTCTGGAAGAGGGCACCGAGTGCTTCTGCTTCCTTGCAGGCCATGAGTCCTTCGCGGCTGCTGAAGGCGCGATCGGTATCGCAGAGAAGGCTAACAAGGTCCGTAAGAAGCCGCTGCGTGTCATCCTGAACGGTCTTGGCAAGGACGCTGCACAGATCATCTCCCGTGTGAACGGTTTCACCTATGTTGAGACTGATTACAACTATGCGACTGGCGAACTGAAGGAAGTCTTCACCAAGTGCTATTCCAAGGATCCTGCCAGCCCGCGCGCGCAGGTAAGATGCTACGGTGCTAACGATGTCCAGGAAGGCGTTGCGATCATGTGGCATGAGAACGTGGATATCTCCATCACCGGAAACTCCACGAACCCGACCAGATTCCAGCATCCGGTAGCAGGCACCTATAAGAAGGAGCGCCTTGAAGCCGGAAAGAAGTACTTCTCTGTTGCATCCGGCGGCGGCACAGGCCGTACCCTTCACCCGGATAACATGGCAGCAGGTCCTGCTTCCTATGGATTCACCGATACCATGGGCCGTATGCATTCCGATGCACAGTTTGCAGGTTCTTCTTCCGTCCCGGCACATGTCGAGATGATGGGCCTGATCGGCGCAGGCAACAACCCGATGGTCGGCATGACTGTTTCCACCGCTGTTTCAATCGAAGAGGCAGCTAAAGCTGGAAAGTTCTGATCATCAAAGCGTTAATATTTGATTTGAGAGCGGGCGTTACGCACGAAAGTGCGTGACACCCGCTTTTTGGTGACTTCCTTCGCAAGCCACACACTTCCGGTTCCGAGGCTGGTTGTGTTCTACAACGGGAAGCAGAAGGAAGGACAGAGGGAAAGGCAGAAGGCATGGATGTCCTGTCCAGATTGATTGCTATTATGCTCAAGAATAAGGATTATGCGTCTATTGAGAAGGTGTCTTCTGATAAGTCCGTGAGAAATCTTCTGCTTCAAAAATACCACCTTGTATAAGGGTAACATGCAAGTAATACAAAAAGCCCGCCACCGGCGGCCTTTTTGCATCTTATGGGATGAATAGAGCAGGTATGCTGGGTGGAAACATACCTGCTCTTATTTCGTCTGTTTACGCTCAGATTCTTTTGAGTACTTCTATCAGGGAGTCTGCCAGGTCTCCTGCCTTCATGCTCCTTTTTCCGATTCTCTCTGCTGCTTTATCCCCTGCCAGGGCGTGCAGCAGAACTCCGGCCTGAGCAGCATCAAAGGGGGCAAGCCTCTGTGCAAGCAGGGAGCCGATGATGCCGGTCAGGGTATCACCCGAACCGGCGGTCGCCATGCCTTCGTTGCCGCAGGTGTTGAGCATGATCTCTGAGCCGTCTGTGACTACGGTGCGTGCACCCTTGAGGGCGACGATCAGCCCACTCATCTCTGCGAAGCTGAGCGCAGTCTTGACAGGCTGTGTGGTGATATCCGATACGGAAAGCCCGGGTTCTTCCTTAGAGCGGTGTGCATTCAGAAGGCGTCTCATCTCGCCCGGATGTGGTGTGATGATGGCTGGAATGGCGTTGATCGGGGCAAGCCGTGGATGCTGTGCCATCAGGTTGAGCGCGTCTGCGTCGATGACGACCGGGCCGGCGTAGCTTCTGAGAAGGTAGGTCAGCAGAGCGAGGCTCTGGCCGGTCGTTCCGAAACCAGGGCCGACAGCAAGGGCGTCGCACCAGGAAAGCCATCGGTCGGCATCATCTGTATGCAGGAGACTGGCGTGCTTGCTTGCGCTTTCACTTGATGATGTATCTTCCTCAGCCTCCGGCCACGGTGCGAAGATCGCCTCCGGCACCGCAGTCTGGATCGCCAGGCGGTTGTCCGGATGGGTCAGCACGCAGACCATGCCGACTCCGGAGCGGAAGGCGGCTTTGGCTGCGAGAATGGCGGCGCCTGCCATCCCGGAGTTTCCGGCGGCGATCAGAAGCTTGCCGTGAGTGCCTTTGTTGTCATCGGCGTGTCTTTTCGGAAGGAGAGAGGGCAGGTCGGATTCCTCAAGAGTGTAGGCGGGCTCGGCAGGAATGCCAGATCCGCCTTCCTCTAAGGTTCCGGCAATGACCGTCCGAGGGCTGAAAGCATCCCGGAAGCTGTCGCCTGCCCGGTATTCATTGATCCCCACATCCGCTACGATCAGTTTCCCGCAGTATTCCTCACCTGGAAAGAGTTTCTGACCCAGTTTTTCGTATTGAAATGTGACAGTCACGTCCGCTCTTACCGCGGTTCCCTGGACCTGCCCGTCATCGGCGGAGATCCCGGATGGGATGTCGATCGAGAGGACGGGAGTATCTGCCCGGTTCACAGCATTGATCACATCTGCATATCGGCCAAGCACTTCGCGGGAGAGACCGATCCCGAACAGGGCGTCTATGATCAGGTCATAGCCATGGATGTCAGCATCGTCAGGCAAAGTGGTGCCGCCATAGTTCGTGAAAATCATCTCCTCGAGGCTGCACTGCCCGGTCATGTGGGCATGCTTTCCGAGGAAGAGAACGTCTGCCTTTACTCCTGCGATCAGAAGAAGTCTTGCCGCCGCAAAACCGTCTCCGCCGTTATTGCCGCTTCCGCAGAGGACAAGGACTTTCTCCGGGTCAAACTCTGCGATCGCCGCGTCTCTCACAGCCAGAGCCGCCCGTTCCATCAGGACTTCGGACGGGACCTTGAAGCGCTCGATGGTGGAAGTATCACATGCCTTCATCTGTATATGGTTAAGAAGATACCGCATAGCATTCTCCTCCTGCTTTCATGACATGACGCAAGTCTCTTGATACTGATACCAGTACGCATAGATGCTCCATGGCATCATTTTAACAAAGATACCGCCGAATGAGTAGAAGATATGAGCAGAAATCCAGGCATAGTACGTCGGCATGGACAGTCCGACAGTATAGCTTCGTCAGGTATATGAGAAAAATCCGCCTGGAATCTCTAACGGCGCTTTACAGAGAATCGGCATTCATGTTAAAACAGTAAAAATCAGTAAAAATCGGTCTGTCAGACTGATGCGATCATGATAGCGCGGATCTGCGCGCGGAGGAGGACCAGTTGGATAAGAAACCATATGTAACGCTTGAGCAGGTAAAGGAGATCGCGAAGAAGTACCCGACTCCTTTTTATCTATACGACGAGAAAGGTATCCGCGAGAACGCAGAGAGGGTGAACCGCGCTTTCTCATGGAATCCTGGTTTTAAGGAATATTTCGCGGTCAAAGCGACTCCGAATCCATACTTGATGAAGATCCTTCACGAGTACGGCTGCGGGTCCGACTGCAGCTCTCCGGCGGAACTGATGCTTGCGGAAGCCTGCGGGATCACCGGACACGAGATCATGTACTCGTCGAACGATACCGCCGCGGAAGAATTCCGGTATGCCAATGAGCTTGGCGCCATCATCAACCTTGATGATATTACCCACATCCCCGTTGTGGAGAAGGTCCTGGGCAAGCTGCCGGAGACCATGAGCTGCCGCTTCAATCCGGGCGGGATCTACAAGCTTTCGAACGGGATCATGGACAATCCGGGCGACTCCAAGTACGGCATGACCGAAGAGCAGATCTTTGAGGCATACCGCATCCTCAAAGAGAAGGGCGTGAAACATTTCGGGATCCATGCCTTCCTCGTCTCCAACACGGTCACCAACGATTATTACCCGACCCTTGCAAGGACCCTATTCGAGCTTGCGGTCAGGCTTCAGAAGGAGACCGGCTGCCATATCGAGTTCATCAACCTGTCCGGCGGCGTCGGCATTCCATATCGCCCGGGCCAGGAACCGAACGACATCATGAAGATCGGGGAAGGCGTCCACAAGGTATACGATGAGGTCCTGACCAGACATGGCATGGGCGATGTGAAGATCTTCACGGAGATGGGGCGCTTTATGATGGGACCGTATGGGGCACTTGTGACCCAGGCCATCAATGAGAAGCACATCTACAAGGAGTACATCGGAGTCGACGCATGCGCGGCTAACCTGATGAGGCCGGCCATGTACGGCGCTTACCATCACATCACGGTCCTCGGCAAGGAGGATGCGCCGCATGATCACAGATACGATGTTACAGGGTCCCTTTGCGAGAACAACGACAAGTTTGCGGTCGACCGCGACCTGCCGAAGATCGATATGGGGGATTATCTCTTCATCCATGATGCCGGAGCTCATGGCTTCTCCATGGGCTACAACTACAATGGCAGGCTGTGGTCAGCGGAGCTGCTGCTGAAGGAAGACGGAAGCGTGCAGCAGATCAGAAGAAGGGAGACTCCGAAGGATTACTTCGCAACCTTCGACTGCTTCCCGGTAGGGGAGAAGCTGAAGGAGATCGCCGACAGGGAAAACTTCTGAGCAGGACTGCGGCCCGGAAACCCTTACAGAAATCGTTCTGGTATCCCCATCTGAGAGCCGCCTTGAGCCTCACAAGCTTCTCGTTAAGATAAGACGGAGATTTACCCGAATCAGGCATTCGTGTCCTTATCAGGCCTGCTGAGAGTGAGTCAAGATATGGATCGCCGATCATCTTAAGAGTTATCTTTGAGGCTCGTTCATATCTCCTGAATGTCTGAACACGTACGGTGTTCTCCTGTTCTTTGAGATAGGGTCAGAGACTGGAGGAAGAAATGATCATAATGCTTGAGAAAGGCGCATACAAGCCGGACGGTAGAAGCGGAAAATGAAAAGATCCCCCGCTGTGAAGCGGGGGAGGATAAAGCAATCAGGCATCGAGTCTGGCGTAGAGGGCTTCCTGGAGAACCTGAGAGACATTGATCCCTCTTCGATCCGCCTGGAAAGCCATCCATGCCGGGATGGATACATTCTTCCGTACAGCTCTGCTGTCAGTGGCAGCACGGTAGGCATTCGTGTCAACCTGGATCAGGGTCATCACGGAATCTTCCGGAGCGTCAATCTCTTCCTGCGGAGTAGATGGAGCGACAGGATCTCCGTGGTCTTCAGCGCTCACCAGCCAGACGCTTGCAGCATCAGTGATCTGATCGATTGCATCAGAAAGGTTCTTTCCTGTTGTGATGCATCCGTCGAGGTCAGGTACACGGGCATAGATAGTGGTATCTGATGGATCATCAGGGTTATGTGTGAACAGTGCAGTGTAAATATACTTCATAGCGTTCTCCTTTATCGATGCTCGGAGAAGGCAGCAGGGTGTCAGCCCTGCTGGTTCTTCCGTATTTCCTTGTTGATGTAAGCTCTGTCATGTTCATCGAAGTCATGACGCTTGAGAGGAATCTTGCGATTCAGCTCCTTGTTCCAGTAGATGTCATGATTGGCACCGTGTCTGTCGAATATGTATCCGGCATTTTTCAAATCTTTGATTGCTTTATCTCTGGGTGTCATCTTCATCTCCTTTCTGATTTCAATATGCACAAAAGTGTGTAATATGTCAATAGAGGAATACACAAAAATACTTAATTTATTGAAGCGCATCCGCGCAGGAAGGAAAACAGCATGGCCATTGACGAAATAATTGACAATCTACGATATATGGTTGAAATTGAAAGACATTGAACCTGCACGAGAATGTATTCTCATTTTCTATCTGACGGAAGCAGAATTTAATATTGGTAATCAAGCATCCTTTCGGGGGTGCTTTTTTATTCCCATAGGATGCAAAAAGGCCGCCGGTGGCGGGCTTTTTGCATGGCAACGCGTGCCATAAACGCGGAAATTACGCATAGCGGAGGTATAGACAATGGCAACAGAAACTGTGAATCAGGAACCGAACATCCAGTAGCAGGAGGAAGCCCAGAAGACGGAGCTCCAGAAGGCTACAGACAAAGCCGCATCCCTCCAGAAGGAACTGGACGCGATGAAGAACGCGGAGAAGATCCGCGGGGTCCGTGAGAAAGTGTCTAAGGAGACCGGAGTACCGGCGGAGCTGCTGAGCGGAACAGACGAAGATTCCTGCAAGGCACAGGCGGAAGCCATCAGAAAATATGCAGGAGCAAATGCTTATCCGGACGTCGGAGACGGCGGAAGGACACAGCAGAACGCAAAACCGGAATCAGCCGCGGATATGTTCGCGAGCTGGTTCAGCAGGTCACTCAATCAGTAAAAGGAGGTGTGATGCCTATGGACTGGTGACCTTTAGAGGTCACAATATCTGTATTAACGTGCGCTGAGCCGGGGGATGATTCCTCCGGCTCTTTTTTGTTGCCCTGTCAGGTACAGTTTAGGTACAGTTTGCTTTCTGAAAACTCATTCAAATGTTCAAAATCTCGCACATCTGAGCGAAAAGAAAAACGCAGGAAATCCTTTAAAATCAAGGGATCCAGCGTTTATCGGCATTTCAGCCATCATGCCGGTGGCGGGACTTGAACCCGCACGCAGTTGCCTGCCGCAGATTTTGAGTCTGCTTCGTCTGCCATTCCGACACACCGGCATGTCTAGAAGAATGTAATCATTATCTTAACACATCATCCGAAGGCTGACAATTGCAAATCACGTTTCGGCGCTTCCGAAGCGATGAAAGAAGTGCCGAAAGCCAGGAAAGCTTTGCCGGTCAGTCGTCCGGGGTCTGGGTCAGTCCAAGCAGCGCATCCTGCAGAAGACGGGAGAAATTGACATCCCGGGCTTCTCCGTAGGCGTTGAGCCAGGCAGGGATCGTGATGTTCTTGCGAACAGATTTCAGTGCATGGGAATCGGAATAGGCACCCATATCGAGCATGATCAGACTTACGAAAGAATCAGGATCATGAGGATGAATGTCATGATACCCGGATGCCTTCGGGACCTGGTCGCCGGATTCCATATGGATCAGGATATATCTGGCTGCCTCATCGCAGATATTGTCCATAGCTTCCTCAAGCGTGGTGCCGTCTGCGACACATCCGGAGAGATCTGGAACAGATACTTCATAGCCATCTCCGGTGCGATATGGGGTAAAGATTGCCGGATAGATCAGTTTCATGGTTGTTTCCTCCAATCCCTCTAATCATACACACAATACGCATAAAAGTAAAGATTTGTGATATAATGCTGTTTGGCTTCTGCAGCACGGTATTTCATGAATGCATGAATGTCCGGATATCTGAAGAGCTGAGGATGCCTCGGAAAATCTGATCGGTGAAACCTGGAGATGAGCATATGGAGATGCAGCAGACTGCACTGTTTATCCTTGTGATGGATGTCATCGGAACGATCGCATTCGCCCTTTCGGGAGCAGTGCTCGCGATCGAGAGAGACATGGATATATTCGGGATCAATATACTGGCGATCGTGACCGCTACGGGCGGAGGGATGATCCGGGATATCATGATCGGCAAGTTTCCCCCGGTCATGTTCCGGAATCCCTTCTATGTCGTGATCTCGGTCATCACTGCCAACGTCTGTTTTGTCTTTTTCTATATCAAGGCGAGAAAGAAGGTTGCGATCCCTGACAATATGGTCAGGGTGTATGCCAGAGTATTCTTCTGGTTTGACACGCTGGGGCTTGCCGCATTTTCCGTGGACGGAGTCTATGCCGGACTTTACGTCGGTGAGTTTAAAAATGTCTTTCTTCTGACTTACCTGGGCGTCATGACGGGAGTCGGCGGGGGAGTCCTGCGCGATCTTCTGGCGAACCAGATGCCCGCGATCCTGGTCCGGAATGTCTATGCGAGCGCGTCCATCGCCGGCGCTCTTGTCATGGCCATTCTGCTCAGGTACCGGGCAGACGCCAACTTGTCGATCCTGGCCGGCTCCTTCTCGGTCGTCCTGATCCGCTGCCTGGCGGTGAGATTCAGGTGGAACCTGCCGAAAGTAACTTCCGGCAGAAGAAAATAGGACCTGGTATCGATCATATGATAACTGGCTGTCTCCGGTATTCCGATACCGGCTGGCAGCCTGTTTTATTCTGCAGAGCCATATTGTAGATCCTGGAAGAGTAGAGGGTGCGGCGCAGCATAACAACAGCTTCCGGGGCAAGGAGGCATAAGCCGTCTTTCGCGGACCGGTGCAGGGCGTCGGGCACATTCGTCACGAGCGGGACTGAGGAGCCTTTCCGGATCTTTTTCAGCAGAGGACCGGCAGATCTGCGGAAGCCGAGAACTCTGGCATAGCCTGGCCGCTGAGCCTGATCGCCGGCCAGTCCTTCTTCATGACAGCCTGCCTGAAGGTCCCTGCGGCAGCGTTCCGTCTCGTCTTTTGTGATCCCGAGCAGGATGTGCAGAAGGGCTCTCCGGATCCTTGTCTCCGTCATCTGCTTCGTCCGGACAAGCGATACAAACTGTTCGAAGGAATGGTATTCATCGAGACAGCTGCGGATCCGGTTCTCCAGATCCGGAGTGACGTCGAGAAAGTCGGAGAGACTGCAGATGCCGACAGACGGGGTCAGATCCCCGGCTTCCTGGCTGGCGAGCTCGGTGAGACGCATCTGCAGCAGGAGACCGAGATCATCATCAGACAGAAGCTCTCCCCTGGATGCGGCGTCAAGCAGCAGCTTTCTGCTGGCTTCGGGAAGGGCAGACCCAGGAAGCTGCCTTCCTTCCCTAAGGATGTGTCGGATCGTTTCAGCCGAGAGATAGCCGGGCTGTGCATCCAAGGATGGATCCGTGTCAGCCGGATAGCCGGGCTGTGCATCCAAGGATGGATCTGCGCGGGGCAGAAAGCCTTCCGGAGCCCCGGCAGGGACAGCGGAAGAGTGGTAGCCTTCTCCAAGCCTCTTTACCGGGAGCATCTTCAGACCGCTTCCTAGATGCAGGGCAGCCTTTTGATATTCGATCGCAAGAATATTGTTGGGGAGGGAGAGCAGATCAGAGACAGAGGACAGATTCCGGTAAGCCAGATAGGCTTCCGCTCTTGCCTTCGGGTATGTCATCCCTTCTTTCAGTTTTGCCTGCAGGATCCTGCTGTAGCCTTCCGGCTCCCGCCCGCGGATCTTTTCAAAGAAGGCGGCTGCGTCCATCAGGGCGTCCGTATCTTTCGCCTCGCATCCGAACGAAAGATAGTCCACCGCATTCAGGGCGGAGAGCAGGAAGACACCTCCTTCTGCAAAGTACTCCGCGCTGGCGGAAGCGAACGCGACAGGCATCTCGAGGACAAGGTCAGCTCCGCCGAAGAGAGCCATACGGGCTCTGGACCATTTGTCCAGGATGGCACAGGAACCGCGCTGGACGAAATCCGGGCTCATGACGACGACCACATAGTCGGCGCCGGAGAGCTCTCTTGCCCTGTGGATCTGATAGGAATGTCCACTGTGGAAAGGATTGTATTCTGCTATGATACCGACCGTTCTCATGATCCGCTGTCTCCCTCGAATATCCGGCATGCACCGCAGTATGGTGATGTGACGCATCCCCTGAAATGAAATTTCCATTCTCTGTCCTTCCGAATCTTACCATAAGCTGCCGCTTCCTGGGGAAAAATGTGATTTTCGGTAAAAACAGAAAAAGTCTGCGGAAAAACTTTACAGAAAATTTGCGCGAAATCATGAAAATCCGGCCTTTACAGATTGATAATTCGTGCAAATTAGATTAAAATAATATTATCCAGAAAGAGACAGGATAGGAATTTCACAGTTTTTCCGGGTCAGAGGCCCCGGAAGACCGACAGTGCGCCAAGCACGGGGCTTCAATGGGCTGAGACATAAAGCAATCATTCTGGAACTGGAGCCGCACCGGTCATCCGGCAGCGGCTCCGTCTTTATACCAATGTATGCAAAAAGGCTGCCAGTGGCAGGCTTTTTGTATATCCCAAAGTATGCAAAAAAGGCCGCCGGCGGCGGGCTTTTTGTATGAAATAAAATTTCTCCAGGAGGAACGAAGGTATGAAGGGTACTTACACGTCGCTCAATAATCTTCGCAGGCAGGTGTTTGCGGAAGTGGCAAGACTTGCCTATGAAGATGCTCCCTACGAAGCGTTCAATGATCTGCCGTACAAAATCATCCCGGGAGAGTACGGAACATTCCGCGACAGCGTCTTTCTCGAAAGAGCAGTCGTAAGACAGAGGATCCGTCTTGCGGTCGGGCTGAGCCCGCATCGCGCCAACGAGAACCAGCCGGTCTCAAAGGGCGTTGAGGCAGCGGCAAAGCCGGAGCGCTACTATGAACCGCCGCTCATCAATGTCATCAAGTTCGCCTGCAACGCCTGCCCGGACAATGTGATCCATGTGACGGACATCTGCCAGGGATGTCTTGGCCATCCGTGTCAGGAGGTATGTCCGAAGAAGGCAATCAGAGTCTACGATCATAAATCCCATATCGACCAAAGCCTCTGCATCAAGTGCGGCAGGTGCGTGAAGGAGTGTCCGTACGGTGCGATCGTCCGTCAGGAGCGGCCCTGTCGGAAAGCCTGCGGCGTGGACGCCATCCGTTCGGACGAGCATGGACTGGCGGATATCGATTACGATAAGTGTGTGTCCTGCGGCATGTGCCAGGTGAACTGCCCGTTCGGCGCGATCGCCAGCAAATCGCAGATCTATCAGTGCATCAAGGCGATGAAGACAGACGGTCCGGTCTATGCGATCGTTGCACCGGCCATCGCGGGCCAGTTCGGGCCGAAATGTACGCCCGATAAGCTGAGGCCGCTGTTCAAGGCGCTGGGCTTCAAGGATGTCTATCAGGTCTCCATCGGGGCTGACCTCTGCACCCTTCAGGAGGCACAGGAATTCCTGGAGCTTGTCCCGGATTCCCAGCCGTTCATGGGAACCAGCTGCTGCCCGGCATGGTCAGCTATGGCGAAGAAGCAGTTCCCGGACCATCCGGAGATCATCTCCATGGCCCTGACGCCTATGGTCTTCACCGGACGCCTGATCAAGAGAAAGTTCGGAAAAGACTGCAAGGTCTGCTTTGTCGGACCGTGTGCGGCAAAGAAGCTGGAAGCACAGAGACGTACGATCCGTTCGGACGTCGACTTTGTCATGACATTCGAGGAACTGATGGGACTTGTGACCGCAAAGGGAATCGACTTCTCGAAACTTGACAGCGAGCCGTGGGAATCCAGGGCATCCGGAGACGGAGAGGGCTTCGCCCAGTCCGGCGGGGTCGCCCAGGCGGTCGTGAACCGGGTGAAGGAACTCAGACCGGATATGGAAGTCAGGACCATGGCTGCGGAAGGCCTGGCGGACTGCCGGAAGATGATCCAGCTGGCCAAGACCGGGAAGCTGGACGGCTACCTGCTCGAAGGAATGGCATGTCCGGGCGGCTGTATCGCAGGCGCCGGCACGATCCAGCCGGTGAACAAGTCCAAGGCTTCGCTTGCCAAGGCAGTGAAGGAAGCACCATTTGCGAGAGCATCGGGGACCGAGCCCGGACTTGTGGAGGATGGGAAGAAAATCGCCAAAGACGTAGACTAAGTCACTTGTGCGATAAAGGAGATAAGTCTATAATAATATGGCGTGTGCGGAGAGATACGTCCCGCCGCTGCACGCCATATATTTTGAAGGATCATTGAAACTGAAGTGTTGGAAAGGAGCAATTTGTTATGGCATTCATGGACGAGATCATGGCGAAGGCAAGAGCGGACAGGAAGAAGATCGTTCTGCCGGAATCCGAAGATGAGAGAACTTACCGCGCTGCCGCAAAGGCAATTGAGGAGGGGATCGCTGATATCGTAATCATCGGCAAGGAAGACGTTGTCGCAGACAAGGCGAAGGAATATGGCGTAGACCTTTCGAAGGCCACCGTTATCGATCCGGACAAGAGCGACAAGCTTCAGGGCTATATCGATAAGCTGGTCGAACTCAGAAAGAAGAAGGGCATGACCCCGGAGCAGGCTGAGGATATCCTTCGCAATCAGTACATCTACTATGGTGTCATGATGGTCAAGATGGGCGACGCTGACGGACTTGTGTCCGGTGCATGCCATTCCACTGCCAACACCCTTCGTCCGTCTCTTCAGATCCTGAAGACCGCCCCAGGCACCAAGCTCGTTTCCGCATTCTTCCTGATCCATGTGCCGAACTGCGAGTACGGCGATAACGGGACCTTTGCATTCGCTGACTGTGGACTGAATCAGAATCCGACCGCTGAGGAACTGGCTGCGATCGCAGGTTCCACCGCTAAGTCCTACAAGGCACTGACCGGACATGAGCCGCGCGTTGCTATGCTTTCCTACTCCACCATGGGATCTGCAAAGCATGACGATGTCACCAAGGTCCAGGAAGCTGTAAAGATCGCGAAGGAAGAGTACCCGGATATCGCTCTTGACGGCGAGATGCAGCTTGATGCAGCGATCGTTCCGTCCGTCGGCGAGTTCAAGGCACCGGGCAGCAAGGTTGCAGGACATGCGAACGTCCTCGTATTCCCGAACCTGGATGCAGGAAACATCGGCTACAAGCTGGTTCAGAGACTGGCAAAGGCAGAAGCGTACGGCCCGATGTGCCAGGGAATCGCAGCTCCGGTCAACGATCTGTCCAGAGGATGCAGCTTTGAGGATATCGTAGGCGTCATCGCCATCACCGCTGTCCAGGCTCAGATGCAGGGCTGATCCGTCAGGTTTAAGATCGCAGATGAGCGGGAGGAGACCCCTCCTGCTCATTTCGTGACAGGACATACAATAAAACGGCGGTCTGAACCTGCCGTACAATACAATGACGCTAGGGTCAAAAGGTCATAATC
>DLFD01000009.1 GCA_002482005.1 Lachnospiraceae bacterium UBA7729 | reverse complement strand
CTATTCGACCCCAACATCATCATCATTATATGAGGGAGAGAGCATATGGCAAGTATGGTCACCGCTGGAAAGCCGAAGAAGACCTTCAGCCAGAAGCTGCACTCAAAACAGGGCAAGCAGCTTGGATGCATCCTGGCGTTCGCAACGATTCCGGTCTTTCTTCTGATTCTTTTTACCTATTATCCGTTTGCGGAGATGGTGAAGTTCAGCTTCTTCAAGATGAAATACATCGGCCCGCGCAAGTTTGTGGGCTTGGACAATTATATTCAGATCTTCAAACGAAAGGACATCATTCGCACCCTGCTTCTGGCCCTGTACTACATGGTCGGGTCAGTGGCACAGGTCGTGCTGGCACTTTATTTTGCGACGATCCTGAGTTTCAAGGTGAAGGGCAGCAAGTTCTTCAAGGGAGTCCTGTTCTTCCCCTATCTGATCAACGGCATCGCGATCGGCTTCATCTTCAAGTTCTTCTATACCAGAGGCTTTGTTCTCGACTCGGTGCTGCAGCTTTTGGGCTTTGACCTCAACAATCTGCCGTACTGGCTGAAGGACCAGAGCATCAACAACTGGTCACTGGTGTACTCGTCAGTCTGGCGGTACCTGGGACAGAACATCATCCTGTTCATCGGCTCGATTATGTCCGTCGATGGCGTGCTTTACGAGGCTGCTGAGCTGGATGGGGCAAATAAATTCCAGACCTTCTGGCATGTGATCCTGCCGCAGATCAAGACGATCGTCACACTGAACATCATATTGTCGATCACTGGATCGCTTTCCGCTTTCGAGCCGCCTTACGTCATCACGTCAGGCGCTAATGGAACGGGCACCTTCTTTGTGGTCATGAATACGATCGCCCATACCAACCAGAAGGTCGGTCTGGCAAGTGCGATGGCCGTCTTCCTGCTATGCATCATCTTCGTCGCCACGATCCTGCAGAAACTTCTGTTCAAATACCTGTTCCGCAACGCGAATAACGACGATGAGAGCCTTGCAGCGAAGAAAGCCCATAAGAGGGCAGCGAAAGGAGCGGTGTGATATGGCGAATATGTACAAAGTGAAGCACCACTATTCGGCAGGCTTCATTATCTGGACGATTGTAAAGTATTTCACCCTGATCTTCGCGGCCTTTATGGCGCTGCTGCCGATCGTTTCCTGTGTCATCACATCCTTCAAGACGGACGATGAATACAAGGCGACCAACGTCATGACCCTTCCGGCAAAATGGGCCGTTTCCAATTACGCGAGAACATTTTCCAAGGCCAACATGGGCAGAGCATTCCTGAACTCCGGGATCATTCTGGTGTGCGTCCTGGTCCTGTCCATTCTGATCGGCACCCAGCTGGCTTATGTCCTGAACCGCTTTAAGTTCCCGGGAAATACGCTGATTCGAAACCTGTTTACATTCGCATCGCTCCTTCCGGGAATTGCGATGCAGGTCTCGGTCTATGAACTGATGACGAAACTGAATTTCGTCAATACCATGTACGGCTACATCATCATGATGTGCGGAACGGACGTCATATCCATCTATATCTTTATTCAGTATTTTGAGAATCTTCCTGTTGCTCTGGACGAGAGCGCAACGATCGATGGAGCGAACCTGTTCCAGATCTATGGAAAGATTCTTCTCCCGCTGCTGAAACCGGCGATCATGACGTCGATGATCCTGAAGGGCGCCAGCACCTACAATGAGTACTACTGCGCAAACCTGTATCTGCAGGACAAAAAGAGACTCTGTACGGTCGCAACGTCACTGTATACATTTACCGGCCCTATGGGCAATCAGTACAACCTGATCTGCTGCGGTGTCATCATCTCGATGCTGCCTGCCCTGATTCTGTTCCTGCTGGCCCAGGACCAGATCTACAGCGGAATCGCCGGCGGTGCAGTGAAGGGATAATGCGAAGCGGCTTTTCGCCCGCCCCTGCTTTGGTGATTCCGGGAAATGGATCACCGGGGCAGGATGAGGACAAGGAGCTTTAGATGGGCAGGACAACATAACAGGATGGCGGAAGCGCTGGGGTGCGAGATGTTTTGTTTCGCATGTGAGATGAATGGAATGTACCGTCAGAGCGTTCACTGCCGGGAATCTGTTAAGAAAATCCGTGATATCTATCACGGCATGCTGATGATTGACCTCAATCATGGAGACGAATTTGAACCTGACTGGCTGGATTGTGTGGACATTCTTGGCATATCCGCTTATTATCAGGTCACGGCGAGCAGGTGCTGAAGAGATTCTATAAAAACATTATTGTATAGCAACATGGTCATAACATTTCCGTGGAAGGCTGGTACAAGGAGGGAAATTATGCAGAGTATGCTGTTGAATGGGACCTGGAGACTGCTGCGGGGGAATGAGGAAGTGACTACCGGGCAGGTTCCTGGTTCGGTTTATTCGTTTCTGCTTTCGGCAGGCAGGATGGAGGATCCTTACTTTCGGGATAATGAGCTGAAGGCTTTGGACCTGGTCAGGGAGGACTATACGTTTGCCCGGGCCTTTGATGTTCCGGAGAGGATTCTTTTCGCCGCCCATCAGGTCCTGAGATTTGAGGGAATCGATACGCTTGCTGAGATCTATCTGAACGGAAACCTGCTTGGGCATGCTGACAATATGCACAGAACCTGGGAGTTCGATGTCAGAGGTCTCCTTAAGGAGCAGGGAAATGAACTTGTGGTTGCCATTCATTCTCCGACAGAGTATATCCGAAAGAGGGATGAGCAGGACCATATCGGAGGCTCTGCTGAGGCCATGAAGGGGTTCTCATATCTGCGGAAGGCCCACTGTATGTTCGGATGGGACTGGGGGCCTCGTCTTCCGGATGAGGGAATCTGGAAGGATGTGGCCCTTCTGGGTTTTGAAGAGTCGAGGATAACGGATGTCCGCATTCATCAGGACCATTATCTGGAAGATGGAAGAGCGGCCATGGGGGCGCCGGAGCATGCGAAGCAGGCCCGCGAGGGGAAGATCGGTGTTCATCTGACAGTAAGTGTCAGTCAGAGCGGCAGCGCTCCGGTCCGGATCACCCTGACCGCACCGGATGGGCAGAAGTTTCAGCTGGAGAATGGAAAAGCCTTTCAGGTTCCGGATCCGCAGCTGTGGTGGCCGAATGGACTTGGAAGCCAGCCTCTCTATACTGTCACGGTGAGCCTGATGGATGTCTCGGGAACCGAGAGTCAGGAGAGGAAGATCGGTCTCCGCACCTGCACGATGAGAAGGAAGAAAGACCAGTGGGGCGAGACCTTCGCGACTGAGGTGAACGGCAGGACCTTCTTTGCCATGGGGGCCGATTATATTCCGGAGGACAATATTCTCTCAAGACTTTCGCGGGAGAGAACCGAAAAACTGCTGAAGATCTGCAAAAAGTCCCATTTCAATGTAATCCGGGTATGGGGCGGCGGCATCTATCCGATGGACTATTTCTATGATCTCTGTGACCAGATGGGTTTCCTGGTCTGGCAGGACATGATGTTTGCCTGCGCCAACTACCGGCTGACGGACGAGTTTGAGGCAAATATCACGGCTGAGATCCGGGACAATGTCAGAAGGCTGCGCCACCATCCAAGCCTCGGCCTCTGGTGCGGCAACAACGAGATGGAATCCTTCGAGGTGGAAGGAGGCTATGAGTCGGACGAGGTCACAAGGGCGGACTATCTGGTCCAGAATGAGCATATCATTCCCCAGATCCTGAAGGAGGAGGATCCGGATACCTTCTACTGGCCTTCTTCGCCGTCCTCAGGCGGAAAGTTTGTCGATCCTCAGGATCCGGACCGGGGAGATGTCCACTACTGGTCTGTCTGGCACGGAGGGGTTCCCTTCACGGAGTACCGCAAGTACTTCTTCCGATACCTGTCGGAATTCGGTTTTCAGTCATTTCCCTGCAGACAGACCATCGAGAGTTTCACCAGGCCGGATGAGCGGAATATTTTCTCCCGGACCATGGAGATGCATCAGAGAAATTCGGGTGCAAATGGAAAGATCCTCCAGTATCTGTCCCAGACGTATCTGTATCCTTCAAGCTTTGACCTTCTGGTCTATGCCAGCCAGCTCCTCCAGGCAGATGCCATAAGATACGGAGTCGAGCATTTCAGGAGAAACCGCAATGATGACCGCTGCATGGGTGCAGTCTACTGGCAGCTGAACGATATCTGGCCGGTCGCTTCCTGGTCCTCGGTGGACTATTATGACCGCTGGAAGGCACTTCAGTATGCGGCAGTCCGTTTCTTCTCACCGGTCATGATCTCCTGTGAGGAGGTAAATGAGATTACGGTCCGGGGATCTGTGACCGCGGAGCCGTCGCCAAACGTGTCCACGGCCCGCCTCTGTGTGACGAACGAGACCTGGGAGCCTGTATCCGGAACGGCCATCTGGGAGCTGCGCGATCCGTTCAGCGGGATCCTGGTAAGCGGAAGCGAGCATGTGACCGTAAAGCCTTTTTCGAGCCTGTGGCTGGACCAGAGAGACTATTCGGATACGGACTTTCTGGACAATCACCTGGACTTTCGGTTTGTGGTGGATGGAAATGAAAGGCCGGTCTCCGGAGGAGACGTACTGTTCACAGCGCCGAAGCACTATCACTTTGCCGACCCTCACCTGAGCCTGCAGGTCTCCGGTGACAGGAAGAGCGTCACGGTGACCGCGGATGCCTTCGCCAGGTATGTGGAAGTGTATGATGAGGATGGATATGTCCGCTTTGACGACAACTTCTTTGATATGGAGAAGGGAAGCCGGACGATCCATGTAGAGGAAGGTGCCATATCCCGGCTGAGAGTACGGTCGGTTTATGACATCCGCTGACTGGGAAGACAGTTCCCTCATTTCCGCGAGCGCTGCCCGGCTTATCAGCCGGATCATCCGTGAGTAAAAGCTCTGAATAGATATGCCTGTATTGCCAGGCGGAAAGGACCATATGGGAGATCGCAGATATCAGATCGATACAGAGGAAAACAGGAAGTTTCTGGCCGAACAGGCAGAAAGCCTGATTGCTTTCGGAAAAAATTTTCCATCGCCTGCGGGAAGTTCCTACTGGCTTGGGGATGACGGGCAGCCCTGGAAGGACAGAGACCGCGAGACATGGATCACGTCAAGGATGGTCCATGTCTACAGCCTGGGGACCATGCTTGGCTTTGACTGGTGCAGGGAACTGGCAGAAAAAGGCGTCCATGGCCTGCTGACTGAACTGCATGATCAGGAACATGGCGGCTGGTACGCCGGAGTCCATAAAGACGGGACACCCTTCGGGACAAAACAGTGCTATGCACATGCATTTGTGATCCTGGCATCTTTGAGCGCCACTCTGGCAAAGGTGCCGGAGGCGGAAGGGCTTCTGCAGCTGGCAGAGGAAACATATGACCGGTACTTCTGGGACCAGCAGGCGGGCCTGTCCAGGGATACCTGGAGCATGGATTTCAAAGAACTTGATCCTTACAGAGGAATCAATGCCAACATGCATTCCGTTGAAGCATTTCTGGCAGACGCGGATATCACCGGCAAGGAACTGTACCGGAAGAGGGCAGGGAACATCATCCGCCATGTCATTGCCTGGGCGGAGGAAAATGACTGGAGAATTCCGGAACACTATACAAGTGACTGGCAGCCGGACCTTTTCTGCAATCAGGACAAGCCGGACGACCAGTTCAAGCCTTACGGTGCGACCCCGGGACATGGCATCGAGTGGGCAAGGCTGATCACCCAGTGGGCTCTGTCCACCTACCCGGGAGAAGAGGAGAAGGCCGGACCTTTCATCGAGGCGGCAGAGAACCTTTATCACCGGGCGGTCATGGACGGCTGGAACGCAGACGGGGAGCCCGGCATTGTCTACACAACGGACTGGAACGGGAAACCGGTCGTACATGACCGCATGCACTGGACTCTGGCGGAAGCAATCAATACATCTTCCTGCCTGTACCACGCGACGGGCAGAGGCCAGTATGCTATGGATTATGTTTATTTCCTGACCTATCTGGATGACAAGGTGATCGACCATGTCTATGGGTCCTGGTTCCATCAGCTTGACCGAAGAAACCAGGTGCTCGGAACTGTATGGCCGGGTAAGAGCGACCTCTACCACGCGACGCAGGCCATGCTGATCCCTTATTACGATCCAGGCGTATCCATCGCAAAGGCGGTCAGCGGCGGCAGCCGGTACAAGATTTAACCAGCATTGGGCCCCAGGACGCTACATGTATTTTAGGAGAAGACTCCGGACAGCCGAGACCACGGAGATATCAGCGTTACGCTGAATGTCTGCACGCACTTCGGACTTGACGAAGCCAAGGAGCAGCTGGAGAAAGAGGGACTTAAGACAAAACCGTCAACTGTCCGGAGTTATATCAGTATTTTAAAGTCCGCGAAGATCATCTATGAATGCAATCGTTTTGATCTGAAAAGCAAAAAATCGGTCAGACGGGATCAGAAATATTACCGGACGGATATCCCAGGTATATCATTTCTTTGGACCGGTATCGTGATCAGCAGGAGGGCGTGCACCATATTAATGCGATAGATCTATTTTTGGGAAAGGTGAAGATCTGACATATCCCGGTTGATCTGGCTAAGAGCAGTTTTACAAGGCTAAGGATCTGGAATATAGCCCAATATCAGGCTTTGCGCCGCTTTGAGAGGATATGAATCCCCTGCTCAATGTCCTTGACAAAGGGTACACATCATTCCATATAGCCTCCATAAATTAGGACAATTTAAAGTGCTATTTCTGAAAATCGTGATTTTACTAGATTATCTTCTCTCGAACAAGGAAAAAATGGGTTCAATGCGTTTGGATTATACGAATGGACACAGATGTGAGCGAAAAAACCAGATTCAGTTGAAATTAAGATGAAATGAGCGTAAAATCCTAAAAGGAGGAACGCATATGGAACTGATTGCAAGACCGAGAGAAATCAATTTTCTGAATCGGCATAAGAATCACCACATCATCAAGGTAATATCCGGTGTCCGCCGATGCGGAAAATCGACGCTGTTTTCCCTGTTCAGAATGAACCTGGTCCAGGAAGGCATCTCACCGGACCAGATCATCTCCGTCAACTTCGAAGATCTGGCATACGAAGATCTGACCGAGTATCATGCCCTGTATCGATATCTGATATCCAGACTGAAGGCAGACAGGATGAACTACATCTTTCTCGATGAGATTCAGCATGTGCAGCATTTTGAAAAAGTTGTAGACAGCCTGTTCCTGAAAGAGAATGTGGATCTCTACATCACAGGCTCCAATGGGTATTTTATGTCAGCGGAGCTTGCTACGCTTCTTTCAGGCCGGTATGTCGAACTGAAGATGCTGCCTTTTTCTTTTCGCGAATTTTGCTCAGCTATCAAAGACGAAACCCTGTCGAATGCACAGAAATATGACCGGTATCTCAGGACAAGCTCTTTTCCCTATCTGGCAGGGACAGGACAAAGTGATGACGAGATCCGGGATTACCTGTCCGGTATCTATAATACCATCCTGGTGAAAGATACCCTTCATCGAATCGGATCCGGGGATACGGCACTTCTTGAAAAAATTATGAGGTATCTGGCAGCGAATATCGGCAGCCTGATATCGCCAAATAAAATAGCGAATACACTGACGAGTGACGGCAGGCGGACAGACAATAAAACAGTCGAAAGATTCCTGCATGGGCTGAAGGACAGCCTTCTGATCTATCAGGCAGACCGCTATGACATACGGGGCAAGAATCTGCTGAAGACGAACAGCAAATATTACCTGGTGGATCCTGCGTTTCGCCGCCTGCTTGTCGGTGATACTTCCCGTGATCTCGGACATGTATTGGAGAATGTGGTCTATCTTGAACTGCTGCACCGTGGGTATCGGGTCTGTGTAGGCCAGGTTCCGGGAGGCGAGGTTGACTTTGTCGCGGAAACACCGGACGGGATTATTTACTATCAGGTTGCAGAAACTGTGATGGACCCGAATGTCCTTGAGCGGGAGCTCAAAGCATTCAAAGGCATACCAGACCAGTATCCCAAATATCTTCTCACACTGGATGAAATTGCACCGAATGCCAACTACAGCGGGATCCGAAAGAAGAATGCGCTGGACTGGATGCTTGGCGTGGAAGAAGATTTTTAGGAGTGTACTTTTCTGCCACAGGCAACAGCAAATACTGCGCGGAGAAGATAGCGGAAATGTGATCCAGCTCAGAGACGGACACCCTCCTGAATATTTTGAAGCACATTATCTGCTCATCTCCGCCAGCAGCAAATAAAACGGAATCAGGGATACAAGCCAACCGAGGATGAAGATGATCAGATGCTTCCTCTCACTGTGGATCGCGATGAACTCCCGGATCGAGGCGCTCGGCCAGGAGGATTCCGTACAGATTCGCGCTGGCTTTGAAATATTTATGGAGGAATTCGTTCCTTCCATTATAGCATTCGGTGGTAGAGGTAGTCGCGGGGATGCTGAAAGTGCCGGGCCGGCCGGAAACGGAAGAAGGTTCCGGGCCTGGAGGCGCTGCCGGAAAAAAAGGCACGACTGCATTCTCCGGAGTCAGTGAAAGTCCGGATTTCTACCATCTTGGGCCGCCAGGGTCAAAAGGAGAGGGAAACTATACGCTCGAAGACTATCTTGCTTTGCCTGATGAGCGAAGGGTAGAACTGATCGACGGAGTATTTTATGACATGTCAGCGCCTTCGGTGAGACATCAGCGGATCCTGGGAAGTATTTACAGGCAGCTGTATTCGGGAATAGCCAGGGCAAAGACAGGATGTGAAGAAACGTGAAAGCGCTTCTTCGCATCCTTCTCTTTTTGTCCGTTTTTCATCGTTCTCCATTTTTCAGCGCAGTTTTCCCCTTACCCCAAATGAGATGGCCTTTGTTCAGCTCATGCCGCCAATCGCAGGCGGCATGAGCGAGGCTGACTTTATCGGTTTGCAGGAAGTTCTTTATCTTCAGAAGAGTATGCAGGACTCTGCCGGGATCTGCAGATAGACTTCTGCCCCGTCCTCGTAAAGCTTGTCCCTGTTGAAAAGGGTGTCCACATCTATCTGAGTCTGTCCGCAACTGATATTGTACCTGAGGAAGTTTCCGTGCGGCAGGCTCATGCTCACCTTCCCCTTCAGAAGATAGACATCCGCAGGTACATTTGCAGGAGCCGATTTGCTGATCCCTATGATCTCCGGCCGGAAGGCTATGGTCTGGCTTCTCGAGAGGTCTTTCCCGACCGGTCTTTGACCCGTCATGATGCTGACAAATTTTTCTGTCGCAAGTACGTTGTAGTGGCCTATGAATGTAGCCGCGAACTTTGACTGGGGATTTGTGTAAAGGTCGATGGGCCTTGCCGACTGCTCGATCTTTCCGTCGTGCATGAGGTTGATGCGGTCGCTCATGACCATGGCTTCCTCCTGGTCGTGGGTGACGAAGACTGCCGTAATGTTGAGCTCCTTCTGGATCCTGCGGATCTCCACCTGCAGGGAATGCCGAAGCAGGGCGTCTATGGCGGAAAGGGGCTCGTCCAGAAGCAGCACCTTGGGTTTGGTTACAAGGGCCCTTGCCAGGGCCGCCCTCTGCTGCTGGCCTCCGGAAAGCTGAGAAGGATACTGGTCGGCATTTTCCGACAGACCTACGATGTCGATCATGCGGTCCACTGCCTCTCTGATCTCATCCTTGGCTATCCCCTTCTTTTTCAGGCCGAATGCCACGTTCTGCCTGACGTTCATGTTGGGGAAGAGGCTGTAGTGCTGAAAGACCATGCCTATGTCCCTGTTCTGGGGAGCCACATTGGTGATGTCCTTCCCGTCCAGGTATACCTTGCCGGATGTAGCGTCCTCAAGGCCGGACAGGATCCTGAGCAGAGTACTTTTTCCGCATCCGGAAGGCCCCAGCAAAGTGACCAGCTCTCCTTTTTCGATCCCAAGGTCTATGTCCTTCAGGACCTTTTTTTCTCCGAAATTCTTGCAGATATGTTCAAAACGGATATATTCAGCCATGTCATCTCTCCTTCTTCCCTTTGTCATTTTTCGCCTTGAGGACCAGCACCACGGTCGTGATCAGGAACATGACCAGCATGATCAGGATAAATGTAGCACTGGATTTTCTGCTGTCCGCCTTCATGACCTGGTAGAGGTACATTTGCAGATTGGTCACCGTAGAGCCTGCCAGGTTGCGGATGAGGACATAGTCCCCGAAAATGATGCCGACCGCAAGCAAAGACGACACGATGATTCCCGACATGATGTTGGGAACGACCACCTTGAAGAAGGCTTCTATCCTGGAGCAGCCCAGCATCTGGGCGGCGTCCAGCAGCATGGGCATGTTGACGGACCGCATGCTGTTGCGGATTCCCTGGTAGACGTAGGGAAGGATGATGATGCAGTAGGCTCCGGTCAGCATGACCACCCTGCTGGCGAAAAAGCCTTTTCCGCCTACATAGAGGGAAAGGATACTGACAGAAAGGATGACGCCCTGGACCGTATAGGGGACCATGCAGATGATCTGCACATATTTCTCAAGCCTGGGGAAATAGGCCGTGACCACGAAGAGAGCCAGAAGCACGATGACATTTGTGAGAAGGATGGGCACGATGCAGATCAGGACCGTGTCAAGGAGAGCCTTGCCGAACTGAGGGTCCGTCAGAACCGAAGCATATGCCTGAAGGGTGAAGCCTTTGGGCACGATTCCGGCCCAGTTCTCAAACAGAGAGTAGATCAGTGAGACCAGGAGGGGGACCAGGAGCCAGATCAGGACGATGACGATAAAGACGGTGCTGAGGCCTTTTCTCTTTTTCATTTTACAGCCTCTCCTTTCTGGAATCTCCTGCTTATGGTATTGGTGATGAAGATCATGACCACCATCATCAGCATCATGACCACAGACAGAGCTCCGCCAAGTCCTCTCTGCATCTTTACATCACCGACGAAGCAGCCGGCGATCTGGATGGGAAGAAGGGGAAGCATGTTCATCATCAGGGCATAGGCAGTTGCATATGCCGCAAGTGCATTTGCAAAAAGAACGCTGAAGGTGCTCAGGATGGAAGGCATGAGGACCGGGATTCCGACCTTGAGCCAGAAGGTGCCCTTTCCCGCCCCCAGAAGCAGGGCCGCCTCCTGCCATTCCTTGCGGATGCCGTCAAAGGCCGGGATCAAGAGCAGGGTGGCCAGCGGTATCTGGAAGTAGATGTACATGAAAGTCATGCCATTTGACGAATAAAGGTTGAAATTGGCAAGGGCATCTATGCCCATCTTCCGCCCCAGCTGGACCATGACGCCCGCATTTCCAAGCAGGATCATGTAGGCAAAGGCCAGCGGGATGCCGGCGAAATTGGAGACCATGTTGAGGATGGTCATGAAGATCTGACCCAGTTTTCCTCTTTTTTCATAGTAGGACCTGGCCCCAAGAAAGGCGATCAGGATGCCGGCCAGCGAAGAAAGGGTGGATATCTTCAGGCTGTTCTGCATAGCCTTCTGATAAAGAAGCTTTGAAAACACCGTCCCATAGTTGGCGGCGGTGACCGCCCCATTTTCATCGGAAATGAAGCTGCTGATGACCACTCCGATCAGGGGAATGATCTCGTACATGACAGTCAGGACCAGAAAAGGGAGCAGGGCAAGGAGATAAATGGATCTTTTTTTCTTCATAATATTTCCTATACGAAAAGTCATGCCGCGATCGTGACATGACTTTTCGGGATGCGATCCTCCTTGTATGGAAAGGGCCGCTCAATTATCCTGCGTTTACTGCGTTTACTGTGATTACTCAGATTACTCAGATTACTTCGATTACTTTGATTACTGGGCCAGCAGCGGAACGATCTCGTTCTGCCATCTCTCGACGATCTTCTCGCATGCAGCCGTGTAAGCGTCGGTGTCTTCCATGGGCTTTGCGTTGGCGTAATCTTCCGTGTGGAAGGAAGCGTTCTGTACGTCTTCCGGGATCTCTACGTCTGTTCTGGTCGGGATTCCGCCTGCGGCAGCCAGATTAGCCTGTCCTTCATCGCTGAAGAAGTATTCACGCGCAAGGGCAGCTGCGTTCGGATGAGGTGCGTACTTGTTGATGACGGATGCATATCCGGACAGGATGGCGCCGTCGCTGGGGATGTTGTACTGCATCTTATACTGGGTGATGGCATTTGCGTATGTGACTGCGTTGAAGCTCCAGATGACCCCCATGGGGACCTCGCCCGTCTCGAAGTTCTGCTGTGTGATATCGACGGAGTTGATCCTGCCGTCGCCTGCCATCTGGGTCCAGAATTCAAATGCCGGGTCCAGGTTGTCCAAATCTCCGCCGAAGGCGAAGTTGGAAGCGACGATGGCTGCCTGAGCGGTAGCACCGTTGATATCGCCGATGGAGACCTTGTAGTCGCCGTCCTTGACGTCAGCCCAGGATGTCGGGGCTTCCTTTACCAGGTCCGTGTTGGTCAGGAAAGTGGTAGCGCCCGTGTAGGCGATCATCCATTTTCCATCCTCTCCCTTGGCCCAGTCCGGAACGGCGTCCCAGTAAGAGGTCTTATAGCCCTGTACCAGATCCTGCTCGATCGCCTGCGGGCCAAATGCCTGTCCTACGTCTCCGATATCCTTTGTTCCGTTCTCTCCTTCTGTCGCGAACATCTGCAGCTCTTCGGACGAGGACATATCTGCGTCTGTGTGGGTGATGCCATACTGGTCCTTGATCGCAGCCCATGCATTGCCCCAGTTTGCCCAGTTGTCCGGCATGCCGACGGACTGGATGTCGCCCTCTTCCTTGGCGGCGGCGGTGATCTCGTCGAGCGTCTTGCTGTTCAAGTCGCCGTCATCTGCAAATGTGACAGCTGCAAGTCCCATGCTCATAGCTGCGGAAAGGATAACGGCAGCGGCTGCGTAGATTCTCTTCTTCATGTTTTCCTCCTGAATTATTGGTCATCTTCTGCGGCGGAATGTTTCTGTTTATTAAATGTTTCCCATCCAGGATGTTTCTTCATCCAGGATGTTTTTTCCACCGCATCGAAGCTATCACAGGAAGAAATAGTTCATATAAATTTCCCGTAAATCATATGTAAAAAAATGAGCCGCCCACGGGGCAGCCCATAAATTAATCTGTTATCATCCTTACAGGTCGTTACTGGCTCTGCTGGCTTTGGCAGGAGATCCCTTGAAATAGACCTTGAGGGGAACGATGGTGTAGCCCTGCTGCACAGCCCCTTCATTTATTCAACAGTAGATATCACGGGCCGGACAGGAATGTCCGGCCCGCATTGTTAATTTCAAATAGCTGTAGTACGATGATGAGGGGAGAAAGCAGAACAGGCGATAAGCCCGTATAACAGTGAGGAGCAGCAGTATGACGAGTGGCTTTGCACCAGAGAAGCAGGAAAGATGCCGCGCATTTATCTCCTACCGGCATGCGGAAGCCGATACAGCTGTGGCCAGGGAGGTACAGCGGAGACTGGAACATTTCCGGATTCCGAAGGAAATCAGGCGCCAGACCGGGATAAAGCGGATCGGAAGAATCTTTCGGGATGAAAATGAGCTTCCTGTTACGCATGATATCGGGGAAGATATCAGGAAGGTCCTCACCGAGGCAGATTTCCTGATCGTCATCTGCTCGACTCATACCGCGGAGTCGCTCTGGGTCGAGAGGGAGATCCGTTTTTTCCTGACGGCGCACGACAAAAAACATGTCGTTACCGTTCTCGCGGATGGCATTGATCCTGGCCGGATCATACCATCGATCCTTCTTGAGGACGAGGAGGGGAATCCGGCAGAACCGCTCTCCTGTGACTTTCGTCCGGAATCACAGACAGGGAAGAAGGTGCAGAAGCGGACAGAGACAGCCAGACTTGCCGCCGCGCTGCTTGGCTGCGGACTGGACCAGCTGATGCAGCGGCTGCATCAGCATGAGATGAGGGTCCTGGCTGCCCGCATGGGTATGGGGATGGCGGTCCTTGCCGTGATCGCAGGAATCGTGATCGACGGAAGCAGGAAGCTGGAGATCAAAAACAAGGCCTTGATCAGGGGGCGGAGCTCTTATCTGGCTCAGGCATCGGAAAACGAGCAAAAGGACGGTCACGGCGTACTTGCGAGGCTGCTTGCCCTGGAAGCTGCTGCCGGTCTTGAAAAGATCGGGGACGAACGATACCCGGAACTTTACCGGGCTCTGGCATCCTCGACGCTGTCATATGACAACCCCTGGAGCGGAGAGGACAGGCTGCAGACGGTGCGGACTTATTCGGACAGTGGGATCCTTTATGCCCGGTGTTTTGAAGAGGTTAATCGTCTGGTCACGGTCGATGAACTGGGACAGGTCGCGGTGACGGACAGTGTGTCCGGGGAGGAACTTTTCCGGAAGACCTATTCGGTCGGGAATACCTGGCTTACTTCTGATGACATGCAGCAATACATCATGCCCTATGGCGGGGAATCGATCCTGATCCGCAGCAATGGGGAAGATCTGGAGCATTTCTGCCTGACGGAGATCGGTCTTCTGGACGGAAAAGAGGAGAGGTCGGAAACATTTGCAGGAAACAGGTACTATACGTCCGGGGTGCTCGTTCTCCCGGGCAAGGATACGGAAAAGCCGGATCTTGTGCTCGCCCGGACACAGGATTCGACATTACCGCCGGAAGGCGGGGTTATTCTGGAGAGACTGGACGGAGAGACCTGGAGCAGAAAGGAGTATTTGGCCCCGGAAGGCATCAGCGGTGAGAATTCGTTTCTCTGCCCGTCGGCAAGCCCGGACGGAAGATGGGCAGCATTTGCGGCAGAGAACATGAATCAAGTATCTTTCATGCTGTGGGATCTTGAGGAAAACAAGGTCATCTCCGTTCCAGCCCCTGAAGAGGAAGAGGACGGGATGGGGAATGCGGCGGTCTGCTCGATAGAGGCCGGAGGGAAATTTATCTTCTCGATCCTGTCGTATGGGGAGGGAAAAGCTGCCGGTTTCCTCTATGCACTGGATCCGGAAAGCGGGAAAATCGTCTGGAGTGCGAACCCGGATGACGGAACCGGAGCCGGGGACATTTCCATCCTGCAGCTTCCGGATGAGGAGCCGGACCAGGATTCTGGCGATGCGGATGCAGAAACAGGACCGGGCCTTGACGATGCTGGCGCGGCCTGCCTGACCGCTGCATCCGACTACAGTGTCTGGAAGATCAGTCTGGATGACGGAAAGACATTGAGCTCTGCCACATATGACAGAAAGATCCTTTCGGTCGGGGAATCTGACCGGGATTATACGGACGTCTGTCTTGAAGACGGGCGGGATATTCTTCAGCCCTGGGAAGGAGGAGACTGGGTCCTTGTCTCGCAGGTTCCGATTGGAGAGAAAGCAGACCTTCTTGTACACACGAACCAGAAGCCCTGGATGGCCTCCGGCAGCCTGTCTCGCCTTGGGGCGAGCAGCTACGTCGTGGTGCAGGGAAAGGAAGCAGGAATCATCAGACAGGGCGGAGACCCTGATTTTGAGGTTGTCTCCGGAACAAAGTACGGCAGCAGCGGTCTTCCATGGGACTACTCTGTCACGGACTCTATGGAGGCAGACGGAAAACTGCTGTTTGCCGCGGTGCCCCTTCAGAATGAGAAAGGGGAGGGGCTGCTGCTTTGCGTGGATCCGCAAAAAGATGAACTCAAGTGGACAAGCAGGCTCTCATTTTCACAGAACGATTTTCCTGATCTGAGGTTTGACGGCCTTTCCGGGGATGGACAGAGCTGTTACGTGACGGACGGAGTTGACCCGGCAGAGCGGTATCGGGTGAATCTTGCGGACGGAAGCACGGAAAAGTCCGGAAACTCCGGTCTTGTGGCGGTCAAAGATTCCGGGACCGGAGCGGTGACCGACATGGAAGCTTCCGGATTTGAAATCGCCGGATGTGTATTTTACGATGGAGAACTTCTTATCTTCACGACTCAGAATGAAGTGATCCGGTGTGATCCCGGGACAGGGAAAGTTCTGGGAAGATTTGAGGCGCTGGATGCGCCGTTTGTACAGGATGCCCCGGTCGGTGTACATACGATCGGGGATGGAATGGCGCTTTTTGAACAGAAGGCGCAGTATCAGGCTGACAGGACCTTTCTGCTGGTCGATACGAAGGAGTGGATCGCGTTGCGGAGTTTTTCCGGCACGGTCTACTGCGATGAGACAAAGAACGTCTATGATTTCGGGCAGGTATCCGAAGATGGTTCCTACGGGATATACTGTTATCCGGTCTGGTCCCTGAAGCAGCTGATCGGGAAGGCTGAAGACCTGACGGAGAAACAAAAACTTTCGCCCCAGGAGCAGGCCCGTTTCGGGCTTCAGGACCTGGGGTGAAAGCATCGGTTCTGTCTGTGGCTTCTGTCCGGAAATGGCTGCAGCCGGGCAGAAGCCGAAACCGGGTGAAGTTATCTTCTGAGGTAGCTCATGCTTACATATCCGGTGACACCGTTATAGCTGACCTTGCCCCAGCCGCCGCTGACGGAGGTGACATATACGCGTCTTCCGGGGTAGATGCGGCCACGGACTCTGTACCTGGTGCTGCGGCCGGCGCGGATCTGCAGATAGTGCGGTGCAGTGCAGGTGTAGTTGCCGGCATAGCCTGTCGAGCAGGTGTCAGAAGGTACGGCCGGAGCCGCCGGCTGGGAAGACTGCTGGTCCGGGAAGCCTTCGGGCTGATGGGCTTTGCGAATAATCTCGTGGAGAACCGGATCTTTTTGATCGCACCGGACGGGGAAAAAACAGTGGGGAGAATCAAAGCCTGCTGCCCCGGAATGGCGAAAGGCCAGGCAGGTCTTGAAGACATGGTACTTCCTGATGTGATCGGCAGAAATGCAGATCCGGCAGACCCGGCATTTACCGGAATGATCAGGGATATCATCCGGACTTCGGAATACAACTATTTTGCAGTCGCCGGCTTGAAAACAGGGCCCCGGTTGCTTTTCTGTGCAGGGAAGGGAATCTTGCCTGGCTGAGCCGGGGGCTTTCGGTCGAGAAGGAGGAACCGGGGGAGAGCTGGTTCAATAGCTGGTCCCTGACCCCATTCGGAGAGACGTCCCGGATCTGGTCCTGGTTTTCCTGCAGGAATCCGGGAAACGGTTTCCGCAACAGGCTGCCGCAAAAGCCGGCTTACATCAGCCTCTCATCCTAGAGCGCTCTTGCGCCTCCGACGTACTTCGGCCTTCTTCTCGCGCAGATAATGTTCGCCTGCCCGATCTTTTTCAGGAATACAAAACGGGGATCCTCGGTATCTGTGATGCCGAGTTGGTTGACAACAGGATATTTCGGATCCGCCCCTATATAAGAATTGCTCTCGAGAACCAGGATACCTGATTCCAGTTGATCCAGCTTCCCAAGCGCGACATCCGTACCGAAGTTCTGGGCAATGTAGAGGACGATCTGACGGATACCTGCGTCGGCAGTATCAGTGCGAATAATGTTGTAATGCACGTTATTCTCCCTTCAACTGTCTGCGCAGATCATCAAATGTGTCCCGGACAGGAGCGACACGTCCCATACGGACATCTTCTTCCGCCTCCGCAAGTGTCTCGAGCAGCTGCAGACGTGCCTTCATATTCCTGTATTCTTCATAAGACAGCGATACCGTATCACCCCGGCCATTGACTGTTATGATGACAGCTTCTCTGTCATCTCTGCATTGTCTGGATATCTCACTGTAGTGATTGCGCAGATCAGCAGAAGGACGAATTGTTTCCTGTAAATGGATCATATCATTACCTCCATATAGTCGTAGGATATCACAATACGACTATGTGGTACAGCTGCAATATCAGGCATCCTGCAATTCTGAGTCACTATCTATACCTGATGTGCTGATCCTCTGCTACGGGATGACTGTCCTTCCGGATTCCTTCTGCATGATGACAAGAATATGGATTGGATCGTCGAAGAGGGCAGCATGAGTGTCAGGATCGGATCGTCTTCCGATGATATCCGGTTGACAGGCGCTTTTGAGATCCGCAACACGGCGCTCGTAAATGAAAAAAGCAGGGGGTTCTACGCAGACGCATGGGAGGAATGAAAAGGAGAACAGGTTCCGCTTATAGAGAAAGCTTTTTACCCCTTGCCGGAGATCAATCTCCGACTGACACTTTGAGGGGATGATAATACAAAATCCAGATTTTTGAAACGGCTTTTAGCATTTTTATTGCATGGCAAACAAGCCCTCAAGCCATGTGCAGCACTCAAAGATGGCCTGAAGATAGCTTTCGATTGTGCGTTTGCAATAATTGATCAGTTCAAGAACATCGGAGATCTGCCTCAGTTCCGATGTATACTTAGGCCGTCCCCTCAACATATGAAGAACCTGATTACCAATGAGTGCCTATTTCCAGAAGTGAGGAAGCGATTCCATTCGGGCTGTCCGTCGGATGGCTGGGCTGAAGACGGCTTGCCAGAACCTCGCTTCCGCCAATGGTTGTATTCCAGACCGTTTCGATATGCATCTTGCTTCCGCCCAGCATCAGATCCATGTCATCCAGAATGATCCGGGTCACGGAATCCTTCTCGTAGTCGACCGCAGGATGTTCCGTGATGTCTGAGACAGTGAGAGCCGCCAGGACTCTCTTCGCAGCAATTCGCTCCGAAGTAGTGCTGGCGGCTGTCTATGCCAATCTGTCCCCGTTCCGGAAGTCACTGGCTTTACCCATGACTTCCCGGAGCGAGTCAAATGTATAAGTTCCAGAGCCTGTGCTTGCGCTTAGCTTCATGACCGGTTCATCTGACGTACATAGATGTTCCATACGTAAGATGCATTGACCTGGAAGTTGTGGAGGGATTTGTTCTCAAGAGCACCCTGCTTCGGGTAGTCCATGATGACCATCGGAACATCCTCGCCGATGATGTCAAGTGCTTTCTCCATCAGTTCCTGACGCTCAGCACCGTCTGTCTTGGTCAACTGCTCTTCCAGAAGCTGGTCAACATCGTCGTTGCTGTAGCCAGAGGTATTGGAGCCGCCGACCTCTGCGTTCTTGCTGAGGAACAGCGGTACAAGGTTTCCGGAAATATCCGGATAATCCGCATACCAAGTGAAGAAGCCCATATCATAGTCTCTGCAGTCATTACTGCTGTCCCAAGTAGAGCCGAACTGGATATTGTAGTTGTCGACATCGGTCATCTTCTCAATCTCAACATTGATACCCAGCTGTGCAAGAGTCTGCTGGATATACAAAGCTTCCGAATTCTTCAGAGAAGAAGAGTTGACAGCAAGTCTGCAGTCAAATCCATCCGGATAAGCGGACTGAGAAAGATATTCCTTGGCCTTTTCAAGATCATACGGATATTTGCGGTAAGAAGACGCGTAGTCTTCCCATCCGGCCTCGTCGCCGACAGAATTGAAGAGAACCGAGCTGAACGGCAGCTGGGTTGATCTGCTACAGGTAGTAGAAAGCAGGCTGTCGTAGATGGAATCGGTATCGATGGCAGATGCAATTGCCTTTCTGACATTGACATCATCAAACGGTGCCTTCTTAGTATTAAAAGCAAGGAAGTCGATTCCGAAAGTATCGAACATGTTGACATCGACGGTATCGGACTCCTCAAGCTGTGGAATCATATCCAGCGGCGGATTCAGGGAGAAGTCTGCCTGTCCAGAAGTCAAAGCCTCAACTCTGGTCGTATCCTCGGAGATGATGTTGTAAACAATCTTGTTGAAGAAGATCGGGTCTGTGCTAGTCGTATAGTCATCATTGCGGACAAGTACAATCTGGTTCCCAGAATCCCAGTTGTCAAGTTTGTAAGCTCCGGTTCCGACAATCGATCCGTCTTTTTCAAATGCTGCTTTCTCGATGATATGTCCTGCAGTCGTTGCGAAAGCGTACTGCCAGGTGGCATCCGCCTGCTTCAGCTTGACCGTAATCTGCCAGTCACCTGTCTGTTCGATGGAATCGACAGAATCATACATCCAACCGACCAAGGAGGCAACTGCCGGGTCCATATTGCGGTCGATGGAGAAGAGGACATCGTCCATGGTCATCTTATTGCCGTCGGAAAAGGTAATATCATCTCTGACATCATAGGTGTAGGTGGTCGCATCCACGCACTTCCAGTCTTTAGCCAAATTCGTGATCAGCTTGTTGTCAGTATCAAAGTTCAGAAGACCCTCCGTGACCTGGTTGACGACCATGTTGGTGACATCATCGTAAGCCTGTGTCGGGTCCATGGAATTGATATCAGACGTCAGAATCCAGGTCAGGGTGTCTGATCCGGAAGGTGCTGTCTCCGTCTCACCCGCAAAGGCCGGCAGTGCCGTCCCTCCTAGGACTGTAGCGGTGGTAAGGCACATACTGAGCAGCAATGAAGCGGTTTTCTTTCCTCGTTTTCTCATATTGTTCCTCCTCCTGCCATAATTGGCATATTCAAAAATGGCTTTTGCAGCAATTGCCATAGCTGCCTTACTCATGAGCTTCCAGAAACTTCTCAACGATGCTGTTGAACAGCTCTGGGTACTCTACATGGCACAGGTGGGTGCCTCCTTCGAGGAGCTCCCATCTCGCGCCGGGAATCAAGTCCGTCACCTGCTTTGCAATCAGCGGAGTCGCTTCATCCAGCTGTCCTGATGTGACAAGAGTAGGAAGCTTCACATGAGGAAGTCCCTCGGTCACGTCATAATCCTTCATCTTTCCGGTGATGACGAATTCGCTGGCCCCCTGCATGACGAAGTAGTCTTCCCCCATCTGGTCGAAACTTCTAGATACGAAGTCTGGATACGGGTCCAGTTTGCAGACATGTCTGCGGTAATATTCGGCACTAGCCTTTACGACCTCAGGCCTGCTGTAGTCCCCGTCTTTGTCAGCCTGGATTAATGCCTTCTGCATATCTTCCGGCAAATAACTTCTCAACCGGTTGGCCTCCTTGACCCAGATGGCTGCGCTCGCCGGCGAGGAGGCGACTGTCATACTGGCGATCCATCCGTAAGGCCTCTTCGTCACATACATCATCTCAAGCATGCCACCCCAGGACTGTCCAAGCAGATGAACCTTCTTCAGCCCCAACGCTTCTCTGACGGTATCGAGCTCGTCCATATAGCTCTCATACGAATAAAAATCCGCGTTTCCTTCCGGAATCCTTGACTTTCCGCATCCACACTGGTCATAATAGATGACTTGGCGACCATACTTGTCGGCGATCGCGTCCAAAGATTCCAGATAATCATGTGCACAACCAGGGCCGCCGTGCAACGCGAGCAAGGGCAGCTTGCCCTCCTGGCACACCCCCACGATCCGATAATAAGTTCTGTATCCCCGGAATGGAATATATCCTTCCTTGATTTCTGCCATTTCTGATACCTCCTTTTTCTTCGCGTGATTTCCCTCTAGCTATGCCCGGCGGGTTACTGCTTTCACTACGCCGGGCAAATCTTATGACACGCTACCCAGTGGTCCCCGGAAACCTGTTTCAGCTGTGGTGCGACTTTGTCGCACACGCCCGGGATAAAATCCCGGCACCTTGTGCAGAACCTGCAGTAGGGTGGAACATTGATAGCATTGGGCACGTCTCCGTTGAGAATGATTCGGTTCGTTTCTTGGTCTGGCTTCTCCCTGGGCTTAGCTGACATCAACGCCTCCGTGTATGGATGGAGGGGATTATCAAACAGTTCAACGGCCTTCCCCTTCTCCATCACTTTCCCTAGGTACATGATGACCACCTCATCGCTGACATGCTCCACAACTGTCAGGTCATGGGAAATGAACATCATGGTCAGGTGGTACTCTTGCCTCAGGTCCATGATCATATTTAGAATCTGCGCTTGCACCGATACATCCAGCGCAGATACAGCTTCGTCCGCCAGAATGAAGCTCGGATTTACAATCAGAGCTCTGGCTACGGCAAGCCTCTGCAATTGGCCACCCGAAAGCTCAGAAGGCCTTCTGGCAAGAACGACTGGATCCAGTCCAATCTGCCCTACCAGATCGACGATTCGCTCCTGACCCTCTTTTTTATTCATCCCGTACTCTTTCGTGACATCCATCAGGGTCCCGCCAATTGTATGTCTGGGATTGAAGGAAGAATAAGGGTTTTGGAAGACCATCTGCATATGGCGCCGGTATTCCTTCATCTCTTTTCTCCCGATTCCGGAAATGTCTTTCCCCTTGTATGTCACGCTACCAGATGTCACGTCCGTCAGATGCATAATGCATCTTCCCAGGGTGGATTTACCGCATCCGGATTCTCCGACGACACCGACAATCTCCCCCTCTGGGATATCGAAACTGACATCGTCAACTGCCCTGACAAACAGGTCTTTGTGCTTTGGAACTTGGAAATATTTTTTCAGATGGGAGACTTGGATCAAAGCTTCACTCATACTGCCTCCTCGCCGGTCAGATCCGCCTTACTGCAAAGATACGTGTGTCCATTTTCCAGCGTCTGAAGATCCGGCGCCTTTGTGAAGCACATTTCATCTGCGTATCTGCATCTGGCAGCGTAAGGACACCCGGTGATCGGACGGTTCAACTGAGGAGGGGCGCCCGGAATTGTGGTCAGTTTCTGTCCGTTGAGACCGGCTTTCGGGATGCTTCCAATCAAATCAATCGTGTAAGGATGCCTCGGATGATAGAAAATATCCATGGATTCACCCGTCTCTACGATCTGACCCGCATACATGACCGCTACCCGGTCGCAGATCTCCGCGACGACTCCAAAATTGTGGGTGATGATGAGTATGCTCGCCCCACTTTCTTTCTGAAGCTTGCGTAATAGGTCCAGAATCTGAGCCTGCATGGTCACATCCAACGCTGTCGTTGGTTCGTCCGCAATCAGCAATTCCGGGTCAAGAGCCAGTTCCATCGCGATTGATACACGCTGCAGCTGGCCACCGGACAGCTGGAAGGGATAATTCTCGAAGCGATCCTCAGCTGGGGTGACACCCACACTCTCCAGAAGCTTCAGGCACTTTGCTTTGGCCTCCTCCTGAGAAAGAGATGTATGGTAACGGAACATTTCCATCATCTGCTTTCCAATTTTCATCAAGGGATTCAGGGTCGTCATGGGATCCTGGAAGATCATGGCGATATGGCTGCCTCTAATCTGCTCCAGCTCTTTCTCCTTCATGTTCAGAATGTCTTTTCCATTCTCATAGATGATCTTGCCTTGGTATTCTGTTCTTTTTTCGTCGTGAAGGCGCAGAATCGATTTGGCGGTCATGGATTTTCCACACCCGGATTCCCCAACCAGTCCAAGAATCTCCCCTTTTCTCACATCGAGGTTGATGTTGCGGACTGCATAGACATAGCCGGATGTACTGGCAACTCCAACTTTCAGACCTTTAATTGATATGATGTTCTCACGCATGTTCTATCAGCTCCATCCTTTTTTTCAGCTTTTTCATGGAAGGCATCCTGCGTCTGGAAGGATCCGAATACATCTCGACTCCGTCAACGAATACATTCAGGCAGACAACAAATACAATGATCACAATACCGGGAGAAATTGCCATCAGTGGACTCGTAGTGAGGAAAGCCCGGTTTTCCTCCAGCATGTAACCCCAGTCGGAGGTTGGCGGCTGAACGCCAAGCCCTAGGAAACTCATAGAGGCGAGATCCAAGATCGCATAGCCAAGGTCCAAGGTCAGTTCGACCAGAATCGTTGGAAGACAATTTGGGAAGATTTCGTGGAAAATAATCTTACGGTCGGAATAGCCAATGGAGTAGGCGGCCTCTACATAGGTCTTATTTTTCTCCACCAACATCAGAGATCTTGTCAGCTTGGCAAGCATCGGGACATATACGATACCAAGCGCTAAGACAGCATTGCCAAGTCCCCTTCCAAAAGCTGCCACGAAGATAAAGGCAAGGAGCAGTGCTGGAAAAGATACGACAACATCGCAGATCCTCATGAGGATCATGTCCACTTTTCCACCATAGTACCCGGAAATAAGGCCTGTTGGGATACCGATGACGACAGAGATCATGACAACGCCGAGAGCTGACAGCAGGGACGTTCTGCCCCCGTAGAGAATCCTCGTGAAGATATCACGCCCTGTTTTATCAGTTCCGAGAAGGTGCTCTTTCGATGGACCTTTCAGGACATTCAACAGATCCAAAGCGTTAGGATCAGTTTTCGTGATAAACGGAGCGAATATGATGCACAATAGCAAGAAGATCAGAATCGACAGGGAGATGACCACAGGAACTGTGAAGAACCTGCCATATGATTTCTTTTTTGATGCACCCATGTTGCCACCTTTCTGCAAAGTTTCCTTATAGTTTTTGCACGCAGCGGAAAAGCCATACAACACTCTTTTCTGCCTTCTTCTGCCGACGCGGGTTTCATTTAAGCCTGATTCTCGGATCAATCAGGGCATAGAGCAGGTCGACGACCAAGCTAATAATAAGGAACAGGGCCACCAACAGCATCATGATATCCTGCTCGACTGCATAATCGCTTGCCTTGATGCTGTCGATCAGAAGAGTCCCAAGCCCAGACAGGGAGAAAACGGTCTCAACCAGGACAGATCCGACGATCAGAGAACCAAACTGAATGGAAGCTACGCTCAGAACTGGAATGATCGCGTTGCGGAAGTTATGCCTCCAGGAAATGACCTTGGGAGGAAGACCTTTTGCCTTGCCGGTCATCGTGTACTGTGCTTGCATCTGTTCGATCATGTTCGAGCGCATCATCCGGAAGGAGAGGGCAATCATAGTGAAGGATAGAGCGATCGATGGAGCCAACATCCTGAGCAGATATTGGGGAACGGTTTCAAACGATCCGGTAAAAGGATAGCTTGGGAAAAACCGTGCCAGAAATAAGATGAAGATCAGGGACATCAGGAAAGGAGGGGTCCCTGCCAGAACCAGGCATATAACAGAGCTGATGACATCGAAAGGAGAATCCTTATGCCGCGCTGCTACAACACCAAGAGGGATTGCGACGACCATGGCGATGATGGATGCAAAGAAAACAAGTCCCAGGGTTACCGGAAGTCTGGCAGTCAGGAGACCACTTACAGGTGCCTGATATTTAAAGCTCATCCCAAGATCCCCATGAAGGAAACCGCCGATCCAGGAAAAATACTGAGCTACCACCGGTTTGTCCAGACCGAACTTTGTCTTCAACTGCGCCAGAATCTCCGGCGTCGTTTGCTTGCCTCCGACAATCGCGGCAAGCGGATCTGTTCTGGAAAGCCTCACCATGACAAAAATCAGGACACTTACGATCAGCATCGTGATCAGAAACTGCAGTATTCTTTTCAGAACGTACTTTTTCATGGCCTTCTCCAATCCACACGAGTCAACATATTATTCAAAGGGTCAGGCTAACAGGTAATCACACTGTCTGGGGAGCCGGCAGCCAAGCCGTAAAGTGAATCAGCAGTCAAGTCATCAGACGAACTGATAGCCATACCGCTCTGTTACATAGACTGGTATTTCCATCCGACAAGTCCGATTGGGATCCACACACTGACAGATTTCCACGTCACCTACAGTGCTGAGAAGAAAACCTGCCTCATGTTCATCCATTCCTACTTCCTTTATCAGAAAGTCCCTCATCCGGAGCGTTGCGCCTTCCGCAGCCTGATCCAGGGTTTTTGCCGAGTAGATCGCCATGGCTTTGCCATCTCGAAGAAGAAACGGAGTCGGAAGTGTACAGCCTTTCAGGACAGTTACTCTTGTATGAATCCTGCCTGCTATCTCGACTCCGCAGACGCATACCTCTCCGTTTCCCATTCTGGCGTGCATATCGCCCATCTGCAGCAACGCACCGGGGACATTCACCGGGAGATAAAGCGTTGCTCCTTCTCCAATTTGATTGCAATCCATGTTGCCACCATGGAGATCTGGCGTTCCGGTATCGACCGCCTTACCATCTGCAGGAGCGGTGCCGATTACCCCAATCATCGGACGGATAGGGAAGTTCAGCCGATCATTGAAAACCAGTTCGCGTCCTCTGACAGGAACAATTTTTGTTGCCTCATCGTGGATTGCCTTTCCGGTAACTCCTTCTCCAGGTCCCTCGCAGATGGCTCCCTGATCAGCCAAATCAATTTTCAAAATCTCAACCTTCAGGACGTCCCCCGAGACTGCTCCATTTACATAGAGAGGTCCCGTTGCTGGATTAATCGCTTCCCAGTTGATCCCGTTCATCAGCTGATCTTCTCGTTTGATTTGTCCACCGAAACAGTCCTCCGTCTCGAAGACCACTTCCTCCCCCGAGTCGCAGTATGCCGCAGGCGGGTTAGACGACGTCATTTGATAGACCATATGCTGCCTGGTGATAGTAACCATAAAAGCCTCCCCAGTGCATTCCTCCTGAAAAGAAAAAGATGCAGACCGCACATTTCTGTGCAGCTGCATCTTTGCAGGATTATCTGTATGCACTTACATACAATTATTCTCGTCTATATATGACCGTTTAATAATAAACGTCATGTATTAACTATATTCAAAAAATATTTTTTGTCAATTGTCAAAAGCGCAATATATTTTGGAAAATGACTCGATTTATCGTGCAATATTTACATGAAATCTTCCGTCAAACTTTATCTGGAGCGCATTGATGATCATGTCCACACACTTCTCCAGACCAAAGCGTTCACTGTTCAAGGTAATATCATAGTTGACAGGATTCGTCCAGTAATTCCCCCTTGAGTAGTACTGGTAGTAGTCCGCCCTGTATCGGTCCGTCGAAGTGATTAATCGATCCGCCTCTTCCGGCCCGATATTCATGCGATCCATGACCATCTTTCTGCAGAAATCCCTTGGAGCCTCAATATACACACTAAGGACATTATCCTGATCCTTTAGGACATAGTCAGCCGCTTTTCCTACAATGATGCAGTTCTCCGATTTTCCAAGTTCCCGGATGATATTCGCTTCAGCTTCATAGAGGCGGTCGTCCGATGTGAAACGGTTCAGTTCTGCGTGCGGAGAGAGTCTCTTCTGCAGACTTCTCAGTCGGTCTGCCAGAGACTTCCCCCTCAGTCTTTCATCCACTTCTTCAAATTCATCCTCATCTCTTCCTGTCATCCTGGAAGCCATAGCAAGGATTCTATGTTCATAACTTGGGATTCCAAGCCGGTCTCCTAGCATTCCGGCGATCGTCCTTCCACCGGACCCGAATCCTCTGGCGATGGTGATCACATAGTTGTTAAGCCTACTGTCTTCCATAACGGTAACCTCCTTTTGGACCATCTGTGATACCGAGAAAATTTCCATGACATATCATTCTGATACTTTTACATCCGCCCGCTGACAACTTCGGTTAAAATGGATTATAGCATGGTACGGGCGCGTTGCGCAGATACCTTGCCTCCGTCTGATGACATTCCATCTGGGCAATCGGCGGCAGAAGGAAGAACGCTGGGAATGCCCTAATACAAGGCTTTGCGCCGATTTGAGAGGTTATGAGAGATAAGATAAAAATCCTGTTTGTATGCCACGACAGAACACGAACCTGATTTCCCGAACCCTGTAGAAACAGGCATTTCCAGAGGCTGGCATAGGTGTTTTACCACACTTTTCCCACAGTACGATTTTGGAAAAATACCAATAACCATGCTTACATAACACTAGAAGATGGATACCATAGGAATTTGTTAAGGAAGTGGCGGGACTTTATTCCGAGCACTTTTTTGATGGCAGAGGCGGTGAGTTTCACTGACAACTATCGTGACACACAGGGTTTCCTGCCCCATGTATGTTTTTTCGAATAGTCTGTCATGTGATGCTATATTTACATATGTTAATTGAGGGAATACCCATACAGTAGCATGGAAAGGATGAATCACATATAGTTGGAATAAATACAAAATAGCAGATATGTTGCCAGATAATAACATCTATTTATAAATGTATTCAGTATATTGCAAATTCGTAGAATTAGACATAAGAGGAAAACGTCCGGAACATCATCGAACAGTTTTTTTCCTGCCTTCACTTTTGTGTGAACCATGTGACGTCCGCTGCTTTTCACGTTCATCGAGGTATGCATCGATTTCTTCCAGCTCCTGCTGAGTCTGGGAATGGATCATGAGTTTCCCGACGATGCTGTTCTTGTCACGTGTCTTGACATACAGATAGCCAAGGACGCTGCAGACGATAGCCCCGAGAAAGTTGACGAGAAGATCCTTCATGGTGTCGATGAGACCGATATCGAGATATCCGCCGTCGACGATGACATTCCTGCCGTCTTTTGTCTCTATGATGGTCTTCGTGATATTGCGCACGGCGTAGGGAACCTGCGAATGGGTCGGGTCCAGTGTGACAGAAGAGATGTTCTTTACGATGAAATCCTTCTGCATGTCAAGTCCAAAGAACTGGTCGCCGCAGAATTCAATGAATTCCCACATGACGCCGATCGTCATGGAGAAGCAGAACGCCGTGACCGTCAGATAGAGAGGCGTCAGATTGAAGTGTTCGCTGTGCCTGTTCAGCAGGTCGACCATAGCGAAACCGATCGCGGCACAGAGGAACCCATTCATCGTATGCAGCATCGTGTCCCAGCCGGGGATCGCTGTGTAGAAACGATTCACTTCACCGAGTATTTCTGCCGCAAAAATAAACAGATAGATGATGCCTTCAAACAAAGGAGGAATCTCGATCTTCAGCTGCTTCTCGAAAAATGCGGGTAGCAGAAACAGCACCAGTGAGAGAATGCACAGTGCGGCATTCTCGTATTGTCCCCGGACAAGGCTGAGCACCAGTGCTGCGATGACCAGTGCCCTCAGTACCATATAGATTCGGAATGTTTTCTTGTCCCGTCTGATCCGGTCCTGCAGACTCCGGATCTGCTTTCGCAGTCCTTTTCTCTTTACGAACATAATGTCATCCTTTCTGCTTATGTCTTAAGCCATTCTCTTTCCATAGCAGTATTAATATCATCGAACAGCTGCAGGGCGTCTTTCTGTCTCTGCTTTTCCGAAATCTTCTTCTGCTTTCCGTAAGTCGCAAATCCCCAGAAACCGAGGATTACAAATGCGGAGAGCTGATCCGGGTCGTATCTGCAGCATGGTCTGCTTGAGATTTTTCTTAGTTTTGATGATCCTTTTATCTGTTGATTCCGTTTTTTTCATGGCAGATGCCTTTCCTTACCGCCCAGGCAGCGGCACCATCATTCTTCACTGAAAACAGTTTTTGGATTCCGTATCAATATCTGTACGAACCTGAAAAACCGTTCTTGCCCCTATACTCACATGTTTACCATGAAGGCACAAATAACTAACGACTATATAAATAATTATGCTAACACAAAATTAAATATACAGTAAAAATTATTTAAACAGTCATTTAAGGAGACACTTTACCATGGCGCAGGGACATATGCCGGAGATGATAACGAACCATGATCTGAAACCAGGCGGAAAGCCTCTCAATATTGTCTTTATCACTCCCGCTACGGCCCTGCGCCGTTTCCCTCCCTATCGCTGGGGCGGCAAGGTATACGGCCAGTCCAATTCCATTACAGGTCCGCTGATCCTGGGCGGGATCCTGAAGAGGGCAGGCCACCATGTGGAGGTCTACGAGGAACTGAATGCCGGAGTAAACTATCGTTCCCTTCTGAAAAAGACAGACGTCCTCTGCCTGTGCTGCATGACGTCGACCGCACCCAGAGGTTATGAGCTGTCTGACCTTTTCCACGAGAAAAGCCACGCGCATGTGATCATGGGAGGCATGCATCCGACGATCCTTCCGGAAGAAGCCCTGCAGCATGCCGACCAGGTCATCGTCGGAGAAGGCGAAAAAGTTATACTGGATGTGGTCGAGGGAAGACGCAGTGAACCGATTGTTACAGGAGAGCCTGTCTGTAATCTGGACGAAGTCCCATTTCCAGACTATTCGATCCTGAAGACGCCGGTCCAGGCTGCAAATGTGCTTTCGACCAGGGGCTGTCCTTTCCGCTGCACGTTCTGCCCGACGTCCAGAATGTTCACTCCCTACCGTCAGCGGAGTGTGGACAATGTGATCGCCGAGATCCGAATGTATAAGAAAATGGGATTCCGGTACCTTAATTTTGAGGATGACAATTTTACCGCCGACAAAGAGCGGGCCAAGGAGATCCACTCCTATCAGCTGCAGCCGGCGATCCTGACTCCCTACCCGGGAACGCCGGTCTTTGAGCAGTATGAAAACTCCGGCAGGATGATCACTCACGACTGGGAGAAATTCGATATGATGAACGTTACCTTCCGGCCGGCCCACATGAGCCCATGGGAACTTCAGGAACTCTTTTATGAGGCAGATAAATACTTTTACGATTACGATTCCGCAAAAGTGATCGGGAAGCTGTTCGGAAAAGAGTACGGGCGGAGAAGACGAGGACTCGCGACCTATACCAGACTCGGTGTGTGGGGCGCCCACTTCTGTGCAGACCATGTAAAGGGTTGCCGTCAATACAGGAAGCGGGCTTCTGGGAGTGGGCATCCTTCCAGTCGAATAATGCCGGCGCAGGAAAAGCTGGCAGGGTGGTGGATACAGACCCGGATGTAATGGAAGGCCTGATCAGCCTGAACGTGACGAGTGTGACCATGCCCTGCCGCCTGTTCGGAGCGGATATGGCAGAGTGGGGACATGGCCGCATTATGAACGTCTCTTCGCTTGGGGGCTTTATCCCGGATCCGTACTTCAACGTGTATGGGCCGACAAAGACAAACTGGGCGAACAATGCTGGCAAAGCTGAGAAGATTCTGCTGGGACTCTTTCCTGCGGGAGTTCAGACCGCATTTATTGCTAAGTGGCAGAAGAAACTGATTGAAGAAGTATAAGGGTAATTTTATGGCTCAGATTCGTGTGATCCAGACCGGCAGCACGCTCGTGTCCCCTGCTGTCCCGGACAGGAACTGGCTTTGGAGAATCTGAAGAATGTCCGCTACAATGCGAACTTTTGGAAGGGTATCACATTTACGGAATATCCGATGAAAGAAGACCCGAATGCTCCATTCGGACAGTCTGCGGATCTGTTCGGAGATGGAAGCGTTATTGTTTATCTGGCGCCGTCTCACTCAGCCGGATCTCTTTGGCTTTATTCCGATTCCGGGGAAAGGAATCGACGGCAGGGTGAGGAGGACAGGAGAATGGAACTTAGTAAACTTAGCAGATGTGAAGATGGGTAAAAGGAATGGTCGATTGGAAAACCGAAAAAACAATCGCAAATATTTGCGATTGAAATTACGATTGCAATTCAATGGATAATCCGATAAAATCATACTGAGAAGCGGCTTCACGGGAGGGCGTACCAGTATGAAGGAATCCAGAGAACTTGAGTTTCAGGCTGAGGTCACGAACACATTTCTGAAAACAGTCAGTGCCTACGCAAATTACGGTGATGGCAAAATCTTATTTGGAATTGATGACAATGGGCAGACGATTGGAATCAGTGATGTGAAGAAAACCTGCCAGGACATTGAGAACAGGATCAATGACAGTATTTCCCCAAGACCGGATTATATACTTGAGGCAGACGATTCTTCCGGGATCATTATTCTTTCTGTCCGGGAGGGAAGATTCAAACCGTACTTATATAAGGCAAAAGCGTATAAAAGAAATGATACCGCAACTGTGGAAGTGACACATTCAGAGCTTACTCAGCTGATTCTGGACGGCAGGAATCTTACCTATGATGAACTGCCATCTGAGAATCAGGATCTGCATTTCCATTTCCTCCAGAAGCAGCTTGCGGAAACACTGGGAATCGAGAACTTCTCAGATGATATTCTCAGAACACTGGGACTTTATACGAAAGAGCGCAGGCTGAACAACGCGGCCGCTCTTCTGGCAGATGAGAATTCATTTTCCGGAATAGATATGGCGCGGATGGGGAAGAATATCAACTATATTCTGGACAGGAAGACAGTGGACCGATCGTCTGTCCTGATCCAGTATGCGGAAGCAGTAAATCTGTACCGACAATATTATCAGTATGAGGTGGTGGAAGGAATACAAAGAAGGCGTGTGGAGAAAGTTCCGGAGAATGCGTTTCGTGAAGCGATTGCCAATTCCCTGGTCCACAGACGCTGGGATATACCTGCACACATCCGGGTTATCATGCTGGAGGAACAGATTGAGATTGTATCACCAGGCGGACTTCCTGACGGGGTTTCGAGGGAAGATTATCTCAGCAGCAAAGTTTCCATTCTGAGGAATCCCATCCTGGGGGATGTTTTTTTCCGTATGCATTATATTGAATGTTTTGGAACCGGAATACGCAGAATTCTGGATTCCTATGCGGGAAGTTCAAGAAAGCCGACATTTGATATCAGTGAAACCACAATCCGCGTCGTGCTGCCGGTCCTGGGGAATGACCAGCTCAGTCCTGATCAGCAGAAGATATTTGATCTTATCTCGGATGGGAGCCTGATCAGCAGTAGTGAAGCAGCCGAAAGAACTGGTTTTGGAAAATCCAAGGCAACACAGATCCTGAAATGGCTTGTCCAGAGTGGGTTTGCAGATGTTGTCGGGAGAGGCCGGGGAACCCGGTATAGAAAAAAGTATTAAAAGTTTGATACGGCAGGATGAAGAATGCCGGCGGTCGATTTTATAGCACTGTTATAGCCATTGAAAAAATGAGGGAAAACACGTGATCGTATCATCTATTGCCTGCGACCGGAGACATGACAAACGCAGAGAAGGTCAGCAAGTATCTCGATGATAAGATTTATTTCGGAACGGGGACGTTCAAAAAGTGCTATCATCAGCTGGAGACAAACCCGCATGTGGAAGTTCTTGCTATGAACGGAAATGATTTTCTTCGCTACGACGGGACTGTGAAGATGGTCAGGGATGATGCTCTTCTGGAGAAAACCAGAGAGGCGATGCCGCAGATCATGGCGCTGTACGACAAGAATGGCTGGGAGATGGGACTTTTCTATCTGGAAAACGGCCATGCGGAGATCCGCGGTATGCTGGATCTGAAAGAAGAGTTTGACGTTTAAGGAGCGAGGACATGGAGCGGCAGATGCCGAAGATGACGCACGCGACGCTTTCTGTACAGTTAAAGTCTCTGGTCGACAAGGGGCTTGTGTGCAGGATCCAGTACGAGAGCATGCCGCCGAAGGTTGAGTATTCTCTGACAGAGATCGGGAGAAAGATCGAGCCTGTTCCTGGCGCGGTGAAGGACTGGGGCGACGAATACATCGACTACCTGAACCAGCAGAAGAATAAAAGCGGGCAATAACTGAAGCAAAAAACATGTGAGCAGAAAAGGCACCGGAGATTCCGGTGCCTTTTCTGCTGCTGGACAAAAACGCACTGAATACTGTTTGTCAGCTGCAATATTATTTGCGGGATCACGCAGGTTGATTGCATTTCCAATGAAAATACATTATAATTTTCCAAAAGTGTATAAAAATATTACCTTTGGAAAGATATAATTCAGGAGAGACACTATGTTGGTTGGAAGAGAGAGTGAGCAGTTACTGCTGCGGCAGGCTTTTGAGTCTGACCGCTCCAGGTTTATTGCTGTGTATGGAAGAAGGCGTATTGGAAAAACTTATCTTATCAGAGAAACCTTTGATTACTCTTTTACATTCCAGCATGCCGGGCTGGCTAGAGGAAGGTTTAATGATCAGTTGAATGCATTCGCTGAATCTCTTGAAGATGCAGGAGTTTCAGACATTACTGTGCCGAAAAACTGGATGGATGCCTTCAGACAGCTGAAAAAACTGGTCCGGGGGTCAGACGATGCACGAAAGGTAATATTTATCGATGAATTATCCTGGATGGATACGCCCAGATCTGACCTGATCATGGCACTTGAAAATTTCTGGAATGGTTTTGCTTCCGCCAGAAAAGATGTTGTCTTGATCATCTGTACTTCCGCAACCTCGTGGATATTAAATCATGTGATCCATGATAAAGGCGGCCTCCATAACAGAGTTACAGATAAAATTGCTCTTCATCCGTTCAGCCTTTATGAATGTGAAAAGTTCCTTGAAAGCAAAGGAATTCCCATGGAACGCTATGATATCCTGGAGGGGTATATGGCCATGGGCGGGGTTCCATATTACTGGGATTTTGTTCAGCCTGGGAAAAGCATGGACCAGAATATAGATGCAATATTTTTCGGACAGGATGCATATCTGTCAGGCGAATTTGATTACCTCTACGCATCGATTTTCAGGCGTCCGGAAGACTACATCAAAATCATCCGGGCTCTTGGAAAGAAAAAAGCAGGAATGACCAGAGAGGAAATATGTCAGGAAACGGGAATACCAAGCAGTGGAGTACTGACAAAAAAGATTGAAGAGCTGGAAAGCTGCGGCTTTGTCCGCAGATATCATGAGTTTGGGAAAAAGAATATGGGTACGGTCATTCAGCTGATCGATAACTATACCCTGTTTTATTTTAAATTTCTGGAAAACCCTGTGGCAGATCAGAAGTTCTGGGAGAAGTCCGCAGAATCATCTGGAAGACGTGCCTGGATGGGACTTGCCTTTGAGAGAGTCTGCCTTCAGCATTCTGAACAGATACGGAAAAAGTTAGGTATATCCGGTGTCCTGACGGATGAATGCTCCTGGCAATGCCAGGCTGATCCGGACAAGGGCATATATGGTTCGCAGGTAGACCTGGTAATCGACCGAAGGGACAGGGTCGTCAATCTGTGTGAAATGAAATATTCAACGTTGGAGTATGCTATTACGAAGGAGTATGATATCAAATTACGGAAGAAAATTAGTGATTTTAAAACTGTTACAAAAACCAGAAGTTCAATTCATCTGACAATGGTGACGACATACGGGCTGAAACAGAACCTTTATTCCGGGCATGTGCAGTCTGTGGTCACGGCTGAAGATTTATTTCAGCCCAGGGATCTGTAAACTGCCAAAACTGTCTTTCATTAATACCTTTGGAAAATTATAATGTGTAGAAATGAAAGATGAGGAGAGAAACGGGCGGATACAAAGCAATCGATCTTGCTATAAGATAGGCGTGCCTGCTATAAAATCGGGGTATTTTATAGCATTTCAGCAGCAAAATAAAATAACGACTTCCCAATTCACCGTACTATAGGCCAGCGTTAGCCGGCCCCGTCCTCAGGAAGTGGATGTTTCCTTGGACGTCCTCTGCGGCGTTTGGGTTGATCTTCCTGAACTGGATTCTTCCTCGGACGTCCACGCTTTTTTGGTGCCGGCTTTGGAATCGGTTCGGACAGGCCGAGCGCCTCCAGTTCTGCGAATTCGTATTCCAGCGTATGGATCCAGTGGCCATCATTCGTCGCGGCATGATCCGGGGCATCGACATCACGCCATACCTCGGACAGGTCTTCCAGGAGATCTCCATACGATCTGGTTTCCAACAGTCCTGCGGCTGTTGCTTTCCTTAACATCCTGCAGGTCATCACAGTAGCAACAAAGTTGACGAATTCGGACCCGATAACCGAAAAATCACCTTGTACATAGGTACGGTCGAGGCCGAGATCGTTCTTGTACCGATTGAAGACCAGCTCAAGAAGCCATCTGTCTGAGTAGCAGATGTAGGCAGTCTTCGGATCAAGGTCCTCATCGGACTCAAAGACGATCACACCGAAGACGTCTGATTTCTTGTCATACCAGCTGTAAGAGAAATCTTTCTTCTTCTCGCGGTTTGCAAGAAACGATGCTTCTTCGATTCCGGACTTGCGGCTGTCCCGAAAAGTGTAGAGGAACCGGCCGCCTTTGATCTGACGCTTGCTGTAGAGGATGTGTCCATCGACTCCTTCAAGCACTCCATCGAAGTTCAATGCCTCGTTGTCTTTGATCCTGACGTCGTTTCTTTTGATCGGTGTCAGGAAGTGAAGATTGGGACGGTCCTTCAGCTCGTCCATGATTCTGGCCGGAGGAAAACCCTTGTCCGAAACAATGATGCCGTTCCGGATGTCATTGTCTTTGATGAATGCGGCATAGGAACTGGCATCGATGCTGTTTTCGGGAAAGATTTCAGCACAGACCGGCTCCATCTTCTCTATGTCATAGGCATAAAGCACAGAGACTTCCTTGCAGCCTCTGACCCTCGCTTTATGGGAAAAAGCTGAAAGGTCGTTTACAGAACTATTGTCCTGCTTAAGCATTCCATCGATTGCGATGTGATGCTCAGCGATCACTCTGTCTGCCCGTTTCTGGTAAAAGTCCCTGCGTTTTGCACGGGCTTCACCCAGGTCGTTGAGAAAGGAGCTCACCGTGTTTTCAGACAGTGCAACACCCGGATAAAACTTGCTGATGAAGGTCTTCCGGTAAAACGAGGCAAGCCGGCCTGAAGGAATAGATGGCCTCATTACCCGGAGCGATGCGATGGTCATGATGGTATACGCATCTTTGGCGGAAAAAGTCTCAAGCAGATCCGACAAAAGGTCAGCAGATACCGAATGTACAAAGGCAGAAGCACCATACTGCAGCATCTCGGGTCTTGCATCTGCCACGGGCGCATTCACCGGAACATACTTCCCATCGATGATGTGGCCGATGACTTTTCCGTTCCGGGGCTGGGGATTGCCACCTGGAACATACTTCACGCCAGAACGCTGGCGAACGGCATACCGATTGGGACCTTCCCGCCCATTGTCTTCGACAATCGTATTCGACGGGCGGGCAACGGAGCGGATTGACTCAGGAACAGCCATAAAATAACCCTCCTTTATATAGTACATTATAGCATATACGGTACTATATATGAAGGATTATTTAGATTATATTGTCAAAGAACTTCGCTCCGAAATGGCTAGCCGAAGCCGCAAAATGGCGTAAAACAAGGCTTCAAGGAGCAATATTCAAACAATGCAATCGAAGTTCGGACTAAGAAAGGATCAAAACCATTCGTTTTAGTTCTTTTCTATAGTCCGGTAGATTGGGAAAGTATTAGTCAAGAATATGCGATTTTATGCCTGATTATGCCAGAATTCCTCATGGGAAAAGGAAACCGCATCTTCGAAAAAGCCCGGAAATATAAGGAAAAATGAGGGAAAACACGGATAAATCAATACTATTCCCTCGCGGAATCGGTTCTGGATTCTCTTCGATACTCCAGAGGCGTGGAACCCGACCATTTTTGAAAAGTCCTTGCAAACTTACCCTGATTTTCGTAGCCGATAAGACGACATATGTCGCCGATCTTTATATCAGAATGGGTGAGAAGTTTCCGGGCTTGTTCAATTCTCTGCCTCTGCATAAATTTTCTGTATGTTTCGCCAAACACACTCTTAAAATATAATAGAAAGCTACTCTCGCTGATATTGAATTTCTCAGCAAACCGCGCTGCCGGGATCCTGACGGACAGATCTGCGGTCGCATCACGCTGTGCAGACTTCGCAATCATCACCTGGGAATGGGTAAGATATACTACATTTGCCGGCTTGATCTCAGAATTCTGCATTGCGTGCAGAAGAAGCGCAGTAAACAGGCGAATTCCGCCGATATCTTCTGACTGACACAGCTGCCAGATCTGTGAGGCTGCCCGCAGAACGTCTTCAGGGCAGCTGCTGACATACAGATTCTCATCGCACCCGTATCGGGAACGGAGAAGAGGCAGGCTGATCCCCGAGAAGGAAAGAAAATTGCCGCTGTCCCGCGCCAGAACAGATTGGTCCAGAAAAATCTCCAGGCCTTCATAGATGCCTCCCGGATAATAGAAATCCTTTATTGCTGTCTGAGGACCGAAAGAAAATTCTGCAGATGAAAGGATCACAGACTGTTCGCCTGAAAGGGTTACCTCGCACCTGCCTGAAAGGCAGATATTGATGATCAGCAGATCAGATCTGTCAGGGAGCTCCGGAAAAGGCCAGGAGTCCGTATGGATCCGGATAAAGGAGATCTCCAGTCCCGGGCACAGTAGAAATGTTTCAAATTTTCCGGCCGCAGGATCGCGCAATGTTCCGACATAATGCCCTCTGTTCCCGGTGATGACATATTTTGAAAGATTTGCTGCCGCAAAGCTGTTTTTTTCACTCCCCATGACTCCAGACTTCCCACTTTCCATATCTGTAAGGCTGCTTTTCACATCATAAGCTGGGGCAGGAAGATAGTTCTGCCTCCGGCATCATTAGTATACACCTGAAAAATCTGCTGCGCTTTGGATCTAAAATACTTTTTTGGACCTTGATTAGACTGAACAAGATGATATGATTTTAACAGGTAGTTATTTCAAACCTTAGGAAGGAGTATCTAATGAACAATAAAGTATTGACAGCACTGATCAGCATTTCTATGATTTCTGCTCTGACAATGACATCTTTTGGCGCTGAGACAGAGGCGGATGAGGATTACCTGAGCAGCATCAGCGGGGAGTATGTGGAACTATTTCCCGAGTTATCCAAAGAAGAGTACCATGAAAAGTGGCTTTCCGCAGTGACACCGGTCACGGGAGAAGAGGCGGCAGAGGATACAGTTTCTATGCTTCTTGGATCCTGCATGGGTGAGATCTATGGGGAAGAGGCCGTCAAAACCTATGAGTCTGCGCCGGAAACAGCTGTGTTTGACTGCTATTTCCTTGGCGGGGTAAAAAAGTTTGTTATTGACGGGGATCAGATCACCGGCCTTGATGAGAACGGAGAGGAAGTGTTCAGCCACACGTATAAGCGGATGGATCAGACGTCCGAGTTTGAACAGACTTATTACGAGAGCAGCGATCCTGATTCCGGAGAATTTACATATTTTGTATTTCTCCCGGATACGCCGGATACTACATATCATCTGGAGTTCCGCTATGGTGAAGATCTGGAAGGGATGGACCAGTGGACGGAAGGACAGTACGCTTACTGGAATGCGGCTGCGATCCCTGCAGACTATGATGAAGAACTGATGACAAACTGCATTGATCTGTTCGCGTCGGAAAATCTAAGCGGCGATGAAGAGTAACGCAGAATAAGTTCATGATATGCGAAGCGTCAGTGATCTGATCCGGCATCACTGGCGTTTTGCTGTTTTAGTGTGTTCAATGTGTTGATATAAGGAGGAACATCGCCATGAATGATTCCAATACCAACCCGAACGGCATTCCCTGGCTGTTTCACTTTACGAAAGGATACCGGGGCCGGTATGTACTCAGTATTCTTCTGGCCGTATCCGGCGTCGGCTTCCTGGTGGCTGCCTATGTGGTTATGGCAGATGTTATCACGCATCTGGTATCTCAGGACAGGGAGTGGGCCTGGTACCTGAACCGCAGTCTGGTGATTGCCGCCTGCTGGGCAGCCCGGTACCTGCTTCACGCCGGCTCCACAGCGATTTCTCATGGCGCGACCTTCAAGGTTCTCGCCTCCATCCGAAAGGGCATTCTGGAAAAGCTCTCCCGCCTGCCGCTGGGTACTGTGCAGGAAAACCCATCCGGCGCCTATAAAAACACGATCTGTGAGCGTGTGGATTCCATAGAAGTCACCCTGGCGCACATGCTGCCGGAATTCACAGCAAATATCTGCGGGGCTATTGCTTTCTTTGTCTATCTGATGCACGTGGACTGGAGGGTCGGCCTGTGGTCTCTGGTCACGGTCCCCGTTGGTCTTGCCTCCTTCACGGTCATGATGATGAAATACCCGAAGTACTATCCTCAGACGATCGAGAAGACTAAGACGCTGAACAGCACCGCCGTAGAGTACATTAACGGTATCGAAGTCATAAAGGCCTTCGGTCAGTCCGGCAGCTCGTATGAGAAGTTTGTCCGTGCTGCGAAAGAAGGAGCAGACTGCTTTATTGACTGGATGCGCGCCTGCACTGTAGAACAGAGCTTCGGCATGGCTTTTTTACCGGCGACTTTGATCGGCATCCTGCCTGCCGGTGCCTTTTACTGTATGGACGGGAGCCTGACCGCCGCAGACTTCATCTTCTGTATTATTCTTTCGTTCGGCATCGTCACGCCGCTGCTGACCGTTTTCAGTTATACCGATGACCTTGCCACGATTCCGGTGATCATGGGGGAAGTGGCGGATATCATGGACCAGGAAGATCTGGTGCGTCCGCAGAAGGCAGAAGCACTGCCGGCTGACGGCAGTGTCGAATTGGATAATGTGCGGTTTGCTTATAAAGAAGAAGAGGTGCTGCATGGTATCTCCCTTCGCGCAGAGTCCGGCACGGTGAATGCCCTGGTCGGGCCTTCCGGCTCCGGCAAGTCCACCATTGCCCGGCTGATCGCCTCCCTGTGGGATGTGAAGAACGGCGCCGTCCGTATCGGCGGAGTGGATATCAGAAAGCTCCCCATAGAAGACTACAACCGCTATATAGCGTATGTGTCCCAGGAAAACTATCTGTTCAATCTGTCTGTCATGGACAATATCCGCCTCGGCAGACCGGACGCCACGGATGAGGAAGTGATGGATGCCGCAAAACGCTGCGGCTGTCACGAATTCATCCTGCATTTGGAGAACGGATATCAGACCATGTGCGGCGGCTCCGGCAGCCACCTGTCCGGAGGCGAGCGCCAGCGCATTTCCATCGCCCGCGCTATGCTGAAGGATGCACCGATCGTGATCCTGGACGAGGCTACCAGCTATACGGATCCTGAAAGTGAAGCCGTGATCCAGCACTCCCTGGCAAAACTGATGCAGGGGAAAACGGTCATCGTCATCGCACACAGGCTGTCCACCATATCAGATGCTGACCGGATATTTGTGGTAAAAGACGGGACCATTCTCGCCAGCGGCAAACAGGAGGAACTGCTTTCGTCCTGTGAACTTTACAGAGAAATGTGGAAGGCTCATATCGCTGTGCACGACAAGGATGAGGAGGTGAGCGCATGATCGGTACCCTGAAAAAATTCTTTGACTTCTGCGGAGAGGAAAACAAGAAGAAGTTTTATGCAGCCATTCTGCTGAGTGTGTTTGCGGCACTGATCCAGGCTATGCGTGTACCTGCTGCTTATCTGGTGATCAAAAATCTGCTCGCAGGGACACTGAGCGCGAAAGTCGCCTGGCAGGCCTGCGGCATGATCCTGATTTCTGTGATCCTGAGCTCCCTTATCGCCATGAAAACGACCATGCTGCAGACGGAGGCAGGCTACAGGGCTGCCTGCAATAAGCGCATTGAGATCGCCGAACATCTGCGTTATGTGCCCATGGGCTATTTCAACGCTCAGGGGCTCGGCCGGGTGGCATCTGTAGCTACGAATACAATGGAGAACCTGTCCAACCTGGGATCCCGCGTCGTCATGATGGTTTCAAAGGGATACCTGACCACCGCAGTCATCCTCCTGTTTATGTTCTTCTTCGACTGGCGTGTCGCATTGATCGGTCTGGCAGGTGTGATGTTGTTTCTGCTGCTAAGTTCTGTACAGCAGACCGCTGTCCGGAATCAGAACGCTGACAAGATCGCAGCGGATGAAAATCTTGTCAGCAAAGTGCTGGAATATGTCCAGGGCATTGCCGAGGTGAAGGCATTCAACCTGTCCGGATCCCGCATTACAGAGGTCTATGAGGCAGCGGACAGGGTAGCCGGGGCCGCATTTGCGCTGGAAAAGCCGGCTGTGATCTTTTCCTTCCTGCAGAACCTTATCTCCAAGCTGTCCGGTGTGGCCATAACGCTGGCCTCCATCTGGTTTTGCCTGACCGGCAGCATGGAACTTGCCACTGCAGTCATGATGATCGTCTGCGCATTCATGATCTTTGAAAGCCTGGATATGGCCGGATCCTTCAGCACGCTGCTCAGAAGTGTAGACATCTGTGTGGATAAGGGAAATGAAGCACTGGCGACACCTACCATGAAGCTGGAGGGCGAGAAGCACGTGCCTGCAGGTCATACGCTGGTGGTCAGAGATGTCAGCTTTTCCTATGACAGGCGGAAGGTCATCGACGATGTTTCACTTACGATCCCCGAGAAGAAGTCTACAGCCTTAGTCGGTCCTTCCGGAGGAGGCAAGACGACCCTGAGTCAGCTGCTGGCCCGGTTCTGGGACGTGGATGAGGGCTCTATCACTCTGGATGGGCTTGACATCCGGAACTATGACTATGACAGCCTGATGAAGAACTTCGCCTTTGTATTTCAGAACGTGTACCTTTTCAGCGATACGATCGCAAACAACATCGCTTTCGGAAGACCAGGCGCTTCCAGGGAAGAGATCATCGAGGCGGCAAAAAAGGCCTGCTGTCATGAATTCATCTCCCGGCTTCCGGACGGCTATGATACCCTGATCGGAGAAGGCGGTGCTTCGCTTTCCGGCGGCGAGCGGCAGCGCATTTCGATCGCCCGGGCCATTATGAAGGATGCACCGATCATCATTCTGGATGAGGCAACAGCCAACGTGGATCCGGAAAATGAGGACAAGCTGGTCCATGCCATTGAAGCGCTCACAAAGGAGAAAACGGTCGTCATGATCGCGCACCGGCTCAAGACAGTCCGGCATGCCGACCAGATCGCTGTCATCAGCAATGGCAGGATCGTCCAGCGTGGCACACATGAAGAGCTGATAGCGCAGGAAGGCATCTATCGGCAGTTCATTCAGGATCGCAGGCACGCTGTTTCCTGGAAGATCGCAGGCCATGCATAAGAAGGAGCCGTGCAGATGATATGCTGTATGGACAAAGAGTATATGACAGGAATCAGGGAAGTAGATTACAAGCGGACAAATAATCCTGTGGAATATATTCAAATGAAAACGGAAGTGATTCAGGGGATTTTTATCCCCTGAATCGGAACATCAGCCGGTGCCGCCTGCGTGTTCCTGATGAAAGAACAACTGAATGAAACTGTCCAGAAAATACTGACAGGCTTTGCCACCGGTGTCATGGTTGCTGCTTCTGTCTGGAGTCTCCTGATTCCTGCCATGCAGGAAAGCAGCAAGATGGGAAAATTTGCTTTCCTTCCGGCGGGGTTGGGATATTTGGCGGGTACGCTGTTCCTGCTTTTACTGGACCACATCATTCCGCATCTTCATCGCTTCAGCAATGTGCCCGAAGGACCTCACAGCCATCTGCAGCAGACTACGATGATGGTTCTTGCGGCAGCACTTCATAATATTCCCGAAGGAATGGCAGTCAGCGGGTATTTCTGCTATATCCTCTCACACAATATTGCATGGAATCATACAGTTATTTTCATCAAGGGGAAGCACTCTGTCAGTCATACAAACGATGGCACCTCTTCCCGGAGCGCACGAGGACGTATGCAGCAGACGAAATCTTTTGACAAGCTTCCTGTCAGGGTTAGCTGACCGCTTGATTTCGATTGGATGTAGCAGACCGTTTTCCTCGATGACAAGATCGATCTGATTTTGGTTAGAGTCGCGATAGAACGTCAGGTTTGCTTTTGAGGAAGATACGGAATACAGTTTCATGAATTCTATGACAACATAGTTCTCAAAATAATGCCCGCTTGCAGCACCGTTCATGAGAACATCCCGGCTAGTCCACATGGACAGAAAGGCGGCCAGCCCGGTATCGCAGAAGTACAGTTTCGGTGTTTTCACCAGTCGCTTCACTTCAGTGTTCGACCATGGCTCCAGAAGACAAATTACCCCCATACTCTGGAGAACTTTCAGCCAGCTTTTGGCTGTCGGAACGGATACACCGCCGGCTGCAGCCAGATCGGAATAGTTCACCAGATTGCCGGTAAATGCGGCGCATGCCCTGAGAACATTCAAGAAACCTTCGGTATTGGTGATCCCATTGTCATCGATTGCATCGCGCATCAGGTAAGTATCCACATATGAGTTGTAATATTCCTGAAGCTGTTCCTGATCCATCGACATGGTACCCGGCATTGTTCCACGCCAGATGAATTCAAAGACATCCATGATGCTGTTCTCCGGGAAGTGTTTTTCGCGCTGCAGGAGGTCATCCAACTCAAATGAGAATTTCGGAAGACCCGTAAGTCCCAGTTTTTCCCGTTGAGAAAATCCGTACATTCGGAGAATGCAGACCCGGCCTGCCAGGGAATCCCCTGCTTCCTTAAGAAGTTTCCCGCTTTCGGAACCTGTCAGCCAGAACAGTCCGGTGCGGTCTGTCTGATCGCAGATCTCCTTGATGGTATCGAACAGTTCCGGTGCCTTTTGCACTTCATCGATCATGACAGGCGGACGGTACATCTGAAAAAACAGTTTCGGATCCCTGCGTGCGAGCTCCCTGTCCTGAAGATTATCCATCGTTACAAATTTCCGGTCCGAATGCTCTGCCAGATGGCAGAGCATAGTGGTCTTCCCGACTTGACGGGCACCTGTAACCATGATTGCCTTAAAAGATTGGTTCATCTTCAGAAATTTGCGCTCGAGTTCCCTGTTCAAATATTCCATATAGTCTCCATAAATCAGGATAATTTAAAGTGATGCTTCCAATTATCATGATTTTACCAGATCGGCTTTCCTCGAACAAGGGTAATTTTCCGGCAGCAGCCTGAAGATTCGATCGGAAGACCAGGCATCTGATAGACAAAGCCGGAGAAGTCCCAAATATCAGGCTTTGCGCCACTTTGAGAGGTTATGAGAGATAAGATAAAAATCCTGTTCGTCTGCCACGGCAAAACACGAACCGGACCTCCCGAACCTGCGGAAATCCAGTATTTCCAAGGCGTGTCAAAACGGTTTTCCCACACTTTTCCCACAGTTCAATTTTCAGAGATGTACAGAGTTCATGCTTCAGAAGACGGATACCGTAGTGTGATCAGTCCACATGTGTCAAGACCCAGTTTAACAGATCATCTGCGCTCCCTTCGCCTGCAGCTACCTGCAGAAATTCTTCGGCAAGTTCTGCATTCGTGGCGTTTAGATCAATGCCGTTCATATCCAAAGTTACGAGCATGGCAAGCGCAGCAATTCGTTTATTTCCATCATAGAAGGGATGGTCTCTGACCAGACCAAACCCCAGTCTTACTGCCTTTTCCAGAATGGAACCATATAAGTCCTGTCCATCAAATGACTGGAAAGGAGCATTGAGGGCAGAATCGAGAAGCCCTTCGTCACGGATTCCCAAAGTACCTCCGAATCGGGCAATCAGCTGTTTGTGAAGCAGAAGAATTTGATCTTTTGTAAGTGTAATCATTTCGCAAGTTCTGCAAATGCAGCGTCATACTGATCCATCAGTTTTCTTGCAGAAGACAGCACATCTTCATCACATGCGTGTTCTGCTTTATCTGCGGCCGGAAATTCGACGATCAGATAACGCGGAGCATTATTCTTGAAAACAACAGCTTTCCCATATTTGTCAACGACGCGGGCAACTCTGGAAAAATTCTGATTCGCTTCTGTCATGGATACAACAGTATTGGTATCAATCGTCATAATCACAATCCTCCTGGATAATCTGACATTACTATAGCACAATAGGATAAAAATAGCCTATATAGTTGTGAATCTATCTTTTTCTCTTCAGTACTTGTCTCCCCCATGCTCTGAAAGATTGTGCTGAAAAATAAGTTGAGTAGTGAACAAGTGTTACTACTCAGTTTACTACTCAAAAAAATTATTGAAAAATGAGTACTGCCAGATATGGAACAATTGGAAATGAGTAGTGATGAAGTCATGAAACCCAGAAAAAGCCCTATTTTTGGGGTAAAAAAGGACTGATAAATGAGAGTGAAAATTGATCAAGGGGAATCAGCCGCAATATTGATGCACTTGACTGCTGCAGAATTCAGGAATAAAATTTAATCGTAATTCGGCAATATAAAAATATGCCGAAAATAGATAAAATATGATGGGGCAGAAAAGATGAAGAATACAGCGCTGCTCCCGTGGGATCAGAAGATCTTTTCCACACAGGAGCTTAGAGAAAAAGGCTTCTCGCAATATAAGATCAGTAAACTGGTGGATGAAGGAAATCTTACAAAATTGAATAAAAGCTTCTATGAAAATATGGAATACTGCGGGGAGGAATCGGATCTCTATTATGCGAAAGCTTACGCACCAAAAGGAGTGATCTGCCTGCTGAGTGCAGCAGTTTATTATCATCTGACTACATTTATCCCTGATGCCGTTGATATTGCTATCCCAAGAAAAGCGAAAGTTTCAAAAAAGCCTGATTGGCCGCAGATGAATGTCCATTATTATACGGATGACAGGTATGAGCTTGGAGTCACAACAGTAAGAGAAGGCGGGAACGAGTTCAAGATCTATAATGTAGAAAAGACAGTTGTGGATATCGTATTTTACCGGGAAAAAATCGGGATCGAAGAAACAAAAGAGATTCTTGTGACCTACCTTAAGAGGAGGGACCGAAATCTTAACCGGCTGCTGAAGTATGCAAAGATAATAAAATGCGATAATGCAATGAGACAGTATCTTGAGGTGCTCGTATGACAAGTGCAGTTTCTGTAAAAGACAGATTGAAAAATCAGGCAGCGGCAAGCGGCAAGACGATGCAGGAAGCATTAACGGCGTATGGACTGGAGAGAACCATCTACAGATTGTCGATATCAGAATATATGGAGCGCTTTACGCTGAAGGGCGGGGTTTTTCTGTATGCACTCTTCGATGGAGAATTTGCACGAGCTACCAGTGACATAGATCTGCTGGCAAAGAATATGCCAAATAACGTGGAGGATATGGCAAGAGTGTTTGAGGACATATTCTCCATTCAGTGTGATGATGCACTAAGGTATGATCTGAGTACTCTGGAGATAGAGAATATAACGGAATTCAAAGAATACCACGGCGTGAATGTGTCTATCATGGCATATTTGGACAGGACCAGAGTTCCGATATCTGTTGATATAGGCTTCGGGGATGTCATCTATCCTGAGAGGGTGAAAATGGAATTTCCTGTTTTACTGGATATGAAAGCTCCGGAGATTTATGCGTACTCCATTTTGTCAGTGATAGCTGAGAAATTCGAGGCAATCGTTTCATTAGGAGATGCCAATAGTATGATATCTATGTCCTTGCTAACCGATATGATCTTGATGGAATGGAACTGGAGGAGGCCATCAGGGAAACATTTGAACACAGAGAAACCGGTTTCGATGATATATATGCTTTCACGGATGGATTTATTGAAAGCGAGATTCATCAGAGTCGGTGGAGAGCATTTTTGAAAAAGAAGAAAGCGTTGGTAAATGTTGAACTTGCGGATGTGATAGATCTGCTTCGGGCATTATTGCTGCCAGTTGTGGTCAGCATAAAAGAGAATAAGGAATATTCTGCGAAGTGGGAGCATCAATGCTGGAAATGGAAGTCAACGCCGCACAGTTTATAAAGAAGCAAGCCTGACACAGGCGGAGCTCTCAGAAAGGTCAGGGGCCAGTCAGGCAGACATCAGCCGCATGAAGAACGGCTCCCGAAATCCGAACATTGCCCTGCTGCAGCGGATCGCGGATGCGTTGAATGTGACTCTTCGTATTGAGTTTGTTCCGAAATAAAGTGCGGTGAATCCATGACAGATAGCCGATGAGGTTGACAGCGCTGCCTGAATAAAATATAAACATGTAAGTAATATTGCGAGAGACACATTGATTAAAATAAAGGGAGACATGTATGAAGGAGATCGGTAAGAATTCCATGTTATCATACGCCAGATTAAATGGGAGACGTGCATTGCTTTTTTCAATGCTTTTTTTGTCATTGTTAATTTTCATGTCGAACAAATTCGAAGCATCTGAAAATAGTGAAGAGGAGAATTATGAAATGCGTGATGTCTGGAATTCAGATAAAACTATCCATGTAAAGTGCGCATACTATCCGGAAAAGCAGGAATACCAGCTCAAGGATCCAGAGAGAGGATTATATCTATATTATGGAGATAGTAAATTTATAACAAAGAAAAACTTTACTGCAACGATGCAAACAATGATAGCAGATGGTACTGTTACAAGCAGCAATGAAGTTTTTGGTGATACGGATGACGAAAAGAAGAAGGACTGTGACACCGGCATCAAAATGCTGCGGGATCTTCAATATTATTATGATTATTATACCTCATATATGAATAGCTATAAGTCAGACGGTTTCATATGCCTTTACGATATTTTATATCCACAGGGTGGTGGCGGTTTTGCAACACAAGTTTCCTACCCAGATATAGTGGAGTCATACGATGTCCTTGGCATGCAAAAGATAGCTGGCTTTGATAAGGTCCTTGCGCATGAATACTCACACAGATATGTGGGCGCGTATGCAACCCTTGATGGAACCGGATATGAAAGACCACTGGGCTTTAATGAACAATACAACCTGAACGAGGCGGTAGCAGATATTCTTGGAATCGTAATGTATACAAAGATGACTGGATCTGACGACCCCGACTGGGTCATGGATAGTTTTCTGGGAAGCCGGGATATAAAAAATGTCGGCAATTTCTTCGGTTATGGTACTGCTGATTATTATAAGAAGCCTGGATGGGCCCTTAATGACTCTGATCATGATTATGGAACAATCATCTCTCATGCAGCATATTTGATGACTACCAAAGCCAGGGATGACTGCAGTGATGACGGAAAGCTGTCTATGGATGAACTGGGACAGCTCTGGGCGAATGCGATACAGAAATTTTCATCAGATACAGATTTCCAGCAGTGCGCTTCGATCGTTCAGCATACAGCTGCGCAGCTGAATTTCTCCTCCGAAAAACAGTATAATATCGCTGCGGCATTTGAACAGATGGGGTTAAGCGGAGATTCTCTTAGTTCGGACTTTTACAAGTCATCATCAGTTAACGTTCCGGGCGATGCAATCTCTTATAATGGAAACAGCTACAAATTATATGATGAAGGCATGACCTGGGAAGATGCGGCAAAGAAGTGCGCTGACATGGGAGGTCATCTTGTATACATTGGCTCGGACCAGGAGCAGAGCGCAGTCAGGGAACTGTTGAAAGGCGGCTCAAAAAATGCATATTGGACAGGACTGATGCGAAAGGGATCGTCCTTTGTAAGAAAGAAAGATGAAGAAAAAGAGGAGGATGAGAAAAACAGAGATACCTGGATCTGGGAAGATGGAAGTTCTCCGGATTCTTTCTTCTGGAGCAGCGGGGAACCCAATAACAGCAGTGACAACGGGAACTTTGAAAATCGCTGCTGCATACTTGGAAGCGATGCAGGGACCGGTTCCGCCGGAGACTGGATCGATATCAGCAGTGTAGGCAACAGTTCAGATTTCTATAAAAGCGAGAATATTGGCTTTATCTGTGAATGGGAAGGAACGGGACAAACTTCAGACTCTGCAGCAACTGCTATCCAGGGGACCGATCCGAATCATTCTGAAGCAGCCCAGGTAGAGAATGGAGGAGATGAAGCGCAAGGTACAGATAACGGGCAGCAGAATCGCCAGGAAGCAGCAGAAGAATTCTGCAGAGAGTATTTTACGCAATGGACCTATGCGGACGGCGCAGTGAATTACTTTGCGGAAAACTCCCGGGATGCAGCGCAGACATATCTTGCGGAGGGCAGCCAGGCGCTGAATGATTTTCAGTCTCAGAACATGGATTCGCCTCTGTATCTTAATGCATCCTGCTTCCTCGAGGATGTCCAAAGCACAACGGAAGATGAGTATACATATAAAGTGTCCATCACCTATGTAGCCGTGCAGAATGATCCGGCATACTTCACCTGGGAAGAACTGCAGAAGGGCAGATTTACATCTGTATTCTATATTATGGTAGATGACAATAACCAGATTACGGATGTCTATTACGGAGATGATGGAGGAACATTCCCAGCGGACAGTGATACATCCCAGAGCGGTGCTTCTTTTGCATCAGATACTCTTCAACAGGGTACGTGGCAGTATTCAAATGATGACAAGGTTTCGACCTTCTCCCTCAACCAGATTGAAGGCGGAGAATTATATGGTGTCCTTTCCTTCTGGCATGATTACGGCAGCAGCTCCTCCGATGAAGACTTCGATTTCCTGTGGCGGGACGGCGTGTGGGAATATGAACTTCCCGGGAGCCGGTCCGGGGAGATGTTCCGACTTACATTTCAGGATAACGGGGACGGTACGTTGAATATACGTGTTGTACCTGTCGACGGTACCTATTATAGCTGGGAGACCGGGGACGAGTCCGACGTGTGGAGCGACGGAGTGTATACGATCGTTCGAGCTTCCTATAATGCTGTCATGGCAGAAAACAGTGCGGCAGGGTAAGATCAGTCTTTCGGATCTGTCTGTCCCCTGGCTGGGTACAAACAAGTATGGTGTCGCATTTGCTACGATCGTTGTTGAATTACTGGCAATAATATCCGGTGATAAAAAGCCTATAGGAATATATCTCCGTCTTTGCGATGAGGTACTTGGAATCAGCAGATAATCAGTCTTGGGTTGGGAGACGAAGAAGAAAAGCTGAGGCGTATCCGCTTTTGCCCTTGTCGGGGCTGCGGAACTCTTCATACGCATTTCTCGCACGTTCGCCAGTCGCTGCATGAGGATCGGGCTTTTCTTCAGTTCATCAGGTCCAGCATCGGTAAGCCAGAAACAATATCTCTTTTTATCAAACTGACGGATTATTACCATCGCCTTCGCGCGTGGAAGGAACGATATTTTCCGAAAAGCCCCGATGAAGAACCGAATCCGAGATCCACAGAAGCAGCCCAAAGCATAACTCAGGTCGAGTATGTTCTGGACTGCTTTTTAAGTGGTGAGATGGCGGAACGGATCGAGATCATGAGTGATTTATGGGAGAAGGTGAAAAAAGTTGAGGGAGACAGTCAGGGATCTTTCAGGACCGCAGATGATGGAACTGGTGAAACTGATCCAGAGGAGTGGCCTGGTTTCGCAGAGCGATGATGAAAAATGTCCCAGTTGGTTCGACGGCGAGACGATCAATGAGATCGAATTCTGCAAAGAGTTTCTTGAAGGACATCCCATCAGAAGCTATCATGATAAGTTTTTTGATGTTGACGGTCAGGTCGACGAAGAAAAACTTTAGGCAGAAATTCTGCGGATCATCGAACCGTATATCAAAAAGGGAGTCGCGAGAACGATCGACCGACTGACGGATGCTTTGAGAATATAAAGCTACACAGGGGAACCGGAGATACAGATGGACAGGATCCATGTCGCGAACGGAACACTTTTCAGGGACGGACATTTTCCCAGCACCTGAGGCGGGACCAGAAAAAATTGGGGATCCAATACGTCAAGAACATCAGTATCGGCGCAAACAAACGCGTGAGGGGATACAGAGGAGTGCATGTGGATGTGAATACCGATTCGTTCTGAGACCTTCTGTAAGAGTCATCGACGTACAGAAGAAGACGCTTGCGATTCACATCCGGGTGTAATTCAGCTAAGGCGAAATGGAGGAACAGGCACATAAAGTGGAGGAACAGACACAGAAAAGCCATAAAGGAAGAAGCACAGCAGACGCAATTCGTGGAGAGATGAGGCAGTAGGCAGAAGAAACTGCGGATACCCATTGAATTTGAATTGTATGAGGAGATTTTCCGTCAACCTGAAAATCAAGTGCCTCATGCCTCAATGCTTGCTATCACGGGCTTTCAGGAGGAAATGTGCTGCCTCAGTATCTGCCGTGGGGAATGCCTCCGCCGCAGATAAGGCGGGGAAAAACGGAACAGGAGAAGATGAATGCAGGAAAACAGAATAGGGATACCATCGTGGGAAAAGTATTCGCTCAGCATCCCGGAGGCAGCTGAGTATTTCGGAATCGGAGAGAAGAAGCTGAGGCAGATCATTGCCGCGAACCAGAACGCGGATTTCCTTTTGGAGATCGGAAGCCATGTCCGGATCAAGAGAATCCGTTTTGCGGAATATCTGGACAGAGCTACCTGTCTGTAAGAGAGAATGAATCTGCATGGGGACCGAATAGATGAACACAAGTTATCTGCTGATACTGCCGGTGGTTCTGCCGCGGAAAGTTGGCAGATGTCATGGGCGGCCGGCTGTAGTATAATTCGATTATATTGCGGCTGGTTCTTCTTTTTTATGAAGGGAGAAACAGCAAATGACAGAGAAAAGGAGAGATAACAGAGGACGCATTCTGCACAATGGGGAAGTTCAGCTTCCCGCCGGTCAATACCGGTATAAGTATACGGATGAAAATGGAAAGACGCGCTACGTCTACAGCTGGCGGCTTGACAAAAATGATCCGACCCCGAAGGGGAAGAGATGCAAGGCTTCTCTCAGGGAACTGGAGAAGAATATTCAGGCGGATCTGTTTGATCACATCCGCACGGATGGCGGGAATTACACCGTACTGGAGCTGGTGGAAAAATACACAGCCACAAGAAGCGGTGTAAGACCTACGACACGGACAGGATACCAGACAGTGATTAACCGCCTGAGCAGGGACCCTTTCGGACAGAAGCGGATCGATCTGGTCAGAATCTCAGACTGATCTGATTCGAAAAAATCCGTTTGCCTTCGAGCTGGCCGACGCTGTGGTCAATGATTCCGTCCGCAGGAACGCCCTGACAAGTGACCAGGAGAGAAAGTTCCTGAAGTTCGTAAGAGAGGATAAGCACTATGCCCGATACTATGACGGCATCCTGGTTCTCTTCCGGACCGGGATGAGAATCTCCGAGTTCTGCGGGCTGACCGTGTCCGACATTGATTTTAAGAAACACACGATCAACATCGAGCGTCAGCTTCAGAAGCGCGGCAGAGGCGGCTACTATATCGAGAAGACCAAGACAGAGAACGGAACCAGGGTGCTGCCGATGACAGGCGAAGTGGAAGAAGCCTTCCGGAGAATCATTTCCGGAAGAAGGCCTCCGAAGGCGGAGCCGATGGTGGATGGGGTGAGCGGCTTTCTGTTCTTCGATAAGGATGGGAAGATCATGTATTCCCTTCACTGGGAACACTACTTCAAGCGGATCTGCCAGAAGTACAACAGCATCTATAAAGTGCAGATGCCGCCGGTGACACCTCATGTGTGCAGGCATACTTACTGCTCTGATATGGCGCGGTCAGGGATGAATCCGAAGACCCTGCAGTACTTGATGGGGCATGGAGACCGCATCTTCGAAAAAGCCCGGAAATATAAGGAAAAATGAGGATGATCAGAATTTTATTCGTCTGCCACGGCAATAGACTGAGCGGATCCCTCAAACCAGCATAAGCACGGCATTTTCGGAACTTCCCAGACTTAAGATACAACAGAAATACAACAATTCAAAAGATGGGCCAATAGCATTATCATAAATCTGAGTTCGACAGTGATGCTGAATAAAAAATGTGACTTCATCCCATATGGATGGAATGAAGCCACACATTATCTTGAAGTGAGGATTAGTTCTTACACCATTTGTATTGGAAGAATGTCTCCTCATTTTCTAAAGCTTTAATAAAAATTGAAATGGAGATAATCTTTCCTGTTTCGGCATCATCTTCCAACCAGTAACCCTGCTTTGAAGCGTAGCTTTCGTTCCAGTCATCATACTCTAGGGTTGAGTCAATAGACTCGGCTTCTTTAATTGGCATACCGATACAGATACCATTTTCGAGTTTGCCGTCGAAGCTGTTTTCAAAATAGATTTTGAACATTCTCCCCTTGGCGAAGAACAAACTGATACTAGCCCCGATACGAATGATGTCCCAGGCTACTTCCGGTGTACAGCCTTTGTTTGGCCAGTGTTCGGTATTATAAGGAGTGCGCTCGGATTGTAACAATGTACGTACTTCATCATAACTCATCTTGAAATTGATATTATCATATCCTTTATATGGACTGACTGTGATCATTTTTTATCCCTCCTAAAAATCAAATGTGCTTTTTCTTTGCCATCAGTTTTATATTCAGAAGGAGAGCCGCCAATTATCTTTATCCTTCCATAATCAGTAGTACTGATTTTTACATATGGTATATTGCCATGTCGTCTGCTTCCAGGTGAAACCTGAATTTGCTGAATATTTCGTTCATTGTTACTATTGAGAGTAACGATGATTTTGGCCTTGGAAGTTGAATGTGTTGAAGGTCGTATTTTTGTTTTATAACCATAGCGATGTAATTCTTTTGCCAATTTTACCGGGGATTTACCTAAGAAGTGTTCAGCACGGGCTTTAATGCTTGATAAGGTTACATGACCGCTTGATGAAAAAAATTGGCTTTCTGATAGGCTTCTTGAGTGATTCGACTTTTCGCTTTGTTGGTTTTGACCCTTTGGAATTTCCAAAACCACCATGATATCCAGCCCCCATTATACCCTCACCTTCTTTCTGCTGAGGGCATATTCACTTTTGAATGCTATGACCTTTATCTGATGGGAAATACATATTTGAAGTATATCCGATGGGACCGCTCCATAAAAGATAATCAGGGTAGGGTGAAGTTCATTGATGACAGATTGGAGACCTGCCTTAAATTCTCTGCGATCTTCTGCAACTTTAAGACAACCATGAGAACCTATACAGATGGTTGAGTTCTTAGGTATACCTTGACAGCAAAAAGAAAATGATCTGTAATCGCTAAATCGGACGTTAGGAAGTACATTTAATCCTTTTGCTTGCCACCAGCACCCGAGCGCTTTGCCACGATACGTATTCCACTCTTGCATTACAAGGGGCATATCGCGATAGAGACTGAAGTCAGGAGTGATGACTCCGTTAAAACAGCTTAACTTGCTAAGATAACTATGTGGACGATTCCATACTCGCTCAAACTTCACATCATCTTCGTAAAAATGAACCCATTGATCATAATCATTCGTTTGCATTGCCTTTGAAAAAGAAATGAGGCGATGTGGAATGGATTCTGTCGGGGCAATGATAGGGATCTCAAGATCAAGGCAGTTGCCGGACAGACCGCGGTGCTTGCGCAGGCAATCGGTGCAGCCGGCGGAGACATTACTATCCCTGTGTATGTTGGCGGAACGCTCCTGGATGAGATGGTCGTTACTGCGCAGAACCGGCAGAATCTGAGATCGGGAGGAAGGTGAGGAAATGGCTTTTATACAATATCTGACCTTTGATAATGTGGCGATTCCCAGACCGGACTCCTATGAAGTGCAGCTTTCCGATGCGGAGGCGGACTCCGGCGGGGAGACAGAGGCCGGGACGACTCAGAGAGATATCGTGCGGACAGGGGTCGCGGAGATCCCTGTATCTTTTTCCGTAAGCCCTTCATGGTTAAAGAGACTGACGGCTTTTAAGAACAAGCCATCCATCTCGGTGAAGTATTATGATCCGGAGACGGCAGCCGTGAAGACAGCGGAGATGTATATAGACGGCTTCAAGGCAAAGCTGGTGCAGGATACCAGCTATGGAGGCTTGTGGAACGTTTCTTTCACGCTAAGAGAATTCTGATTGAGTGAATCAGTCAAGACTGATATGATGAATAAAACAAATCAGAATTTGATGAGGAGTTGATAATATGCAACATGAATGTAAAATAACAGTATTAGAAACAAAAGTATTTTCCGATTTACAAGAAAAATATCTTGCAAATCCAAAATCTGGTCCATGCCCTTGCTTTAAGGCGGGAGACACTTTTCTTCTTAAAAGAACCAGTGAGCGTGATGATTTCTACCATCTGATGAATGGGAAGTTCTGCGGAGAAGCATGGGATGCTATTAGCAGATATGTTTATACTGCTTTGCAGGGTGGCTCAATTATGCATAAGTGGACAAATGATGAGAGAATGATGATTGCCTGTTGCAATGACGGTACACGACCTGTTATCTTCAAAATTGAGAGAATTGATATTCCTGAAAATGAAGAAGAAAAACAATGGTTGGAAAAACAAAATTTCAAAAACACAGCAGACGATGCTTATACAGGTTAACCCCAAACTCCTGTTTTTGAAACCGGAAAATCGGAGGTTGACAAGGAGACAAAAAATGTCATTTAATGAAGAATTGCAAGCATTTCAAGATACACATCCCTTTTCCGAAACAAATGTGGATAGCATAGGGGTAAAATACCTGCTATGCGGCAACTCAAACAGCAAGGTCACATTGGTATATCTGGTTGGCGGAACAGGCTTTAGTATTGTCTGGTTTAATCATCTGAAACAAATGGAACAGGATTATCGGATTTTAACCTTTGATTACCCAATGGAGATTAACGATATTGAGGAGCTTGCGGATTTTGTCATTCAACTTATAAAGAAGTTGGAAATCAAATATCCCGTTTTTATCGGTGCATCCCTTGGCGGTTTCTTATCTCAACTTGTGCTGCGGAAATATCAAAATGATGATGTCGCCTATGCACTCTACTCCACCTCGGCGTTGAGTAATTCCGCCTTAAAAGATTTGAAAAAGCAATATAAAATTTACGGTATATTGCTGCCGCTTATGAAAATCATTCCCTACCGTTGGATTCGTAATCTCTTATTCAGAGTATCGAAAAAAATGGTCGGTATGGAGAATGAAGCCAGAGCGGATCGAAGCTATATGGAAGATTTCTTTGCATGGGTGTACGGCAATTACACAAAAGAATTCGATATTCATATGACCTCTCTTATGATCAGCGTGGCAAAGGTCAAACCAATTACAATGCAGGAATATCAAAAAGCAGACAAAAATGTGCTGCTTGTTCTGCCTACGGATGATAAAGCCTTTTCTGAGGAAGCGAAGAATGAACTTATCGAAATATTCCCCGATGCTGTGGTAACAATGGTTCACGGAGGACATACAGCCACTCTATATAAGGTTGAACCCTATGTGAAAAGCACACAGAGGTTTATCGAAGAAAGACTGTAACTGATAGAAACCGCATCGTCTGCGTTGACATACAAATCCCAGTTGTCGAGGCATTTAACGGCGATTGAAGCCAATGATTTCAAGAGATCGGAGCAGTCCGGTCTCTTTTCTTTTGCCATAAATAAGGAAGGAGGCGGGGTATGTATCCGGTGAGTGATGTGTTTCTACAGGCGGTACAGATGAAAACCCGCCATTATTACTGGACGGGGAAGATTACGACGACCGACGGGGCGGTCTATGAGTTCGGTCCGGGGGATATCGTGAAGGGATCCGGATACATTTCCGCTCAGTGCGGCGGGTCTTCGGAGATTGAGCTTGGGACGGTGTATGCCGCGGAGTTCGGGATCTCATTATTCTCCTCCATCGACCGGTACACACTGAAGGACGCCAAGGTCGAGCTGTACTATCATCTGGAGCTTGCGGATGGGTCCTATGAAACGGTTCCGATGGGAATTTTCGAGGTCTCGGAGGCAAACCGGAAGGTCAGAACGCTGGAGCTGAAGGGCTATGACTACATGCTCCGGTTCGAGCGAAACTTCAATGGCTTTGAGACCATTGGGACGCCGTATGACTTCATTGCTTTGTGCTGCAAGGCCTGCAAAGTGGAGATGGCGCAGACGAAAGAGCAGATCGAGGCCATGACCAACGGGACACAGGCGCTGTCCATCTATACGGAAAATGATATCGAGACCTACAGGGACTGCCTTTATTACGTTGGGCAGGTCCTTTCAGGCTTTTTTGTTATTAACCGGGAAGGAAAGCTGGAGCTTCGAAAGTATGGCATGAGCCCTGTTCAGACCTACGAGGCGAAGCACCGGTTCTCCTCCAGCTTCTCAGATTTCATCACCAGATATACGGCGGTCAATTCCACGAACCGGCGGACCGAGATCGCTGAATACTATGCCCTGGAGACGGACGATGCGCTGACCATGAACCTGGGTGTAAATCCGCTCCTGCAGTTCGGTCTGGAAGAGACCAGGGAGATGCTCTGCAGGAACATCCTGAACGACATTGCCCAGATCCGGTATGTACCATTCGAGTCGGACACGATCGGGAATCCGGCGCTGGACCTTGGGGATGTGCTGACCTTTTCCGGAGGACAGGCGGACGCAAGTCAGCTGGCAGCCATTACCTCTATGGAGATCAAGATCGGCGGCAAGGAGACGCTGAAGTGCGTCGGCAAGAATCCGCTCCTGGCCCAGTCGAAGTCCAAGAATGACAAGAACATCGCCGGGCTGATGAATTCCATTGAGCAGGGCAAGATCGGGATCCATACCTTTACCAATGCTTCTGTCATTGATGTGGCGGAGACAGACAAGAAGATCATCAGTATCCAGTTCGCGACATCGGAAGCAAATCATGTCCAGTTCTTCGGGCAGGTCATGATCAATGTGGCGTCGAAGGCTGTGACGAAGACCGGGGAGGCGACCGGAAGCATTACTATCCCGGCGCTGGCGGTGAGTGCGGCATCAGGAGCATCGGAATCAGGCGGCACTGATAGCGGTTCATCGGATTCTGCTGACACGGGAACCGGAGATATTTCCGGAAGTACGGATACGGCCGGATCCGGAACCGGCGACACAAGCGGAAGCACGGATGCAGGCGGAACGGATACCACTGCAGAATCCTCCAGCACGTCAGAGACAGTCGTCCAGGTGACGCTGCCGGTCACGATCGAGACGGACGGGCAGGCAGAGGGCGTCATTACCTATGAATTCAATGACACGAAGCTGACGACGCCGGTGCCGGTGGAGACCTGGCATTCCGGAAAGCATATCCTGAGCCTTTATTATCCGATCGAGAACGTCATCGCCAATTACACGAATACCTTCAACGTGTATCTGAGGATGACCGGCGGGACCGGGAGGATTGAAGTCGGTGACGTTATCGCATCGATCAGCGGCCAGTCCATGGCGGCAAAGGAAGCCTGGGACGGCAAGATTGCAATCGATGAGAAGATCCAGCCCTTCAGGCTGACGGCAGCGATCAGGCCGATCGCATTTACGGAAGCTATGGAGAAGGAAGTGAAGTGGGTCGTCAATTATTATTGGAGCGACACCATCACCGGAAGGCAGAAGGTAGGCGCCTTCGGGCAGATCATAGAGACGGGAGGTACAGCATGAATTTAAAGGGAAGGATGACCATCGAGCTCACAGATTCCAATACGGGGGCGGTGGAGACGGTCACGGAGGAGAACATGATCACGGAGGCAGTGAACGACCTCTTTGCCTACAATCCCTTCGGGATCCATTATACGACCGGCGATACGATCAACGAGGTGGAGTGGTACAAGACCATGCTGCCGATCTGTCCGAAGCTGATCGGCGGAATCTTATTATTCTCAAAGCCATTGACGGAGGCTGTGGCGAACATTTACCCGCCGACGGACAATCTGCCGGTGGCCTATGCCTCCAACAACGTGAATTCTACGGCAGATGTGGCGAGAGGGAGCCTGAACCAGTCGGAGAGCAAGGCACTGGACAACGGTTACAAGTTCGTTTGGGAGTTTACGCCTTCCCAGGGCAACGGGACGATTGCGGCAGCGGCTCTGACCTCCTGCTGGGGCGGGGCGAATGCCTTCGGAAGCTCTGCGGGGACCAAGGCGACCTTTCAGATGATGAAGAGGGTGAACATCGGAGATGTGGCGGATGCCAGGAAGCAGATGCTTTTTAACGCCGTCGCTTTTGACTGGGAGAAGGAGATCCTGACCTCGATTACTTATAAGGATTCCGCAGTTGTGATCCGAAAGCTGCGGGTCCCGACCTTTACCATCGGGCTGAATGAGCAGCTGAACGATTCGACGACCTCGATTCTTGAGGAAAAATCCGTAGCGACGACTTCATTCGTGTGGGGAGATGATTACAGCGTCTGGGGAGATTTCTTTGACGGAGGGGATGGTTACTGGTACGGATTTTCCTCGGAAGGGAATTCGTCCGGCAATGCGACGGTCACCTGGGTGAAGATCAAGAAGGATGATCTCACGATGACGGACGGCTCCTGGACGCTGACGAAGGCTTATCTTCACCGAATCGGGACCAGAGATGAGGCGACAAGCTATCCGGAGAGGAACATTTATTCCGTGATGCGGGGCGGCTATCTGTATGTGGTGGCTTACAACAAGAAGGGGATCTACAAGATCAACGCCAACAACCAGACAGATGTCACACTGATCCCGTTCGGATTTACTTCTGCCTTAAAGCCGCTTTGCGAGTCCGGCAGCTGCGAGGTCTATATGACGGTCGTGAACGGGCTGATCATGGGATGGGATTTCATCCTGGACGCGTCAGATAAGGTGACGAAGGTCGGCGGTGCGGTACGGCTGGAGGATGCGGTTTCGCCCATTTTCCAGTACAAGAACTACCTCGTGCAGTGGGGAGGTTCCTACGGAAATGAGTACCGGACAGTCTACATCCTGACGCCGTATCTGGCTTCCATCAACAACCTGACCCAGACTGTGGAGAAAACGGCGGAAAAGACCATGAAGATCACTTACACGCTGACGCAGGAGGCGGAAACGAAGGCATCCTGACGCGGACCATTATTTTGAACCTGTAAACGGGCAGCTCCTTGTGGGGCTGTCTTTTGTTTTGCCCGGAAGGGCGAAGGAGGCATTGATGAAGGAGTTCTGGAACATTATTCAGGCGGGGTTTGCTGTCGTCGGAGGATGGCTTGGCTGGTTTCTCGGAGGGGCGGACGGACTTATGTATGCACTGATTCTTTTCGTTGTCTGCGACTATATCACGGGCGTGATGTGCGGAGCGGCCGACCACAAGCTGTCATCTCAGATCGGCTTCAAGGGGATCTTCCGCAAGGTCGTCATTTTCATCATGGTCGGGATTGGAAATGCGATTGATATCCATGTGCTGGGAAAGCCGGGGGTTCTCAGGACGGCAGTCAGCTTCCGGGAGGCTACCCTGGAGGCAAAGGCATTCCAGAGGGTGATCGCCGGGAAGCAGTTCGACATGCCGGTATATTTTGATATGGAGGAAAAGGATCAGCGGGAGGCCGGCAGGGACTTCTGCAGCGGGCTGATCCGGACCTTCTGCAACGAGATGGAGAAGGCCGGGTACTTCGCGGGCTTCTATACCTCGGCATCCTATGCGAAGACCGTGGTATCGCTGGAGATCCTCAGCCGATATACTTTCTGGTGTGCCCAGTGGGCGAAGAGCTGCAGTTATCAGGGGCGCTGCGGGATCTGGCAGTATTCCTCCAAGGGCAGGGTACCGGGGATAAGCGGAGACGTGGATCTCGACCGGTGCTATCAGGATTTTCCGAAGGTAATCCGGAATGGAGGGTTCAACGGGTATCCGAAGAACATTAATGTTGCAGGCGATTCTAACGGGACGACCGGATCCGCGGAACAGGTCCAGTCTGATTGCGACCGTGTTGTGCGTCAGGCGCAGGCGTGGATCGGTAGGAAGGAAGCGGACGGAAGTCATAAGCAGATCATTGACATCTATAACAGCCACAAGCCTTTGGCAAGAGGCTATGCTGTGAAATATACGGATGCCTGGTGCGCGGCTTTTGTATCGGCAGTGGCAATCCGGTGCGGTGTGACGGATATCATCCCGACGGAATGCAGCTGCGGACAAATGTTGATACTCTTCAAGATTATCGGTGAGCTGGTGGAGGATGATGCTTACCGGCCGTCACCGGGAGATGTGATCTTTTACGACTGGCAGGATAGCGGGGCCGGAGACAATACCGGCTGGCCAGACCATGTCGGAATCGTAGAGAAGGTTGAAGGTACATCAATCACAGTCATCGAAGGCAACAAGAACAATGCTGTCGGAAGACGCATGCTGCAGGTGAATGGGCGGTATATCAGGGCATATGGTGTACCGAGGTACAAGAAATCCGCAAGCATTGCCTCCAGAAAGACTATTGAGGAAGTTGCCAGAGAGGTCATTGCCGGGAAGTGGGGTAATGGCAGGGAGCGCGAGCAGAGACTGACGGCAGCTGGGCATGATTACAGGGCGGTGCAGAGAAACGTGAATAAGTTGATGAAATAATCATTACGGAGGAGAAGGGCTGTTCATGGCGGAGAATTTCTAACGAGACAGGATCCTTCTATGCTGGCACGTTTGCGCCCTTATTCGATATTCTTGAGGGCTTCGTCCATGGGAATCTTGCGGATGCGGCGGAAGTCGGCGAGCGATACGACCAGGTAGCCGGCGACCATGAAAAGCATGGACAGGATAGCGCCTCTGGGGCTGATGTAGAACCGGAACCACCCGTCCATGGACAGCATGAAGATCTTGAAGAGTCCGGCCATGATGGCATAGCCGATCAGGAAGCTGACCCCGGTAAAGATGATGACCGTGACCGCGGTCGGCAGCATGTAGATGGCGGAAAGTTCTCTGTTCTTAAAGCCCAGGATTTTGGCCATAGAGATAGAGCTTTCGTTCTTCTCTATAATGATTTTAGTCAGCAGGTAAATGAGGACGATGGCCAATATGAAGAGCACATACTGGAAGACTTTCATGAAGCCGCCCATGGAGTGGTCCAGCTGATCGGTTACCTTGGTGATGTCCTGCCTGGTGATGACTGTCGCAACGTACTTATTGTCTATATCTTCTATTTTCTCATCGGAAAAATATCCGCTGAAGTCTCCCTTGTCCTTATCGAAAATACGGTTGAAGTTATCCTGAGGCATGAAAGCGGCTACCGCCCCGTCGTAGCCGTAGATTCCGGCTACAGTAAAATCGTAGGATTTTTTTTCATATTTTTCGGAAAGAGAAAGTCTGTCCCCTTTGCCGAATCCATATTTTTTGGCATAGGCGGAAGAGATATAAACCTGACCGTCGGGCATCTCTTCTCTCATGTCAATGTAGCGGCTATTCGTCTCATACCCGTATACGGTTATATCTTCGCTTAAACCTCCGCCCGTGCCCCGCATGGAAAAGTCAGTCTGCTTCTGCTGGACGAGGGTTGTGGAGCTGAACCGTTCTGCTCCCGGCGTTTCAGTCGTTATGATTTCTCCATCGTCATCCTTCATGTCGGTCAGGATGTACTGGTTTTCTGTAAAGAGCATTTTCGGTGCGGTCTCGGCGTAGTGGTCGAGGGAATCCGGAAAGCCGAAGGCGAAGCAGAGCATGACTTCAATGAGGATGACGCCGAAGATCAGGACCAGATAATCCGGTATATTCTGCAGGACGACTCTGAGCCGGAACCTGGCGAGGAAGGACCATTTTGGAAGCCGGACTGCCCTCTGCCGCCTTGTTTTCTTCAGGTCGTGGCGAAGGAACTTAAGCGGGCTCAGGCGGAGCTTTGATCTTATGACAAAGAGATTGATGAAAAACATCAGGACCAGAGGAATGACCGTGGTCTTGACCATGGCGGACGGGCTCCAGACCGTCTCATATTTGGGAAGACTGTAGCTGTTGTAGTAAAGGTCTACGACGATATCCTTGAATAAAGTGTATCCGACCAGGTTGCCAAGCACCGCTCCGATGATCGTCACGATAATCGGCATGCTCATATAATGGCGGGTCAGCTCGCTTCTGGTATAGCCCGACGCGCGCAGGGTCCCGATGACTGCGCTTTCTTTTTCAACGGTATTGCTGACCATGATGGCGAAAATAAAGGCAATGACCGCGATCAGGATATAAACCAGGATTCCGGTAGCGGATGTATCGCCTTCAATATCCGAAGGAGCGAAATTTACTGCCTGGTTCAGGTATTCCGGAACGTAGTCCTTCAGGTCGTTTTCATAGACCGCGCTTCTGGTGATAAGCGCCTTCATGAAATCCCCGGAAAAATCAGCCGCCTCGATGTCATCCGCAGGCTTCTTGTCATACTGAAAGACGTAGGAATAATGAAGGGCGGACGGCAGCTTCTCAAAAGCCTCCGGCGTCACCATGCCGACGTCAAAGCCGAAGGCATCAAACATGAGATCGGTGTTCTTCTCATGAAGAGTCATGTAATTGACGTAGGCGAGTAAGCCAACGACTTTGAACTTCCTGCCGCCGACCGTAATCTCGTCTCCAAGAGAGACCCCGACGTTGGCTGCATGCATGCGGTCAATGGCAATCTCGTCCTCGCTTTCCGGTGCGCGGCCTTCGTTGAAGGAAGCCTTGTCTACTTCAGAATCGCTCCGGTACAGCCGCAGTGTCGTGTCCTTCCTGCCGTCGCTGTTATAATCTTCCTCCTCATTGTGGAAGAAATGTTCATGCAGGGTGACAGGCCGACTGACAAAATCAGCATCCTCCAGGTCGTATTCTTCGCTGATGTCGTCCCACTCTTCATCGACTTTGTCTTCGACTTCCTTATGTGCCTTCTCATAGGCATCGTCCAATGCTTTCTTATATTCATCAGATTTCTTCGCTTCTGTCAGGGCAGCGTCATAATTTTCCCCAATGGCTTTTTCGACCGCATCCTGGATGGCTGTTTCATCGGTAACGCCAAGCGCCTGGCACTGTGCCCGGACGGCATCTTCTATATTCTGCTTAACTGTTTTTTTCAGTTCCGAGGCAGCTGCTTCTTCTACTTTTTTGTCTGCCTCTTCGTATCCCTTGTCCAGCAGAAAATCGCGGACGTCCGCCATATCGCCGGTTTCGATTTCTTTTATCTGTGTATCTGTAAGCTTTTTTTCCAGCTCAAAGTTTCCATCTTCCTGATTGCCGGCGGCTTTACTGCTGTCAATAGCTGCCACCATGCTGTCGTGGCCGACATACATGCCGGAAACGACGCCGATCATGAACGTCATAAAAACGATGACGACCAGATATTTGGGCCATTCTTTTAAAAGTTCTCTCGGAACCCTTTTCATCAGAGGATTATGCATTGCGATCTCCATTCCGCCTGAGCGGATAGCTAAAAAATTTATTACCACTCAAGCTCGGCAGCGGGAATTTTTTCTATGTTCCGCTCATTCTGACGGACCATTCCGTCACGCAGCCGGATGACATGGTCGGCCATACGCCGGATTGCTTCGTTATGGGTGACCATGACGACGGTATTGCCGTACTTTCTGTTGCAGTTTTCAATCAGGGCAAGGATCTCCTTGGAGGTTTTGTAATCCAGGGCGCCGGTGGGTTCATCGCACATGAGGATGTCCGGGTTCTTGACGACCGCCCTTCCTATGGATACCCTCTGCTGCTGGCCTCCCGACAGCTGATTTGGATATTTGTATCTGTGGTCCGCAAGACCCAGAATGTCCAGGATTTCGTCCACGTCCAGAGGATTGTCGGACAGGTAGGCGCCGACTTCGATATTTTCCTTGACATTCAGATTGGGAATCAGGTTGTACATCTGAAAGACATAGCCCAGGTGTTTTCTGCGGTACAGGGTGATGGCTTTCTCATCCATCTCTTCCAGCTTGTCGCCGTTGATGCTGATGTAACCCTCGTCCGGCGTATCAATTCCTCCGATGATATTCAGAAGGGTGGATTTTCCGGATCCGGAAGGACCCAGCAGGACACAGAACTCACCCTTTGCTACAGAAAAATCCATGCCCCGCAAAACCTCCTGTCTGGTCTCACCCTTGCCAAAGCTCTTTTTCAGATTCCTGATCTCCAGGAAGCTTGTACTTTCTCCTGCCATTGATTACCGTCCCCTCATATAAAAATTTCATTCAGCATGATAGCTTTCATTTGTTAGCCATATCTAACCTCATACTATCACGAATTCTTTATGACTGCCATAGAAAAATGACATCAGCTCGACATGAGGGCACATCCGTTCGTCCTGCTTAATTTTGACTTTTTTCAGTATTTGCCGGAAAAATCTTGTCAAAAGGCGCTTAGGAAGGTAGAAGGGAGGTGCCTTTATGAGCGCTGAAGGAAGACAGGCACTGCCATGGTGGCAGAAGTACACGCTGACTCTCAATGAAGCATCTGAATATTTCGGGATCGGCTACAAGAAGCTGAAACTTTTCATCCAGGACCATGCTGACGCGGATTTTGTGCTCTGGAACGGAAACCGGGCGCTGATCAAGCGTGAGCAGTTTGAGAAGTATATGAATGAACAAATGAACGTGATCTGAGTCTCATTTCCGGAGGGAAAAGTTTTTCAAATTCCTATGGCAAAAGCCGTGTCTATGGTATTCTATCGATACATAGTCGGATACATACTATACGGCTATACAATAGCTTAATAGAACACGGCTCTCCCGAGACAGAAAGGAGACGATGTTTATGAGCGAAAAGAGGCGAGACAGCAAGAATCGCATTCTTCGCACAGGAGAGAGCCAGGAAGCGGACGGTCGCTATAAGTTCAGATACATTGACGCCAATGGAAAACGGAAATCCGTATACAGCTGGCGATTGGTGGCAACGGACAGCGTTCCGGCCGGAAAAAGAGATAATGCACCTTTGCGGGATCAGGAGAAAATGATCAATCGCAATATTGACGATGAGATCGTTCCTGACGGCGGCGGAATGACGGTGCTGCATCTGGTCAAGAAGTACATAGCGACGAAGACCGGAGTAAAGCATACGACAGAAGCCGGATACGGTACGGTGATCAACCTGCTTACCAGGGATCCGTTCGGAGAAAAGCGGATAGACAAGGTAAGACTTTCGGATGCCAAGGCCTGGCTGATCAGGCTGCAGCAGGAGGATAAGAAGAGCTATTCTTCCATCCATACCATCAGAGGGGTCGTAAGGCCTGCTTTCCAGATGGCTGTCGATGATGATCTGCTGAGAAAGAATCCGTTTGATTTTCAGATGATTACTGTTCTGGTCAATGATGCTGTTACCCGTGAGGCCATTACAAGAAAACAGGAAAGAACATTCCTTGATTTTATCAAAAACGATTCACATTACAGCAGGTACTATGACGGGATGTACATCCTCTTCAAGACAGGGATGCGTATATCGGAGTTCACTGGTCTGACGCTGAAAGATCTCGACATGGAGAATCGGACCATCAATATTGATCATCAGCTTCAGAAGACTGGGATATTGGTCTATATCGATACAACCAAGACCTATGCCGGCACCAGAGTGATTCCGATGCAGGACGATGTGTACGAAGCATTTGAACGTATCCTTGCGAGAAGACCGAAGATGAAGGTGGAGCCCATGATTGACGGGCACTCCGGATTCCTTTTCTTCGATAAGGATGGAAAGCCGATGGTGGCGATGCACTGGGAGAAATATTTTCAGCACGCGGTGGAGAAGCACAACAGAATTTATCGTGTGCAGCTTCCCAGGATCACACCTCACGTGTGCCGTCATACCTATTGCTCGAACATGGCGAAGTCCGGGATGAATCCGAAGGTCCTTCAATACCTGATGGGCCACTCTGATATTAGTGTCACGCTGAACACCTACACGCATCTGAAGCTCGATGATGCGAAGGAAGAAATGCAGAAGCTGGCACAGAAATCGGTAGTTCCACGGGCAAAAATGGCGATGGTCTAAATTCATTTTCAAGGGCGAATTTAGACCAGAATTTAGACCATTTGAAGGAAGAAACAGGCTGAGATAAGCCAAGATAAGCCGCGAAACGGAAAAAAGCCGGAATTCTGGAAAAGCCCGCAAACAAGCCAAAAACCGAGATAAAATCAAGATAAACCGAGATAAATCAGGAGAAGAGAGGCATGATAAAAATCCTGTTCGTCTGCCACGGCAGTATCTGACTAAATGGTCAAAAACCCAGTATTTATGCGGGGTTGCGGCCACCGGGGCAGGACTTTTATCAACGTTTTATCAACATTAGGAAAAGAGCTTTTCGATGCGACAAATAACAGAATATATCTTAGTGAAGCCAGGCGCTTACCTATGAATTCATTGCGAATGAGAGGTAAGCGCCTTTTTTGCTTTAAAACATCCCCCGTGCATCAGGCGTCCCTCACTTGCTGTGCAGTTTTGTCAAAAATTATAAAAAGTGACAAAACTGCACTTGAATCTTGCGGAAACTACAAGGATGCTCGAAGGTGTTTAACCTGAATTATTCATAGCGGTAAGTCATAAACAATGCTTTTCCGCGTAGTTACAATGCGTCCAACTGAATATTGCTTTCACTGATCTGGTGAATTAAAAAAGAGCCCGATCCATGGTAAAATTTAGGTGTCGAAGCTAAAAACATACCATAAGAAAGGGACTCTATATGGATATTTTAAACACCATCTCTCTTGAAAGCAATAGCTGCTTTAAAATGAATTTTAACGGTGGAAACCTTTCTTCGGATGCCGGCCTGCTCATGATCTATGATTTTTTGAGGACCATGGGATTTGAGAACATTATTTCGAAGATATTTGCTACGCCTCGCAAAGATTCATTCCGTAAACATTCCGACAGTTCCATGCTGCTCCAGTTCCTGTATCAGGTCTTTGCAGCTTACTTTACAGATGACTGTGCCGACCATCTCAGAAAGGATCCGCTCTTTACAAGGCTTGTAGACAAAGATTCCCTTGCATCTCAGCCAACGCTTTCCCGTTTCTGGAACCGTATGGACGATTCCACGCTGGGACAGTTCCTTGCTATCCTCAAAAAGATGAGAAAAGCTGTTTATTCTGTCTCCATGCCTCGGGAAGTAATCCTTGATCTGGATTCAACACTGCTGACTGCTTATGGTCAGCAGGAAGGCAGGCTGTTCAATTTCCATTACCATGACAGCGGCTATCATCCGCTCCTGTGTTATGACGGACACACTCATGACCTGATCCAGATCCAGCTCCGGACGGGGAATGTCTATTCCTCTGATGGAACTGTTGATTTCCTCCAGCCTGTCCTGAATGAATACCGCACAGAATATAAGGACATCCGGCTCAAACTCAGAGGTGACAGCGGTTTTGCCATCCCCGCCATTTATGACCAGGCTGAAGACAACAACCTTTCCTATGCGATCCGTCTGAAGCAGAACGCGGCTCTGGTCCGTCTTGCGGCTGAGGCTGATGAACAGCTCTACGATATGACCAGAGAAGATCAGATCAGCTATGCTGTCATCTACGGTGAATTCAAATATAAGGCAGCTACATGGAGACAGCCCCGCAGGGTGTGCTTTAAGATCGAGAAGCCTGCAGGCCAGATGACCCACCTTTTTACCTTTATAGTGACAAATATGGTCAGTATCCCGCGCTGTGTCGTACAATTCTACTGCGACAGGGGCGGCATGGAGAACTTCATAAAGGAAAGCAAAAATGATTTTGACTTTTCAGCTGTCAGCAGTTCATCCTTTACTGTGAATGAGAACCGCCTGCTTGCACATGCATTGGCCTATAACATCTTCAACTGGTTCCGCCGTCTTGTCCTGCCTGCGAAGATGAAACATCTTGAGGCAAGTACGCTCCGGTTGATGATCATTAAGATTGCGGCCAGGGTCAAATATCAAGCTCGTTATTTTATATTCGAATGTGCGGGCAGCTGTGCCTGGAAACAGGAGATTGATCAGATCTTCTGGAGTATAAGGCACTTGGATCCGCAACTGGAATAACAGCAGCTATAAACGCAGCCCCAGGCTGTATAAGATTACATTGACAAGAACAAATACAGCTTTTCAGCCATTTGAAGGGATACTTTACCCTTTTTCAGGTTTAGAAACAATGCGCTTTTTGTTTTTGTCGATATAATGCAACATCAGTTCATGCGGCTTCCATTTTTTCCTTTTTTGCGAAGCCTATGAATAATTCAGGTTTAATATTCATTACATAGGTCGGATCAGACAGCTATTCCTTTTCGGGGCAGCTATCTCCTCCGGCCTTTTTTATTTCCAAATCACGCAAAGGAGGACGTCAGATGAATTATGAGCAATTTCTGGAACAGATGAAAGAGGATCTGCAGGCCCGGTTTGCCGAAGACCTGCCGCCGGAGCTTGCCGATGTGAGGATCGGGATCCGGGATGTGGAGAAGCTCCAGGGAGAATCCTACCGCGGGCTTTCTTTCCGCAGCGGGGACTCCCCGGTCGAGGCAAATCTCAATATGACCGGTGCCTTTCAGGCCTATGAAGCGGGCCGTCCCTATGAGGACATTTTGGAGGAGGTGGAAGCACAGCTTATGAAGGTAGTGGATCATACACCCCAGTTTAATATTGGGGAGCTGACAGACTATGAAGCCATGAAACCGAAGCTTATGATGGAGGTCATTCCTCAGAAGGGAAATGAGGACAGGCTGGAGAATATCCCCCATCAGAAGGTTGAGGATATGGCTCTGATCTATCGAGTTGATATGGGTGACAGCTCCGGCGGTAAGATGACTTCCGTGATTACTAATCAGCAGCTGAAAGCCTTCGGTATCACAGCAGAGCAACTTCATCAGGACGCCCTTGAGAATGCACCGCTCACCCATCCGGCCTCCCTTCGCTCCATGCAGGAAGTGATGGCGGATATGATGGGAATGAAGCCGGAAGAGATTGCAACAGGGGAACCTATGATGCTGGTGGCTACAGTGGAAGGCTCCTTCATGGGAGCGTCTGTTATTCAGTATCCGGGTTTCATGGATCAGGCGGCTGAGAAGATCGGCGGTGATTTCTTCGTCCTTCCTTCATCCATTCATGAGGTACTCCTGATTCCGGATGACGGAACTCAGGAGTATCACGACCTGGCGGAGATGGTACAGACCATCAATGAGACGCAGGTAGCACCGGCAGAGCGGCTTTCGGATAATGTCTATCATTACGACAAAGCTGACCGGGTATTCGAGCTGGCCGATAAGACAGCATCGAGGAAGCTGGCACAGGAAATGGAAAAGAAGGCAGCTGCAAGAGGCGTAGCAGAAAAGAAACCTTCTGTCCTTGAGCAGCTCGGAGAAAAAAAGAAAGAGGCGATGGATCATGCACCGAAAGCAAAAGCATCGGGAAGGACTGCACCGGAAGCAGCCTTATAATTTCACAGGAGCATACCGGAACAAGGGAGCGTTAGAAGCATATTATAAAAAGCGGATATCGCTCCCTTTTCTTATGCACCGGAGAGGACGGATCACATGAAGAATGGAGAAACAACCTTCCGGAGACAAGAAACGGAGGGATCGGCATGAGTTTTACTGATGGAAGTATGTGTGCCATAGAAGCACTGATGCGGGAGACACCGGGACACAACCACTATGATGACGGCTGTGACGGCCGGTATCCGGAATGCAGGAACTGCCGATATCACACGCCATATTCCCTTCGCGGCGACTGTGTGTTTGATGAGTGCCCATACCTGGTTCCGGCAGCATCTTCCGGCGGGAGGAAAGGCGGTGGTGACCGTGGCTGTATTCCGCGTTGAGAAGAATGCCAACTACACGACCATGTGCAATTACCATCTGCGGGACCGGAACCTGAGCCTGAAAGCAAAAGGACTCTTATCCCTGTTTCTGAGTCTGCCGGATGAATGGCATTACAGCACCCGGGGGGTTGCCGCCATCTGTAAGGAAGGCGTGGACAGTGTGAATTCCACGCTCCGGGAACTGGAGGAATACGGATACCTGACCCGAAGCCAGAAGCGGTTGGAAAACGGCCGCATGGGTGAGATCGAATATGTGATCTACGAAATGCCGGATGGGGCTGTGCCGGATGCAGACTTTCCGGGTACAGGATCACCGTATACGGAAAATCCGGATACGGCAGAATCGTGTACGGAAAACCCAAGAGAAATAAATAAAGATAGAACAAGTAAAGAAAGATCAAGTACTGAAATAATCAATAAAAGAGAGAGTAAGAGACCGGTCCGCCATCGCTATGGCCAGTACCAGAACGTGCTTCTCTCGGATGAGGAGATGGAAAAAATGAAGAGCGAATTCCCGAATGATTACCAGAGCCGTATTGAGCGTCTGTCGGAGTACATGGCTTCGACCGGCAAGATATATAAGAACCACCTGGCCACGATCCGCAGCTGGGCAAGGCGCGACGGCCAGAAGCCGCAGGAAAAGAAAGCCTATGACCACGGAAACTACCAGTTTTCTGCCGGAGAGAGCTTATGAAAGAGCTGCTGGAAGGGTTTTTAAGTAAGCTGGAAACAGAATCCAAGCCGAAGGAAGGTGAATATCTGGGTGAGGACGGTCTGCTCTACTGCGGGAATTGTCATACACCGGTGCAGTGCCGGAAGGAATTCCTTGGGAAGATGCGGACACTTCCCTGCACCTGCAAATGCAGGCAGGAGGAGATGCGCCGGCAGAGGGAAGAGGATGAAGCCAGAGAACGGATGAATACCATCCGGCGTCTGAAATCCACCGGCATTCAGGAACGTCATCTTTTGGACTGGCGGTTCGATGTGGCAGAGGAGACGGACACGATCCGTTGGGCAAAAAACTATGTGGAGAACTGGAGAAAGGTCAGGGCCGAAAACCTTGGCCTTTTACTTTGGGGAGATGTCGGAACCGGCAAATCCTTTGCAGCTGCCTGCATCGCAAATGCATTGCTGGAGCAGGCCATACCGGTGCTGATGACCAACTTCTCCAAAATCCTGAATCAGATGGGAGCCATGTATTCCGAGGAACGCTATCAGTACATTGCTTCCTTCAATCACTATTCCCTGCTGATCATTGATGACCTGGGGATTGAGCGGAGTACGGAATATGCGAAGGAACAGGTCTATGCCGTGATCGATGAGCGTTACAAAGCCAATCTCCCCCTGATCATCACAACCAACCTGACGATTGGTGAGATCCGTAATCCGGATAATGTTGCAGATGCCCGAATCTACAGCCGGGTACTGGAAATGTGTACGCCGGTGCAGGTCGGCGGCAGCGACCGCAGACGGGCCGTCAGCAAGGACAAGCAGGAAATGGTGAAGGATGTCCTGTTCTCCGGGAAGGGAGGTGAAACCGTTTAATGAGCACAAAAGCAACCGTGATCGCCTGCGTCAATCAGAAAGGCGGCACGGGCAAGACCACCACCTGTGAGAACCTTGGCGCAGGGCTTGTGATGAATGGGAAGAAGGTGCTGCTGGTGGATTTTGACCCGCAAGCCTCTCTCAGCATCAGCCTCGGGTATCCAAAGCCGGAGGAGCTGCCTGTGACGATTGCGGACATGATGAAAAAAGTGGTGGATGAAAAAGAAATCCGGCCCGGAGAGGGGATCCTTCATCACGAAGAAGGGATGGATCTGATGCCTTCAAGTATTGAACTCTCCGGCATGGAGGTTTCTCTGGTCAATACGATCAGCCGGGAGACGGTGCTGAAGGAATATCTGGAGAGCGTAAAGAGGGACTATGACTTTGTTTTGCTGGATTGTTCTCCCAGTCTGGGAATGCTGACCATCAATGCCATGGCTGCGGCGGACACCCTGCTGATTCCGGTCCAGGCTTCCTATCTCCCGGCTAAGGGATTGGAGCAGCTGCTACAGACAGTGAATAAAGTCCGGCGGCAGATCAATCCCAAGCTGAAGATCGAGGGAATCCTTCTGACCATGGTAGACGCCAGGACAAACGATGCAAAAGAGATCAGCGAGCTGATCCGGAATGCCTATGGCGGAAAGATCAAGGTCTACGATACCGAGATCCCCCGTTCTGTCCGGGCTTCGGAGATCAGCAAGGAAGGAACCAGTATTTTTAAGCATGATCCCGGAGGGAAAGTAGCGGATGCCTACCGGGAGCTGACGAGGGAGGTGGTGAAGAATGCCGAGAAAAGGCGCAAACGTAACCTTGAGCAGCTACGATGAGATCTTTACCACCGAAGAAGGCAGGACAGAGAGTCAGCAGGAACACGTACAGATGATTCCGCTCTCAGAGCTGCATCCCTTTGAAGGACATCCCTTCCGGGTTGTCGATGACGATGAAATGCAGAAAACTGTCGAGAGCGTGAAGCAGTACGGCGTCCTGACACCCGCGATTGCAAGACCGGATCCAGACGGCGGTTATGAGATTATTTCCGGTCACCGCAGGCTCCGGGCGTCCGAACTGGCCGGACTGGATAAGCTGCCGGTCATTGTCCGGGAGATGGATGATGATACTGCAATCATTTTTATGGTGGACAGCAACCTGCAAAGAGAGCATATCCTGCCGAGTGAGCGGGCGTTTGCCTACAAGATGAAGATGGATGCATTAAGGCACCAAGGAGAACGAGCAAACCCAACTTCTCGCCAAGTTGGCGAGAAGTCATGGAGTATTACTAAAGTCAGTCAAGATGCCAATGAAAGCGAACGGCAAGTTCATCGATATCTTCGGTTGACAGAGCTCATCCCTGAAATCCGCGACATGGTGGATGAGAAGAAGATCGCCTTCAACCCGGCGGTGGAGCTTTCCTACCTCAAGCCGGAAGAGCAGAGAGAGTTCCTTGATGCGATGGATTATGCACAGGCAGCGCCTTCCCTTTCCCAGGCCCAGCGTCTGAAAAAGCTGAGCCAGGAGGGGGAGTGTAAGCTGGATGCCATGTGCGAAGTAATGAACGAAGTCAAAAAGGATGATATGACCACGATCACGATTCCCCACGATGTACTGCGGAAGTACTTTCCAAAGTCCTATACACCGCAGCAGATGCAGGATGTGATCGTGAAGCTGCTGGATCAGTGGCAGAAAAAGAGAAACAGAGAACAGGCACGATAAGGAGGACATTTGATATGTGTTACAGAAACGGCTATGGACATACCTGTGACTGCTGTGGGAAAAGCGAAGAGCCCAGGAAGATGAGTCAGAGAGAAATGGCCCAGGCGCAGGCGGTAATGGAGTTCCTGAAAATCTGGAACGAAATGATCTCGGCAGTCAGATATGATGACGAGGGGCAGATGCCTTTCATGATTGCAATCACTCCCGGAGAGCCGATGAAGGTCATCACTGAGGATCAGGCGGAGGAGTTTCTTCCCTGCTTCGGAGACGATGAAGTCATCGAGATTGCTCCGGATCTGGATCTTGTCATCAGCTATGACAGGCAGCTCCTGTTTAAGATCGGAGAGCAGAAATATCTGGATGGCCCGGCGCTGATCTATGCGGTTGATGAGGAAGGAGACATCATCTCCTTAACAGCATCCGACATCTATCTTACGCAGCAGATGATCGAGAAACGCACCATGTATGTGGAAGAGGAAGACGAGAAGATGCCGGTACTGTCCCTGAACTGACGGAGGTGCCTATGAAGGAATATGACATCAAAATCACCGAGGTTCTGGAGAAGACCGTGCAGGTGCAGGCAGAGTCCAGGGAGGAAGCGGAGGCGATTGCTTCCGAAAACTGGAACAACTCCATGTATGACATGGATTCTGCCGAGGACTATGCGGATGTCTCTTTCCAGGCCGGTGAAGAAAGGGATATCAGCCCGCCGGAGCTGATGGACGTGCTGCTGGTTAAACCGGGAGAATATCCGAAACCCGTTCAGATCGGGACGGAACTGGAAGACCTGCAGAAAGCAGTCGGCGGATATATCCAGTGCGTGTACCCGTATGAGGAACCGGTCGGTATCATCTGTAACGAGGAAGGAAAGCTGAATGGTGCTGTTCTGAACCGTGCTCTTTACGGAGAGGATGGAGGCTTGCAGGACATCATCGCAGGGGACTTCCTTGTGGTCGGTCTGACGGAGGAAAGCTTCGGATCTCTGACCGATGAGCAGATGAAACGGTTTGAAGCGAAGTTTCATCAGCCGGAGACTTTCGTGAAGATGGGGAAAAGCATTATGGTTCTTCCCATTCCGGAGGATCAGGTGAAGCGGACCATGGCGAAACGGATGAGCCGGGAAGGCCCTGGAAGGGAGGAATCCCCGAAGGGAGACCATAAAGTGATCCGGTTTCCGGCCGGCCGCGAGATGTGAAAGGAGGGATAGGCTTTGCAGGAAGAAGTGGAAAACAGGACTGTAAATCTTGCGGTCACGACAACAAAGCTGACTGCCCGGAGTGTACTGGCTGCCTGCATGAAATATCTCCGGCACCGGGGACTGGTCAAGGAGAAGAAGGCGGCAGAGAAAGCGGCAAAGGCCAAGGAAAACGCGATCCCTCACGGCAAGCAGACGGTAAAGGAACTGATCGGGCAAAACCAGGGCGTTTCCAACATGGATATCGCCAAGACAGATCTTCGAGGATTTGAGAAGGTCGCCCAGAAATACGGCGTGGATTACGCCATCCGGAAGGATGCGTCCCAGCAGCCTCCAAGGTATATCGTGTTTTTCAAAGCGAGAGATGCGGATGCACTGACGGCGGCCTTTAAGGAATACTCTGCCGCAGTCATGAAAAAGAAAGACCGGCCCAGCGTCCTGAAAGCCCTGAAGAAGATGAAGGAGCTTGTGGCATCCATCCCGGATAAGGTGAGGAATAAAGATAAGGAGCACACGTTATGAGGATCGATACAAAGAAACTGAAACGGCTGCTCCTTTTGAATTTCCCCTATATCTTTGTCGGGCTGATTGCTACGAACCTGGGGGAAGGCTGGAGGCTGGCGGAAGGAGCAAATTCATCGGAGAAGCTGCTGTCCTTTATGACGACGCTGCCGGTAGCGCTGCAGAATCCACTCCCCAGCTTTCATCCCCTGGATCTTCTGATCGGCCTTGGGTGCGGGGCGGCGCTCAGGCTGGCGGTGTACCTGAAGGGTAAAAATGCCAAGAAATACCGTCATAACACGGAGTATGGATCCGCCCGCTGGGGCACTCACAAGGACATCGAACCGTTTATGGATGAGAACCCGGAAAACAACATCATTCTGACGAAGACGGAGGGACTGACCATGAGCAACCGCCCAAAAAATCCGGCCAACGCTCGGAACAAGAACGTTCTGATCGTTGGCGGCAGCGGCTCAGGTAAGACTCGTTTCGTTTTGAAGCCGAATTTACTTCAATGTACCTCGAAAACCTATCCGGTATCCTTCGTCGTCACAGATCCGAAAGGAGATATCGTAGTCTCCTGCGGTCACTTTTTGAGGAAGCAGGGCTATTCCGTAAAAATATTCAATACTCAGAACTTCCGGAAGAGTATGAGGTATAACCCCTTTGCCTATATCCACAGCGAAAAGGATATCCTGAAGCTGGTCACGACCCTGATGGCGAACACCAAAGGGGAAGGAAATGCGGGGGATCCGTTCTGGGAGAAAGCAGAGAAACTTCTGTATACGGCACTGATTGCCTATATCCATTACGAAGCGCCGGAGGAGGAACAGAACTTTGCAACACTTCTGGAATTCCTGAATGCAATGGAGGTCCGGGAGGATGATGAAGAGTTTAAGAATCCGGTGGATCTGATGTTTGAGGCACTGGAAAAGCGAAAGCCCGGATGCTTCGCCTGCAGACAATACCGCCTCTTTACTCTGGCGGCTGGCAAAACGATGAAATCCATCCTGATTTCCTGCGGTGCAAGACTGGCTCCATTCGATATTCAGGAGCTTCGGGACATCACAGCCTATGATGAACTGGAACTGGACACCCTGGGAGACAGGAAGACAGCACTGTTCCTGATCATGTCAGATACGGATGCTACTTTCAATTTCCTGCTCTCCATGATCTATACACAGCTTTTCAACCTGCTCTGTGAGAAGGCGGACGATGTGTATGGCGGGAGACTTCCGGTGCATGTCCGGTGCCTGATCGATGAGGCAGCCAATATCGGCCAGATCCCAAACCTGGAAAAGCTGGTGGCCACGATCCGAAGCCGTGAAATATCCGCCTGTCTGGTTCTGCAGGCGCAGTCCCAGCTCAAGGCGATTTACAAGGACAACGCAGATACTATCATTGGCAACATGGACTCGCGGCTCTTTCTTGGAGGCACAGAACCGACTACGCTGAAAGATCTCAACCAGGCACTCGGCAAGGAGACCATCGACACCTACAATACCGGGGAGAGCCGGGGACGGGAGCAGTCCCACTCTCTGAACTATCAGAAATTAGGCCACGATCTTTTGTCCGTAGATGAACTTCAGGTAATGAACGGCGGCAAATGCATCCTGCAGCTGCGCGGTGTAAGACCATTCCTTTCGGACAAATATGATCTGACCCAGCACCCGAATTACAAGTACACGGCAGATTATGATAAGAGGTTCACTTTTGATATTGAGAAGTACCTCGACCACAGACTGAAGCTGAAAGCCAATGAGCAGTTTGATGTTGTGGATGCCGGATAACAAACAGAATCAGGAGGACACACCGATGGAGTCATAGGATTTACAGGACAACGGAATAATGACGATAGAAATGAAGTCCTTTGCTATAAGCACACTTGATGATATAGCAGAGGGCTTTTTTCATGCCCGGATTTCGGATCTGCCGGAAAGCAAGCCGTGCTGGCAAGAGATAAGAAAGATAAGGCTTTCCGCGGCGGAACGATCCGGACGGCAACAGGCTGCAAATGCAGCAAAACAAAGTCCAGCCGAAAAGGCTGAAAAAGAAGGAGGCCCTATATGGCATTTTTCAACAGCGCAATCACTGTTTTACAGACCCTGGTCGTAGCCCTTGGCGCAGGTCTCGGTATCTGGGGAGCCATTAACCTGCTGGAAGGTTACGGCAACGACAACCCCGGCGCGAATGCTCATGT
>DLFD01000015.1:834-35700 GCA_002482005.1 Lachnospiraceae bacterium UBA7729 | reverse complement strand
GGGCAGCCGGGTACCTGGCGACGGATAAAGAAAGAATTCTTCAAGTTCCGTCGCCAGAAGCAATTGGGCGGCCGCATCCGCCGGCATAGCCATCATTCACCGGCACAGTCTGCCGCATTCCTGGAGGCGAAAACGACAGGACAGCAAAAAGACAGGACGGCAAAAAGACAGGAGGCGAAAACGACAGGACGGCAAAAAGACAGGACGGCGGATAAGACAGGACTGCAAAACGACAGGACAGCAAAACGACAGGACAGCAAAAAGAAAAAAGGGGAAGGATCTCTCCTTCCCCTCCATGCGTCTGCTATGAAAAACCAGATTCTGCTATCCAGATTCTGCTATTCAGATTCTGCTATTCAGATTCTGCTATTCAGTCCCGCTATTCAGTCTTACTCTTCCCCGCCGTCTGCCGTTGTCTGGGAAGATGTCTCTCCATCGAAGCTCTTTGCTGCGCTGTCACCGTCTTCCCGGCTGTAGTGGTCTCTGCCATAGCCTTCATGGCTGCTGCGGTCCCCGCGGCCTCTTCCGCCATGTCCATAGCTTCCCCGGCCTCCGCGTCCGTAGCTTCCTCTTCCGCCTCTGCCGTATCTGCGGCTTCTCTCACCGTACTTTCTCTCAAGCGCGTCGAGATCCGCATCCTTCTTCAGGGTGACGACAACCTTGCGGTCCGGCTCCTCGCCTTCACTGTGGGTGGTGACAAACGGATCGTCCTGAAGAGCGGAATGGATAATCCTTCTCTCATAAGGATTCATCGGTTCCAGATAGACGGTCTGTCTGGTCTTCTTGACTTTGATAGCGATGTTCTTGGCGAGATTCTCAAGGGTTGCCTTCCTTCTCTCGCGATAGTCCTCGGTGTCAAGCTTGACCCTTACGTAATAAGGCTTGCCCTTGTTGACGACAAGAGAAGTCAGATACTGAAGGGAATCCAGCGTCTGTCCGCGCTTCCCGATCAGAAGTCCCATCTCGTCTCCTTCCATAGAAACGTTCAGGCACTCTCCATCGTAGGAAGAACTGATCTTTACTGTCATATCCATGGAGGCAAAGACATCTTTCAGAAATGTCTCAGCTCTCTCAATTGCTTCACTTGGATCATCAAGTACGCGGATATCAGCATTCCTCTTCTCGCGTCTTTCCTCGTAACTCTCTTCCTCTGAGCTGCCGGATGTTTCTCTGGCAGGCTTATGGCTCTTTCTGCCTCTTCCTGACTTTCCGGAGAAGGCAGAACCAGCCTGATCCCGCTTCTTCCCGTCAGAAGCCCCTGCCTTTGCTTCCGCTGTTTCTTCCGGTGCTTCTTCCGATGCTTCTTTCGCCTTATCTGCTTTGGAAGCGTTCTCCTCAGCCGTCGCGGAAACTTTGCCAGAAACACTCTCTGCCGGCTTTTCAAAGGAAGTCCCTACCGGTTTTTTAAAGGAACCCTCTGTCGGTTTTTCAAAGGAATCTTCTGCCGACTTTTCAAAGGAGGTCTCTGCCGACTTCACAGGTTCTTCCTTCGGCTCTTCCTTTACTCTTGCTTCGATCACGGCATCCTTTGCACCGATCCCGAGGAATCCTCTGGACTCACGCTCGATAACCGTATATTCAATGCGGTCACTGGTTGTGCTCAGCGCTATGGCAGCATTCATGACTGCATCATTCACTGTCTTGCCGCTGACTCTGATTGACTCATTCATCCTTCTGCCTCTTTCGTTACTTTTTCTGGTGCTCTTTGTTATACTCAGAGACCATGTTCGCCCTCTCGGCAAGCGAGCCCGGTCTTACATTGGTCTTTGCACTGCCCGCATCATCCGAGATGTTTCTTGCCTCTCTCTGGATGTCGCGCGCGCGCGATGCCCTTGCCTCACGTGCCGTATCGATCTGCCTGGTGTTGATGGAAGCATTCCTGACGATGGACTGTCCGGACACGCCGCCCTTCTTCTCCATCTTTGCCTTCTGCTTCTCGATATTCTTCGCCATCAGCTCATTGATATCTTCCTTTGCAAGTCTCTTGTTGATGAAGATCTGCTGAATCGTACGGATAACTGCAGAAGCGATCCAGTAGATGCCCATGCCGACCGGAAGAGTCAGGGTGAAGAAAGCAGACATGAGAGGCATGACGGTGTTCATGGTCTTCATGGTCGTAGCCGTCTGGTCCTTGCCTCCCTGAGAATTTCCTGACATCTCCATGGAAAGTTTTGCGGAGATCCACTGGGAAAGTGCCGCAAGGACCGGGATCAGGACCGCGCCGATGACCATCCAGATTGATGCATGGTTCTTGACGATGTTCATCGGGGTATCCGCGATGTTCAGGCCAAGAAAATTATTCATATGGGTGATCGTATTCCTGCAAGTCTCGATGGTTCCGGAAAGGTCCGGGAACTTCTCTGCAAGCTCGGTCCAGGTCTGAGGATGGAACTTGTAGAGAGTATCGATGATCGTATTCACCGTGAACTTGTCGGCGGATATGGTCGTCGCATTGAGGCTCTTTGCGATGCCGGTCAGGTAATCGCTTGCACCCGGCGCCTTCAGCAGTGCTTCTGCAAGAGGTTCAAAGACTCTCTTGACTGCCGGAACATAAGCCGGGACATTCATGATAACGCTGTACAGAGGGAACAGGACCAGCATGGATATCGCCATCTGCACGCAGGAGCCTGCCGGATTAACGCCGTACTTTGCGTAGATGAGTTTGGTCTCATCGTTCATCTTCTGCATAGAAGCCTGGTCTGTCTTGCCCTTGTACTTCTTCTGGATCTCGTTCAGTTCCGGCTGCATCAGCGGCGTCATTCTGGAGAACTTCTGCTGACGATAAGTCAAGGGAAGCATCGCCATCAGGATGACGAATGTGAATACGATGATCGCTACACCGATGTTGTCAAGGCCGATCTTCGACATGAGCCAGAAAAGGCCTGCCATGATCCAGCCCAGAACGATCGCCACAGGGCCGAACAGAAAATTCTTGCTTTGAGTCAGTAAGCTCATTGATCTGTCCTTTCAATTGAGGCCGCCAGCATTTCTTCTTATCTGCAGGATTCTCTGATCCGCAGGATTCTCTGATCCGCAGGATCTTCTGATCTGCAGAATCTTCTGATCCGCAGGATTCTCTGATCTGCAGGATTCTCTGATCCGCAGGATTCTCTGATCCGCAGGATTCTCTGATCTGCGGGATCCCTTCAGGCGGAAATGTGCGGCTGTCAGCTACGGTGACTCACGGAACCGGGTCATATCCTCCGTGTGAAAAAGGATTGCAGCGGAGAATTCTCCATCCCGCGAGTGCTCCACCCTTGACCGCCCCGTACTTCTCGATCGCCTGCAGGGCATAATTGCTGCAGGTAGGGTAGTAGGGGCAGCGGGTGGTCTTAAGCGGAGACAAGTACTTCTGATATCCGCGGATTGCCGCGATCATGATCTTCTTCAAAGTTCCCATCTCCTTTTCATTCAAAGTTTCTGCTTATCTCAGGACCCCGAGTCTGCGGGATACGGAAAGCAGCGCGCGTTCGATATCAGAGAACGGAAGTTCTCTCGCGCCGGGTCTTGCGATCACAACCAGATCAAGACCCCCAACGAATCTGTCTTCATTCTTTCGATAGCTTTCTCTTATCAGTCTGCACAGATGATGCCTGACGATACTGTTGCCGACCTTCTTGCTCACCGATATGCCGACTCTGTTCTTCTCATATCCTGTGACCTTCCAGGAATGGGGCATGCGCAGCTTTCCAGCTGCCTTCCCTGTTCCATCTGACTTTCCTGTTCCGGCTGAATTTCCTTCACCGGCTGCCTCCTCCCGTCCCTTCTTCCCGCTGTCGGCGGGATCTTCGGGATCTTCATCGGTCTTTGCGGCATCGATCTTTGCCTGGAGCTTTCTCATCTCCCCGGCGCGCGGATATGCGTAGATTACCAGAGTCCGGTTCGCAGCGGACCGGCCGTATCTGTAGACGATCTGGAAATCCTTGTTCTCTCTTAAGCTTTCAGATGTTTCCGAATATCTCATAATTCTTTTCTAAAAAAAGAAAGGAGCTTCAGGACGGAAGGTTTCGAAGCATGTCCGAAACTCCCAACTCCCGAAACTCCTTCGTGAAAGTTCAATCTTTCAATTGAAGCCTGCATCAGACGGTCAGAGCTTTTCTTCCTCTGGCTCTTCTTGCAGCAAGCACCTTTCTTCCACCCTTGGTAGCCATTCTTGCACGGAATCCGTGGACTCTGTGATACTGCTTCTTATGCGGCTGAAATGTCATCTTTGCCATGATCCAAACACCCCCTTTGCTCCCATGTCCTTATTCTCTTCTGCTTAAGGGAAAACAGCTTTTTCCAAACAGTAATTCGAGAAAACATCGCTATAATTATATTCAGATGGCTACTATCCGTCAAGCGGAAAACTTATCCACTTTTTTCTGTGGATATCCCTCACATTTCCGGTGGAAAAGCCGGAGAACGTGGGGGCATAATTTTCTGTGAGCTTCTCTGATAAGCCTGTATGACTCATTTTGCGATCCACCCGGATGACGAAAAGTTATCCACACATCCTTGTTCTGTGATATTGAAAAAAAAAGGTCTTTCCGTTAAACTTTACATGTTCTCTATAAACTGAAAGAAGTATCGGGTGTGTTATGGAACTTGCAGAAGAAAAATGGGATGAGATCCTCGAGAATGTCCACCGGGAGTATGAGATATCGGACATCGCTTTCAAAGCGTGGCTGAAACCTCTCTCCGTATTTCATATAGAAGGAAATACGATCCAGATCCTTGTGCCGAACGGTCAGATGGCGATCGAGTATATCCAGAGGAAATACACGATCCAGCTGAAGGTCGCGATCGCCGAAGCGACCGGAGTGGAGTATGAGCTGGAATTTCTGACTCCGGAGGAGGCCAAGGAGAATAAGCTCCGCAGGGCCAATCAGCGCAAGGCTCCGGAAGAACAGGTGGACCCGAAGGTGAAGCTCGCCCTGGAAGAAGCAGGACTGAACCCAAAGTATACCTTTGACACATTTGTCGTAGGCGAGAACAACCGTTTTGCCTATGCTGCTGCCGTTGCGATTGCCGAAGCTCCAGGCAAAGTATACAACCCGTTCTTCATCTACGGCGGGTCCGGCCTGGGAAAGACCCATCTGATGCACTCGATCGCGCACCATATCATCACGACCCAGCCGGACAAGATCGTCCGCTACGTATCATCCGAGATCTTCACCAATGAACTGATCGCCGCTCTGAAGAATTCCAACAATCTCAGTATGATCAATGCCTTCCGGCAGAAGTATCGTAATGTTGATGTTCTTCTTATCGATGATATCCAGTTTATAATAGGTAAGGATGCAACTCAGAACGAGTTCTTCCATACCTTTAATGACCTTTTTGACCAGAGCAAGCAGATCATTATCTCATCCGACCGTCCGCCGAAGGATTTCGATGCTCTTGACGACCGTATGAAGAACCGCCTTGCCTGGGGTCTTCAGGCTGACGTCAAACGTCCTGACTACGAGACCAGAATGGCGATCCTGCAGAGAAAGGCCGAGTCGGAAGGCTATGCCATCGACGACGAGGTGCTGCAGTATATCGCGACCAACATCAAGTCCAACATCCGTGAACTGGAAGGAGCCCTGATCCGTCTGATCGCCTTCAGCAGACTTGACCACGGCAGACCGGTCGACCTTCAGCTTGCAAAGGATGCACTCAGAGACCTGATCTCACCGGAGGAGCGTACCCAGCTGACCGCCGATACCATCGTCGACATCGTTGCCGAACACTTCAATATCACCCGAAGCGATATCCTTTCCAAGAAGAGGAACGCCGAGATCGCCCAGCCGCGTCAGATCGTGATGTATCTCTGCCGCGATGTCCTGGATCTTCCTTACAAAGCCATCGGAAAGGTCCTTGGAAGGGACCATTCAACGGTCATGCACGGCATAACAGCGGTGGAAGACGAGATGAGCGCCTATCCGGAGATGGCAAAGACGATCGACGTCCTGAGAAAGAAGATCAATCCGGGTGGATAAGACAAAGGTTATCAAAAAGCTTCCGGGACCTTTTACAGAGTTCTTCACATTCCTTCCGGATGTAAGAATCCTGTAAATTAAGAGAAAGATCAGGTTTTCCACTTATCCACACCGGTATAATAAGGGTACTTATGATTTTTCATTTTTATTTGTCCCTCCCCCGCGCGGGAAGGTGAGAGTACAGGAGAGTTGACATGATCATCAGAGCTCAGAAAACAGAACTTCAGAAATCGATCCGTACCGTCATGAGTGCTGTACCGGGCAAGACGACGATGGATATCCTGAACTGCATCCTGATCGACGCAACCGTCGACCAGATCAAGTTCACGGCTACCGATATGGAACTTGGAATCGAGACACTGGTGAAAGGCGAGATCGATGAGAGAGGACTCATCTGCCTGGATGCCAAGCTGTTCTCGGATATCATGACCAAGATGCCTAACAGCGAAGTAACGATCAGAACGGATGACAGACTGCAGACCGTCATCACCTGCGAAAAGACAGTGGTCCACATCGTCGGAAGAGACGGAACCGAGTTTTCACCGCTGCCGTCCATCGACAGAGTCGATCCGGTCGTGATGAGCCAGTTCGCCCTGAAGGAGATGATCGAACAGACGATCTTCTCTATCGCGGTCAATGACGCAAACAAGCTGATGACCGGTGCATTGCTCGAGACTCATGAGAACGGGATCCGTATGGTCTGCCTGGATGGTCACAGAATCGCGATCCGCAGGATGAAGCTTGACGCTTCGGCTCCGGACTACCGTGTTGTGATCCCCGGCAAGACCCTTTCCGACCTTCAGAAGATCATGAGCGGTGAGGAAGAGGACAGGGTAAGCATCTACTTCACGAAGAACGAAGTCCTCTTCGAGATGGAGGGGACCATCGTCGTATCCAGACTGATCGAGGGAAACTACTTCCGTATCGACCAGATGCTCTCCAACGACTTTGACACAAAGATCACCGTAAGCAGGACAGAACTTCAGGGATCTGTGAGCCGTGCGATGCTGTTTACCAGCGAATCCGAGAAGAGACCGCTTGTCCTGACGATCGGTGACGAAGGGATGAACCTGAAGATCAGTTCTCCGGCGCTCGGATCCATGAGCGACGACATCGCGATCGCGAAAGAAGGAAAGGATCTGATGATCGGATTCAATCCGAAGTTCATACAGGATGTACTGAATGTCGTGAGGTCGGAAGAGATCACGGTCTACTTCCTGAATTCGAAGTCACCATGCTTCATAAGGGATGAGGAGCAGTCGTATATCTACCTGATCCTGCCGGTCAACTTCGTAGTATAAGAATAAGGCTACGGAAAAGACCGTGCGGATATTAACGGTAGATAATGACTGCGAATAGCAGAGAATCGAGGAAATTATGAGAGAGTTCACGCTCAGGGATGGCGAGGAGTTCATCAAGCTGGGGCAGCTTCTCAAGGCGGCCGGGCTTGTCGATACGGGGGTTGAGGCCAAGTATGCGGTTGAGGAGGGCAAAGCTTCCGTCAATGGCGAGGTCTGCACTATGAGGGGCAGGAAGATCCACGATGGCGATGTGGTCGCTTTCGGCGGAGAAGAGATCAGGGTATCTGTACCGGCTGTATGATCATCAATTCTCTTAAACTGCAGAATTTCAGAAATTACGAGGATCTGGAACTTGAATTCTCTCCGGGGACGAATCTGTTCTACGGAGACAACGCCCAGGGAAAGACCAATATCCTCGAAGCCATCTATGTATGCGGGACGACCAAGTCCCACAGGACTTCCAGAGACCGTGAGATGATCCGGTTCGGCTCGGACGATGCCCACATGAGGATGATGATGACGAAAGGAGACATCTCCTATCGCATCGATCTTCAGCTGAGAAAAGGCAGAGCCAAGGGAATCGCAGTCAACATGGCCTCTATCCGGAGGGCGGCGGAACTGATCGGCCTGGGACATTATATCTTCTTTTCTCCTCAGGATCTGTCCATCATCAGGGATGGCCCGGCGGAGCGGAGAAGGTTCATGGATATGGAGCTATGCCAGCTGGATAAGGTCTACACGGCGGCTCTGACTTCCTACAACAAGGTCCTTGACCAGAGAAACAAGCTGCTGAAGGTCCTGGCGGAGGATCCGCGGGACATGGCGACTCTGGATGTCTGGGATGAGCAGCTCGTCCGCTATGGAAGTATGCTGATCGGCATCCGAGAGAAGTTCGTGGAGACTCTGAACGCGATCATCGCTCCGATCCATGAAAAGCTCAGCGCCGGAAGGGAGCATCTTTCCATCAGTTACGAGAAGAATGTGGAGGCTTCTGCCTTTGCGGATGCTGTCGCGGGCGGGCGACGCCGCGATCTTATCCTCTGTTCGACGATGAATGGTCCTCACAAGGATGATCTGGTCTTTACTTCGGAGAATATCGATCTCAGGCATTACGGGTCCCAGGGGCAGCAGAGGAGCGCCGCACTCTCCCTGAAGCTTGCGGAGATCGAGCTTGTGAAGAAAAAGGCAGGTGATTCCCCTGTCCTTCTTCTTGATGATGTCCTGTCCGAGCTGGATTCCGGCCGGCAGCATGCCCTTCTGGATTCGATCGGAGATATCCAGACTTTCATCACCTGTACGGGAATCGAAGAATATGAGAAGTCCGGATTTCATATCGACCGGAGATACCATGTGGCTTCGGGACATGCGGAACAGATCCGGCAATAAGCCGGCTTCGGGACATGCGGAGCAGGTCCGGCAATAAGCCGGTCTCGTGACATGCGGAGCAGATCCGGCAATAAGCCGGTCCCGTGACATGCGGAGCAGGTACCTTTCGCCGGAGACATTTTGCAGGAAAAGAAGATTGCATCAGAATGAAGCAATCCGCATCAACAGTTGGGGGCAAAAGGTACTTTTGACCCCAACATCATAAATATGTATGAACAGACAGTACTGTCCGCCAATTGATTGGTCATTCTGACGACTATCGGAAGGCGTTCTCAGACGCATTTGCCTCAGAACGCCGAAATTCACCTCTTATTCCAAATCATACCCGATCAGGGTAAAATCACCGATTTTGTGGTATAATAGGTTAAAAGTGGCATTTTATGCGTTTCAGGATAATTGGAGGATTACATGGGTACAGAAGTTACCGGTGAGTACGGGGCGGATCAGATACAGATTCTGGAAGGACTTGAGGCAGTAAGGAAAAGACCCGGCATGTACATCGGGTCAACTTCCGCGAGAGGTCTTCATCATCTGGTCTATGAGATCGTGGATAATTCAGTTGATGAGGCCCTGGCCGGCTACTGTACCCACATCCGTGTCTATATCCATCCGGACAATTCCATCACCGTCACGGATGACGGAAGGGGGATCCCGGTCGGAATCAATTCCAAGAGCGGCAAGCCTGCCGTGGAGGTCGTCTTCACCGTTCTTCATGCCGGCGGAAAATTCGGTGGAGGCGGATATAAGGTTTCCGGCGGACTTCACGGCGTCGGTGCATCCGTCGTCAATGCTCTGTCAGAGTATCTCGAGGTCGAGGTTGCTCACGAAGGAAAAGTATATTTCCAGAGATATGAAAGAGGCAAGGCGACTTGTCCTGTGAAGGTCATCGGAGACTGCGAAGAGGGAAGAAGAGGCACCAAAGTCACATTTCTCCCTGATAAGGAGATCTTCGAGACGACCGTCTTCGACTTCGATACCCTGAAGCAGAGACTGAGGGAAGTCGCATTTCTGACCAAGGGACTGAGGATCACCCTTACGGATGAGCGTGAGGATCCGGTCAAGGAGAGATCTTTCCACTACGAAGGCGGGATCCGCGAGTTTGTTCAGTATCTGAACAAGGGCAAGACTCCGCTCTACCCGGATGTCATCGACTGCGAGGGCGTCAAGGACGGCGTCCAGGTCGAGGTCGCATTTCAGCACAATGACGGATACAACGAATCCGTCTATTCCTTCGTCAATAACATCGTTACTCCGGAGGGCGGTACTCATATGACCGGCTTCCGCAATGCGATGACCAAGACGTTCAATGATTACGCAAGGTCCCAGAAGCTGCTCAAGGACAGCGAGGCAAACCTGACCGGAGACGATATCCGCGAGGGGCTGACCGCTGTCGTCTCCATCAAGATCGGAGAGCCTCAGTTCGAAGGACAGACCAAGCAGAAACTTGGCAACTCCGAGGCCAGGGGAGCAGTCGAAAGTCTTCTGACCGAGAAGCTGTCGGTCTATCTGGAGCAGCATCCTCAGGTCGGAAAGCTGATCGTCGATAAGTCCCTGATGGCCCAGCGTGCGCGGGATGCGGCCAGAAAGGCGAGAGACCTTACCAGAAGGAAATCTGCTCTGGACGGCATGTCCCTTCCGGGCAAGCTGGCCGACTGCACGGACAAGGATCCGAAGAACTGTGAGATCTTCCTGGTCGAGGGAGACTCCGCAGGCGGTTCCGCAAAGACGGCAAGAGCCCGCGCGACCCAGGCGATTCTTCCTCTGAGGGGCAAGATCCTGAATGTAGAAAAAGCAAGACTTGACCGGATCCTCGGCAACGCGGAGATCAAGGCTATGATCACTGCATTCGGCTGCGGCATCCATGAAGATTTTGATATCAGCAAGCTGAGATACGACAAGATCATCATCATGACGGATGCCGATGTCGACGGAGCGCATATCGCAACACTGCTTCTCACGTTCTTCTACCGGTTCATGCCGGAGCTGATCAAGCAGGGACATGTCTATCTGGCGACTCCTCCGCTCTACAAGCTCGAGAAGAACCAGAAGGTGTGGTATGCCTACACCGATGAAGAGCTGGCGGACATCATCAGTCAGGTCGGCCGCGACCAGAACAACAAGATCCAGCGTTACAAGGGACTTGGTGAGATGGATCCGGAGCAGCTGTGGGAGACCACCATGGATCCGGACAAGAGAATCCTCAAGAAAGTATCCATGGACGACGATGATGAGTCTTCCGTTGATGTAACCTTCACCACGCTGATGGGCGACCAGGTCGAGCCGAGACGTGAGTTCATCGAGGAGAACGCTAAGAGAGTTGAAAATCTGGACGTATAACAGAGGTATTGAGGCCCAGGGAAAGAATTTTCCTGTGGCAGAAATTTTCTGTGGCAGGCACTACCCTGGATCCTGCACCAGGTGGGTTACAGGGCCTGACCTCATAAAAGCGGCAGAGTAGATACAGGAATAAAAAGCAGTTGCAGGAAACAGGGAGAGACCATGGACGATAAAGTATTCGACCAGATAAAGGAAGTCGATCTTCAGAAGACGATGGAGGAATCCTACATCATGTATTCGATGTCGGTCATTGCCTCCAGAGCCCTTCCGGATGTCAGAGACGGTCTGAAGCCAGTGCAGCGCCGGGTGCTGTATGCGATGATCGAACTGAATAACGGACCCGACAAGCCGCATCGTAAGTGTGCGCGTATCGTCGGAGATACGATGGGTAAATATCATCCGCATGGCGACTCTTCCATCTACGGAGCCCTGGTCAACATGGCTCAGCCATGGTCTATGCGTTATCCGCTGGTTGACGGTCACGGCAACTTCGGATCGGTCGATGGCGACGGTGCTGCCGCCATGCGATATACCGAGGCAAGACTGTCAAAGATCTCCATGCAGATGCTGGCCGATATTAATAAAGATACGGTCGACTTTGTACCGAACTTCGACGAGACCGAGAAGGAGCCGACGATCCTTCCTTCCCGTTTTCCGAATCTGCTGGTCAATGGTACGACCGGTATCGCCGTCGGTATGGCTACGAATATCCCGCCTCACAATCTGAAAGAGGTCATCGGCGCCTGTGTGAAGATGATCGATAACAAGGTTGGGGAAGACCGTGAGACGTCCATCGATGAACTGATGAAGATCGTCAAGGGACCAGACTTCCCGACAGGCGCAGAGATCCTTGGTACCCGCGGAATCAATGAAGCTTACAGAACCGGCCGCGGGAAGATCATCGTCCGCGCCATTACGAATATTGAGACACTTCCGAACGGAAAGAGCAAGATCATCGTCACCGAGCTTCCTTACCTCGTCAACAAGGCCCGCCTGATCGAGAAGATGGCAGAGCTGGTAAGAGAGAAGAGGATCGACGGCATTACGGGGATCACAGACGAGTCTTCCCGGGAAGGTATGAGGATCTCCATCGACATCCGCAGGGATGCCAATCCGAATGTGGTACTGAACAGACTGTATATGCACACTCAGCTTCAGGATACGTTCGGAGTCATCATGCTGGCCCTGGTCGACGGCAAGCCGAAGGTGCTGAATCTTCTTGAGATCCTTAAGTACTATCTGAAGCATCAGGAAGATGTCGTTACCAGAAGGACGAAATACGATCTCAATAAGGCAAAAGAGCGTGCGCATATCTTAAAGGGATTGCTGATCGCGCTTGACAATATCGATGAAGTCATCCGGATCATCCGTTCCAGCCAGAGCGTAGCAATCGCAAAGGCAGAACTGGAGAAGCAGTTCGGTCTCGATGATGTCCAGGCTCAGGCAATCGTTGACATGCGTCTGAGAACTCTGACAGGTCTGGAAAGAAGCAAGATCGAAGAGGAATATGCTTCCTTGATGAAGCTCATCGAAAAACTTACCGCTATCATATCCGATAAGAAGGTGCTTCTTGGCGTGATCAGAAAAGAGCTTCTCGAGATCTCCGACAAGTACGGCGACGAGAGAAGGACGAAGATCGGATTTGCCCCGGACGATATGGGAATCGAAGATCTGATCGAGCGCAGGGATGTCGTCATCACGATGACAAAGCTGGGCTATATCAAGAGGATGAGCAATGACAACTTCCGCAGCCAGAACAGAGGCGGAAGGGGAATCAAGGGAATCGAGACGCTGAAAGATGATTATATCGATTCGCTCCTGATGACCGATACCCATGCGGATCTGATGTTCTTCACCAACAAGGGCCGTGTGTTCCGCCTTAAGGCTTACGAGATCCCCGAGGCTGGAAGGACGGCAAGGGGAACAGCAGTCATCAACCTGCTCCAGCTTCAGCCGGAAGAGAAGGTTTCAGCTGTCATTCCGGTCAGCAGGGAAGACCAGCTGGAAGGCAGCGAGACTCTTGTCATGGCGACAAGAAAGGGCATCTTCAAGAGGACTCCTCTTACCGAGTACGATAACGTTCGGAAAAATGGTCTTACGGCCATTGTTCTCCGCGATGATGATGAGCTTATCAACGTATGCGCGACCGATAACAAACAGGATATCTTCCTGGTGACAAAGTACGGTGAATGCATTCGTTTCCATGAGGAAGACGCAAGACTGATCGGACGCGTTTCCATAGGCGTCAGGGGAATCAATCTCCAGGACGGCGACGAAGTCGTCTCCATGATGACCGCTTCGGAAGCTCCTTACATGCTGATCGTATCTTCCAGAGGCATGGGAAAGCTGACTTCGGTCGATGAATTCTCACCGCAGCTTCGAGGCGGCAAGGGAGTCAAGTGCTACAAGATCACGGATAAGACCGGCGATGTTGTTTCGGCCATGGGAGTCGATACCGATGACGAGATCATCATGATCAACTCGGATGGAGTTATCATCCGTACGGGATGCAGTGATATCTCGATCCTGGGAAGGATCACTTCCGGTGTAAAGCTGATGAATCTGGAAGAAAAGGAAACCGTGGTATCCGTCGCGAAAGTCAGGGAGACCGTGAAGGATTCCGATATGGATGAAGAGATCAAGGATCCTGAGGAAGACAGCGAAGGCATGGATGACGGAGCAATCGGAGCCGGTGAGGAAGCTGAGAAAGAAGATACCGCTGACGATCCATCAGACGATAAGGATATCTGATCGACATAAAAAGTGAAAGCCCTGTGATATTCTGCAGGGCTTTTTCCATACAGGGGAGGAAAAACAATTGAAAAAGAAGACTGTGCTTGCCGCAATGCTTTTTGCGGGGGCCTTGTTACTTACTTCCTGTGGAAAGTTCCGCTCTGCCCAGAAGGCCGGAAGCGATGGGAGTATCCCGGAAGATGTGTCTTCAGAAGGGCTGATCGAGGATACCCACCAGACAGAATACGGAACCGGGCCTGACAGCGAGGCTTTCACGGAAGCGGAAGATCTTCTGGTCGAGGAGACGGAAGGCGAAGAAGAGCAGGACACCATTCTGGAAGACCGCACAGATGGCAGTACCGGAGAAGAAACGGAAGATGAAACGGCAGCAGAAGGTTTGACTGAGAATACAACTGAGAAAGCTGCGGAAAGTGAGAAGGAGAAGTCAGCTGAGCAGATGACAGAGAGCGAGGCGGAGAACATGTCCGAGGACAGTGGGCCGATCGCGGCTTGTCTTGACCAGATCAGAGGGTTCGAGGCTTCCGGACAGAAGTGGTCGGTTGCCTACGAAGACCTGAAAGACGGAACTCAGTACTTTCACAAGGCGGAAGAGAAGATGCAGTCTGCGAGTGTGATCAAGCTCTTCATCATGGGCGCCGTGTATCAGTACATGTGCTATCCGGAAAGTGATGAGGAGATGATCAATTTCGGAGAGAGCTATGACGGCGAGCTGAGAGATACGATCGAGCAGATGATCACGGTCAGCTCCAACGAGGCAGCCAATCTTCTGGTCGAAAGACTTGGAAAGGGAGACTTTGAGGCAGGAAAGAAGGTTGTGAACAAGTTCTGCCAGGACAAAGGCTTCACCCAGACGTCTCTTGGGAGAAGGTTCATGGCTTCGGACCTTTCCCAGGGAGACAATTACACGTCGGCTTCTGATGTGAGAAAGTTCTATTCTGAGATCTATCACGGGACGCTTGTGAATGCAGACGCATCCGCGAAGATGCTTGAGATCATCAAGGGCCAGACCCTCAGGAACAAGATCCCGTCGGGACTTCCGCAGGGCTTTACCTCCGGAAACAAGACGGGTGAGATGCCGGACGGCTACGGACTTGGCTGCATCGAGAATGATTCAGCGATCGTCTTCCCTCCGGCAGAGACCGGAAAGGAAGGATACATCCTGGTCGTCCTGTCGAATGACCTTGGGGGAAGAAACAGCGAAGCGCAAAGCTTGATCTCCCAGATCTCGGCACAGACGGCCCAGTGGTATCTGGACGGAGCCAAGGCTGCATCGGCAGCGCCGGCTGCGGTAAGTCCGGATGCTCGGAATGTGGAAAGCCTGGCGCAGAGCGAACAGGATCGGGACGCGCAGTCAGGCCGGGCCCCGGCAGACGGTGAAGCCGCCGGCTGAAGGAATCTGGCCCCGGCAGCAGAAGCGGCTGCGGCTTAGCATCATATCTTAGGAGAAATCTTATGTCATTACGTACATCGCTGGCGATCGCATCCGCCAAAGCTCTGAGCTTTGTCTGCAAGGCCGCCGGTAAACAGGGCGTCACGATGGCGGGCAAGCTCGCCATGAAGATCGACCCGACGATTCTGAAAAAGCTGTCTTCCCAGGTGAAGGGCGATATCATCGTGACCTGCGGGACCAATGGAAAGACGACCACAAACAACCTGATCTGCTCCGCATTCGAGTCGGAGGGAAGAAAGGTTGTCTGCAATCACACAGGCTCCAACATGCTGATGGGCGTCGCTGCCGCATATGTACTTGCGGCGAAGGTTTCCGGAAAGCTGGAAGCGGATAACGCCGTCATAGAGATCGATGAGGCATCTGCGAAGAGAGTCTTCCCATTCATGAAGCCGGACTACATGGTCCTGACCAATCTGTTCCGCGATCAGCTTGACCGTTACGGTGAGATCGACATCACCATGGATCTTCTGAAGGAAGCCATCGGCATGGCTCCGGACATGAAGATCATCGTCAATGCGGATGATTCCCTGAGCAGTTTTCTGGCTATGGACAGCGGCCACCCCTACATCACGTATGGCATCTCCGAGCAGGTCTTCCATCAGAAGGATGAGGGCGAGATCCGCGAAGGCCAGTTCTGTAAGAAATGCGGCACCCGCCTTGTCTACGACTTCTATCACTTCAGCCAGATGGGCGTCTACCACTGTCCGAAGTGCGGCTTCCGCAGGCCGGATGTCGACTTCGATGCCTGCCATATCGATCTGAAGGGCGGGCTTGCCTTTGATGTTGCCGAGAGAACGCACAAGGTACACACGGAAGTTTCCGAGATGGACGGGGGCGTCAGGGTCTCCGATACCGGGACCTGTCCGCTGAAAAAGATCCGTGCGGATTACCGGGGCTTCTACAATATCTACAACATCCTTGCCTGCTACGCGGCAGCGAAGACGGCAGGACTGAAGATGGACCACTTTGATGAGATGATCGCGGCATACAGGCCGGAATTCGGACGCAACGAACTGTTCCATATCGGAGGCTCATCCGTCCTGCTGAATCTCGCCAAGAATCCGGCAGGCTTCAACCAGAACATTTCCTCGGTCATGGAGGATGAAAGTCCGAAGGACATCATCATCGTCATCAACGATAATGCCCAGGACGGCAAGGATATCTCCTGGCTCTGGGACGTTGACTTCGACCGGCTGGAGGATCAGAGCATCCGCTCCATCACAGTGTCCGGCATCCGCTGCCAGGATATGAGGCTGAGAATGAAGTACGTCGGGATTCATACGGAACTGGTCCCGGATGTAAAGACAGCCATCGAAAAGCGTCTTCAGGATGGATGCGGTAATCTGTATGTGCTTGTCAACTATACGGCGCTCTATCATACCCACAAACTTCTCGGGGAGATGCAGGCAAGATCACAGGAAGATACAAAGGAGGGCGGAAGATGAAGATCACAATAGGACATCTCTACCCGGACCTTCTCAATCTGTACGGGGACCGGGGAAACATCCAGTGCCTGAAGATGAGACTGCTGTGGCGCGGATTTGACGCGGAAGTGCTCCGCTTCGGGATCGACGACCCGGTCGATTTCACAAAACTGGACATCGTTCTTCTCGGGGGAGGCTCTGACAGGGAGCAGATGATCGTCTGCCGGAAGCTTCAGAACATTCAGAAGGATTTCAAGGCCTACGTTGAGGACGGAGGAACGACCATAGCGGTCTGCGGAGGCTATCAGCTGCTTGGTCACTACTACAATACCCCGGATGGAAAGATGGAAGGCCTGCATCTTGTGGACCTTTACACGGAGCAGGGTTCTCCGAGACTGATCTCCAATATCGTGCTTCAGAATGATCTCTATCCTTATCCGGTCGTGGGATTCGAGAACCACGGCGGCCGTACCTGGCTCGGAAAGGACCAGAAGCCTTTCGGAAAAGTGCTTTTCGGTCATGGGAATAATGACAAGGACGGGCAGGAAGGAGTAATCTATAAGAACGTGATCGGAACTTACCTTCACGGACCGCTGCTTCCGAAGAACCCGCATGTGTGCGATGATCTTCTGATCAGGGCTCTGAGAAGAAAGGGATTTGAAGGAGAGCTTGAGCCGCTCGAAGATCAAGAGGAGCGGGAGGCGGGCGATTACATTGTAAAGCGGTTCACAGGCGGAAAGGCGTCCTGAGGGGGACGGACTTTTTAATTGAGAGGGATATGCTGCAGGGGATGGACTTTGAAGGCATTAGGGATATGCTGCAGGGGATGGATGTACTGCCCTGCATAGTAAGATAAGGGGAACTTAAGGGAACAAAGGGGACTGCTATGAAAGCGAAATTTCTGAAATCTTTCGGGATCTTTTTTCTTGCGATGAGCATGGCTTTCGGGTCGGCCGGAGCCTCCGTCGCATATGCGGAGGAGGGAGAAGAATCCGCAGATGAAGGATCTGACGACGGGTCTGATGGCAGCTCGGATGACGGGGCCGACGATGAGGAGGAATACATCCCGGACGAGTATTATGAGCCGATCCAGACAAACGATGTCAGCGGATGGCCTCAGGGTGAGGCGATCCAGGCATCTTCGGGTGTCGTCATGGACCTCGACACCGGAGCATTAATCTACTCGAAGAATGCCCAGAGAAAGCTATATCCGGCATCCATCACCAAGATCATGACGGCCCTTCTCGTGCTGGAGAATACGGCCCCGGACGATGTCATCACCTGTACGGACGCAGTATATGACCTCGATGAGGACGCTTCCAACATCGCTCTTCAGGAAGGCGAGCAGCTGACCGTCAGGGATGCGACCTATGCCCTGATGCTTCAGTCGGCGAATGACGCTGCCAACGCTCTGGCCGTCCATGTGGCAGGGTCCGTGAGCGCGTTTGCGGACATGATGAACCAGAGGGCTGCACAGCTGGGATGCACGGTGACACATTTCGTGAACCCGAACGGACTTTCGAATGACGAACACTATACCTGTGCCAGGGATATGGCTCTGATCGCTTCCGCCGCATACAGCAATGAGGAGTTCCGGAAGATCATCCTTACGAAGGAATACGAGATCAAGCCGACCAACATGACGGAAGAGTCCCGCTATTTCGCAAACCACCACAAGATGATCCAGCCGGACAGCGACTATTATACGGACTGGTGCATGGGCGGCAAGACCGGTTTCACGGAGGCAGCGTGGAACACGCTGGTCACATACGCAGAGAAGGACGGCATGCGTCTTGTCTGCGTCCTCATGCATGGAAATGGGGCTGACCAGAACTACCTGGAGACGATCGATCTTCTGAATTACGGCTTCCGTAATTTCACTCACACAGAAGCCGGCAAAGACAATCAGGATAAGACGCTCGGTCAGGCGATGGATGTCCGCTATCTTGGTGCAGGGGCCGATCTTCAGGCGGAAGGCCTTTCCCAGACACTTGCGGAGATCACCGGAAGCAGCATGGTCACGGTACCGTCCGGGGCCTCGGCGGATTCCGTGTCAAAAGCTTCCTTCAAGGGACAGGACGGAACCAATGCCCTGGCAGGAGAGTTCGGTACCGTCTCCGGACAGAACGCAGATATCCAGCCGACCGAGGGAGCATTCTACTACACCTTCGGGGGATGGCCGGTCGGATGCAGGAGCATCACTGTAAGTCCGGTAAGCTTTGACCTTGATGTTCCGTGGCAGATCGAGGCAACCGTCACCCTGAAGGCAGACGAAGGAGAGACCGGCGACAAGGAAGAGGCTGCAGAGAAGTCCAATGAGGAAGTCTGGAAGAATGTCGGCAATTATGTGATGGAGATCGACCAGAAGAGACAGAACTTCTGGGAGAAAAACCGCACGGAGATCATACTGATCACTGGCGCCATCATCATCGCCCTGCTGCTGGTCCTGCTGATCCTTCTGGTGAGATCTACCAGAAACTACCGTCTCAGAAAGAAGATGCGCCAGGCGCAGGAGCAGGCAAAACGCAGGGAGAAGGAGATCGAGGAGGCTACGACCGAGGAGATCGAGCAGGAACTCCGGCAGGCCATGAATGGGTCCGGAAGGGAAGAGCCTGCTGGTGCAGAAAACAGCCATGACGGAGAAGATTCTGCGGACGGCCGTGAGGAAAATATTGGAAAAACTTCGGATCAGGAAGACGGGGGCAGGTCATGAAGTGGGTTTCTCCCATAAAGGACGAGAAGAAGCTTCAGGCTTTCTGCGATGAACTGGGAAAGATCGATGAAAAGTACCTGATCATGTTCATGGTCGGAATCGGGACCGGACTTCAGCTTCAGGAGATCCTGAGACTGAGGGTCGGCGACGTGAGACAGAAGGATTACTTTCGTTCCGAGATCGGGACAAGAGACGTGAGGCGGGATTTCCATATCCCATGGGAACTCCGTCAGACCCTGGACCGCTTCACGGAAGGAAAAGATCCGGGCAATTATCTGATCTACGGCCATGGGACAAGGATGGACCAGCCGCTCTCCCGGGAACAGGCATACCGGGTCCTGAAGGAGGCAGGCCGCAGGGCAGGGATCGAAGACGTGGGGGCAACGACCATGCGGAAAACATTCGCATGGAGATACTATCAGAAGACCGGGGACATCTATTACCTGCAGGACCTGATGAACCACACATCTCCTTCCGTGACCTACCGCTATATCGGCGTGACCCCGTCCAATCTCGGGATCGGCATCAAAGCCATGTCAGCCGAAGAAAATGCAAAAGCTCGCGCCCGCCTCTACCGGGACGGGATCGGCGTCAGCCACATCGAGCGGATCAAGAATGAGCTCACGAAGATCCAGCAGGAGATGCAGAGTCCGAAGAATCCGGACGCATGGTTCGGAAAGACAGAATGTCTGCTGAGCTCGATCGACACACTGCTTGACGAGTTTAAGAATATGTAAATGACGCAAGTGCCCAAAGGGACTTTTGGCACTTGCATCAATGCGATGATCACTATCTTCTCGAGGAGAGCGCCGCCCGGTGCTCTCTTCTCTTTTTGCGTACCGCTTCTTTTTTTTCCTTTACTTTCTCTGCCTCTTCCCTTGTCACCGTACGGATCGTCTTCACTGCGAACCAGCTGCCTTCTGCGTTCTGACGGATCCTGATCTTTCCCTTGACGAGTCCGTGCTCCTTGCAGACGGCTATGCAGAGATAGTTCTTCCCGTTCTCGGAGAACCAGCGGATCTTCCTTCTGAGCCTTCTTCCGCAGTACGGGCAGGCGGTGGTGATCACGACCGGATCCTTCATCACGTCGTTGCGGTCTTTGAAAGCCATGGAGATGTACTTCCGGTAGGTCCCGTAGTCAGCATAGATCTCTTCATTCCTGTTTTTCGGAGTGATATAGGTATCGATCGAGGAATAGGACTCGACCGTGTCTGCCGGGAGCCTTTCCAGGACTTTTGCCGTGTAGACAGCATCCGAGAAAGCATCGTGGAACTCCAGGTCCTGAGGGATCGAAAGATATTCGACGGCCCACTTCAGAGAACGGCGGGTCTTTTTATCCTCGTATGTATAGGAGAAGATCTTCTGGATGTCCCTGAAGAACAGGGGAAATGCGAAAGGCCAGTCCTTTGGAAGTTTCTTTTTCCGGATGTTCCAGGCAACATTGCGCTGAAGCTCCGTCAGATCTCCGGGACCCCAGGTACAGAAGACCGGATCTTTGCCGCACCATCTCATGAAGTCGGAAAAGACCTCCGGAAATGTTCTTTTTCTCTCAAAGTCCTTCTCCGTCATATGGATGACGTTGCGGATACAGTGATGCAGTTTCCTATATAAAACGGGACGGATGATCTCATGGAATTCATCCTGCATATGGAAGTTTTCGTCTGTCCGGACAGCTCCAATCTCGATGATCTCGAAAGGGAGCCTTTTGTCTTCTCTGTCTTTTCCGTAAGGACACTGGTTCCATTCCAGGTCCAGAACGATATAATTCATGAAAGGACCGCTTTCTTGGCTATTGATGTGTCTCTTGTATCATGCCGCCATTGCATGGCTGCCTTCTGTAAAGCGGCATCGGATTTTGTCTCATGCAAAAGCAGCAGAGACAGTATACAACATCGGGATTGTGGCTGACAATCTCACGGAAATGGGTCTTCGTCAAATTGTTTACTTTTTTATATTAAATTTCGTCAATTCATACATGGTTTTCCATGCATTTTTTTTTCTTTGGTTTTTAATACAATTGTTGAACTGAAAAATTGTATTACTCGTCAATGGTTAATTATGACTGAAAAGGTTATACTTGAGACAGTTTTCAGAGGAGGGACTCTGAAGCAACGATCGGTATTTTAGCAGATCAGTCATTGGGAGGTTTTGTAATTATGGCAAGCTTAAATCTTGAGCACATCAATAAGGTCTATCCGAACGGGTTCCAGGCTGTCAAGGACTTCAACCTTGATATCGCTGACAAGGAATTCATCATCTTCGTCGGACCGTCTGGATGCGGAAAGTCAACCACGCTTCGTATGATCGCAGGACTTGAGGAGATCTCCTCCGGTACCCTTAAGATCGACGGCAAGGTCATGAACGATGTCGAGCCGAAGGACCGTGATATCGCAATGGTCTTCCAGAGCTACGCTCTGTATCCGCATATGACCGTATATGATAACATGGCATTCTCTCTGAAGCTGAGAAAAGTTCCGAAGGATGAGATCGACAGGAAGGTTCGTGATGCAGCTAAGATCCTTGATCTGGAGAAGCTCCTCGACAGAAAGCCGAAGGCTCTTTCCGGTGGACAGAGACAGCGTGTTGCTATGGGACGTGCAATCGTTCGTAACCCGAAGGTCTTCCTGATGGATGAGCCGCTGTCCAACCTGGATGCAAAGCTTCGTGTTCAGATGAGAACCGAGATCTCCAAGCTTCATCAGAGACTGGGAGCTACCATCATCTACGTCACCCATGACCAGACCGAGGCTATGACCCTTGGTACCAGGATCGTTGTCATGAAGGATGGTGTCGTACAGCAGGTAGATACTCCGCAGAACCTGTACAACAAGCCGGCTAACCTGTTCACTGCAGGATTCATCGGATCTCCGCAGATGAACTTCCTTGATGCTAAGGTCCTTCCGAACGGCGACCTTGATCTTGGCGCAGCTGGGAAGGTACATCTTCCGGCAGAAAAGGCTAAGAAGGTTGTTGACGGTGGATATGTAGGAAAGACCGTTATCATGGGTATCCGTCCGGAGCACCTGGATGATGATCCGGAGGTCGTAGCAAAGTGCGATTCTACTCTTAAGGCTAAGATCGAAGTTTATGAGCTGCTCGGTGCTGAAGTATTCCTGTACTTCACCATCAACGGTGCTAACATGACTGCCCGTGTCAACCCGAGGACCGAGGCAAGGAACGGCAGCGAGGTTATCTTCGGAATCGAGACCGACAAGATCCATATCTTCGATAAGGAGACCGAGAAGGTCATCACCAACTGATCAGATATCTCTCAAACAGACTGAATCATTCAGAGGACTCTTCCTTAGGGAAGAGTCCTCTTTTCCTGCTATATTTCCCTACCATAGTATGCAAAGGCCGCCGGTGACGGACGGGTCCCAAAGTCATCATCTGCTTGCAAGTGCCGGAAAAACCGTGTAGACTTTTCAGAAAAGGAGGAGACGTCCATGATCTCAAACCAGATTATCAAGTCTTCCATAGAGAAGCTTAAGGAGATTACAAAGATCGATTTTTCTGTCCGCAGCACGGATGGTTCCGTGGTTGCATCAACCAGGAGTGAGGAAGATGTTGATGATGATACGGTAAGGCAGTTTGCGATATCACCGGCAGACAGCCAGGAGGTCCAGGGGCATCATTTCTTCAAGGTAATGGGTGAGGAAGGTGCCACTGAGTATGTCCTGATCGCGAGAGGCGCCGGAGAAGATGTTCACATGATCGGAAGAATCTGCGTGAGTCAGCTCCAGGATCTGATCATGGCCTACAGGGAACGTTACGACAAGACGAATTTCATTCAGAATCTGCTTCTGGACAATCTGCTCCTTGTCGATATCTATAACCGGGCGAAGAAACTTCGTATCGCAGCCGAGAAGAACAGGATCGTCTTCATTGTCGAGACAAGACATGAGAAGGATACCGAATCGATGGAGGTCCTTCGTAATATGTTCTCGGATGATGAGGGGAATTTCATCACCGAAGTGGATGAGAAGAGTATCATCCTCGTCCAGGAGCTCGAGAATCCGGACGATGATTACGATGTCGTGGAGCAGACCGCAAACATGATCCGCGATACGCTGAACACGGAGGCGATGACCGATGTGCGGATCGCAGCAGGAACGATCATCCACGATATCTCCCAGGTCTCCCGTTCCTACAAGGAAGCAAGGATGGCGCTGAACGTCGGAAAGATCTTCTACAGTGCAGAACGTGTTCATATGTACAACAAGCTGGGGATCGGACGTCTGATCTATCAGCTTCCGGAGAGCCTGTGCCGGATGTTCATCAAGGAAGTATTCACGAAGCAGCAGCCGGATACATTCGATGATGAGACTCTCCAGACCATCAACATGTTCTTCGAGAACAATCTGAACGTCTCGGAGACTGCGCGCCAGCTGTTCGTTCACCGCAACACTCTGGTCTATCGTCTCGAGAAGCTGTATAAGTCCACGGGGCTCGATATCCGGAGATTTGACGATGCCCTGACCTTCAAGATCGCGCTGATGGTTGAGAACTATCTTCATTATCTGGATGGAAATCAGGTCTGATCTTCGGAAGGGGTCTTCACGGTTTTTATACAAAAGTTGTTTCTGATAAGCTGAACGGCTACAAGTGAGCATGGGTGTATATCTTCACCTAACATCGATTCATAACTGTTATCCGTCAGGGATGGAAAAGTCCTTGACGGATTTTTTGATTTCATGTACATTCTGTGAGGTATTAAGAAAAAACTATATAACATCATTTGCTTTTCTCTTATTCAGAGGTGGCGGAGGTACATAGGACCTGAGAAACCACGGCAACCCCCCTGGACGGAAGGTGCCAACCTGAGCGAGGAAACTCGAACAATAAGGGGATTTGAATGAAATTCAGATCCGCCTTCAGGGCGGATTTTTTTAGTCCCATAGGATGCAAAAAGGGCGCCGGTGGCGGGCTTTTTGCATGATAAGCTCCTGACGATGGAAGGGTGCACGGGTTCACTTGTGAGGACAGGCATCCGGACATCAGGCAGAGTGCCGGAAACGAGCACGGAAACCATATGAATGCCGTGTTTTATCACTTGATCCTGAGAGTAAAAGCAAAGACCACCAGATCGAGGTTCGATCAGAAAGAGAGTTACGATGGAGAAGCGTCTGTTTACTTCCGAGTCCGTGACCGAAGGACATCCGGATAAAGTCTGCGATGCGGTTTCGGATGCCATCCTGGATGCCTGCATGGAGCAGGACCCGATGAGCCGTGTTGCCTGCGAGACTGCAGCATGCACAGGTTTCGTTCTTGTTACTGGTGAGATCACCACCAAGGCTAAGCTTGATATCCAGTCGATCGTCAGAAAGACCGTCAACGAGATCGGCTACAACGATGCAAAGACCGGATTCGACGGAAACACCTGCGCAGTCTTCGTTGCGCTGGACCAGCAGTCTGCTGATATCGCAATGGGTGTTGACAAGGCTCTGGAAGCAAAGGAAGGCGAGCTGAAGGACGACCTTGATACCGGCGCCGGCGATCAGGGTATGATGTTCGGCTATGCATCCAACGAGACCAGGACTTATATGCCATATCCGATCGATCTGGCCCATAAGCTTTGCCGTCAGCTGACCAAGGTCCGTAAGGATGGAACTCTTTCCTACCTTCGTCCGGACGGAAAGTCCCAGGTTTCCGTAGAGTATGATGAGAATGGCAAGCCGGCCCGTCTTGAGGCTGTTGTTCTTTCTACCCAGCATGATGAGGATGTCACCCAGGAGCAGATCCATGAGGACATCAGGAAGTATGTCTTTGATCCGGTCCTCCCGAAGGAACTGATCGATGACAAGACCAGATTCTACATCAATCCGACCGGACGTTTCGTTATCGGCGGCCCGCACGGTGATGCTGGTCTGACCGGCCGTAAGATCATCGTCGACACCTATGGCGGAATGGCCCGCCACGGCGGCGGAGCATTCTCCGGCAAGGACTGCACCAAGGTTGACCGCAGCGCTGCATATGCTGCACGTTATGTTGCAAAGAACATCGTCGCTGCAGGTCTTGCTGACAAGTGTGAGATCCAGCTTTCCTATGCGATCGGTGTTGCTGAGCCGACCTCCGTTCAGGTTGATACCTTCGGGACCGGCAGGATCGCTGATGACAAGCTGACCGATATCGTTCGCGAGAACTTCGACCTTCGTCCGGCAGGGATCATCAAGATGCTGGATCTCCGTCGTCCGATCTACAAGCAGACCGCTGCTTACGGCCACTTCGGACGTGATGATGTGGATCTTCCGTGGGAGCATCTCGACAAGGTCGACGCTCTTAAGAAGTATCTTGGCTGATCAGGCGCTTCCTGAATAATATGACTTGAATAAGGGCCGGGAAGCCGACTATGATATCTGAAAGAAGGATATCAGAGCTGGCTTCCCGGTTTTTTCTGTTGTATGGGCACGTGCATATAAGGCCAGCCCCGGTATTTACAGAAGTGGAGTTTTTATGGAGATCATCTACGAAGACAAGGACATCATAGTAGTGAACAAGGAGTCAGGGCTTCCTGTTCAGGCGGGAAGTTCTTCCCAGAAGGACCTGATATCGATTCTGAAGACATATCTCAGTGAAAAACCGGAATATCAGGGGAAGGGAGAACCTTATCTTGGCATCATTCACCGCCTTGATCAGCCGGTCGAAGGGCTGCTTGTCTTTGCGAAGAACAATAAGGCTGCAGGCATCCTCTCAAAGCAGGTCCAGGCCAAGGCCGACGGCAGGTCAGATATGCGCAAGGTATACCAGGCCATGGTCATCCTGAAGGACAAAACTTCTTATGAGAAAGCAAAGAAGGCGGAGCACTCGGTTGCAGTCCTTCAGGACTACCTGAGGAGGAACTATCAGAAGAACACGACGGAGATCGTTCCGGAAAATACCCGGGACGGGAAATGGGCTGAGCTGACCTATCGTACCCTGAAGATCTGGACGCGGGACATTGCGGCGTCACAGGATAGCAGCAGCGCAGGCAGTGCGGCATCACAGGCAGGCGCAGGAAACAGCAGCGCAGGCAGTGCGGCATCACAGGCAGGCGCAGGAAGCAGCAGCGCAGGCAGTGCGGTATCACAGGCAGGCGCAGGAAACAGCTGTGCAGGCAGTGCGGCATCACAGGCAGGCGCAGGAAACAGCTGTGCAGGCAGCACGGGCTCTGCCGGGATCCCGGATGGCTGCTGCGGCCGTGCCCTTCTGGAGATCCATCTTCACACCGGACGCCATCATCAGATCCGCGTTCAGCTTGCGGGGGCCGGTCTCCCGCTCGACGGCGACCGCAAGTACGGTCCGGCCGGCATCCGCTACGATTACAACCTGCGGCTCTGCTCCTGCTTTCTGCAGTTCCGCCATCCGGCAACCGGTAAGAAGATGCAGTTCAAAGCAAAGCCATCCTTTCTCCCTGAGTGAGAAAACCGCAGGTATCCGGCCTCGGAAAGTCTGAAACGGGGGGCGAAAGTCTGAAAAGGAGGCTGCAGTCTTCGCAGGACCACATAAGTTGCATGCAATCAAAAAAGATGTTAATATGAAAAAGCCACAGTTGATGTTTTGAGGTTGCAAAATGCAGCAGAAAAAAGAAGTGAAAACGCTTCTTGCGGAGAGTTTCAAGGAACTTGCCCTCCAGAAGCCGGTCGAAAAGATCACAATTAAAGAGATCACGGACCGCGCAGGAGTGATCCGGGTCACATTTTACAATCACTTTCAGGACAAATACGAACTTCTTGAATGGATCTGCAGAGAGGAGATCCTTGCCCCGGTCCGCATCCTGCTCGGCAATAATATGCAGCGTGAGGCAGTTACGTTCATCTTTACCGCGATCATCAGAAACAAGGAGTTCTACAGTCATGTTGCCCGCACGAAAGGGCAGAATTCCTTTGAGAGTATCGTTCAGAACCTGATATCGGAGACGATCACGGATTACTTCATCAGCAATCATGTAGGAAAGTCCAAGAAGTATCCGTGGCTGACGCCAAGGACGATAGCGGATTATTATTCGCAGAGTCTCACATTTGTCCTGATGGGATGGATCGACAAGGGAATGACGGTGCCGCCGGAAGACATGGTGGACATGTATGAATTCATAGCAAGCCATTCGATGATGGATCTTCCGAAAGAGATCTGAAAAGGATCGGATGGAACATCTACATAACATAATTACTGTAAGAGAAAAACGACACATAATGCAAAGTGTCGTTTTTCTTTTACAATCTTGAAACTTTGGATATTACCACTTTCTTCTCCTCTGATTATCCTGTTGGTTAGCAGTATAAGCTTTAGAGTGCTGAAAGAGGAGTGTGAATATGGTATGAAGAAAAAGAACAGCTTTGGCTGGGCGGTCGTAAGGTCAAGATTCGTGATCCTGATCGTTGCTTTTGTTCTTCTCATCCCGGCAGCAATCGGGTATCTGGGAACAAAGACGAACTACGACATGCTGAGCTACCTTCCTGAGAGCTTCGAGACCATGAGAGGTCAGGAGATCATGGAAGACGAGTTCGGAACCGGCGGATTCGCATTCATCATGGTAAAGGACATGCCGTTCAAGGACGTATCCGCCATGAAGAAGAAGATGGAGAAGGTTGATCATGTGGACAAGGTCCTCTGGTACGATGACTTCTCTGATATCTCGATTCCAATCGAGGTCTTCCCGGATAAGATCCGGGATGCTTTCTATAATGAAGAGGAAAATGAGACTCTCCTGATGATCGTTCTCAACACGGGTACGTCTTCCGAGGAGTCCAACCAGGCGATCGAGGATCTGAGAAAGATCGCGAAGAAGGACTGCTTCATCAGCGGCGTCACCGCGGGACTGATCGATACCAAGGGATTGTCAGACAAGGAAGCTCCGGTCTATATCGTCCTTGCCGTCGTCCTCTGCCTGATCATTCTGCAGCTGACCATGGATTCCTTCCTGGCTCCGCTGCTGTTTCTGTTATCCATCGGAATGGCTGTCATCTACAACATGGGCACCAACTGGATCTTCGGGCAGATTTCCTATGTAACGAAGGCTCTGGCAGCGGTCCTTCAGCTGGGCGTCACGCTGGACTATTCGATCTTCCTGTGGCATTCCTACATCGAGCAGAGAGACCGTCATCCGGATGATCCGCTCCATGCCATGGCGACTGCCATCAAGGCTACCCTGTCTTCTGTCGTCGGTTCTTCCGTCACGACCATCGCAGGGTTCATCACCATGTGCTTCATGACTTATCGTCTGGGCATCAACCTCGGACTTGTCATGGCGAAAGGCGTCCTCTTCGGAGTCATCACCGTCGTCACAGTCCTTCCGGCGCTGATCCTTGTCATGGATAAGCCGCTGCAGAAGACCCGCCACAAGGCGCTGGTCCCGAATCTGAAGTGGATCCCGAACTGGGTCCAGAAGTTCTACCCGGTCATGCTGATCGTGTTTGCGGTCATCTGGTTCCCGGCTGCCTATGGCCAGAACCATACGGATGTCTATTACGACCTTGCGCGTACCCTTCCGAAGGACCTTCCCTCGGTAGAAGCGACGACGAAGCTGGAAGATGACTTCGGCATGAGCACGACTGAGATGGTCCTGGCTCCTTCCAGAGTCAGCCGCAAGGATATGCAGAAGATGGAGGAGAAGATCTATGATCTACCGGGAGTCACTGCGGTCCTCGGTATTGACAACCTGCTTGGCGCGCAGCTCCCTCAGGAGATGATCGACTCCGAACTCTGGGATACATTCAACAGCAAAAACTGGCGGATGTTCATCATCATGTCCAGCTATACGCTGGCCTCGGCCGAGGTCAATGAGCAGTGCGACAGCATTCAGGAGATCATCAAGGGGTATGACAAGTCCTGCATGCTGGTAGGAGAAGCGCCCTGCACCAAGGATCTGATCACAACCACCACCAACGACTTCATGGTCGTCAACTGGATGTCCATCGCTATGGTAGCAGTCATCATCTTCTTCGTACTGAAGTCCATCTCGCTGCCGGCCATCCTGGTAGCCGCGATCGAGTTTGCTATCTTCATCAACATGTCGATCCCGTACTACACGCACGTGCGTCTGCCGTTCATCGCATCCATCGTCATCGGTACCATTCAGCTGGGATCTACCGTCGACTATGCGATCCTGATGACGACCAGATATAAGTTCGAGAGGTCAACGGGCAAGTCCAGGAAAGAGGCGGTCTATATCGCCCATTCGACGAGCATTAACTCGATCCTGGTATCAGCTCTGAGCTTCTTCGGAGCGACATTCGGTGTTGCCCTGTACTCGAAGATCGATATGATCAGTTCGCTCTGCACGCTGCTGGCGCGCGGCGCCCTGATCTCGATGGTCACGGTTATGTTTATCCTTCCGGCCATGCTGTATGCGTTCGATAAGATCATCGTCCACACCAGCCTCGGCTTCCTTCCAAAGAAAGACAGGAAGGTCCACAAAGCAGAGAAGAGCGAGGATGCCCCGGAGGCACAGGGAGCTCAGTAAATATATCAGAAGAGGGGATAGATCAATATGAAGGGCTTATATAAGGGAACATTCAGAAAACTTCTTGCCGCCATGACGGCCCTTGGTCTGACACTGACCGGGATCATACCTGCGTCGGCAGCCGGACCTTCTGCAGCAGCCTCACAGACGGAGGCAGCAGCAGAGCAGGAGACGGAGGCAGCAGAGGAGGAGTCCACGGAAGCAGAAGAAGCTGCCGAAGACTCCGGTGATGCGGAGACGGAAGAAGAGACTGAGGAGGCAGGATCCGCAGAAAAGGAAGAAACGGTCTATATCTTCACGGATGCCAATGGCAATCAGAAGTCCATGATCGTCAGCGACTGGCTGAAGAATCTTGACAAAGCCGACAGCCTGACCGACAGGTCTGTACTTACCGATATCGAAAATGTGAAGGGCGATGAGACCTTCACGCAGGATGGGGACAGCCTTACCTGGGCGGCTGACGGCAGCGATATCTACTATCAGGGCAAGACCGACCAGCAGGCTCCGGTAGGAGTGAAGATCACTTATTATCTGGATGGTCAGGAGATCGCTCCGAAAGATCTGGCAGGCAGGAGCGGACATCTGAAGATCCATTACGAGTACACCAACAATGTGACCAGGGAAGAGGATGTTGACGGAAAGAAGATCAGCGTGAAGGTTCCCTTCGGAGTCATGTCCGGTATGCTGATGACCGATGGATGCGCGGAGAATGTCACCGTGTCGAGCGGTAAAGTCATCCAGGAAGGCAGCAGCATAGCAGTAGTGGGATTAGCATTTCCGGGACTGAGGGAAAGCCTTGACCTCAAAAGTCTGAAGGATATCGACCTTGATGACTCCAGGATCCCGGAGACTGTCGATGTCGAGGCGGATGTTACCGACTTCTCCATGGATATGAACATGACCGTCGTCATGAATGATGCACTGAATGACGTGCTGGAAGACTTTGATGGCGATGGCAAGATCGATGACGCGAAGGAGAAGATCGATGATCTGAAGGATGCATCCAGAAAGCTGGTGGACGGTACCAGCGATCTCTATGACGGAACCAAGGACCTGAAAGACGGCACCAGGAAGCTGAAGGACGGTACATCCGACCTGAAGGACGGCGCCGATGAGCTGAAGGATGGAGCGTCCGACCTGAAAGACGGTACCGGAAAGCTGAAGGACGGAGCGTCTGACCTGAAGGATGGAACCGGAAAGCTGAAGGACGGAGCATCCGATCTGAAGGACGGTACCGGAAAGCTGAAGGATGGAGCCGGAGACCTGAAGAGCGGAACATCAGAACTGAAAGACGGAACGAAGAAGCTGAAGAGCGGCGCCGGAGATCTTGAGAGCGGCGCCGGGGAACTGAAAGAAGGAATCTCCTCTTACACGGATGGTGTAAGTAAGGTCTATGACGGAACAAAACAGCTGAAAAGCGGAACCGCTCAGCTCAGAGACGGAGCCGGGACGCTGGCATCGGGAACTTCCGATCTGAAGGATGGTGCGGTCAGTCTCAGGGACGGGGCAAAGAAACTGAAAAATGGCGCATCGGATCTTTCGGACGGTGCATCTGCGGCGGACAAGGGAGCAGCACAGCTTGAGAAAGGCGCAAAGACTCTGAAGAGCGGCGCATCCAAGGTATCTGACGGAGCGGCATCCCTCAAGCAGGGAACCTCGGACCTGAAGACCGGAGCAGGGACTCTTGACGCCGGAGCAGCACAGCTGGCTACCGGAACACTTGCGCTTCAGACAGGTGCAGCGAATGCTTATGACGGATCTCAGAAACTTTCTGCCGGAGCAAAGCAGGTATCCGACGGACTCGGGCAGCTGCAGGAGAAGTCAAAGCCGGCAGTACAGGGGATCAGGGACCTCTCAGACGGAGCCGGCCAGGCTAAAGCCGGATCCGGTCAGCTGGTATCAGGACTTAAGCAGATCGCAGCAGGAGCAGGCCAGCTTAAGACCGGTCTTTCCACGATGAAGCAGTCAGTCGACGCCCAGGTAGCTCAGCTTGAGGCTCAGGGCAGCCAGCTTCCGAATGCTGAAACCCTTGCCATGATCAATCAGGCAGACAGTGCATTCAAAGAGAATTCCACCCTTCTGGCTGCCTCAACGCTGGATGATTATGCGACTGCGACCGGCCATGATGACCTGGCGCAGCTTCTCGATGCAGCAAGAAAACAGCTGGCGCTGCAGGCAGCATCGAAAAAACCGGCGCCGAAGAAACCGACGCAGGTAAAGAAGGCCCCGGCTGCACCGAAGGCGGAAGAGACACCGGATACTCAGGCAGCGGTACCGCAGACTCCGGTGACGACAGGCAATAAGGCGTCCGCGACTTCGGAGAACACGACGGAGGACCAGGCAGCTGAGACTCAGCCGGCGGTTCAGATGGAAAAGGCATCAGAGGCCCAGAAACAGGCTGCTTCGGCGGAGCCGACCGTGACGGCAGAAGAAAAGAAGGCAAGTGTCCAGGTTGACAGCAGCGCCGCAGATCAGGCAGCCAGGGATGCTGCAGATGCCGCGGCAGCAGCTGAAGACCAGGTAAGATCTGCAGAAGCGACTGCTTCCGCTGCACAGCAGGAGGCCGCTTCCGGAGCACAGTCTCAGGCAAGTGCAGCTGGTCAGTATGAAAGTGCTTACAGTACCTATGCTTCCAAGCTCGACGGACTGAGGAATGTGATAGCATTCACGAAATTCTCTGGTCTTTCCGGAACGATCGACAATGCGGTAGGCCAGGCAGGAAGCATCAAGAGTACTTATGATGCGGCTGGCAGCAGCTACAGCGCGGCAGCCGGAGACTATGACAGCGCAGTGGCTGGATATCAGGATGCGGTCAAGTCTTATCAGGATACGATCGCTCAGTATCAGGATGTGATCGCTCAGTACCAGAGCCTGCTTGATGAATCACAGAAGAACTCGGATGCACTTGCGGAAGAGACAGCAGCGCTGTCTAAGGACAAGGCCCAGGCAGAGGCAGATCTGAAGAACCAGGCTGAAGCAGTTTCCCAGGCACAGTCGGAAGCAGAGGCGGCCAGGGCATCTGCAGCCGCCAGGGAAGAGGCATCTGCAAAGGCTCAGGCAGAAGCAGAAGATGCCAAGAACAAGGCAGAGGCAGCAGCCCAGGCAGAAGATGCCAGGAACCAGGCAGGGGCGGCAGCCCAGGCAGAAGATGCCAGGAACCAGGCAAGGGCAGCAGCCCAGGCAAAGGTTCAGTCGGAAGCTTCCGAAAGGGCAGCAGCAAGCACAGCTTCGGAGACATCCGATATCGTGATGGAAGAGGCAGATCTTTCTTCCGCTGATCAGGCGGAAGGAGAGACCCCGGTCTTCACCGATGAGCAGGTGATCGCCATGGCAAATCAGATCGCTCAGATGCAGTATGCTTCTGATCCTGAGAAGGTAAAAGCGGTCGAGACAGGTCTGAACACGCTTGAAACGAAAAAACAGCAGCTGAATACCCTGAAGTCGAAAGCATCGATCACGGCAAGTGATAATTCTACTGTGAACGATGTAAAGTATGGTTCTGATGCAGGAAACAAGTGGGGAGCATTCGTCAATGAGCTCAACACGCTGTCCGATGTTCAGAAGCAGAGCCTTCAGACAACGACAGCGCTGCAGGGCTATGTTGACCAGGCGGCCCAGGGGTCTTCTGACCTTTACGGCAATCTGAATGAAACGAGCGATTTCAGCAAGGGACTTACCGGTCTGGATGTTGGTGTCGGTAAGATCAAGGATGGTGCAAATCGCCTTAAGAACAGTCTTCCTGAGATCACCGGAGCCGTCGACCAGCTTCATACGGGTGCGACACAGGTATCTGACAATCTTGGAAACCTTGCAGGCGGCCTGAAAACCCTCTCAGACGGCGCTGCAAAGGCGAATAAGGGTGCAGGAGATCTTCATGCGGGCACAACAAAGGTCCTTGGAGGAGTAACACAGCTGGATAAAGGTGCGGGAACTCTGAAGGATGGCGCAAAGCAGGTAGCTTCCGGAGCATCTGAACTCTATCAGGGAACAGATAGTCTTCATAATGGAACAAGCAAGCTTGCATCCGGCGCCTCCACTCTTTACAGCGGTACGAAGGATCTCTATAAGGGAAGCAAGGATCTGGCATCCGGCGCTTCTCAGGTTGACAGCGGAGCATCAAGACTGGCAAGCGGAGCAAAGGATCTTGACAACGGCGTTGCCGAGGCTCAGTCGGGTGTGAAGAAGCTGAATGACAACAGCAGCAAGCTGAATAATGGTGCAAAAGAACTTTACAATGGTACCGACAAGCTGAAGACAGGAGCCACTGATCTTGACGATGGCGCGAAGAAGCTTGATAAGGGAGCAGGCGACCTGTACGATGGAACCAAGACACTTGATGACGGAGCAGGCGACCTGTATGACGGAGTAAAGAAGCTTGACGATGGAGCAGGCGACCTGTATGACGGAGTAAAGAAGCTTGACGATGGAGCAGGCGATCTATATGACGGAGTAAAGAAGCTTGACGACGGAGCAGGCGATCTTGATGATGGAGCAGGCGATCTCGATGATGGCGCCGGCGATCTGAAGGACGGCGCAAAGAAGCTCAGAGACGGCATGAAGAAGTTTGACAAGGAAGGCGTGAAGAAGATCACGGACCTCTTCGAGGGCGATCTGACAGACCTTGCAGACAGGATGAAGGCGCTCAGCAGCGCTGGCGAAGGATATGACAGCTTCACCGGTCTCGGAGACGATATGAGCGGCTCTGTGAAGTTTATCATCCGCAGTGACTCGATCACGAAGGACGATGACAGCTCTGATGGTCAGGAAGAACCGTCAACAAAGGAGTGAGATAATCAAAGGAAACTTAGAGTGAGCCTGTATCAAGTGGATCCACTTGATACAGGCTCACTTGATACACCAGCCCCATGGCATGCCATCATCATGGCGTGGCGAAGGGTAGTGAGAAATCTTCTCTCTTCCTTCGCTGGGTCATAGCCCTATGGAATAGAGTCCGGCGAAGGAAACAGGGAATCTTCCTGGATTCTTCGCTGATCTGTGGATCATGGAGCAGAGCCAGGCGAAGGTTTTTCAGGAAGTTTCTCTCTTTCTTCGCTGGGTCATAGCCCTATGGAACAGTGCCAGGCGAAGGTATTGAGAAAT
>DLFD01000015.1:662-812 GCA_002482005.1 Lachnospiraceae bacterium UBA7729 | reverse complement strand
CCAGGCGAAGGTTTTCAGGAAAATTTTCTCTGCCTTCGCTGCGCCATAGCCGTATGGAACAGAGTCCGGCGAAGGAAACAGGGAATCTTCCTGGATTCTTCGCTTCATCATAGTCCTATGGAACAGAGCCAGGCGAAGGTATTGAGAAAT
>DLFD01000015.1:0-628 GCA_002482005.1 Lachnospiraceae bacterium UBA7729 | reverse complement strand
CCAGGCGAAGGTTTTCAGGAAAACTCTCTCTGCCTTCGCTGGGTCATAGCCGTATGGAACAGAGTCCGGCGAAGGAAACAGGGAATCTTCCTGGATTCTTCGCTGCATCATAGCCCTATGGAACAGAGCCAGGCGAAGGTTTTCAGGAAAATTCTCCCTTCCTTCGCTAGTATATCTTTATGGGATAATAATTATCACTCTAATACATATGTCTCTGAAATCTATTCTTCGATAATAAACAATAAACGGAAAGTTTACGAAATGTATCCTAAAGCAAAATTTATGTTTGACAAACTTGCCTGGAACGAATAGAATAACACTGTTCTAACCTCACAGGGCACAGAGATGTGTACTCAGGAAGGAACAGATAGATGAATAGTGATGCTATTCAGACTCGGAGAAATACTCAAGAGGCTGAAGAGGCGCCCCTGCTAAGGGTGTAGGTCGGGTTTAACCGGCGCGAGGGTTCAAATCCCTCTTTCTCCGCTTGTCATTGGCTTTCTTCTTCAGAAAAAAACTTTTTAGAAAAGAAAAAAGTTGTTGACAAACAACCGAGTCGATGATAGAATGCTTTTCGTTGCCGCTGAAAAAGAGGTAACGAAAACAAAGATCCTTGATAACTGAACAG
>DLFD01000010.1 GCA_002482005.1 Lachnospiraceae bacterium UBA7729 | reverse complement strand
GGTAAAAGATGTCGGCCGCTACACTTCAGATTCAGTAATTTTAGAAAGTAACAGAAGAGTAAGCAAACCGAAATTGACTTTACAGATTTATGACCCTGCTGTCAATGCGATTTATCAGTGGTTATCGGGTCCAGCACCGGATTACAGTCTGTGGATCTGATGCTGCTCTTCATACTTTGTAAGTATCATAATTGTAAATCTTCCACGAATGCAAGTGAAAATATTCACATATTTGAACAAGAAAATTAGTGATAATTTACAGATTGACAACAATATTTGAAACATATATAGTGAAAACAGCTAACAACCTGGCATACAGCTTATAGCATACAGGATGTCAGGATGACAATAAACAGATAAAAAAAGATACGAAAAGTATTGACAGATATCAACGCAAAGGAGGCTTCCATGGCGTACAGCAAAGAACTGCTTCACTCACTTGAAGAAAAAGGAAAGATCCTGCGGCGCGACTGCATCAGGTGCATCGGTGTCGGTGTGGCGGGACATGTAGGCGGCAGCTGCTCAAGCGCTGACTTGGTCGCTGCACTCTATTTCTACAAGATGAAGTATGACCCGAAGAATCCGGAATGGGACGGAAGAGATTATTTCCTTCTTTCAAAGGGTCATGTAGCGATCCTGCAGTATGCGGCTCTTGCGGAAGCTGGTTTCTTCCCGGTAAGCGATCTTCCGCGATGCAAAGAGATCGGATTCTACCTGCAGGGCCATCCGCATCTGGGGACGCCGGGAATTGAAGCCGGGACCGGTTCTCTCGGACAGGGGCTTTCCCTTGGATCCGGAATGGCGATCGGCCTCAAACTCGACAGGAAGCCGAACAGGGTTTACGTCCTTGTGGGCGACGGCGAGATGGACGAAGGACAGATCTGGGAAGCTGCAATGTCGTCAGGAGCAAAGAAGCTCGATAATCTGTGTGCGATCATCGACAATAACGGTCTTCAGGCACAGGGAAGGACAGCAGACAGGCTGGATCAGGGTGATATATCGGCAAAGTGGCGCGCGTTCGGATGGAATGTGATCGAGATCGACGGTCACAACATGGAGCAGATCCTTACGGCACTCGACGAAGCAGAGAAGTTCAAAGGAAAGCCGACAGCGATCATCGCTCATACGATCAAGGGCAAAGGGATCAGTTTTGCTGAGAACCAGGTTGGCTATCACAACAGAGCACTTACCCAGGAAGAATATGACAAGGCACTTGAAGAGCTTTCCTAAGCGGCAGCAGTTTCGAAAAGCGAGAGATGAAGTAAGAGAGGTGCAAGATGACAGAAACCAGTCAGAGAAAGGCATATGGGCAGACGCTTGTCGAGCTTTGCCGTGAGAATAAAGATATCGTAGTTCTCGATGCGGACCTTGGCGGATCGACGATGGGCAAGATGGTCGAGACAACACCGGGTATGGAAGAACGCCACATCGAGATGGGAATCGCGGAAGCGAATATGATCTCCACAGCCGGCGGACTTTCCAGAGTAGGAAAGATCCCGTTCGCTGCTTCATTTGCAGTATTTGCAGCGGGAAGAGCATTTGACCAGATCAGACAATCTGTATCGATCGGAAAACTGAACGTGAAGATCTGTGGATCCTCCGCAGGAGTTTCCGATTTCGGCGATGGCGCAACGCACCAGTCGATTGATGACATCGCATATATGCGAGTGATCCCGAACATGAGCGTATTTGTTCCGGCAGACGCGAATGAGACGGCTGCGGTCACAAAGTATATGGCTTCCCACAAGGGCCCGATGTACATGCGCCTGAACAGGAATGCTTATGATAATGTGACTCCGGAAGGCAGGGAATTCAGGGTCGGTGAGCCTTATATCATGAAGGAAGGCACGGATGTCACGGTATTCGCGTGCGGCATCATGTTGATAAAGGCACTTGAGGCGGCTAAGGCACTGGAAGGTGAGATCTCTGTCAGGGTCGTCAATGTTCCTTCCATCAAGCCGATGAACAGAGAGTCGGTCATCGCCCTTTCTAAAGGAATGAAGGGTGTTGTCACGGCGGAAGAACACAGTGTGATTGGCGGACTCGGAGGAGCTATCGCAGAAGCGCTTCGCCGGGAGAGAATTCCAATCGAGTTTGTCGGAGTTGAGGACAGGTTCGGACTTTCTGGACATACCTATGATGATGTGCTGAATTATCTGGGACTTACTGCAGAGCATATCGAGAAGGCTGTCAGAGAAATCAGTTCCCTGTGAAATAGATTTGCTGGTAACAGACAAAGTTGAAGGAGGTTTTTATGAAGGTAGGATTTATCGGACTCGGGATCATGGGTAGACCAATGTGCAAGAATCTGCTGAAGGCAGGGTATGAGGTAACTGCTTTTGATCCTTTCGCAAAGGCAGCGCTTGACGATGTTGTATCCTGCGGAGCCGTGAGAGGAGAGAGCAATGCAGATGTCGCCGCTAAGAGCGATGTCGTGATCCTGATGGTACCGAATTCTCCGAATGTACGTGATGCTGTGTTCGGAAAGGAGGGAGTTGCTGAGGCAAAGAAGAAGGACCTTGACATCATTGATATGAGTTCCATCGCACCGCTTCAGTCAAAGGATATCGCTGAGAAGTGTGAAGCATCCGGGATGCATATGATGGATGCGCCTGTTTCCGGAGGCGAACCGAAGGCGATCGACGGAACCCTTTCGATCATGTGCGGCGGCCCGAAAGTTCTCTTCGACAGATACAGGGAGCTGCTCGGACATCTCGGAGCGTCAGTGATCCACTGCGGAGAAGTCAACGGTGCAGGAGATACCACAAAGCTGGCGAACCAGGTCATCGTTGCAGCCAATATCGCAGCCTGCGCAGAGGCTTATGAGCTTGCGACTATGGCTGGCGTCGATCCCGTCAAGGTCTTCGATGCAATCAAGGGTGGACTTGCTGGTTCCACTGTCATGAATGCAAAGGTTCCTATGATGCTCGACCGTAACTTCAAGCCGGGATTCCGTATCGATCTTCATATCAAGGATCTGAACAATGCGCTCGAGACCGGACATGGCGTCGGAACTCCGATGATCCTTACTAGCGCAGTGCAGGAGATGTTGCAGTGGCTGCATAACAACGGATGCGGAAGTGACGATCACAGTGCGATCCTGAAGTACTACGAGAGAATTACCGGAGTCGAAGTCAAGAGACAGTAAGATTCTGAGAACGGGAAGAAACCTGAGAACGGACAATACAGGGAGGACTACGATGAGATTTGGCTGCTGTCTGAATATGGCCTCTACGAAAATGGACGGAACCGGAGCAGAGTGGCTTAGTGCCCTGAAAAAAGTAGGGTATGACTATGCTGAGCTGCCCATGGCGCAGATGATGCAGCTGGATGACGGACAGTTTCGGAGGCTGTCCGGGAAACTTGAAAAAGTCGGGATTCCCTGTGAGACAAGCAATAACTTGTTTCCGGTCACGATGCGTCTTACCGGGCCTGCGGTCGATATGGATGAGGTTCTCACATATGCAGGGAAGGCATTCGAAAGAGCGGAGCAGCTGGGAGTTGCCAGGTGTGTCTTCGGAAGCGGTCCTGCCAAGAGCGTGCCGGAAGGGTTTCCGAAGGAAGAAGGACTTCACCAGGTAGAAGAGCTTCTTCACAGGATTGCTCCGGTGGCTGCCCGGCATCATGTGACGATCGTGCTGGAGCCGCTGAGGAAACAGGAAGATAACCTCATCAATACGTTCGAGGAGGGAGTCCTCCTGGCGAAGAAGGTTCAGGAGGAGAATGTGAAAGTCCTCGTGGATTTCTATCACTTCACCGTAGAGGAAGAACCACTCGAACATCTGCTCAGGGACGGACGGGAGTATCTGAGACATGTCCACTTTGCCAATCCGAATGGGAGGGTATATCCACGGAAGGCAGAGGAAGCCGATTATCTTCCGTTTGTCTCTGCCCTGAAAGAAGTAGGTTACAATGAGCGCATAAGCTGCGAGGCATATCCAATAAACGGTTTTGAGGAGGATGCACCGCTTTCCAGAACCTTTTTTGAGGAATTGTTCGCCGGCTTTCAGCGCTTTGAGCAGCATAGAAACCAATAAAATATCAGTAACAGGAGGCAATTATGAAGCACATCAAAGCATGGTCAATGTTGATGGCAACGGTCCTCGCAGCCGGATCGCTCGGGATCGGAGCAATGGCAGCTGAGACTGAGACAGAAACTGCCGCAGCCACACCTGGTGAGTACAAGGAAGCACCAGCTCTTGCGGAGCAGGTAGAAGCGGGAGAGCTTCCGCCAGTTGAGGAAAGACTTCCGGAAGACCCGAAGGTTGTCGAGGTGCCGACGATCGGAACTTATGGCGGAACTTATGTTGGCGCAGCATTCGGACCGAGTACCGGACAGGTCGATACCGAAGGCCTCAGGTTCCAGTCTCTTCTGACCATCGAACCGGATCTGCAGACATTCAAGCCGAACATCATCGAAGGATATGAGATCAGCGATGACAAAAAGACTTATTCCATCCACCTTCGCAAGGGAATGAAATGGTCAAACGGTGATGACTTCACCACCGATGACTGGATGTTCTGGTACAACGATGTCCTTCTGAACAAGGATGTCAACCCGAGTGTAGACCTTGCATACTGCACGAACGGCGAACCGATGAAGTACGAGCAGATCGATGAATACAATCTGAACATTGTATTCCAGGATCCGAACCCGTCCTTCGAAGTTGTCATGGCAAGATACTCCACCAATATCATCCGTACCTTCTTCGCTCCGAAGAAGTACCTTGAGAAGTATCATAAGACCTATAACCCGGATGCTGACAAGGTTGCCAAGGATGAGGGATATGATTCCTGGGTACTCTGCTTCCAGGCACATATCGACAACTCCCAGGCTCAGACTGATGTCAACGCACCGGATGTCTATCCATGGACACTGGCTGAGATCGACAGCAACAACAATAAGTTCTTCAGAAGAAATCCGTACTACTTCAAGGTCGACCAGGAAGGCAATCAGCTTCCGTACATCGACGAGCAGGAAGCTCTGATCGTTCAGGATAAGGATGTCCGTAACCTGAAGCTCATCTCCGGCGAGATCCTTGCAGCAGGCGAGAACCCGTTCCCGCTTTCCGATTACACCATGCTGAAGAAGTCTGAGTCCGAGGGTGACTATACTCTGTATCTGTTTGACAACACCCGTGGATCTGACTGCACCTTCACCTTCAACATCACCGATAAGGATCCGAACCTTCGCGCAATCTTCAACGAACCGGATTTCCGTAAGGCTATGAGCTATGCGATTGACCGTCAGGCCATCAACGATACCCTGTTCTATGGCAAGGGATCTATCCAGCAGGCTACCGCCTCTGCAAATACTTCCTTCATGACCGATGATGTCAAGAATGCTTACATCGAGTACGATGTCGACAAAGCGAACGAGCTGCTCGACGGACTTGGATATAAGTGGAATGATGATCATACAGTCAGGATCATGCCGAACGGCGAAGAGTTCAACCTTCAGCTCGAGACCATCGAGGAGTTCGCTCCGATGGCTGAGATGGCATGCGAATACTGGGATGCAGTTGGTGTTCATACGACTCTGAACCAGGAAGAGAGAAGCTACTATCTGGAGCGCGGAACCAACAATGACTGCGATGTCCGTGCATTTACACTTGACTCTGTCGGTGAGTTCAACCTTCGTAGTTCTTCGTTCTCAAGACTTCGCCCGGGCAATGCATTTGACGATCTTGAGTTCATGCAGGCCTATAAGGATTGGTGGGACAGCGATGGAGCACAGGGCGAGGAGCCGCCGGAAGATATCAAGCAGCTGCGTGACGACTGCATGAAGTTCGGCACCCTTTCCACTGATGATCCGGAATATGCAAAACTCGGCACAAGCATCCTTGAGAGACTTGCAGATGAGTGCTGGATGGTCGGAACTGCTGTATCTCCTAGAATGGTCGTCATCAGCAACCGTCTTGGAAATACTCCTACCGAAGGAACATTCGCTAACGATTACAACTTCTGGAAGCCGTTCCAGGGTGATACCTGGTACTTCAAGTACTAATCGTCAGTCCCTTCCTGACAATTCAGACTATGTTGCCTGAGGTATAGCTCAGAGGGGACCGGCAGCTTGCCGCTGGTCCCCTCTTTAGGCTAGTAGAAAGTCCGGTGAAACAATGAAAAAATATATCTTCAAACGCCTTATCTACATGTTCATACTGCTGGCGCTGATGTCTGTATTCGCTTTCATCGTTATTCAGCTTCCGCCAGGGGACTATCTCACTTCCTACATTCAGAACCTTGAGCGCCAGATGGGCGCAGTTGATAAATCTGTTGTGGAGAACCTGAGAAGACAGTATGGGATGGACAAGCCTCTTATGGTTCAGTACCTGCTGTGGATGAAGAACATGTTCCATGGGGACTTTGGAAAGTCCTTCCAGTGGAATGCTCCGGTTCGTGATCTGATTCTGACGAGGCTTCCGATGACGGTCGTGCTTTCCCTGATCACCCTGCTTTTCGCTTATGCAGTCGCGATCCCGATTGCGATCTACAGCGCAAGACATCAGTATTCCGTAGGAGATTATGCAGCTTCTGTTTTCGGTTTTATCGGATTGGCTACACCAAGCTTCTTTCTCGCAATGGTTCTGATGTACTATGCGAATCATTTTTTTGGTCTGAGCATAGGTAACTTTTATTCACCGAAATACATGAATGCCGCATGGAGCTGGGGAAAGTTCTGGGATCTGTGCAAGCATCTGCCGATCCCCGTCCTGGTAATAGGATGGCAGAGTATGGCGAATGTCATCCGTATCCTGAGAGCTTCTCTGCTTGATGAACTGAAAAAGCCGTATGTTGTTGCTGCAAGGGCGAGGGGACTTAAGGAAAACAAGATGATTCACAAGTACCCTGTCCGCGTTGCACTGAACCCGATCATCTCTTCGATCAGCAGCGTACTTCCGGGAATCGTCTCCGGTGCAACGGTCACTGCGATCGTCCTGGACCTTCCGACGATAGGGTCCCTGCTTTATAACGCACTTCTGTCTCAGGATATGTACCTTGCAGGTACCTGTATCCTGATCCTGACAGCGATGACAATCATCGGTACATTTATCTCGGATATCCTTCTGGTCGTCGTGGATCCGCGAATCCGTCTGCAGTAAAGGAGTTGTCTTCATATGTGGAAAAAGAAAAAACAGAAAGTCTCAGGTGAAGAAGCTATGTACATGCAGACGCAGTGGCAGCTTATGCGCCATAAGTTCAGGAAGCATAAATTGGCAATGTTTGGTCTGATCGTTCTGATCATCCTGTACTTAGTCGGCTTCTTCAGTGAGTTTTTTGCAACACAGGATGTCTACAAGAGAAGCACACAGTCGATCAATGTCGCACCTACCAGGATCCACTGGGTAGACAAGGATGGAAAATTCTCTATTCTTCCGTTTATCTACGGAAAGAAGATGGAAGAAGACCCAGTCACCTGGGAGAAGATCTATACGGAAGATTATGATGTGAAGTATCAGCTGCACTTCTTCTATAAGGGCGATAAATACAAACTGCTTGGATTTATCCCCGGCGATATCCATTTCTTCGGGACTGAAGAACCGGATGTCTATCATCCGTTCGGAACGGATGAATCCGGCCGTGATATCTACTCCAGAACAATGAGCGCTCTGCGTGTATCACTTACGACCGGCCTTGTCGGTGTTTTCTTCACATTCATTCTCGGGTCGATCCTCGGAGGTATCTCCGGATATTATGGAGGCGTTGCAGATACAATCATACAGAGGATCATCGAGTTCCTGATGTCGATGCCGAGCATCCCGCTCTGGATGGCACTTGCTGCGGCATTTCCGGATACCTGGAACTCTTTGCAGAAGTATTTCGCAATCACGATTATTCTTTCACTAGTAGGCTGGACCTCACTTGCACGTGTCGTAAGAGGAAAGCTTCTCGAACTGAGAAATGAGGATTTCGTCATGGCTGCAAGAGTTGCCGGTGCTTCAGACAGTTACATCATCCTGCATCACCTGCTTCCATCTTTCAGCAGTTATCTGATCGTCAATGTAACGCTTGCGATCCCGACTATGATCCTGTCAGAAACATCGCTCAGCTTCCTCGGGATAGGACTTACACCGCCGATCGTCAGCCTTGGTGTTCTGCTGAAGCAGGCACAGAGCATCAGTACCATATCCATGTATCCGTGGATGATGATCCCGGGCATCTTCGTCATAATCTCGGTGCTTGCATTCAACTTCGTCGGCGACGGCCTCAGAGACGCTGCTGATCCGTATAAGTAAGGGAGGAACAGGATGGCACAGGAAGATTATATCCTTCAGGTAAAAAACCTTTCCACCTGGTTCAAACTGGACTACGGAATGCTGAAAGCGGTCAATGATGTATCGTTCAGCCTGAAGAGAAATCAGACTCTAGGCATCATCGGAGAATCCGGATGCGGAAAGAGTGTGACTGCGAGCTCGATCCTGAGAACAGTCACCACACCAGGAAAGATCGTCGGAGGACAGATTCTTTACAATGATGGAAAGAAAGAAGCAGACCTGACCAAGTATAAGCCTGACGGCGCTGAGATCCGCAGCATCCGAGGCAATGAGATCTCGATGATCTTTCAGGAACCAATGGCTTCCCTGGCTCCGGTCTACACCATCGGAGCGCAGATGATGGAGGAGATCCTCGTCCACACTCCGAAGCAACAGAGAGACAAGAAGAAGGCGAAAGAGACCTGTATCGAGATGCTGAAGGCAGTTGGCATGCCTGATCCGGAGCAGAAGTTCAATTCGTATCCGCATCAGCTTTCCGGAGGCCAGTGTCAGAGAGCAATGATCGCCATTGCCATGGTGAACAGGCCGAAGATCCTGATCGCAGATGAGCCGACGACCGCACTCGATGTCACGGTCCAGGCACAGATCAACGATCTGATGAAGAGTTTCCAGAAGCAGTACAATATGTCGATCATCTATATCACGCATGATATGGGTGTCATCGCGGAGATGGCAGACAGTATCGCTGTCATGTATCTCGGAAGAGTCGTTGAATCCGGCTCTGCGGTACAGATCTTCAAGCATCCGGTCCATCCATATACAAGGGCGCTGCTGAGATCGATGCCAGTCCTGGGACATAAGACTACAGAGCATCTGCCTGCGATCGAGGGCAATGTTCCTGTTCCAATCGATCCTCCGGATAACTGTGGATTCTGCACAAGATGTCTGGAAAAGATGGAGATGTGCGCCCATGTGGTTCCTCAGACGATTGAGATCGAGCCAGGCCACTTTGTCAGATGCCATAAGTTCAACCCTGCGGACTGACCAATACCTTTCAAGGAGCGGAGCTTTATGAGTGAAGAAAAAGACAGGAAGCCAATACTGGAAGTAAAGGGGCTAAAAAAATATTATCCGATCGAGAAAGGGTTGTCCAAGAGAGTCGTTGGATACGTCAAAGCGGTCAATGATGTGAATCTGACCATCTACCAGAATGAAGTGCTGGGTGTTGTCGGTGAGTCCGGGTGCGGCAAGACGACGCTTGGAAGGACGATTCTGAGACTTCTGGAGCCGACGGATGGCAAGATCATCTTTCACTTTGGCGACAAGACAGTCGACTTTAGCGCTCTTACCAGACAGGAAGTAAGGGATTACCGGAAGTATCTTCAGATGATCTTCCAGAATCCTTATACATCACTGAACCCGAGAATGACGGTCTTTGATATCATCGCAGAGCCTATGAGACTTTCGAAGGCATTCACGGAAGAACAGATCACGGAACGTGTCAGAAAGCTGATCACGCAGGTCGGCCTGGAGGTCAGACATCTGAACCGTTATCCGCATGCTTTCTCCGGTGGACAGAGACAGAGGATCGGAATCGCCCGTTCCCTTGCCATGCAGCCGAAGTTCGTTGTGGCAGATGAAGCGGTTTCTGCTCTGGATGTCTCCATACAGGCGCAGATCCTTAATCTGCTGCAGGATATGAAAGATCAGTATGGGCTTACCTACATGTTTATCGCGCATAACCTTAGCGTAGTCGAGCATATCTCTGACCGTGTATGCGTCATGTATCTGGGCCGTGTTGTCGAGCTTGCAGAGACGGAAGAGCTGTTCTATCATCCGAGACATCCGTATACGGAAGTACTGATGTCCGCCATCCCGGTTGCGGACCCGACAACGGATACGAAGAGAGTCGAGCTCAAGGGAGATGCAGGCAACGCTGCTCATCTGCCTTCCGGATGCCCATTTCATCCACGCTGCAGGTACGGCAAGGAGATCTGCAGGCAGGAACTGCCGCAGCTTCGTGAGATCAGTCCGGGGCACTTTACAGCATGCCATCTGGCTGACCAGCTGAAACTGAGCGGCCTTGAAGAACTGAAACTGACGGCAAAAAAGGAGGAGTAACATCTATGGATAAGGTTACGGTCAAGGTTGATGCCTCCAGAGAGGTAGGGAAACAGAATCATCTCTGGAGATACATCGGATACGATGAGTGCAACTACACATATGTTCCGGAAGGGATCGAGCTCCTGAAGAAGTTCGGAAGCCTGGGAGATGCTCCGTACTTCGTCCGCACCCACTTCATGTTTTGCACTGGCAACTGCCTCGGAACATTCAAGTTCGGTTCGACCAATGTATACAGCGAAGATCATGGCATCCCGGTGTATGACTTTGAGTACTATGACAGGATCGTTGGCGCGATCCTTGAAACCGGCAACAAGCCGTTCCTTGAGCTGGGATTCATGCCGATGGACCTGGTCGATACCAACTATCTGAGACCGGTGAACGGCAACTGGGACAGCTACAACCAGTACAAGGAGATTGGCTGGACCTGTCCGCCGAAGGATTATGACAAGTGGCATGAGTTCATCCGGACGCTGGTATCACATCTGTGCGAAAAGTACGGAGAAAAGGAAGTTGAGAGCTGGTACTTCGAACTCTGGAACGAGCCGGATATCTTCTACTGGAGCGGAACAGCAGCAGAGTACTGCAAGCTTTATGATTATACCGAGGATGCATTCCACAAAGTGCTCCCGAACGGACGTCTGTGCGGTCCTGCAGTCACAGGCATCTTCAAGGAAGGGCACGCAAGAAAGTTCTTTGAGTTTTTCCTTGAGCACTGCAAAGAAGGAACCAATTTTCTGACAGGAGAGAAGGGATCAAGGCTTGACTTTATCTCCTTCCATGTCAAGGGCGGCGGATTCCCGTTCCAGATCCGTGCTCCGAAGGCTGTTCCGTCCGTCGAGAGCCTTGTCTTTCAGGTAGACATGGGCCTTTCCATCATGAATCAGTATGGGTTCGGCGACAGAGAAGTAGTCCTTTCCGAGGCAGATCCGGATGGCTGGGCAGCTGGCGGCATCCATGATAACGCAAACATGAGATTCCGCAACACGGAATACTATGCGACCTACGTTGCATCTGCGTTCGAGAAGATCGATCAGCTGAGCAGGAAGTACAATACCCGCATCAATCCGCTGTCCTGGGCATTCATGTTCCCGGGCGAGAGATGCTTTGAGGGCACAAGAACATTCTCAACTCAGGGAATCGACAAGGCTGTTTTCAATCTGTTCAAGATCTACGGACAGCTGGGCGATAAGAAGCTTGCCTTTGAGAGCGACGGCGCTGAGAAGATGGATTTCCTGAATGAACCTGACATCGGGACCAAGAATGCAAGCTCCTACACCGGCGAAGGTGAGGAGACGGATGTGTCCGGGTTTGCAGTAAGAGGTGCGGACGGAGAGACGCAGATTCTGGTCTACAGCCATAACAACGACATCGATCTCCACGAAACAAGTGAGGTCGAACTGGAGATCACCGGACTCGATGCCGATAAGGTCTGCATCAGCCATATGCGGATCGATTCAGATCACTCGAACGCATACCAGGAATACCTGAAGCAGGGGTCTCCGCTCTTCCCGGACGGGGAAGTCTATGATGCCATCAAGGCAAAGGACAAGCTGGAGAAGATGTGTGAGGACCAGGTTCTCGGCGTAACAGATCACAAGGTAACGGTATACTTTGTCATGCCGACCCATGCGATCTCTTATCTCACTGTAAAGAAAGCATAAGGACCAGCTTGAGGATCATCTTAAGGACCGCATTAAGGTTTGTATTAGGGATTACTTTCAGTTCATACTTATCCTAAGGAGGAAAATATCATGAGCGATCTCAGCAGCAAGACATTAGGCATCATCCATGCGTCCCATATCACCATCACGGCCATGGAACCTTATATCAGGAAGTACATCCCGGAAGTAAGCATCATGCATCTGTGTGATGATACGATCCAGCGTGACAACATCGCAGGCGGCCCGGGCGTCATCCCGAAGGTAAACTACTTCAAGTTCGCAGAGTATGCACATAACCTTGAAGAAGCAAAGGTAGACCTGATCCTTCTGGCATGCTCCACCTTCAATTATGCTGCAGAGCTTGGCAGACCGCTTGTCAACACGCCGATCGCACAGATCGACCGTCCGATGTATGAGAAGGCAGTCAGGACCGGAAAGAAGATCGGTCTTCTGGCAACTCTTGGGACCACGGTTCCGTCATCCGAGAGACTGATGGACATCTGCGCAAGAGAAGCAGGAGTAAAGATCGAACGCAAGACCGTCCTGATCCCAGAAGCTTTCGAAGAGTATTCCAAGGGCAACATCGAGAAGCACAATGAGATGCTGTTTGATGCGATCGATAAGCTTTCTGACGAGGTTGACTGCATCTGCCTGGCACAGCTTTCCCAGTCTGCTCTGGCACCGTATCTAAAGGATACAAAGGTACCGGTATACAACAGCGGCGACACCGGATTCCAGAGAGTCAGGGAACTTCTGGAAGCTCAGGACTGATCCGCATAATTGTTCTCCTGAAAAGAGGGGCGGCATCCGTAAAATCCACGGGGCTGCCCTTCTTTAAACCTGAGTAGGCAGAAAGGCCGCCAGTGACAGGCTTTGTGTATGTCGGTATGAAGAGTCTGCTGGCGTGTAAAACAGGAAAAAGAAGAGGATTAAATGCCGCGGAAAATTTCGCGGCATTTAATCCTCAGAAAAGATCCTGGCAGCATGCCGGAGAATTTTCGTCGACATGTAATCACAAGAAATCTTCTTAAAAGCATGCCGGGGAATTCTTATAAATCCTTACAGATACCGGCGAATAGATTAGAATTATGGCAACCAGCCTTATCGGACGTATTCAGCCTGAATCTGCTGGCGTGAAAAACGGAAAAAAGAAGAGGATTACATGCTGCGGAAAATTTCGCGGCATGTAATCCTCAGTAAAGATCCTGGCAGCATGCCGGAGAATTTTTGTCGGCATGTCATCTCCGGAAATCTTCTTAAAAGCATGCTGGGAAATTCTTATAAATCCTTACAGATACCGGCGAATAGATAAAAATTATGGCAACCAGCCTTATCAGACGTATTCAGCCTGGATCTGCTGGCGTGTAAAACGGAAAAAAGAAGAGGATTACATGCCGCAGAAATTTTCGCAGCATGTAATCCTCAGAAAACACCCTGGCAGCATGCCGAGAAATTTTTGTCGGCATGTTATATTAGGAAATCTTCTTAAAAGCATGCTGGGAAATTCTCACAAATCCTTACAAATACCGGCGAATAGATAAGTATTATGGCAACCAGCCTTATCGGGCGTATTCAGCCTGGATCTGCTAGCGTGTAAAACGGGAAAAAGAAGAAGATTACATGCCGAGGAAATTTTCACAGCATGTAATCTTCAGAAAACATCCTGTCAGCATGCCGGAGAATTTTTGCCGGCATGTAATCTCCGGAAATCTTCTTAAAAGCATGCCGGGGAATTCTTATAAATCCTTACAAATACCGGCGAATAGATAAGTATTATGGCAACCAGCCTTATCGGACGTATTCAGCCTGAATCTGCTGGCGTGTAAAACGGAAAAAAGAAGAGGATTACATGCTGCGGAAAATTTCGCAGCATGTAATCCTCAGAAAAGATCCTGGCAGTATGCCGGCATGTCACCTCAGGAAATCCTCCCAGGAGCACGACGGAATTTTTCCCGCTCAGAACCCGATCATCTTCTTCGGCTTCCTCTTCATGGCGGCTCCGACTTCGGCGACAGCCTTGTCAAAGTCTTCCGGCGCGAGGACGATATCTTCCGGCTTCGCATCCGACAGGCGGAGGGCGGCGAAGCCCCAGGTCCGCTCGTAGAGGTTGCGGGCGAAACGTCCGTTGCCGAACTTGTCGCTCTCCAGCACGGTGTCATCGATCTCATCAAAATAATCCCGGACAGCCTTCTCGAAGTCTTCCGTGTACCTGTAATCCCTCGCTGCCATGCCCATGAAGATGTCAGCGAGCTCTTTTCTGGTGTAGTTGTCGAAGCGGACCAGATAAGGCATCCTGCTCTGCAGACCCGGGTTGGCGTCCAGAAGAGTATCCATCTCCTGCGGATAGCCCGCGAAGATGACGACCAGATCGTTCGCATGATTCTCCATCTCCGTGATCAGAGTGTCGATCGCTTCCTGACCGTAGTCCCTCGGATTATCCCCTCCGCGGTACAGAGAGTAGGCTTCATCGATGAAGAGGATGGAACCATATGCCTGCTGGCAGATCTGAGTCGTCTTGATGGCAGTCTCGCCGACGTATCTGCCGCAGAGGTCCCTGCCCTTGTACTCGTAGAACTTGCCGACCCGGAGAAGGCCTTTCTCCTTCATGATCTCGCCGATGATACGGGCGACCGTTGTCTTGCCGGTTCCCGGATTCCCGACAAAGCGCATGTGCATCGCCGGAACTTTTCCGCCTCTCGCACGGGCAATCTCAATCTGACGGATGATCAGCGGGATCATCTGCTTGACGGAATCCAGCCCGATCAGTTCGTTCAGCTCTTCCCAGCCCTGGTTTGAGACTTTGTTCCTGATCCGGTAGGTGCCGTTGACGACATCGGCAGCGATGACATTGGACTCACTGCTCATCATTGCATGGCGGGCAATCTCATCGACCGCCTTCTGGATCGTGCGGATCCCATAGTAAAAGCCATCCGACTGCTCATAGAGCATCTTCCTGTCAAATGACTTCCACGCTGCTTCATCCAGCGTATAGCCGAACTGGTTTATCCTGCGTCCGGCAAGCTCATGGACTTCCTCTTTGCTGAACGGAGTGAAGACGACTTTCTCGACGGAAAGGATATCCTCGATGTCATCTGTCAGTTCATCCCGGATGTTGCCGGAAAGGTAAGGTGCGCGGAACACGATCACATTGGACTTGTTCGACTTTGAGATCTCAAGCAGAAGCTGCTTGAAGTTCGGCTGCGATGTCCTCTGTACCCAGGAACTGATATCCAGGCAGATCACGCGCGGCGCAAGCATTGCGTTATGAATCGAGTTCGACAGGGAGCGGAGCCTGTCATCGAGATTCTCCTCATAAGGAGCCGGGACGGTGAATTCCGCTTCTGACCTGGCTTCTTTGAGGACACCGGTGTCCTTCAGAAGCTCTCCGAACTGCTGCAGGGCAGTCGTGCATCCTTCTCCTTCATTGATGAAGAAGAGATAAGCCTGAGTCAGCAGCAGCTGCTCATTATGCATGCGGACCGCCTTTTCCGCAAGATGGTCCATGCCGTGCATCAGCTTTTTGAACTCCTCATGACCGACAAGATTGTCAGTCTCGGCAAGAAGCTCGGCTTTCGGGTCCTTATCAGGCTCTTCCTGTGCATCAGCTGCTTTGTCTTTTACTTTTGCAGTCTCAGGATCAGGCAAATGTTCCTCACTTTCTGTCTTTGTCTTCCTGGGCTCTGAAGGATGGGATTCAGCTTCAGGAGATTCGGGCTGTGGCTCTTCATGGTCAGGAGTCCTGGCTTCGGGTTCCTCATGACTGTCCGCTCCAGGCTTCGAAGCCTCATCTTTGAGTCCCTCATGACTTGCCGCTCCGGCCTCCGGAGCCTCATCTTTGAGTCCCACATGACTTGCCGCTCCGGCCTTCGGAGCCTCATCTTTGAGTCCCACATGACTTGCCGCTCCGGCCTTCGGAGCCTCGGCTGTGGATTCCTGATGACTTGGCCTCTCCACTTCCTTCGGTTTTGAAGCGTCGTCAAGCAGCCGGTCAAGACCGGCCAGAAGGTCATCCATGTCGTCGGACCTGAGTTTGTCATTCTCTGAGATGTCGATCGTATACGCATGTGCCTCCGAAGCACCATCGATCTTTTGAAGGAGCTTTTCGATGTCTTCTTTTCTGACATCTTCCTTCAGGATGACGGAACACTGCGCAGGCGAGCTTGCCACGACCTTGGCACCTTTGTACTGAGATTGAAGGAGGCTGATCAGGTCCTGGGATGCAGACCTGTGCGCCCCGTCATCTTCAGCGAGCCATGTATCGGAAAAAGTAACGGTAATCTTCATATCAGTTTGCCCAGAGTGTCTTCATGAATTTCGGGTAGGCTTCATCGATGATATTGACCATACGGCGTACGATGCTAAGGCATTCCTCGCCGCCGCTGGAAGGATCGAGCAGAGCATCGGCCTCGCAGATCAGATCCCAGTCCTTGTCGAGATAGAAACGGACCCATCTGTATTCCTGGTTCAGGGAGTTGCAGGCAAGAAGCCCTGCGCTGCGCTTTTCATCCTTTGCACTGGCGAAAGTGGACCAGAACTGAACGTCATTGCGGTCCTTATGGAAGAAGACGACTATACGGAGATCTTCCAGATTATCGCACCTGTAGCTGAGGGAGACGGTCTCCTCATCATCGTCATTGTATTTGATGCCCTCGCTGTCACAGTAATTCATAAAAAGCTGCTTATAATTCACTGCCATAATAGATTCCTCCTCTCATGCAATAAGGATCATTGATGTATGGATATAACGGATATCCAGCCTGATCTGTCAATGATCTGTCAATATTCTTTCGACCGAAACTATAAATCAATAATAATCCTATTCCGGATTCTGGACAACTGGAAATGGCTGAACAAGTATCAACCTTTGGTTCAATCATGGCTTCAGTATAGCAGAGACGCGGAATACAAGGAGGAAGGGGACTGCAGGAAAGATATCTGGCGATAACGAAAAAACACCAGGGAAGCAGCTGCTGCTCTCTTTTTGTTTGCTCCTTTCGCAGTGATAAGAAGAACATATTTCATTACCGAACTTTCTGCGGATCCGCCGCCAGAGACAGCAGTATGGGCGGCGCCGGAAAGGACAAGAATTCCTGGGAATGCGTCGCCGGGGATGTTTGGGGAGCGGAATGGGTGGCGCCGGAAAAAACAAGAATTCCTGGGAATGCGTCGCCGGGGACGGTTGGAAGACAGTTGGGAGGCAGTTGGAAGGCATGGAGGACAGTTGTAAGCCAGTTGGAAGCCAGTGGAAAAGCAGCGGAAAGGCAGCTGGAGGACAGGAGAAGTGGCGCAGAAAGCAGTATTCACCTCACTTCCTTGGTCTTCCGCATGTTCCTCCGTCGTAGTAGTCGACGGGCAGGATCACGTTGCCGTAGTCGCCCGCCGGGTTCTTGATCCGCTTCATGATGGCTTCCACGGTTGCCTTTGCCAGGCTGTGGCCTCTTTTATGTGCGATGCTGGAGAGTTTCGGCAGGAATCGACTATCTGTCGCGATGCTGTCGAAGCCGATCAGGGAGACATCTTCCGGGATACGGCAGCCGTTTACCTGCAGAGCCTGCATGCAATAGTAGGCGCATTCGTCGTTGAAGCAGACGAGGGCAGTGTAGTCGAGAGGCGTCAGAAGATAGTAGAGATTGTCCTGCTCCTGTGCCGTCAGGTAGACAGATTCGTTCATAAAGCGGATGTTTTTATCGGAGGCTCCGCTGCCGCAGTATTCATCGATCGCCCGCAGCAGGCCTTTCTGCCGGAGAATCTGTGAGGAATTGTTCTCAGGACCCATGATATAGAGGAACTTCCGGTGACCCATCTCCGAAAGAATCTTTCCGGCAAGGTAGCCGCCTTCTTCGTCATCCACGCGGACACAGTCGGTGTCGTGCATGAGGATGGAACGGTCGACCAGAACGTATGGAATATGGTTCCTCTGGAGCAGTCTTATCGCGGAAAGGCTTCCGGAAGGGGAATTCGAACTGGTCTGCGGGAAGAGAAGAACACCGTCAACATTGTAGGAGATCGACAGGGCAGCCAGCTGGTGCTCGCTCGTCAGGCTCTTGTTGTTGCAGAGGATGATGACGCTGTAGCCTCTGGCGCGAAGCTCCAGGTCGATCCTGGACATCAGGTGGGAGTAGTGAGGGTTCTCGATATCCTCGATGATGATCGCGATGGTGTGGGTATCGCTTGAGCGGAGGCTGGAGGCAAGGACATTCGGGATATAGCCGACTTCATCTGCTGCCTGTCGGATCTTCTGGATTGTCGTTTCCGGGAGATGGTCGTCTCCTCTGAGGGCTCTGGATACGGTGTTGACAGAGTAGCCGCACTTTTCGGCAACGGTGCTGAGGGTGGGTCTCTTGGATTGTGTGGCCATCTTAACTGCTCCTGAACTGTTCTTACCGATGAACTTCCGACTTCCTGCATCACGATGACATGATCTCCGGGAGATGATCCCGGCGGCATGATCGCTTTTCCGACTTCCTGCATCACGATGACATGATCTCCGGGAGATGATCCCGGCGGCATGATCGCTTATCGGTTTTCACATGATTGAAGATTATAGCGCATCCCGATAAATAGTGCATCCCGATGATGTGTTTCCGGAAATCTAACAGCATTCCTAGTCATTAGATAGACCTGAAGGGAACACTTTCTGTATTCCTCGCCATTAGATAGACCTGAAGGGAACACTTTCTGTATTCCTCGCCATTAGATAGGCCTGAAGGAAACACTTTCTGTATTCCTCGTCATTGGATAGATCTGAGGGGGTAGCTTTCTGCATTCCTCGTCATTAAAGAAATCTGAAGAGTACACTTGCCGAATGCTGTTACTATTAAGTACCAAAAACTGCACAATAAAACAATATAAAATGTGCATAATTGTCAACACAAAGATTTGGAGATTTTTATTGATTGACATTTTGATGGGATAACGTTAATCTATAGGCATCCGAGGGTTATCGATAATCCTCAAAGCAGGGCACATCTTTGGAGAAAGGGATGTGCGGCACGTAACGCAACTGATGGGCAGTATGAAAGGAGAACAAGATGAAGAAGTTAATGAGCGGAATCCTTGTCTCTGCTATGGCAGTTTCCACCGTACTCGGCGGAATGACTGCATTCGCAGACGATGGATCGACACAGGGCACGAACACATTCGTGGACGGCGGAACTGATATCCAGTTCTGGACCTTCCAGGAACTGCATGTTCCGTTCTGGACATCCATGGCAGATGAGTGGAACAAGCAGAATCCGGACAGACCGATCAACATGACGGTCACCACCGGCGAGTCCCATGCACTGCAGGAGAAGCTCCTTACCGCTTGCGCAGCAGGCGAGGGAACACCTGATATGGCTGATATCGAGATCGGATACTACGGATCCTTCCTGAACGGCCAGTATCTCATCCCGATCGATGACGCTGTAGAGCCTTACAAGGACGACATCGTCTACTCACGTGTTGCTATGTACGGCGACGGCGAGCATGTATACGGCGCAGACTTCCATCTGGGCGCAACCGTTACTTATTACAACATGGACATCATGAACGAAGCAGGAATTGATCCGGCAACGATCAATACCTGGGACGACTTCCATGAAGCAGGCAAGACCGTTCTTGAGAAGACCGGCAAGCCGATGGCTACCGTCGAGGTCAGCGACCTCTTCCTTCCGCAGGCTATGCTGCTTGAGAAGGGTGTTCAGTACGTCGATGCAGACGGCAACCCGAACATCGCTACTCAGGAACATGCAGACGTTATCAACTTTATCCGTGAGATGCTCGCTGACGGCACCATCCAGATCACCCCAGGCGGCGGATTCCATACTGAGGAATGGTACGGATTCATGAACGGCGGCGGATGCGCATCCATCACCATCCCGCTGTGGTACATGGGACGCTTCACTGATTACATGACCGATCTTAAGGGCAAGATGGCAATCTATCCGATGCCTGTATGGAACGATGGCGATGTCCATGAAGTACTTCAGGGCGGCACCGGCACATCCGTTATCAAGGGCACCGAGAACGAGCAGCTCTGCAAGGACTTCCTCGCATTCGCAAAGCTTTCCAAGGAAGGCTGCACCTATGAGTGGAAAGAGCTTGGATTTGACCCGATCCGTACCGAGCTTTGGGATGACCCGGCTATCACCGAGGATCCGGACAACAAGTTCCTTCAGTTCTTCACAACCAACCCGTTTGATATCCTTAAGGCGAACGGAACTGATCTGACAGCTCCTGACATCAGCGGTTCTTACTCTGCAACCTATTCCGTACTGGTTTCCACCACTTACGCGAATGCATTTGAGAATTCCGTCGACGAAGACGCTATGGAGCTTCTGCAGAACGAGCAGGATACCATCGTCTACTGATTGCTGAAACAGCAGAAACAAACTGCCTTATAGTCAGCAGCAGACACTGCTGAAACCAGGGCAGACCGGAGATGGGAGGTGCCGGGCGAGAGCCTCGGCGCCTCCCATTTTTTAGTAATGAGGAGGCCCGGATACCTGTAAAGTCCGGTCCACTGGGTTTGCAGCGGAGAAGGAGGGCCCTGCAGCATGCAAAAGAAACGTGTAAGAAAGTCATTCATCTATTCGAAGAAGGTAGCTCCCTACGTATTCATCCTTCCATTCCTGATCACATTTGCAGTGTTCTATGTGTACTGCATCATCAGCATGGTCGGTATGAGTTTCCAGAATGTGCCGGCACATGCCTGGGTGGGACTGAAAAACTATAAGATCGTAAAAAACGCTGTTTTCATCAAGTCTCTGAGAAACAGTATCTTCTATACAATTGTATCCTGCGCACTGATGATCCCGATCCCGCTTGTCCTGGCAGCGCTTCTGAACAGCCAGGAGATGAGAGCGAAGACCACCTTCCGCAGCATCCTGTTCATCCCGGCTCTTACTTCCGTCGTTGTCGCAGGCGTTGTGTTCCGCCTCATGTTCGGAGAACTTCCGGGATCCTTCATGAACAAGTTCATCAATATCTTCGGAGCAGGTCCTCTTGTCTGGCTGAGAACTCCGGGAACCGTGTGGCTGGCCCTGTTCTTCATCTGTATGTGGAGGTGGACAGGCGTCAACATGATGTACTATCTGGCTGGTATCCAGCAGATCCCGTCAGACCTCTATGAATCCGCTGAAGTTGACGGCGCTTCCAGATGGCAGCAGTTCTTCTATGTGACACTGCCGCTTCTGAAGCCGACCGCGATCTACGTCCTGACGATCTCCATCTTCGGCGGCATGGCAATGTTCTCCGAATCCTATATGCTGTTCAACGGCAACAAGTCCCCGAACAATGTAGGCACCACACTTGTCGGATTCCTCTACAGAATGGGTCTTGAGCAGAATCAGCTCGGCATCGGTTCTGCAGTCGGTGTGATCTTCCTGCTTATCGTTATCGGCATCAACCTGGTCCAGCTGACGATGAATGGAACGATCGGAAAGAAGAAGGAGGACTGAAGTCATGAAGAAGAATGCAAAAGTGAGATCAGTTCGTCTCTTTATTCTGTTCCTGATCGTTGCAGCGATCACGCTGCTGCCTCTGGCGCTGCTTTTTGTAGCATCCCTGAGACCTGGTTCCGAGCTGATGAGAAATGGTCTGAACTTCGATATCGACTGGGTCCATGCGAATTTTGATGAGTATAAGCTTCTGTTCTCAGGCAAGAATGCCTACTTCAGCTGGTACAAGAACTCTCTGATGATCACGATCGTCCAGACCGCCCTGTCCCTGTTCCTCAGCGCCTGGGTCGCATACGGATTCGCGATGTATGAATTCAAGGGCAAGAACCTGTTCTTCATCTTCGTCCTGATGGTCATGATGGTCCCGACCGAAGTCATCCTTCTTCCGCTGTACAAGCTGATCATCGGGATGCACCTGATCAACAGTATGTGGGGCATCATACTGCCGTACGTCGTTGTACCGATGATGGTCTTCTTCTTCCGCCAGTACCTTTCCGGACTGCCGAAGGAACTGATCGACGCCGGCCGTGTCGATGGCTGCTCCGAGTACGGGATCTTCTTCAAGATCATCCTTCCGCTGATGAAGCCGTCCTTCGCAGCCATGGGCATCTACGAAGGTATGTCCAGCTGGAACAACTTCCTGTGGCCGATGATCGTCATCAACAAGATGGACAAGATCACGCTGCCGGTAGGACTGCAGTCCCTGCTTTCTCCTTACGGCAACAACTACGATATCCTGATCGCAGGCTCCTGCTTCGCGATCATCCCGATCCTGATCCTGTTCGTATGCTTCCAGAAGTACTTCATCGCCGGAATGACAGCAGGATCCGTGAAGGGTTAAACTTCATCGCCGGCATGACGGCAGGATCCGTCAAGGGTTAAATGTGCTGCCGAAAAACAATGCGGCAGCAGAAAGGGTATGGGATCTCTGGTAATGAAAGTGTATGCAGACAGCAGAAGAGTAGTCGGGAAACGGAACCCCATGCTCTACGGACACTTTCTCGAACATTTTCACCGTCAGATCTACGGCGGAGTATATGATCCGGGAAACAGCCTGTCCGATGAGTCCGGCCTCCGCGAGGATGTCCTGGACGCGATGAGAAAGATCAAGGTCCCGGTCATCCGCTGGCCGGGCGGCTGCTTCGTCTCCTCCTATCACTGGCAGGATGGAGTCGGCAGGGACAGAAAGTCTGTCTTCAACAAGTCCTGGAGAGTGGAGGAGCCGAACACCTTCGGCACAGACGAGTATATCGCAATGTGCAGAAAGATCCGCTGCGAGCCTTATATCTGCACGAACGCAGGAACAGGCACTCCTGAGGAAATGAGCGACTGGGTCGAGTACTGCAACCTGGGTCATGAAGGGCACTACTCAAGGATGAGAGTCGCGAACGGACATGCGGAGCCCTATGGCGTCAGGTACTGGAGCATCGGCAACGAGAACTACGGCTCATGGGAGATCGGCGCCCGTACGGCAGAAGAGTGGGGACATCTTGCCGCAGAATCCGCCAAGATGATGAAGCGCGTGGACCCGAGGATCCAGCTCTCTGCGGCGGCGCTGACCGACCTGGACTGGAACGTCAGTCTGCTGAGAAACTGCGGTCCATACCTCGACTGGATCTCCATCCACGACTACTGGGACCCGATCCATGAGACCAACGACGAAGCGCCGTACGACACGGTCCTGACCTTCACGAAGGACCTTGGATCTTCCGTCCGGAAAGTGCGAGGGCTTCTTGAGGCCATGGGACTTGAGAAACAGATCAGGATCGCCTACGACGAATGGAACCTGAGGCAGTGGTACCATCCGGGGATCATGGGACTGAAACAGGCGGAGACGAAGGAAGAATACCTGCTTCCGAGAGACAGAAACGATGACAATTCCCAGTACACCATGGCGGACGTCGTCTTCACGGCCTGCTTCCTCAACATGGTCAACCGCAACTGCGACATCGTCGGGATGGCAAACTTCTCGCCGATCGTCAACACCAGGGGCTGTATCTTTACCTATCCGGATGGGATCGTCCTCAGAGGCACCTATCACGTGTTTGACCTCTACGTCAACAAGCTCGGCGACATCGTGCTCGACACCGTGAGCGATGCCGATGCGGGAACCGGGATGATATCAGAGACGTGCGATTCCGGCAGAAGTTCTTATGATGGGAAAGCAGGCACCAGCCCTGATGTTGGGAAAGCAGGAATCAGCAGCATGCCTGCCGGCACCTTCCGCGGCCTTGACGGAGGTCCGGTGGATGTGGATCTTCTGGATATCCTGGTCACCGGTTTCAGCGACCGGAAGGGATTCGCAGTTGCGGCGATCAACAAGGATCCGATTCGAAATCAGAGCTTCGATCTTGCTCTTGATTATTCGGGCGAAGCCGAGATCAGCACCCTGAACGGAGAGAGTACCGAATCGTACAACGACGTCGGACGGGATGAGATCACCGTGAAGACGAAGAAGCTCGGAAAGTTTGCGGGAAGCATGAGCTTCACGCTGGAGCCTCACTCGGTAAACATCATCACATTAACATGAGACCCGCGGATGCTGTGAAAGCGGCGGAGCGGCAGCTGCACATAGAAACAAAGCATATATAGAAACAGAGTACACACAGAAACATCCGGGCGGGAACAAATGTCCGGAGAATAACATTTCTATAAGAGAGGAGTCATCATGGCAGAGAGAAAGAACGCAAGGATCAGCATCGACCGTGATATCGAAGTGTCACCGGTAGACGAGCGTATCTTCAGTTCATTCATCGAGCACCTGGGACGCGCAGTCTACGAAGGGATCTACCAGCCGGGCAGCAGGTTCGCCGACGAGGATGGCCTGAGGACCGATACCATCGACCTTATCAAGGAGCTGAAGGTACCATACGTCCGCTATCCGGGCGGAAACTTCGTATCCGGTTTCAAGTGGGAAGATTCCATCGGCCCGGCAGATAAGAGACCGCACCGTATCGACCCGGCGTGGGGCGTCGTCGAGACCAATGAATTCGGTCTTCACGAATACATGAACTGGACGAAGAAGGCAGGCGTGAAGCCGATGTATACCATCAACCTGGGCACCCGCGGAGTCGAGGAAGCAAAAGACCTGATCGAGTACACCAACATCCGCAGCGGCAGCTACCTGAGCGACCTCCGCAGAAAGAACGGAGCGGAAGATCCATTTGACATCAAGCTCTGGTGCCTCGGCAATGAGATGGATGGTCCGTGGCAGATGGGCCACAAGACCGCATACGAGTATGGCCGTATCGCTCACGAAGCAGGCCGTATGCTTAAGTTTGTCGATCCGACCGTTGAGTGCGTTGCGTGCGGATCCTCCAATTCTTCCATGCCGACATTCGGCGAGTGGGAGAGAATCATGCTCGAGGAGAGCTATGATACCACCGATTACGTCAGCCTTCATACTTACTATGGCAACCGTGACGACAATACGCCGGACTTCCTTGCAAGCAGCGTAGACATGGATAACTTCATCAGGAGCGTCATCGCAACCTGCGACTATGTCAAGACTATCAAGAGAACCAACAAGACCATCAACCTGAGCTTCGACGAATGGAACGTCTGGTATCATTCCAACGAAGCGGACAAGAAGCTTGAGAAGTGGATCCAGCATCCGCATCAGCTCGAGGATATCTACAATTTCGAGGATGCTCTGCTGGTCGGCTCCATGCTGATCACCCTGCTTCGTCATGCAGACCGTGTCAAGATCGCATGCCTGGCTCAGCTGGTCAATGTTATAGCTCCGATCATGACGTCCGATACCGGTGCATGGCGTCAGACCATCTTCTATCCGTACATGCACGCAAGCACCATGGGCCGCGGCACCGTACTGAACACTGCAGTCAAGGTCGACACTTACGAGAGCAAGTACGGAGATGCTCCTTACATCGATGCAGTTGCAGTCGATGATGAAGAGAACGGAAATCTGACCCTGTTCGCAGTCAACAAGGACCTGAAGGATGATTACAGCATCGATATGGATGTCAGACAGTTCGAGGGATACGAAGTCACAGAGCACATCCTTCTGACCGGAGACGACCTCAAGGCAGTCAACACCGAAGAGCATCCGGACACGGTTGCCCCGGTCCTCTGCAAGAACAGTAAGATCGAAGACGGAAGGCTTGTCAGCCTGCTGCCGGCAAGAAGCTGGAACGTCATCAGACTCTCCAGGAAAGCCTGAGAACATGATATTGTCTGCTGCAGCGAAGACACAGCAGCAGCCTGAGAGAAGCAGGCTGCAGCGAAGACACTGCAGCAGCCTGAAAGAAGCAGGCTGCAGCGAAGACACTGCAGCAGCCTGAGAGAAGCAGGCTGCAGCGAAGACACTGCAGCAGCCTGAAAGAAAGCCGGATGCAGCAGGACCATGTACTGCGTCAGGAATCATATCCATAATAGAAGGAGGTTTCGCTATGGCAATCCCCAGGACTATGAAAGCCCTTGTATGCTATGGCAAGGGAGATTACCGCTTTGAACCGGCTTACCCGACACCGGAGTGCGGCGACGATGATATCATCATCAAGACCGAGGCCTGCGGCGTCTGCGTCGGCGATGTCAAGTGCTATCAGGGATCCGAGCGTCAGTGGGGCGGAGCGATGTTCGACCCGTGGGTCGAGCCGCCGTTCATCCCGGGACATGAGTTCTTCGGACGTGTCGCGGAAGTCGGAAAGAACGTTACCGAGTACAAGGTCGGCGACCGTATCACGGCTGATCAGATCGCTCCCTGCGGAAAGTGCAGGTTCTGCCAGTCCGGAAGATACTGGATGTGCGAACCGCACCGTATGTACGGCTATCAGAAGCAGAACAACGGCGGCATGGCCGAGTATGTCCGCTATCACAAGACCGCTCACATCACCCGTGTTCCGGAAGAGCTGCCGATCGAGAAGGCAACCCTGATCGAACCCTACGGCTGCGCAAAGCATGCGGTCGACAGAGCTCAGATCACCAACGAGGACGTTGTCGTCATCTCCGGAGCAGGAACCCTCGGACAGGGCATGATCACCTACGCCAGGATGAAGAATCCTGAGAAGCTGATCGTTCTGGACCTTCGCGATGATCGTCTGGAAAAGGCTAAGGAATTCGGCGCAGATATTGTCCTGAACCCGACCAAGTGCGATGTTGTCAAGGAAGTAAAGGCTCTGACCGATGGCTATGGCTGCGACAAGTACATCGAGGCTGTCGGCCATCCGTCGAGCGTCACCCAGGGTATGCTGATGCTGAGAAAGCTCGGAACCTTCGTAGAGTTCGGCGTATTCGGACAGGAGACCAAGCTTGACTGGTCCATCATCGGCGATGGCAAGGAACTCGACATTCGAGGATCCCATCTGTCACCGTACTGCTATCCGTTCGTCATCAACCATATGATGAAAGGTGACTTGAAGACCGACGGCATCCTGAAGACCTGGTTCCGCCTGGAGGACTGGCAGAAGGCATTCGAGTACGCAACCGGAAAGTACGGAGATTTCAAGGTGGCGTTCAGGTTCTGATGAACTGAGCACGGAGCACCTTGAGCTTCGGCAGCAGAAATTCAACAGAGGATTCATAGAAGGCGGAGGACCCGCAAAAAGGTCCTCCGCTTTCTGGAATTGCGGGTTTACAGAGGTGTTCAATATGTCAGGCATAACCGAATCCGACAAAAGATTGCACAGCGTTTCTCTCAGCAGCATCCTGCTTATGATCTGGGTCAGTATCAGCATCTATATCGCTGTAGTCATCTTTGCCTTTTCTGGTGCGCTGGTGAATTATGACAGACAGCAGGACAAAGCGATGCTGCAGAAAACAGCTGACCGTTATGCGGATGCCCTTGATCAGGAACTCATAGGAATCAAAAGCTCTGTGAACATGATCTATGCAGATGATGTCGCCCTGAAGAGGCTGAGCGATGGAAGATTGTCGGATTTCGAAACGCAGGGAAGTCTGTATGTCCTGCAGAATAACTTTTCCGCCAGAGTGAAATCCTCCAGCTATATGTGGGCGATGTTCTACTATGATCGGGAGAGCGACCGCATGCGGTTTGCCTGGAATGAATATCCGTTTTCCGGGTCCGTGAACCTTCTTATGAAAGAGACAAGAAGCTATATCTGCGGCCATATGGATAACACCAAATCTGAGGGATATTTTTTATATGAGGACGAGGATTATTACTGCTATCTGTTCCGGAAAGGAAGCGGCTATGTCGGGGCCATCCTGAACCTGAGCCGGTATTTTGACAATACGGCGGAGTATCCGGTTCGTATAACGGTTGATGAAGCGAAAACGCCTGAGAAAGAGAAGGATGGAAAAGAACGTGGGATCGAGGTATCTTCGAGCCTTTCAAACGAGATGGTGACAGTGCATCTGATGGAATCGGGAAAGTCCGTCTTCGGGCTGATGAGAGATTCCAGACTCCTGATTTTTGCGGTCATATACCCGATCATCCTCGGAGGATTCTGGCTAGCCCTGATGAAGGGGCTGCGTAAACTGATGTTCACTCCGGTAGAGCAGCTTCACAGGAAGATTACTGAGATGTGTTCAGGGACTAAGACAGAAGGCTATCAGTCAAGCCGGATCCGCGAATTTTCTGAGATCAATGCCCAGATCGACAGCCTGATCGATGAGGTAGACCTTCTTCAGAAAGAACGCTATCAGGAGAAGATGAGGGCTGATCACGCACAGCTGCAGTACTACGAACTGCAGGTTAATCCACATTTCTTTCTGAACTGCCTGAATACGGTAGATTCCCTGATGGACAGTGGCAATGAGATGGTCGCCAAAGATCTGATCAAAGCGCTTTCGGAACATTTCCGGTACGTATTCCGTTCAAGGAGAAGCCTTGCCAGCGTCAGAGAGGAACTGAAGGAAGTACAGGATTACTGCAGGATCTATTCACTCAAGGGCGGTTTTCCAATCATCCTTCAGGTAGATTCTACAGAAGAAGCGAATGATATAAAGATCCCGGTCCTTACCATCCAGACGTTTGTTGAGAATTCCATCAAATATTCAGGAAAGATCGATGAACTTCTGAGAATCGAGGTCAGGTGTGAAGTGAAGGACAGCCCGGGCGGGAGAAAGCTTCGGATCCATATCGAAGATAATGGCAAAGGCTACCCGGAAGAGATGGTCCGGAAGCTGAACAAGAAAGTAACCGAAGAAGAATACAGGGGAGGTCATGTCGGAATCGATAATATCCGCAGCAGGGCTTACCTGCTCTTCGGAGACAAGGCGTCCTTTACATTCAGCAATCATCCTATGGGCGGGGCAGTAACGGATATCGAGATCGGAGAGTGAACCATGAACATCATGATCCTTGATGATGAACCAATCATAGCCAATACAGTTTTCCTGAAACTTCAGGAGCAAAACGAGGAAGGAGATTCCTTCAGCATCGCATTCAGCGCAAGAGATGCCAGAAAACAGATGGAGAAGACACGGTTTGATATCTTCCTCTGTGACATCGTCATGCCGATGGAAAATGGAATCGATTTTGCCCGCTGGGTGCTGGAAAGGTATCCTGACCGGAAGATCATCTTCCTGACGGCTCATGCGGACTTTGAATATATGAAGCAAGCTATCTCAATAAGAAGTTTTGATTATATCCTGCAGCCCGCGGATACGGAAGAAATCAAAAGCGCTGTGGAAAGAGCCAAGTCTCAGATACTAATCGAACGGAAAAACAGGGAACTTCTGCAGACAGGTGCATTCTTTCATAACAGGGAAGAAGAGCTTCTGGGACAAGGTGCGCTCCGGTATCTGGAAGGATATAGCAGTGATCATGACTGCCTTTTCAGACTTTTACGGAATCGGTCGGAAGATTTTTCGGAGAACGATTGCTTTCACATCTGCCTGGTGTCTCCTGTCCATATGGGAGAAAGTCAAGGGAGCGAAAAAACGGAGTTTCGTATTGACATTATCCGCAACATCATCGATGAGATGGCTACATGTCTGAAAGGACACTATATTGTTCTGGAGGCGGGGGCGGAGAGCCATGATATCTATATCCTTGCTTCTTTTTCAGAAGACCACATTCCGGATATGGCACTTTTGAGAGAACAGTACGATGAGATGCGGCTGATGTTCCAGAAACTTATGGATATCGATGTGGCTCTTTATGTGGGCAATTTCTGCCCTGTCAGCAGACTTCCTGAGGCCTTCAGCGCACTGAAAAAGGCAGCCGCTGATAATGTCGGCGGTATATCGCGGCTCTTTTTCAGCCAGGATCGTGACAGCAATTTTTCAGAATATTCACTGGATCTCCAGTCAAGAAGCTGGAAAAAGATGCTTGATAATAACCATGTGCTGCGATTCCGAAACAGCCTTCTTCGCTATGTGGAGCAAATTGGTGAGTCAGGCAGCCTGAATCAGTCTGCCATGATGAAGATCCATCAGGCAGTATCTGCTATGCTCTTTAATTACATGTCTGCCAGTGGAATCAGATTGTCAGATGTATTCGATAAGAAGCTGACTTACTATGATTTCCTTTATTCCTACCGGAAGGTGGATACCTTCAGAGATATCGTCTATCGTCTTACTGAACGGGTCATGAACCATTCGGAAGGGAATGATGAGACGACCATCCAGAATATCATCAGCTATATCCGCGACCATATCGATCAGGATCTTACTGTCTCCGATATTGCTGACGGCATCGGAATGAATCAGGATTATCTTGGCAGAATGTTCAAGAAAAGAACAGGACAAGGGCTGAAACACTATATCACCGCTGAGAAGATGAAAGCAGCAAAGATCCTTCTCCGGGACACAGAGCTTTCCATCACGGATGTCGCTTTGCAGGTTGGCTACCAAAACTACAGTAATTTTTCACGTGTCTTCAGGCAGGAGACCGGAATCACACCTTCGGAATTCCGTTCGTCTCTGCTGCTGTCTGAGTAAGAGTTCATCTCCTTCTGTATCTTTTGAACCTACGGAAAATGCAATATAAGATGTCAGATTTTTAATATTTTCTTGTGTGAACATCTATTAATATCGTAGGTATAAAGAGTTACAGGAGGGTGGACGCTATGAAAACAAATCAAAGTACTGCTTTATATTCTGCAGTGATCACTTCAGATCCACGAAAATCAAGAATAAAACGACTTCGCAAGTACAGATCGCTCTATATTCTTGCGATACCGGCTATCGTCTACCTGATTGTCAATAACTATTTTCCGATGGCAGGATTGATCCTTGCCTTCAAGAATTACAGCTATTCTAAAGGAATCTTCGGGAGCAAATGGTGCGGCCTGAAGAACTTCACTTATCTGTTCGGCTCAAAGTGGGCGGGCATCATGTTCCGGAATACCATTCTTTATAACCTGGTATTCATATTTCTTGGAACCTTGATTGCAGTCGTCGTTGCGATCCTTTTGAGTGAGGTGAGAAGCGCCAGGGCCCAGAAGGCGTACCAGGTCATTATCCTGATCCCATATCTGATGAGTACTGTCCTGATTGGTTATCTGGTGTTCGCTTTCTTCTCTTCGGACAATGGGTTTATCAACAACAGCATTCTGAAGCCGCTGGGATTTGATCCAGTGAAGTGGTATATGAAGCCGAATGCATGGCCGGGAATCCTGATCTTTGTCCAGATGTGGAGAAGCTTCGGATTCCAGAGTATCGTCTTCTTCGCTACGATCCTTGGTTTTGACAAGACCCTCTATGAGTCGGCAGTGATGGATGGCGCTACGACCTGGCAGCAGATCACAAAGATCACGCTTCCTCTGCTGAAGCCTACCATCATCATTCTGATCATCATGTCCATTGGAAGAATGTTCTCGACAGATTTCGGCCTGTTTTATCAGGTACCGCAGAACACCGGAATGCTGTACGAGGCGACCACCACGATTGATACCTTCGTCTACCGTACCCTGATGGAAGACCACGATGTCGGAAGAGCCCTTGCGGCAGGATTCCTGCAGTCTGTTCTTGGCTTTTTCGTAATCATGATCGCGAATACGATCGTGCGGAAAGTCGAACCCGACAGCGCACTGTTCTGAACGAAAAGTCATGCGCATGATCCTACAGAAAAAAGCGGAGGCCGAAGATGGCAGGTAATAATAAAGTTTTCAGACGAGTGGCAAATGTGATCATGGTCATTCTCTGCGCGATGGCGGTCATTCCTTTCATTCTGCTGATCTCATCCTCGATCACAAGCGAGCAGGTGATCAGCCAGAGTGGATATTCGTTCATCCCGAGGCAGATCGATTTCTCGGCCTACAAGTATATCTGGCTGGCAAGAAAGGGAATCGTCAGGGCTTACGGGATGACAATCCTTGTGACATCGGTAGGTACGGTGTGCAGCGTGTTCCTCACGACAACCCTGGGCTACCTGCTTTCCAGAAAAGATCTGGTCGGAAGAAGTTTCCTTTCCTTCTTTGTCTTTTTCACTATGTTGTTTTCAGGAGGAATGGTTCCTTCCTATATCGTATGGAGCCAGATCTTCAAGGTGACCAATACGGTATGGGGACTGATTCTTCCGAACTTGATGCTGAGTGCTTTCAATGTAATCCTGATGAGAACATACTTCACGATGAATGTTCCGGATGAGATCCTGGAAGCTGCGGAGATGGATTCATGCGGTCAGGCTGGGATCCTGTTCCGGATCGCGCTTCCGCTCTGCAAGCCAATGCTGGCGACAGTCGGACTGTTTTCCGCCCTGACATACTGGAATGACTGGATCAATGGCCTCTATTACCTGACAAGGGCAAAGGAGCTTCAGACGATCCAGAATGTACTGAATTCCATGTCCAATAATGTTCAGTTCCTGAAAGATAATGCGAGTGTCTCAATAGGACTGGAATTTTCACAACACATCCCGACACTTGGTGTCAGGATGGCGATCGCGGTCATTGCCGTGATCCCGATCCTTGTAATCTATCCTTTCTTCCAGCAGTTCTTTGTAAAAGGAATCGTGATCGGAGGAGTCAAAGGATAAAGATAGAAGCAGCAGACAATACGATCATAAAAACAGGAGGGTTCTTATGAAAAAGAGCAGATTGATCGCAACACTTGCAGCAGTATCGATGCTTGCGTCTTCTTTTGCACCTATGGCGCAGGCAGGGGAGACCGAGGCGGCTTCTGATCCGTCGGAATGGCCGGTGGTATCCGTTGATGTCCTGAGTTTCACGGACGGACTGGACCGGAAAGATGAAGTGCAGCAGGCGCTGAACGATTACCTGGTATCAATCAATGCGGGAGTACAGGCTGAATTCGTCGTCAATACCTGGGGAGACCGCAACAACAACCTGACTATGCTGCTGTCGGATAAAGACAATCCGATCGACCTCTTCAGCTGGCGTTTCTATTCCAGTGTTGACGCACTCGTAAAGAATGATCAGATTATCTCTCTTGAACCATATAAGGAAACCTATCCGGATCTATTCACAATGTATCCGGAGAAAGTTTATAAGACCTGCCAGATCGACGGACAGCAGTATTCACTTCCTTCTGCAGATAGTTTCTGCAACTTCACTGCATATATGCTCCGCAAGTCGGTTGCCGAAGACATCGGAGTTGCCGATATGGATGGCAAGAAAGTCAGTCTGGATGAGCTGAACGATATTCTGACCAAAGCAGAGGAAGCATATCCGGACCAGGCATGGTGGGGCGATATGAAAGCCACCAACGTGATCGGTTTTGATACTCTTGGAGACGATTACTGGCTTGGTGTCCTTCAGAACAGAGGAATCGGGGCCAAGGAAGTTGTCAATGCATATAAGACAGATGAATTCAAAAACTGGTGCGAACAGACGAAGTGGTACAACGACAATGGCATGATCCCGGCAGACCCGGAGAACACCGTACCGACCGGAACACTTTACCGGGATCTGGTAAACAGCGGAGGCTATCTTGACGGTTACGGCATCGAATACATTAGATCTCTGCTTCATGGTCAGGGCGATACCGGAGAGGGAGATTTCATCCTGCTTCAGCTTAACGACAATGTCGGAACCAATGCCTCTGTCTTTGACGGATGGTGCATCTCTTCTCTCTGCAAGAATCCGGATGCAGCTATGAAGCTCCTTTATCTCATGACAACGGATGAGAATGTCTGCCGCTACTTCACACTCGGTATCGAAGGCGTTACCTACAAGGTCGATGAGAACGGATGCGCCTGGATGGCAGATGGTGTCGACGACAGTACCCTCGGATGGAACCTTTCCGCTCCATGGAAGTATCCGAATCAGTGCCTGAGCCTTCCTTACAACACTGATTACGCAAATTATTACAAGGATATGCAGGCTTGCTGGACCGATGACAGCATTCAGTATTCCGACGGCATGGGATTCATCTTTGATTCCAGCCCGGTCTATGATCAGATCAAGGCTTGCCAGATGATCGTCGATCAGTACAGAGATGCTCTTCTCTACGGTGAAGTTGACGTCGATGAATATCTTGAGAAGTTCAACGAGGAACTTGATGACGCCGGAATCAATGATGTCATCGAGGAGAAGAACAGGCAGTTCCAGGAGTTTCTGAAGAACAGCGCATCTTGAGAGGAAGCATAAGAATGAAGATTCGGAAACGAAGCTCACTGGTCCGGTTTTATGCCGGACCGGAGCACCCTATAGATAAAAAATCTCCGGAGTATCGTTTTCTTGACGCAGTATGCAGACAGGACCTGGGCGAGATTCGCAGGATTTTTTTCGACAGGAAACTGTTCGGAGATGAACAAAGCGCAGTAGACGCACCATATGGAAGGTTTACCGGCATCGATGGAATCTGCGATTTCGCGCAGCATTTTAATGAGCGGTTCGGAGCGGAATCATCTTTTCTTGTTCCGGCTGTTCAGACGATAGCAAACGGAAGGGTATGTCTCGAATATGACGTGAACTTTGTGATCGATGGAATGATCGAGCAGGTGCCGATGATTGCTGTTGCGGATCTGAGAACACAGGATACCTTGGACGAGATCCGAATCTACTGCCATCATACTTATGTGCCTGGCCTTCAGGCATATAGAAAGCCAATCTTCAAATCAGCTCATCTGGAAATGGGCGACCCGGACCTTCTTACCGGAGCGGTGAGGGAATATTATGCAGGACTCCATCATATGCCCCATGCGGATGTAGCTCGGATTCTGAAGTGCATCAGCCCGGACTGCAAGCTGGGCGGATATGCTCCGTCGGAAGGCGAACGCGACAACGGCGGGCATGAAGATTTGGAAGCCTTCTATAAGGGAGCGGCCACATACATCCCATGGTGTGTTGCCATGAGATACGAGACAATCACGGACAATGGCAAAACCTGTGTTCTTGAGTGGGTCCATGTCATATCGAAAGAGGGCCAGCAGAGATTCGACCGTATCGCAATCTCGGGCATCGCAGCCTACGAAAGAGGAGACGATGGCTTGCTCTGCGGGATTCGTATCTGCGATTACGCAGGATACGAGAGGACGATCGACTGGAATAAACTCCAGACCACTAAGAGGCAGGCCCAGGAGATTAACTTCGTGGACACCTTCCCAACAGGCTGCGGGTGCAAAAAACAGGAAGACTTTGCGTGAAGTCTGTCGCAGCTGCCGGGAAGAACATGACAGAGAATTACAAGAAGAATACAGGAAAAACCACATATATAAGACACGACAGGAGAGCAGATATCTATGGCATTCGAAAAACTGACACAGCTTCTGGACGGACTCGTTGATGGTCACGGAGTTCCGGGCTCGGATTGCGTTGTGATCAGAAACCATGAAGTCCTTTACCGTCATATGAGAGGGTACAGCGATTATGACCGGAAGGTGCCGGTAAGCGACAGGGATATGTATTACCTTTATTCCTGCACGAAGGTAGTGACCAACACAGCAATTCTGAAGCTGGTGGAAGACGGTAGGATCCATCTATATGATCCTGTCGCGAAATACCTTCCGGAATTCGAGTACATGAAGGTTACGAATAATTTTGATGAAGGAATTCCGAATGATCATCTGGGACATCCCGCGATCGATAAAGCGTGCCATTATGCAGCAAGACCGATCCGGATCATCGACTTGTGCGCTATGATGGGAGGACTTTCTTATCAGGTAACGGCAGATGAGATCAGAGAGGCGTGCAGATATGCCGATGGAAAGATCTCGACAAGAGGAATGATGGCAGCAATCGCAAAGATGCCACTTCTCTATGAACCCGGGACCAGATGGTACTATTCGCTTTGTCATGATGTTCTCGGAGGCCTGATCGAGGAAGTCTCCGGCAAAAAGTTCGGTACATATCTGAAGGATGAGATCTTCTCACCGCTTGGGATTGAAGAAGATATTACTTTTCACCTGAATGAAGAGCAGGAGAAGAGACTTGCAGCAATCTATAAATTTAACCTGGGAGACAACAATATCAAGCCTTGCGCGAGAGATGAGTCCTACATGCTGTCTCCAGAATATGACAGCGGCGGTGCAGGCCTTATTGGTACTGTGAATGCATACAGTACAATCCTGGATGCTCTGGCATGCGGCGGAGTCGGGAAAAATGGCGTCCGTATCCTGAAAGAGGACACGGTAAAGATGTTCTCCACATCTGTTACGACCGGCCAGGCACTTAAAGATATCCAGAGGCAGGAAGGCCCGGAGTACGGTTATGGTATCGGTGTCAGGGTGAAGATCAATACCAAGCGCGGCAGAGGACCAGTCGGAGAGTTCGGCTGGGGAGGAGCTGCAGGTGCATATGTATGCGTTGATCCTGTTGATCATCTGAGCATCTTCTACGCTCAGCATGTCATGAACCATGATGTCTGCGGACAGAGATTTCATCCTCAGATCAGAGACCTGGCCTATGAAGGATCAGGAATCTAAGAACCATCTGATTGTAGTAAGTAAATAGGGGGAAAAGGCTCATGAAGCGGCAATAGCTGTTTCATGAGCCTTTTTATTTCTCCTGATGATAGAAAAAGTCTGATGGTCCCGAGGCAGGTGCAGCAGGAGGATGACGCAGCAGTCGAGGTATTCCATGAATGTGGAGTACCAGTCTGCGTAGGCTCTCTTCTTTGTAACGCGGTACAGGACGGAGGAGGTGTTGATGGCTTCTGCCAGCACCCAGTGCATCCGCTCATGGACGATCGGCTGGCCGCTCCAGTCGGTCGTGTAGACGATCCCCGGCGCTCCGTCACAGTCCCATGCGTCCGATACAGCGCGTGCAAACAGGTGCTCTGCTATATCGACGTAGTGCGCTTTCTGCTCCGGGTCGTCCTCATATGCGGAGAGGCCGAACTGGGTGATCAGCCTTGCCCACTCGATCCCGTGACCCGGCGTCGCGCCGTACGGCTTGAACTGGTCGTCCGGACGGTCGCTGTTGTATTCGAGCTCCGGAACCCACTTGTCCGTATAATGTTCCGGAATCCGCCATTCGTTGTCAGATGCCCAGGCTGATACGCGGTCGATCACTTCTTTCGCACGTCTGTGATATTCTTCGTTGGCGGTTACGTCAAAGTCAGCCAGAAATGCTTCAACCGAGTGCATGTTAGCATTGAGGCCTCTGTACGGGCTCAGCTTTGTGAACGCCGTATCCCAGTTATCGTACGCCATCTGTGACTCTGCGTCCCAGAAGCGCCTGGTATAGGTATCCTCGGCTTTTTTGAGAAGCCCGGAAGCCGCGGCTGACGCAGACTGCTGTGAAACCGAGGCTGGCTCAGGCTGCTGAGAAGCCGCGGCTGGCTCAGACTGCTGTGAAGCCGCGGCCTGCACATTCTGTTTTCTGAGCGCTGTGAGCAGGGAGGAAGCTGCGAGGATCACAAATGCGTGTGTGTAGCACAGTTTCCCGTCCTGTGGGGTGCCGTCCGCATTCAGCCCTTCGTACCAGCCGCCGTTTTCCTTGTCGCCGGCGGCTCCCGTCAGTCCCTTCATGGCGGACAGGGCCAGGTCAGGCGTCTTCAGGTCGCCGCAGAGGTAGCCGAGCACATAGCTGTGGGCAAAACGGCAGGTTTCGTAAGTTGCCCTCGGGCGGTCGGTCCAGGGGGTCCCGTCGTCTCTGAGGTAATAAGCGGTCCCGTCCGGCTGCCACATAGACCAGTACATTGTCCGCACTGGAGTCATCTTCCGGATATCCTCCCGGATCTGGCTGAATGTGACCTCTGCGATCTGCCCGAGAGAAATCTCCTTCCGGACGCAGCAGATTAAGAAGCAGGGCCCTGTTGTAGGATACCTGATCTTTATTAATCTCAATATTGCCACCTGCTTTCCTTTAACGCTTTACATATTTTTAGGCTATCTTTCATGCTGACAGGGGAAAGGTTTAGACAGGAAACATAATCGAACCATGGACTTCTCTTCCATCCAGACCGTCCAGGCAGGATGTTGTTGAGGACTTTCGGTTTAAGCACGACTTGGTGAGACTGGAGAAAGGGAAGGTTTGGGAGACAGAATGGACGATCTCGGTCACCTGATATCGGATAAAGCGGAAGCTGTCTGATTGACATAATCTTTATTCCTCCAGATAAAAGGCTCTTGAAACAGCGATCGCCGTGTCATGAGCCTTTTTCCGGTCTTTTCCGGTGATCTTTGGATGAGTCCGGGGCAGCCGCGGCGGGTGGATGGGGCAGCAGGACTTCCTGATTCTCCGGATAAAGAAGACCTTCATGGGTCTTACGGAATTCCGATGGGGACATGCCAGCCTGCTCCCGGAAAACCCGGTTAAAAGTCTGCTGACTCTGAAAACCAGATGTATAGCAGATGGCGGTGATCTCATCTTCCGTATTGAGAAGAAGATACTCCGCGTAATTGATCCTCTGGGAATTGATATATTCCCGGAAATTGGTGCGCAGTACACTGGAGAAGATCCGGGAGAGAGCAAACTTACTGATGCCGAACTTCTTCGCTATGGTCTCCTGGGTCAGGTTTTCCAGGGAATGCCGGGCAACATAGGAGATGATGCGGACGGAAAGTTCCCGGTTCATATCAGCAGCGAGAGGAGACGGCTTCAGGAAGGGAAGGCAGTAGCCCAGGATCGCGGCGAAGATGGAACCAATCAGGTTCGGATCAGGATTCTGCCCGTCGCTGGTCAGGCGGTGAAGCTCATCACTCAGAGTATTCACGATCTCCGGAACCTGCTCCGCCTTGATGACAGGGGACTGGGGGTAATACGCTTCCAGGACAGGTTTATATCGCGGAATCAGGGACAGAACACAGTTCGAGATATTGAGGTTGGAAGGAGAACCGTCTGCGGCTGCACGGTAATCATGTACGATGTTCGGGAAGATGATGGAATAGTCTCCTTTGGAAAGAGAGTATATATGCGGCCCGATCTGCATCTGCATGCTGCCGTCTATCACCCGGATGATCTCTATGTAGTCATGTACATGGAGAGGGTAGGTGAAGGCTTCGTTTGTGTTGGAGACAATGAAAAAGTCATCCACTTTATTCTCATAGATCATGTTTCCATTACCTCCTCGGAAATATGTATATCTGCACATGTATTCTAAAGCAGAATCTGATGGAATTCACGATGCAGGATCAGATAATTTCAAAGCGCGTATGTGTAAAGTGTACAATCTCCCGTATAAAAATGCAAAGCCGGAAACTGCAATAAATAAGTGAAAACGAAGAAATAATGAGTGCATACTGCAAAATATGGGTATGTTTGAACAAATTACAGGTCAAGATAGGTTTGAACATCAGATATAATAACCAACGTAGTCGAGAAAAGTAAAAAGAAATTGGCCATTATAACGAAAAGCCATTCCGGATGTTTTCCAGGCGGGGGCAATTGTTCGGTATTTGTAAAAAATGTGCAGAATGCACAGCAGATAAAAAGGAGGATTGCAATGAAAAAGAATCTGAAGAAGGTACTCGGTATCACACTTGCTGCAGCGATGGCTATGCCGATGGCAGCTTTCGCAGGCGATGGCGGCGAGGTTGAGGTTCCGGAGGGAAGCATCGAGCTTGCTTACAACCTGAGCACCGATGACTACTCCATCTTCGAGCAGATCATCAAGGACTTCACCGATCAGACCGGTATCCAGGTAACGATCAACAACCTGGGCGGCGATTATGAGTCCGCTATGAAGACCAAGATGGCTTCCAACGATCTGCCGGATATGTGGGTTACCCATGGCTGGTCTCTGATCCGTTACAGCGAATACATGATGGATCTGTCCGACCAGGACTGGGTCAGCAAGATCGATCCAGGTCTGAAGAGCGTTATCACCAATGACGACGGACAGCTCTTCATCCTGCCGATCACCCAGGCAGTCGCGGCAATTATGTACAACAAGGATACTGTTAGCGCAGCAGGAGTTGACATCTCCAAGATCCGCACATGGGCAGATTTCGATGATGCGTGCCAGAAGGTTGCTGATTCCGGAAAGACCCCGATCGAGATGGTCCTTGCAGATGCATATGACTCCTACACGCTGGAAGGTCTCTGGCCGACAGAGCTCACCAACGACGGTGTAGCTGACAAGGATGCCAACATCGAAGCTCTTAAGGGCGGTGATTTTGACTGGACCGCTCATACAGAAGCATGGGACCAGATCCAGAAGTGGTATGAGAACGGCTGGATCAACGATGACGTAACCTCCGGCAAGAGAGACCAGGTCCTTCAGGCTCTGGCAAGCGGAGACGGTGCATTCACCCTGTTCTCTACCGAGAACATCCCGCAGATCCGTATGCAGAATCCGGATGCCAACATCGGAATTCTTCCTTATCCGTCAGTTGCTGACGATGCTCCGTCTTACTTCGGTACCGGCGAGGGCAACTTCTCCTGCTTCGGTATCTGGAAAGACACCGAGTACGCTGACCAGTGCAAGCAGCTTCTTGAATACCTCGCACAGCCTGAGATCGCAGCACAGATCGTCAAGATCGATGGCGGTATCCCGGCTTTGAGCGATACCGAGGTTGAGTCCGGAACTGATGCAGCTTACACCGCTGATGCATTCAAGGAAGCTCAGACAGCATTCGACGGAGACCTTTACTACGACAACTTCTTCGATCGTGAGTACCTTCCGTCCGGAATGTGGTCAGTTATGACCGACTCCATCGATACCCTTCTGGCAAACGAGGATCCGGCTTCTGACAAGGAAACAGCTATCGAGATCGTTCAGGATAACTACGATGACCTGATGGGCAACTAAGACGTCGGTACAGATCCTGCTTTCAAAGATGAATAACCAGTAAGGTACATGTGCCGGGCCCTGATGATTGATTACCGAATATTCGGTCTGATATGATTCAGGGTCCGGTTTTGCTGTAAACTTCAGGAGATCGAAGATGGAAAAACAATACAAGAAACTGAATATTTTCTACATCCCGGCTGTCGTCCTGATGATTCTGTTTGTCGCTTATCCTCTTTTCAATGCTTTTTATCTGTCCTTCTTTAACTGGAACGGGTATTCACAGACAAAAGAGTTCTTCGGCCTCAAGAATTACATCTCGATGTTCCAGGACAAAAACTTCAGAAAAGCGCTGATCAATACATTGATCTACGGTTTCGGCTGCACCGCACTGCAGCAGGTTATCGGTCTTGCACTTGCAATGTTCCTGAACGGGAAGTTCAAGGGCAGGAGTATCGTCCGGACAGTCATCTACATGCCGGCCATGGTTTCCGGCCTGGTCATGGGCTATATCATGTACTTCTTCTTCCAGAGCAAGGGCGGCGTCATCAATGACATACTTCTTTCCCTTGGACTTAATTCAGTCAACTGGCTTGGCAATGCACATAACGCGGTCGCCGTGATCGTATTCATCAATACATGGCAGTTTGTCGGTGTTTCGATGGTCATCTACCTGGCAGGTATCCAGGGAGTGTCCCAGTCCTACATCGAAGCGGCAAAGATCGACGGAGCGAATTCCTGGCAGCTGTTCTCGAAGGTGATCCTGCCGAACCTGCTCCCGGCGCTTTCTTCTTCGGTCACCTACAACCTGATCGGCGGACTGAAACTCTACGATGTTATCATCGCTCTGACAGACGGCGGTCCTGCAAAGAAGAGCAACTCCTTCGCAACTTATATCGCGAACCGTTACTTCGACGCGGAACGTGCCGGATATGCAGCTGCGGTCGGCGTCTTCTCATTCATCATGATCATGGTGATCTCGACGATCGTGAACGCTTATTTCCGTAAGAAAGAGAGGGATCTGGAAGGATGACACCTGCAGCATATCTCAGATATAAGAAAAACAAGAAAAAATACGAGACGACAACCGACGGCACCGTCATCTTCGATCCTGACCAGGAAGAACGTGTCCCGTGGAGGAAAAAGGACTGGTGGAGATATCTGGTTTCAGCCTTGCTTCTTCTGGTCTACCTGTTCCCGTTCTATGTCATCATCATGGTCTCTCTGAAGACTTTCAATGACACTTCGCCGAGAGCAGTGTTCCCGCATCCGATCTATTGGGGCAACTTTGCGGCAATCTTCAAGTCCGGTGAGATCTTCATCGGTATGAAGAACTCCCTGATCATCACGGTCGGCGTTCTGGCCCTTCAGGTCGTTATCGGAAGCCTTGCCGCATATGCGCTTTCAAGAAACCAGACAAAGTTCAATGAAGTCGTCAGAAACCTGATCATGAGTGTCATGATGATCACTCCGCTGACAACTCTTGTCGGTGTTTACTCCACTATGTCGAAGATCCACGGAACTTCTACCTACTGGGGCATCATCCTGATCCTCAGTGCATTCGGACTTCCGCTGACCATCTTCCTGTACACGAACTTCATCGGTTCTATCCCGAGGGCTCTTGATGAGGCTGCGGCAATCGACGGAGCGGGCAATCTTCAGACATTCTTCATGGTCATCCTTCCGCAGCTGAGGACAGTCACCGTAACGGTCCTGATCCTTCAGGGCGTAGGAATCTGGAACGAGTATACGTATTCATACTACTTCCTGCAGAAGCAGAGCATGGCAACCATCACCCTGGTCATCAAGACTTTCTTTGGTTCGGTCATGAACGACTACGGTCAGGCTGCCGCGAATGCGGTCATCGGTATGCTGCCGCTGATCGTGCTCTACCTCTTCCTGCAGAAATACTTCATCCAGGGACAGGTCGATTCCGCTATTAAGAGCTGAACACTGATTATGAAAAGCATTGATCTTGACAATCCGGTCGTCAGTAAACTTCAGGATGCAGGAGACCTGGTCTTCGCAGGCCTTATGTGGTTCGTCTTTTCCATACCGGTCATCACGACCGGCCCCGCTTCGGCCGCCCTCTACTATACGGTGGCCAAAGTGGTGCGCCATAAGAGAGGAACCGTGAAGGGGGAATTCCTGCATTCGTTTAAGGATAATCTGGGGCATGGAATCGTATATACGCTGATCTACGGAGCACTCATCGCACTCGCCGGCCTGTTTTTCTATAATCTGAAAAACGGAAAGGGTACCGGTAATTCCGGCTTTATCGCCGGCGGTGTGATCCTGATCTTCTTTCTGCTGTTTACGCTTCCATATGTGTTTCCTGTCTTGTCCAGGTTTGACGACAGGATCGGAAACCAGTTTCATATCATAATCCTGATGGCAGTGGGACATATCCCGACGACCCTGCTTCTGGCGATTCTCTTCGGGGCTTCTGCCGCTGCGGTATACTTCATCCCATATCTGGTGCTGGTGGTACCGGCGCTGTATACATTTCTTTCTACTTTTCTCATTGAGAGGGTGTTCCGGAAGCATATGAAGAAACCATCAGATGGAGAGGATGTTCCCTGGTATCTGGAGTAAAACGGACCTGCAGCAGACCATGCAATTTCTGCGAAGGATCTTCAGGAAAATGGGAAACAGCCGCATGTAGTTTTTATGATTCAGCAATAATTGTGTTGTATGCAGATTCCAGTTTTCGTAAAATTGTTTACAGTATTTACAGATTGGAGATGTTTGATAATAGCGTAAAGCACTATTATCTTATTATTTTAACCGATTCTTATCGATAGGCTTTCCGAAGGAAGCCGGGAGGAAACATTTATGTTACAGTCAATCGAACTATTGGAAAAGAACCTCTATGTAAAGTTCAATATCCGGGAGGACGGGATCGTTGAACTGGAGGAGTTCCACGCAGGCAATTACAGAAACAGGATCGAGCATGGAGTGGACCGCAAGCCGTCGAGAGAGAGAAGAGGGGACGTGATCTACCCGATCCTCGAGGTCAACGTGACCGGCATGACGACAAGAGACATGCATGGCTACAGACACAATTCCAGCAGCGCTTCTGCATGTTTCAGGTATCAGTCTCATGTAGTCAACAAGCTTCCGAATGCTGACGAACTTGTCATCACCCTGAAGACTGAGCATGACGTCTACGCTTACTACCACATGAACGTCTATCATACGGCTCCGGTCGTAAGAGTATGGACGACTCTGGAGAACAAGGGAACCGAAAGCTGGCCGCTCGAATACGTCTCTTCCTTCATCTATCAGAATGTATGCGGAGAAGGCGATCAGCCATACTTTGACAAGACAGATGTCTATCTTCCGTTCAACAGCTGGGACTGTGAAGCTCACTGGAAGAAGGAAGATCTTGCTGATATCAACGTATCCGGAATGCCGATCGATGGCTTTAACACTCCGGGGATGGGCAATAACAGATTCGCTTACACAGGACACAGCTCCTGGTCGTCTGTCGAGTACCTTCCTATGGGAATGTGCCATGACCGCGAGATGAATGTCACCTACGTCTTCCAGGTTGAGTCTTCCGGACAGTGGCATATCGAGTATGACACTGAGATGGGAAAGAGACTTGCAGTGGCTCTGTCTGGCGCGACCGAGCAGGAGCATGGCTGGTGGTTCAACCTGAAGCCGGGTACTTCCTTCACGACCGTTCCGGCAGCGTTTGGAGCAGTCGTCGGCGGAGTCTCTGAAGGAATCGCTGCCCTGACCGAATACCGCAGAGCAATGAGAAGACCGAATGATGACGACGATAAGAAGCTGAACGTTGTCTTCAACGATTACATGAACTGCCTGATGGGCGACCCGACCGAAGAGCGCGAGAAGAAGATCATCGACAAGGCTGCTGAGATGGGCTGCGAGTATTACTGCCTTGACTGTGGCTGGTACGACAAGGGCTACTGGTGGGACCGTGTCGGCGAGTGGGTTGAGTCTCCGGAGAGATTCCCGAACGGCCTGAAGGCTGTCTGCGACTACGCCAAGAGCAAGGGCATGGTCATGGGCCTGTGGCTTGAGATCGAGGTTATGGGAACCGCAAGCGAGCTTGCCAATAAGCTTCCGGATGACTGGTTCGTCTGCCGCCATGGCAAGAGACACATCGATAACAAGAGATACCTGCTCGACTTCCGCAATCCTGAAGTCTACAAGTACTGCATGGATGTTGTTGACCGTCTGATCAATGACTATGGCGTAGGCTACTTCAAGATCGACTACAATGTAACGCAGGGATACGGATCTGAGCTTTATGCAGACAGCTGCGCAGAGTCCATGAAGGAGCATTACGATGCGCTGCATCGCTGGTATGAGGAGATCTTCCGCAGGCATCCGGACCTGGTCATCGAGAACTGCGGTTCCGGCGCGCAGCGTATGGACTATGGAATGCTTCGCCTGCTGTCCCTGCAGTCTACCTCCGATCAGACTGATTACATCTACAATTCCTACATCGCTTCGAACGTAGCGACTGCTGTTACTCCGGAGCAGGGCGGAATGTGGGTATATCCGTATGTCGACGAGGAAGAGCATGTCATCTACAACATGGTGAACGGCCTCCTGCTTCGTCCTTACATGAGCGGCATGGTCTGGAAGCTCGGCGAGAACTCCATGAACCTGCTGAGAGAGGGAATCGCGACCTACAAGGATATCCGCATGAACATCCGGCATGGTGTTCCGTTCTGGCCGATCGGACTGAACAACATCCATGACAAGGCTATGGCTTACGGGATCAAGACCGACAAGGCTGCTTACCTTTCTGTCTTCACTCCGAAGACCGACCATGTGGAGATCCCGCTTGACTTCGGTGACAGGAAGATTGCAGGTGTCAAGGTACTTTATCCGCACAAGGCAGGCTGCCAGTTTACACTTGAGAACAATGTCCTCAAGGTGCAGATGCCGCAGGAGAAGGCTGCAAGGCTCTTTGAGATCGAGCTTCAGTAAATTGTAAATACAGATATACTCAATGCCCGGGCGGAGTGTGTGCGCCCGGGCATTTGCAGATAAAGGGTAGATTCCATTTCTCTAGCAATATGCCCTTATGGGAACATCCCGGAAAGGCGGTACTTTATGTATCTTAAGAAAAATGAGGCAGCGCTCACTCCTCCGATGGGATGGAACAGCTGGGACTGCTATGCGGCTGGCATCAACGAGCAGCAGCTGCTTGCCAATGCGAAACTGGTCGCGGAGAAGCTGAAGCCGCATGGCTGGCAGTATGTGGTATGCGATATCCAGTGGTCGGAACCCTATGCGGGAACCGAGCCGGGAGTGGAGTACCGAAAGTTTGCCCCGCTGACCATGGATAAGTGGGGACGTCTGGTCCCTGCACCGAACCGATTTCCGTCTTCGAAGGATGGAGTCGGTTTCAGGGCAATCGCTGACCAGATCCATGACATGGGCCTGAAATTCGGAATCCATATCATGCGCGGCATCCCGCGTCAGGCGGTCCATGCTCATACGCCGATCTTTGGAACGGACCGGACCGCAGATCAGGCAGCACTTCCGGCTTCTGTCTGCAACTGGAACGGAGATATGTACGGACTTGATCCAAAGGAGAAAGGAGCTCAGGAGTATTACGACTCCATCTTTCAGCTTTATGCAGAGTGGGGAGTCGACTTTGTCAAGGTAGATGATATCTGCAGCGAGCATATGTATGATCCGGCCATCTACGGAGAAGGCGAAGTAAGTATGATCCGCAAGGCGATCGACCGCTGCGGAAGGCAGATGGTCCTGTCTCTGTCTCCGGGACCTGCTCTCATTGAAAAGGCATGGCATCTTGAGATGAATGCCAACATGTGGCGCCTGACCGATGACTTCTGGGATAACTGGACCCAGCTCTGCAGGATGTTCGAGCGCTGTGAGGTCTGGGAGAGCCATGTAAAGCCGGGCTGCTGGCCGGACTGTGACATGCTTCCTCTTGGCAGGATTGGAACCGGATTCGGCAAGGGAAGAGACTCCGGATTCTCGAAGGAAGAGCAGAGAACCCTGATGACCCTCTGGGGGATCTTCCGCTCGCCTCTGATGATGGGAGGCGACCTGGAAAAACTGGATGCATGGACAGAATCTCTTCTTACCAATGACAAGGTTCTGGGAGTCAATCAGAACGGATCCGAGCCCTGGCAGCTGGAGAGAGACGAAAAACATGCCGTCTGGATGAGCAAGGCACCGGGAGAAGAACTGTTTCTTGCGCTCTTTAATCTGTCAGATGAGGCCGCATCCGTGGCATATGACGTATCACAGCTGAAGGAGACGTATGGACGGACATTCGCAGAAGCAGAGGACCTCTGGGGAGACCGGAAAGCGTCGTTTGATCCCGAAAAGCAGATGATCAGCGTAAGCCTGAAGGCGCATGACGCGGGACTTTACAGACTCTTCTGAGATGAAGTAAGATACATGAACCGACAATTCTGACAATGTCCGGCAGCTTCAGGCAGAGTGACCGGGCATTGTCCTGCATGAAGGCTGCAGCCGCATGGGGCGACCATGCCCCAAAGGGAAAGTCCCAATGCGGCGACAGCCTGTTGATCCCGTTTTTACGGAGTGAGTATGAAAGTTTCCTTTTTATCAGACAAGGTATTCCTGAAAAAACTGACCCAGCTGACCATGCCGATCGCACTGCAGAGCCTGCTTCTGGCTTCGGTATCCGCGGCTGACGCTTTCATGCTGGGGAGGCTGGACCAGAATTCCATGGCGGCAGTCTCACTTGCGACCCAGGTCCAGTTCATCATGTCGATGTTCATGATGGCGGATACGTCGACCGGGTCCGTCCTTGCTTCCCAGTACTGGGGGAAAGGGGACAGAAAAACCGTTGGCGATATCTACAATCTGATCATCAGGGTCATGACGGTCATCGATGTCGCCTACTGGCTGATGTGCTGCTTCATGCCACGGCCGCTCATGCTGTTCTTCACGAACGATGAGGTCCTGCTGGAGATTGGATGCAGCTATCTTCGGGTCGCGGGATGGTCCTACCTGCTGGTCGGTTTTTCCCAGTGCGTCCATACGATGATGAAGATCTCTGGCCACGCAAGGATGAGTATGATCATCTCTGCCGCAGCTGTATTTTCCAATATCGGGCTGAACTCGATCTTTATCTTCGGACTGCTCGGAGCCCCGGCTATGGGGGCGGAGGGGGCTGCACTTGCTACCCTCCTGTCCAGGATCATCGAACTTGTCTGGTGTATCGTCGTATCCTTCCGGAAGGATTATATCCGTCCGGATCTTCGCAGGCTTTTCTGCTACAGGAAAGAGCTCAGCGGCGACTTCGTCAGGATCGGCGGACCGGTCCTCGGGGCATCCATGATCTGGACCGTAGGCTTTACTTCCTATACAGCGATCGTTGCCCATATGGGATCGGATGCAGCAGCAGCCAATTCTATAGCGGCAGTGGTTAGAGACCTTACCTGTTCCCTGAACAACGGCGTTGCCAATGCCGGCGGCATCATCCTCGGGGTTGAGCTCGGCGCCGGTAAGCTGGATGTGGCAAAGGATTACGGAAAGTGGCTCAGGGATATCGGATTCGCTGTCGGGATCATATCCATGCTGATCATCCTGGCCGTGACTCCTCCGGTTGTTGCTTCCATGAAGCTGACGGAGACGGCAGGTTCCTATCTGACCGGTATGATGATCATCCAGTCCATCTATATGATCGGGAGAGCGGTGAACACGATCGTTGTGAACGGAATCTTCTATACAGGCGGGGATGCCGTGTTCGACGCCTATTCGCTGGCTGTATCTATGTGGTGCATCGCGATCCCGCTGGCGCTGCTCGGAGCTTTTGTGCTGCACTGGCCGGTACTGGCGGTGTATGCATGTACCTGTATCGATGAGGTCGGAAAGATCCCGTGGGTGATGTATCACTTCAAGAAATATAAGTGGCTGAAGAACCTGACGAGAGACTGAAAAGAAAGCCCGAAATCTTTTTTGTTCTATTGACGGTTCTGACAGCATGCTGATATATTTATCCCGGTAAAGAAAATTATATATTTTCAGGTTCCTCCGGCATCCTCTGCCGGAGGAACCTGATGCGGTAAGGAGAAGATCAATGGCATCAGAGAAAAAGACAATCAGTGCGGAGATGAAACGCAGGATCCTGATGACGATCTGCGGAGTCTGCATCTGCGGACTCAGCGTAGGACTCTTCAGTTTTTCCAGCCTTGGAATGGATCCGTTCCAGGTGTTCGCACACGGGACCTGGCATCTGACTGGACTCGGATTCGGAACTTACTATACACTTCTGAATATCGTCCTGCTGGTGATCATCTTCTTTGTGGACAGACACAAGATCGGACTTGGGACTGTCATCAACCTCTTCGGTGTCGGCTATATGGCGGAGTTTTCCGAATGGGTGATCCGCAGATGTGTCCACACGGATGCCCTCTGGGTCAAGTTTATCTTCCTGATCGTCGGGATCGTGATCATGTGCCTGGCATCGGCAATCTACTTTACCTCGGATCTTGGTGTATCGACCTATGATGCAGTAGCCCTGACCCTTGCAGAGAGAACACGCTTCCAGTTCAAGTACATCCGCATCACGACCGACCTGATCTGTGTCATCGTCGGCTGGGTCATCCTGGACCTCATGACGCTTTCTTCCTTCCCGAAGGGCGGAAGTTTCTTCGAGATCCTTCAGTGGTCGCTCGGCGGGACCGTCGGGATCGGAACTATCATCACCGCTTTCTTCATGGGGCCGCTGATCTCCTTCTTTAATGAGAAGGTGGCAAAGCCGATGAGATACGGAAGAAAGTAATCTGTTTCTGGTTTCATTTTGTTTCTTATGAGGCGTCCGGACAGCCGGGCGTCTTTTTTTAAAGCTACGAGCCCCATGGGCGTCGACCGTGCTTGCGACGCGAAGCTAGATATAAGACTAATGCTGGAAA
>DLFD01000017.1 GCA_002482005.1 Lachnospiraceae bacterium UBA7729 | reverse complement strand
GCAGAACAGCTGTGAACAGTAACGATCGTCGACCCAGTAGAAGTCGACCTGTGAAAATTTCGGATGTTTCTTCTTATAATAAAGAGCTTTCTGTACATCCGGATTATCTGTATCTGCAAGCTCCTCGACCGGCAGCTTCTCATAACATTCCAGCACCGCCGGGTCGAGCAGATCTGATCGGAGGAGGAAGTCTTCACCCTTGCAGGTCCATCCTCGCTGATTGCCGTAGATGCCGAGCTTGCTCTGGTGCAGCTTCCTGCCGCAGAACGGGCATCTCAGAAGATTACCATAAGGATAATTCCCGCCAAGCTCAGGATTCTTCTTGTTGTTCATGTGGCGGATCTTCTCCACCCTCCGGTACTGCTCTCTGGTAACGATCGCCGGATGATGGTCCTTGATATAGTACTGCGGGACCTCTGAGCCATCGTTCTTCACACAGTCATGGGAAAGGTGATCTGTGGTGTAGAACTTCTGGAGGATGATGTCTCCGCAGTACTTTACATTTTCCAGAATGGAATGGACCAGCGCTGCATCCCAGTGCGCTTTCCCCAGCGGAGTCGGAACCTTCGCCTTGTCCAGTTCCTCTCCGATCTTCGATGTAGCAGAGCCATGCTCGTATTCATCAAAGATCCTGCGGATGACCGCTGCATCGTCCTCAACAATGACGTATTTCTCGTCGCCTTCTTTGGTATAGCCGTAAATTGGAATCCAGCGATCTGTCCCCTCCTGGAATCTCTTCCGAACACCCCACTTGATGTTCTCGGAGAGGGATCTGGATTCCTCCTGTGCAAATGCCGCAAGGACTGTCAGGATCATCTCAGAGTAAGCGCCGCCAGTGTCAATATGCTCCTTCTCGAAGAGGATGGTCACCCCGAGCTCTTTCAGTTCCCGGACATATTCGATGCAGTCCAGCGTGTTCCGAGCGAAGCGGCTTATGGACTTGGTGAGGATTCTGTCGATCTTCCCTTCCCGGCAGTCTTCCATCATCCTCTGGAATTCCACTCGCCTTGCAGCGCTGGTCCCGGAGAGACCTTCATCGGCATAGACTCCTGCGTATTCCCAGTTGGGATTTCCCAGAATCCTCTTCTCATAAACCTCGACCTGGGTGTTGAAGCTGATTTCCTGCTGGTCAGAATCCGTACTGACCCGGCAATAGGCAGCCACACGGAGTTTCTTCTTAGGCTCCGATTTCGTTGTTCTTCTGGCCTGTGTCCTCGTCACTTCTCTCATGCAGCTCCCTCCTTCTCTGGCATTCTTCCAGCAGTTTCTTCTCCTCATCCGAGAAGTTGCAGCGTTTGGCATTGAGCAAGCCATGCTTTAGTAGATCCTGTACAAAGTCAAAATCTTCATGGCTGACCAGTGCCTCGTGGTGTTCTTCGATGTAGTACTGGTCCGCAAGCCCGTCGTTCTCCACCCTGACCGGTTTATGGTCCCGGATGATAACCGTCGTCTTATTGTTCATGTAATCCCCAGTGTAGTAGGGATTCGTCAGCAGGTAGTGGAGGTTGTATTGACTCCAGCGCCGGTCACCTCCGACCTCTTTCTGCAGGTCAACCAGCTGCCTCCGAATCTCCTGATAAGGTGTTCCCTCACTCGCCAACCGGAAGGCAAGTCTCACCTGTGCCGCTTCAGTCGGTACTGTCACCCAGGTGTGCTCTTTACCCTGATCCCGGTAGCCGTAGGAAACTGCACCATAAGGCTGTCCCTTCTTCAAACGTTCTTCCCTGCCCCAGTGCATGTTGGTGGCAAGGCTGTGGCTCTCCTCCTGCGCAATGGTGCCAAGGATTCCAAGCATCAGCTCTGAGGCTGCGCTTCTGGTATCAAGTCCTTCCTTCTCGAAGACAACGGACACATTCATGTCCTTCAGTTCCCGGAGCGTCTTCAGGAGGTCCGAAAGGTTCCTTGCAAAGCGGGACACAGATTTCGAATAGATCAGATCGATCTTTCCTGCTTTGCAGTCGTCGATCATTCTCTGAAACTCCGGCCTGCCATCGATGTGCATTCCCGACTTGCCATGGTCTCCGTAGATATCGACCAGCTCCATCGCAGGATCTGATTCGATCAGCTGGCGATAGTAGTTACACTGGCTCTCGAAGGAAAGGTCCTGTAATTCCTGATCTGTACTGACTCTGCAATAAGCCGCTGCTCTGATTTTTTCCATGTTCACCCCTCCTTTGGGTAGTAAACATATTCGCTCTTACGCGGCTTATAGCAAGCAGATCTGCCCCCATAAAACGGAGAATCTGTGCCCTCCGTCGTGGGAGCAAATTGTTGATAATTAACGCTTAGGTTTTCTGTTTTTGAACGAAGGCAATAAAAAATCCCGGTGCAGAAGCCAGGTGTTTCTGACTCCCACATCGGGATCTCCTTCATTTTTTCAATCTTACCTTACCACACAGGAGGGTATGAAAAAAAGTGAAAAAACATGAAAAGCTAGTGAAAAAAGATGAAGACTTTTACCTCAGCAGCTCGTTGACCCGCTTCTGCACAGCAGAATAGTCGTATCCCTCTGCCGTTATGCGCCTGCGCCTGTCAGAGCCGTTTCCCCACTTGCCCTGCAGAACTTCGTGAGCGATCTGGTCCACAGACTTAGACTGACCACGGATCAGCTCATTCACTCTCCTCTGGACAGTGTTGTAGTTCAGACCAAGCGCCTCGATGGCTTTCTTCCTGTCATCACCATTGCCGTACTTGCCACTGAGGACACCTCTTGCCGCTTCCTCTACAGTGATCTTGGCTGCCTCCTGATACCGGAGTACGCAGTTCCACGGGAAGTTTCGATAGGACCGGATCAGGAATTCCCTGCCAGTCTGATCGCCCGGAATACCGCCGATTGCTCCGCCCTTCTCATTGATGGAAGCCTCGACCTCCAGACCATTGCCGCAGTACATGGCAGTATGATGCGTGGTATTTAGGAGCACATCTCCCCGGACCAGTCCGGCGCCAGTCGCCAGATTGACCCTGCCAGTTACATCCTTAAACCCGCAGGCAAGAAAGGCAGCCTTCATGTTTCCTGTGTAAGTGGCACCCTTTGTCTTGACCGGAACTCCCGCCGTCTGCCAGGCTGTGATTACTGCGGAGCTGCAGTCGTAATCGCCCTGCTCTCCCCAGCGATGTGCCTGGTCATATCCATGTGCGTTGTTTCTTGCTGTATTTTCCATCCAACTGATGGCTGTTTCTGTCTTGCTCATATATGCTATACCCCCTAAAAAAGTGCAACAAAAAAGGCCCGCAAGCATCGCTGCCTGTGAGCCCGTGTCCCATTTACGGAGGGACTGCCGAGATAAAGGATCACCTCCTCAATCTGCTTTATTCGCCTGCTTGTAGATCTGATTGATTCCGGTTGCGGCAAAGCCCGATACAATACCGACTGCCAGCGCATTGACAATATCAGCAGCAGGGAAATCCGGCATGAGATACAGCCCAGCTACTCCCAGCACTGCACCGACAACTCCGCAAATCACCGGAATCCATGTATCCGGTACCTTGCTGCTTGCCTTACAAGCTGCGCCTACCAGATAGGCAATCACCGTAATCGCCGCAACTGATGCAATTCCAAAATCCATAATCACTTCTCCTCCTCTTTCTGATACGGCAGCTTCTCTACCGTATGGTACAAAGTCTCTCCCGTGCCGTTCCCGCCGAGCGCCTTGTATGGCCTGTAGAGATACTCGAGGTTCTCCCGGTCATCAAGCGTCGCCCAGCCACGGGCAATAAAAAAGCTGCACGCCTGATAGAGCCGGTCATGCAGCAGAGCGAGAATTCCTTCCCGTAGAACGTCATATTCTGTTTTCTTCTTCCGGAGCTTCCTCACACACCACGTAAGGACCGCGATGATGACTGCGAAGAGCTCCTGTATCCAGTACTTCAGTATCCAGTCCATGATGATCACCTCCCTGATCAGCTGCCAATCGTGATATTTCCTGTCGTACCATCGCCTCTTGTATACGTGATAGTATTTCCCGATGCCGACAGATCTTTGATGTAAGTGCCTGCGATATCGTTGCCATTCTTATCAGCGATTGCCCGCTCATAGGGAATGGAGACATAACCTTCACTGTAGAGTTCATACCCGTCCGGCAGAGTTCCGGGTGTTAAGGACTGCCCCACGTTCTGAACCCACGTTCCCACAAAGGTCCCCTGAAAGATTCCGAACAATACCAGATCTCTGCCATTGCCATATGTCTCAAGCGCAAGGTAATACTTGTTTGTACTTGTATTGTGCAGAATGACCGGCTTGTACATTTCAGACGTTGTGCGCAGTCGAAGTGACTGCGAATCATCAGACTTGATCGGAGTGGAGCCGCTCATGCCATTGTACGAAGCTACCATGCTGAGAGTTCCTGTGTAATTATTGCTGACAAATCCACCGCTTCTTCTGGAAAAGAAATATCCGTCATAGGCGTAAGTCCCGGCATCCCTAGATTTGGAAATCCACTCTGAAATGTCATAGAACAGCAAATACTTCTTTCTCGCACCATTGTCCGGAATGTATAAGAACTTAGCAGTAACACTGCCCAGAGCTGTTGCGGAATCAGCTGATGTAGCCTTTGCAACCTTTACCGTTCCGCTCGTGAGTCCTGTCTTCAGATCATTCGCAAGCTTGGTGTTGGCCTCTTCAGCCTTCTTTGCCCGGTCTGTCTCATCTGAAATGCTCTTCTTTACAGCACTGTCATCGTAGACCGTATCCGTGAAAACAGCATCAGCAGGAACATCAGACTCTACAGAGTGTCCATTAACCTTGGCAGCATTGTCGACCATACCATCGCCATCTGCATCATAGGTCTTAGTGGTCATCTTTGTGGCTATGGCATCCGAGTTTGCCTGCTCAGCCTTCTTTGCTCTTGCCGTCTCATCGGTGATGGCCTTGGCATTTGCCGCTTCTGCAGCCTTCGCTCTTGTCACTTCATCCGCTATGGCATTCTTCGCTGCACTGGCCGCCGATGACGCAGAAGCTTTCGCATCCTTTGCACTCTGCGCCGCATTGTCCGCATACTTCTTCGCGTCATCGATATGATCCGCAGCCTTCACGATAGCCGGAAAGTCCGAATCAGATACAGCTGTGTCATCCTGCAGTGCGGCAGGTTCCACAAGGAAGACACAGTTTGCAGTGCCAAGCCGGACAGAACTGCTGGAGATGATGGTAATCTCTGCATCCACTTTTCCATTCAGCACTGCGACCTGATCCCCGATCGTGACAGACACAACTGCTCCGGAGAAGGTACAGCTATAGGTAAAGCCCAGTCCATCCGGCTTTGTTCCCGTGAGCAACACGGTCGATCCTGCCGGAATGGAAAACTTCTTCTCGCCCTGATAGATGGTGAAGGCATACTGTATGCCCTTGTCGTACTGATTGATCTTGACGATCTCAGGTACACTGCCCGGGATCAGGTTCAGATCATATTCTCTTACATCCATACTCATCCCTCGATCGTGTCAATGTAGTTCTGCACATACGTTTCAATGGTACCCATGGCGGCCAGCACATCCTTGTCTGTGACCACGATATCCGTTCTCTTGTTATCGGATACGATCTTCGCGGTCTTCTCGTCGATCTCGCTGTACACCATGCTCATCCGCTTTCCCACGGAATCGTTAAAAAATGTGATTGCTGTAGCCTTCTTCATACTGATCTCTCCTTGCTAAGTTCTGTGATATGCTCCACTGCTTCCTGCGCGTAGTCTGTACTGCTCGTCTCAGGATTGGTGGTATAAAACTGGTCCAGCCTCCTCTGCGTAAAGTCCGACTGCTTTGCCTTGATCTCCCAGCCAAAGGAAAGTCCGGGATCTCCTGCCACAACGAAGTTGGCTCCGTTCCTCTCCTTGACATAGCAGGTCCCCTCTCCGTATGCCTGCAGGAACACCTGATATTGGGATGTCGCGATCGTCTCGCCAAGGATCGGATCAATGGAAATATAAGACAGCCCATCATCAGCGATGACCCCCTCGCCTACATCTCCGAACATCGGTGTCGGTGTCTCGTAGGAATACAGGAGCCTCTGGCCATAATCATCCGTATCCACCAGTCTTGACTTCGACCCACCGCAGTAGAAGTTGCCCGAAGTACTGATCCCATAGGTGCCACTGGTATCTGTGCTGAGTATGACATACCGGTTCGGCATCATTGCATCCGAGATCCTGATTGAGTCATCGTCAATAAACGTGGACGGATACTGAAGAAGAAAGTTCCCCAAGAGCTCATCACTATTGTTCTTGATTAGAATCCCGTTCCTCGCAACTGCGGTAGCCTTACCCGTTCCCTTATCTCCATCACCAGTGAACGAAATACCATTGAATATATCCGGCTTGATTTCGATGTAGTTTCCCCAGTTGGTTGTCACCTCAATCCCGGCAGAAGTCATCTTGATGCTGTCACCAAGGTCGATCTCTTCAGCGCCATCGCTGGTCTGGACCTTAATAATTCCTGCCTTGATAAGATCTGCTGTAATGCTGCCGGACTTGATGTAAGTGCCATTGATGTACAGCTTGCCGTTCTCCATGTAGATGCCTTCAAGAGAGCCATTGTCTGTCAGCCGGTTGAAGATCTCGGTCTGGTTCAGGTTCTTGTTGATGGTATCCGCATAGGCTTTGGCTGCCGTGAGGGAACTGGCAATCGTCGCATCCCGGTAAGAGATCCACTGCGATCCGTTGTAAATCATGGGCTTGTTGTCATTGCCGGAGTCGATCCACATATCCCCGGTCACAGGGTTTGACGGAGCTGTCTTCCCACCAGTGATCGTGTTCTTCGTATTGGCCTTGTTCATCGCGTTCGCTGCATCCTGCAGAGCCTGCGCAATCCCGGCATCCTTCACCTTGATCCACGCCTGCCCGTTGTAGCGATAGACGGTGTAGCCATTCGAGGAATCAAACCAGATGTCACCGGTATCGAGGCCATCCCCGTCAGGCGCTTCATCCTGCATGTAGGTCGCGATCTTGCCATCGATCTGTGCGGCGAGTTCCTTAGACCAGGTATCAGAAGCCGTCTTTGTCTTCTCATCTGCGATCTCCTCAGCCTTGGACTGAGCCTCGGAAAGCAGAGAATTATACTGCTCCGTGAAGGTCTTCCCACCAACCTTTGATTCAGAAGAAAGCCTGAACTCGCCGGTTTCCATGTTCCAGTAATTCTTGCCCTTCTTGTCCGTAATTGTCCCTGCCTTGATGAGATTACCATTTAAAGTCCCGGCAGTGATGAAGTCCGCATAGAAGCGAGAGTCGATCGTCCATGCGGTATCGAAGGGCCCCTGATAGCCGGAGGTAGAAAAGCCGATGCCGTTCATGTTGATCCGGAGCACATTGACAGCGGTGTTCTTATCAGCAGTGTCCATGATGAGGATCTCATCCGGCTGACCATCTGCATTGAGACCAAACACGACATGCCCGCCAAGGCCTCCGGAGATCAGCTTTGTCGCATGCTTGATAGCAGACTCAAGGAAGGCTCGGTTTGATTTTTCCTGTGATTCCATTCTCGCGTTCTGAGAGGCAATAGCATCGGACAGGGTTGATCTGGCACTTCCGATTTCGATAGAGGAATACCGATCCTTCAAGACATCGTAGACAGTCTTGATGACCTTGGCCTTTGCTGAAACCTGAAGCTCCGGGAATTCCACGGACACCGTGTCACAGAGATTCACTCGTTCTAGTGGCGCGATGTTCTTATATTCCTCTGTCTGCCAGAGAGCCACGAAGCTGATGGAGATGTTGACGGAGGGCACGCCATATCCGTTCGCCTTCATGTAGGAGGCGGCCTTTGACCGGAGCGCAGATTCTGTCGGAGCTTCCTGCCACTCGGATGAAAGGTCAAGGACCACTGTCCTACGGTAGGGAAACTTCGATGCGTTCTCCGTATAGACAGGGGATGCCGTCACAAGCTGTGTCTCTCCGTCATTATCCTTTGCCCAGTAAGGCACAACACCTGTAACAGTATCCTCGATCGACTCTTCCTGCTTCAGGTCCGTCAGATCTTTACCATATCGGATCACCTTTCCGCTGTCCCGGCCTCTGGCTGCATGAAACTTTACCGTCCACCTGTCCCACTCATATTCGCCGCCAAAGTTGTCGAGGATGGAGCCTTCCACACCTCCAAGTCTTGACCGAAGCGATGCCGGAAGCGGTGTCGTGTAATTTCCAACCGTCGTATCGTCCGTCCAGAAATCAAATCCGCAGGGCTCGATGGCGTCATGCTTCAGACGCTCAAATGCCTGCGCTGCTGTCGTCGCTGGGGTAAGATCTGCCTTCACCGGTACAAAGGAAAGCTGGTAAGACACATGCCTTGCCGAGATCGTAGTGATCCCCTTCATGGGCTTGGAGATCTTATAAATCCGAAACGGCTGCTCCTTCTTCCCGTCTGCCGGGACAGCGAAGATGATCCTCTCCTTCAGGATATCCTTGTAGTGGATACCGCTGACAGGATAGGTCATCTCCAGCTCAAAGGACCCGTTCCTCTCTTCTGTCACCGTGCAGGAGATTGCATCGTAGAGCCTGCCGAGGCCGTTTGACGTGAAGTCCCTCTCTCCTGCGTCGTATAAAACAGGTATCATACAATCCACCACCTTGGTATGAGTTCAATCTTCGTGATCCCCTTGCCGAGCGTGATTCCGTTGTCTCCCGGATTGAGGACAGGGAAATCGCCGGAAGTTAGAGAGATCATGCTGTTGCAGTTCGTCGCTCCATAAAATGCGTCCATGGTCTCGCAATCCACCTCGACATAAGGATAGGTGTTGCCCTTCACCTCGATCGTCTTCTGTCCAATACCTGCGGTACCATTTCCGTAGATCAGGATGCGAGGCTTGGCAGGAAAGAGCGTGTTGTTTCGGATCTCTCCATTCGCCGTGAATGTATAAGTCTTCTCACCGGACTTCAGGAACCGCTGCGGTTTGCAGTTGAACGTGATGTCGAACTGTCCTGCAATGTTTCCGATCTCCTTCACAGAAAGAGGTCCTTCAAAGAGAGCCAGCCTGTACTCTTCCGGGTGATAGGTATCTTCCAGTCTCCGGTATCCTGTCCGGGTCAGAAGGAAGCTCCGAAGCGCAGCGACGTTGTCCCTGAAGTTCTTCACGATGCCTGCCGGATAAGTGAGGGAGATGTTCTCAAATCTGTTGTTATCAAAAACCAGATCGCCAGATCTTCCCGGCACCGACTGGATCTCGTAGTCTCGTTTCGGAGAGCTGTAGACTCCATCCCCGGAGATCCGGACACCGAAGTCCAGGCTGCTCTTCACGTCAAAAACAAAATAATGAAAAGGTCTCATGTACCACCTCTCTGTTATAGATCATGCGAACACCGCCTCCTTCATGTTGACCTTGCTGTTGATCCTGCTCTCGATGATGTCCGCCAGTTCATGAACGTCCTGTCCGGGTGCGCCATAGACCGTGATGTTAATATCTCCGATCGTCGTACCGGCACCGGCATTGCCCACCGCCTTCTGGATCATCGACATCAGACTGTTTACTCCGACGACTGCTTCCGGTCCTGCCTCACCACCGGCAAGGAGTGAATTGCCCTTCATGCCAAAGATCGTAGGGCCATTTAAGATCATGCCGTCTTCCATCGCCTTCTTGTACCAACTGATGGAGAAGTGTGGTGCGGACGGAGGGTTGATCCCGAAATGTCCGGAGATGCTGATGTGCGGGAGCTTCAGGCTCGGCAGGGACCAGCTGAAATGGAAGAATCCCTTGATCCTGTCAATCGCGTTCTTCACTGCGTCCCTTGCACCGCCCATCTTGTCTGAGAACGCCTGCTTTATGGAATCGAGCTTTGACCTTGCTGTGGACAGTGCCTCACCGAGCTTTCCTCCTGTCGTACGATTGATCACATCGAAACCCGCCTTCCAGATGGACTTATACCCGTCAATCGCTGTAGAAATGACACCTTTGATCCCTCCTCCATGCTGCTGCACGACAGACTTGATCCCGGACCATACGGTACTGGTATTGGATTTCAGCGTATTCCATGCATTCGTAACGCTGGTCTTGATCCCATTGAAGGTTGTCGTCGCACCGGACTTCATGCCGTTCCAGATATTGGAGGCAGACGTCTTGATGTTGTTCCAAGCCGTACTGGTACCGGTCTTTACCGCATTCCAAGCATTAGTGATACTGGTTTTAATCCCGTTGAAGATCGTTGTCGCTCCAGACTTCATCCCGTTCCAGATATTGGAAGCAGCTGTCTTGATGTTATTCCATGCTGTACTGGTCCCCGTCTTCACGGCATTCCAGGCATTGGTGATTCCTGTCTTGATCCCGTTAAAGATGGTCGTGGCTCCGGTCTTCATCCCGCTCCACACAGTAGAGACACCGCTTTTGATACCGTTCCATGCGGTCTCCGTTCCAGACTTGATTCCGTCCCAGAGTCCGGAAAAGAAGGTGGCCAGACCCTCACCGACTTTCTTTACCCCAGAGCACACCTTATCCCAGACACCCTTGAACCACTCAGAAATCTCTCCCCAGTGCTTGATGATTTCCACCACGGCAACAACCGCAGCGACGACACCGGCAATAATCCCGATCATGGGAAGCAGGGATAGGGAGCTGAATGCGGTAAGTCCAGTGGACAGGCCGCCAACACTTGTCATGACCTTGCCGATCACACCGGTAATGCTTCCAGCAGCCGACACAACTTTTCCAACTCCAACGAGAATCGGTCCAACCGCAGCAGCCACCAGAGCCGCCTTCACAATGAACTGCTGCATCGGTTCCGGCAGACCGTTCCAGAAATCTGCAAACTTCTTCAGTGCTGCGGCTGCCTGCTCCAGCATGGGAGCCAGAACACTTGCGAGGGAATTTCCCACCTCAGCTCCGGTGATCTTCAGCTGATTCATCGTCGTCTGGAACTTGTCGATCGGGTCCAGCGTGTCGTTAAAGGTCGTCTCCACATTTCCCTTGAAGGAGCTCATGTCAGATGAAAAGCCATCAAGGGAGAGCTTCCCGGTCTGCATGGCGTTGAAGATGGCGGCACCACCTTTAGAGCCAAACAGATCATAGGCTGCCTGCAGCTTTTCCGTATCCGACTTGTTGGACTTCATCGTGGTACTGAAATCACCAAGTGCCTGATCGAGTGTCTTCCCATCCTTCGCAGCATTGTTCATGGCTTTCTTCATCGCTGCCATTGCCGTGCCGACATCCAGACCGGACATCTCGACATTGCCGAGGAACTGTGCGGACTGGGTAGCATTGAAGCCCATGGCCTTGAGCTGTGCCGCGTTCTGGGAAAGATCCGTCGACAGAGTATCCATGGAAAGACCGGTCGCCTGTCCAACAGAGTTCAGGACATCCAGCATCCCGCCAGCCTGTGACGCATCCATACCGAATGCATTGAGAACGGAAGAAACGTTATCAACGGAAGTAGAGACATCCGTGTCATTGACTGCGGCGAACTCGACAAATTGCTGAGAGAGATCCTTTAAGGCTGTACCGGTAAGACCAAACCTCGTATTCACCTCACCAATAGCAGAGCCAGCCGTCTCAAAGTCTGTCGGGATTGTGGTTGCGATATCATTTGCCGCATCCTGCATATCCTTTAAGGCCTGCCCAGCCGCACCGGTCTTGGTCTTTACGATATCCGCACCGGCATCGACCTCAGTAAAGGCAGCAAGAGATGCCGCACCAACTGCAGTGATCGGAGCTGTCACATGGGTAGAAAGAGAAGTGCCGACACCGGTGATCTTGTCTCCGATATCCTTCATCTTCTGCCCTGCCTGCTGAAGCTGGACACCGGCAACAGAGCCGACCGACTTGTACTGGTCCTCCAGTCCCTTCAGAGACTGCTTGGTATCCTCAATCTCCCGGGTCAGCGCTTCCTGCTGTTTGATGGTCTCCTCGGTCTGAGGTGCATCCTTCAGCTGCTTTAAGGCAGCCTCTTCCTGCTTCAGCTTCTCCTTCGTATCAGAGATTGCCTGAGACAGGTACTTCTGCTTCTGTACAAGGAGATCTGTATTGCCGGGGTCAAGCTTCAGGAGCTTATTCACGTCCTTCAGCTGATTCTGTGTATCCTTGATGGACTTATTAACATTCTTCAGGGCATCTGAGAGTTTCGTGGTGTCGCCACCGATCTCAACGGTGATGCCCTTAATACGATCAGCCATACTGACCTCCTTCCTGAAAATTGTGCATCAAAAAAGCACCGACCCTAATAGATCGATGCCCTTGACATTACCTGTTGATTTCTTATAATCAAAACATAGAGAGCACTGCGACAAGCGGTTTGACTCTCCCCCAATGTTTCTAAATATTTTTACCTGGAACCATTTTTACACGGAACCATCACTTGGCGGAGTGGTTGGTCTCAAATGCAAACCATTTTAATCAAACAGTCGTCGCTTGGCCGAGTGGCGGCTGTTGCTTTTTATGCTGATTCTTGACAATAGCCTGCAGAATTCCTATAATCAAAGCATAAAGAGAGCACTGCGACAAGCGGTTGGTCTCTAGTAAGGAATCAACTATTTATTAAACAGTCGTCACTTGCCCGAGTGGCGGCTGTTGCTTTTTACGATAATCGTCACGGTGAATTTACCGATATGAAACGTAATACGCATAGACATCACCTCCTTCCGGAGAATGATGACCAACCGCCTGCCGTTATCCCAGTGCTCTCTATCCCATAAGGGACGTATCCAGTTTACTATTTCCTTACAGGGCTGTCAAAATAATTCACCAGTTATCAAAGTCCTCCTGCGTCGCGATTTCGTCGTACTCTTCATTATCATTCCCGCTTTCCGCAAGAAGGTCATAAACCTGTCCCTCTTCCAGCAGGGATAATTCCTGGACCGAAAAGCCCAACTGCTTACACCTCAGGAGGTAGACTGCGGTGTTGATTTCTCTGTCAGTTGGGCGTCCTCTTTTTTTGCTTCAGATGTCGTCATCCGGTTGCCGAGGTAGATCGCTACAAACTCATCGAGCTTCTCAATGAGGCAGATCCCGTCAAACCCGGCAGCGAAGTGGATGAAGTGATCCATGGAGAGATCAGAAGTCTTTCCCTCTGCCTGCGCGTTCATGATGTAGGCGAGCTTAGCCCCGACCAGTGTATCCATGTTGGCAGTGGAGAGGCCGTTCATCGTGACCATCAGATCTTCATGAAACGTCATGCGGTAAAGGATCGCCGTCGCGCCATTGGCTTCAAATGGCAGGAGCTTTGTACTCCCGTCCTCCATCGTCATTTCAAGTTCCTTTCTCATGCCTTACTCCTCTCATGCCTTCGTGGTCGTCGTAGTCGTCTTCGCCGGAAGGTGTACCTCGCTGTACCACTTGTTGTAAGTGGCATCGTCCGTCTCGCTGCAGGTGTCAGCCTTGACCACGTTGATGTCCAGTTCCTTGGAATAGATCGTAGACGCATCAATCGTCAGCGCCTCGGTCTTTACGGATACCTTGTCTTCCTTGGTCTCCGCCTCCATGTCCGGACGGGAAGCCGTGCAGTTATACAGCACATGGCGGACTGCCTTCTCATCTCCGGAGAATTCAAAAAGCAGTGCGAAATGAACTGCCTCCGCATCCGCGTTCTCCACGAGCACCCCATTAGCATCCTTCACATCGCCAAGGACGGCAGTCTTGAAATCCTCCGGGACCATCGCAGTCTCCAGATCACCGTTGTAGCCGGTATTGGAATTCGTGACATAGTACTTGATGTCGTCTGCGTAGAAGGGTTCCTGAGATCCCTGCGCCGCAAACTTAATCGATACCGCACCGGGCCAGCGGACAGGCTTCTCAAAGGTCGCCGTTCCATCCTCCGCTATGGTCGCCAGTGCATAATGGACGTTTTTCAGGCCGTACCTCACCTTATTCTTCTTACCCATTCCTGCCTCCTTATAAAGTCAGTTCATAGAGCACTTCATACATTCGCTCCGATGCAATCCAGGTCTCTGATTTCTGCCAGTACACTTCATGGCTGTTGAAGATCTTCTGCAGACGCTTCTCGAGCTTTGGACTTTTCTTGTCCGTGTAGAGCTCGACATTCACTTCCGGAAAGGACGCATACACGATGTTGTCCGCACCGAAGGTTTCCTCAGAAGGAATCAGAAACACGAAAAAAGGCGGGTCCGGAGACTCACCTTCTGCGAAATGGTCATAGCCAAAAGGAAGATCCGCTTCTTTCAGCATGGCCACCAGTTCTTCATAGGTCATGATCCACCGCCTTTCTCAAGCGCCTCCTTGATGTCATCCTCCAGTTCCTTTACGCCTTCTTCCTCGGCAGGAGCGATATGCGGAATGGCCCGGACTCTCCCGCCGCCGCGCTTCGCATGGCCATGTTCGAGCAGATGCGTCAGCTGATACCTTCCGGCATGGACTGTCATCACAAGGCGCTCATTGTTCTCATCGGTCTTTGTGACCTTCCATGACTTCTTGTATCTGCCGGTCAGAGCAGGCGCTGCAGACTGGATGTCCTTCTTCACTTTCTTGGCTACCTTCTCGACCGATTCCTTCATGGCATCTGTGGACAGGTCCTTATATTCTTCAAGACCCTTCATGATCTCATCGGATAACTGCTCCGGTTTAATCGTGCTCATCGCTTCACCCTCTCGCAATGAAATTTAAGACTGTTGTGCTTATACCCCATCGGATTCACGTAGAGGATGTTGTAAAGCTTCCCATCCGCAATGATCCGGTAGCCGTCACTGGTTACCTTGGACAGGGCCTCGCACCATCTCGTAGTGAAATCGATGGTCTCCTTCGGATTCGTGGTCCCGGCTTCGTCGGCCTCCGTACCGGAACCAGACGCAGTTGCCCAGCAGGTGATGTAGTCGTCATCGTGATTCGTATGATTCCCGTATTCATCGACATCCGTGACCTGCTTCTGAAATGTGATCCGAAGGTTCAGTGCTGCAATATCCATCAGAAGACCTCCTTCCGGACACCGAAGAGGATGGACCGGAGCATCAGCGTCAGCTCATGCAGATCCGCATCCTCCCGGTGTTCATAGAGGTATCCGATGGCGTAGAAAACAGCTATCCGGACGGCCTTGTCGTTTGCTTCAAACTCCTCATCCGAGAGTCTCCCGGCATCCTTCGTGAGATTCTCCGCTGAATCGATCAGCTGCTGGATGAGCCCGTCATCATCAGCAAAATCGATCCGGAGATAATTCTTTGCTTCATCCAGCGTGACCATACATCCCTCCATTCTGGATGGAGTAACAAAGCGTTACCCCACCCAAAGCAATCTCAGGCCGCAGCCTTTACAGAAAGGATCTTGATGGCCTCCGGGAGTACCAGCTTGCCATCAACACGTTCCTTCGCTACATAACCGACCATGCCGTTTCCAGCAAATAGCTCGCGGAGCTCCTGGAAAGATCTGGTGCCACGGTCTCCGATGTTGTAGTACTTGTAATCACCGAAGGCGATCGCAGACTTACCGGCTTCCAGTGTCGGGCAGTAAGCTGACGTATGGATGGTATATCCGCAGAGGCGATCCGGCTCACCCGCCTGATAGGACGGCTGCCAGATATACGCCTGATTGGCATCCTTCAGCTTACGGAGTGCTGCAAGGGTCTGGTCGTTCATGATGAAAGACGCGTTCTTGCGATACGGACGTCTCAGGGAGTAGATGAGGTTCAGGATATCATCGGAGGTCAGCTTTCCGGCTGCTACTTCGACTGCCTTCTCACCGCCGCCCTTGTCTGCGAAGATGCCGAGCGGCTTGCCCTGTCCGTCACCGTTCAGGAAGGCGTCCTCTTCAGCGTTTCCGATGGCGCGACCGAACTGATCGATGATGTAACCTTCCAGATTGAAGGCATTATCGTACAGGAGCTCCTCCGTGATCTTGATCGCCACATGGAGCTTATGCGCATCCATCATGATCTGGTCGAAGGTAGCGTCCCCGAAAGTCAGCGCCTCACCCTCCTCGATCCATGCTGCGGCAGGCTTGGTGGCTGCGATGTTGATCTTATGCTCACCGGAAGTGGTGATGGTCGTCGCAAGGCCACGGAAGATGTTCTCTTCATCCAGCTTGTCGATGAGTCTCTTGTCCCACTCAGCCGGAACAAGGTATCCGCCGTTTGCATCATTTCCCTCCTCCAGAACGTTGCTGATCTGGTGGAAGTTCGATCTCATCGCGGTCAGAAAATCCACAGCGTACTGGTGGGAAGCCCTGCCGGTCAGAGGCTTATCCTCTGCTCCCGCACCCGGCTTCCCAGTAAGAGGCTTGGAGGTTGGCATTGCCAGCTTCTTCTCCATCTCGTTGAGTCTCTCGGTGCGCTCGATCTCCTTGGTCAGATTTGTGATGTCCTGCTCCATGCGGTCATAGACTGCACCGTCCTCAGCAGACATCGTTCCGTCTTCTGTTCTGTGGGTATCCAGAAATTTCTTGGCAGCCTCCCACGCGGTTGCCCTCTTTGTATAAAGTTCCTTCAGATCCATAATGAAATCCTCCTTAAAATGTGTCCTTGATGAACTTAAGTCTCTGGTAGCAGTCCGCTACCGGTACACGTACTTCCTTCGGCTTCTCTGCCGGAGCATGCTTCTTCGCATAGTCAATCAGCTGATTGGTGACAGCCATCTCAAAGGGATGCGCTGCAAACAGATACCCGGAGAAGCTGTCCTTGTCATCGTCATCTTCATCGGGATCTTTCTTTTCCGGCTTCTTATCCGGTTCCTTCTTTTCCGGCTCCTCTTCTGGAGTCTTCTCATCCGGATCGTTCTCATCGGGGTCTTCTTCCGGCTTTCCAATCGGAATCGCTGCCGGTGTGTTTCTGGTGATCATGCCATCCGCAAACCCGAACTCCACAGCCTTGTTGGCATCCATCCAGGTCTCATCTTCCATGAGCTTAGAAAGCTTATTTCTGGAAAGACCCGTCTTTGCCTGATAGGCATTGATGATGGAGTTCTTCACCTCATTCAGCATGTCGATGGCCTTCTCGAGGTCCCCATGATCTCCCATGGCAACCGTGCTCGGGTTGTGGATCATGAACATACCGGTCGGGCTGATCAGCACTTCATCTCCTGCCATCGCAATCACCGATGCTGCACTGGCTGCAAGGCTGTCGATCTTCACCGTCACATGACCCTTGTAGTCCCGGAGCATGTTGTAGATCTGGGCTGCCGCAAAGCAGTCACCACCCGGTGAGTTGATCCAGACCGTGATGTTGCCCTTCCCGGCATTCAGCTCATCCTTAAAGATGGCCGGGGTCACATCGTCGTCAAACCAAGACGTGTCGCTAATTGCTCCGTTAAGATACAAGGCTCGTTCCTCTTCGTCAGAACCTCCACTGTCTGGAGCTTTGTTCTTAACCCACCTCCAAAATTTGTTCATTCTCTTCCTCCTGTAACATTTGATTGGTACGCGCAAACTCTCCAAAATAAAAGACAGCTGCTTTGTCATATGCTGCAGCTGCCTCTTCTGGCGTGTCATAATATCCGAGGGATATCTGTTTCCCCTTGTAGTTGATATATGCTCTGTACATTCCGTCACGCTTATCCAAGCTGACGCCTTTGTAACCGGTAGTACTATCACTTCGCAATCTGGAATTACGTAAATTCCCGGATTGAGTTGTAATTCTTAGATTACATCTTCTATTGTCTGAAGGGTCACCATTGATATGATCCACTACAGCCTCTTCCGGAGCCTTCGTCAATAATCTGTGTAGCCTCATGTGTCCCACCGTCGAAACATAGCCTTGTGGTGATACATCCCATTGATGTTCACGAACCTTGGGAAAGTCTTCCGGATCAAAAATAAAAGACTGTCCGCCTTTAACAACACATCGTATGTGATTTCCTTCTTTAATATAGTGATTGCAACACCCACAGGACTTTGTATGACCGCTTCGAAGATTTCCCAGTCTTACAATCGTGTGGTTTCCGCAATCACAAACGCATTCCCAGAGCGTTGCGTCATGACGTGGATTATCCACTCTTCGGAGTGCTGTGAGTTTTCCGAATCTTTGACCGGCTATATTCATTGCTGTCATCTTCATTGCCTCCCTTCTCTTCATCATGATCCTCTTGATCCTGCTTCTCCTGTCCGCCAAGTCCATACGCTGCACCGATATTGCGAAGTGGAGTCATCGTGCCATTTACCATGTATGTATTGCCGCCTTCCTCATCCGGAATAAGATCCATCTGTTCCAAAGCTCTGACATCATTCACTGACATAAAGCCATTCGCAATGCCGATACTGTATCCCTGCATACGAGACTGATAATTTCCTCTGAGCAGTCCATCTACATTGAAACGACAGAACATAGTTTTCTTCTCTTCAGGTGTAAAAAGCGATCTCTGGATTGCCTGTTCCCAGCGAATCAGCCATGGCTGAAGCGTGTATTGGACATATTCCAGTGACTGTTCCTCAATGTTAGAGAAGGTGGCGTGGTCGAGGTCTCCGATGAGATGAAGCGGAACTCTGAAGATACGTGCAATCTCCTCGATCTGGAACTTGCGCGTCTCAAGGAACTGTGCTTCCTGCGGATTGATGGAAATCGGTGTGAACTTCATTCCTTCCTCGAGGACTGCCACCCTGTTGGCCTTGTGCGGCCCACCGTAGGCCTCCTGCCAAGCGGTCCGGACCTTCTCCGGGTCCTTCAGGACTCCCGGATGTTCCAGCACCGCACCGGGTGAAGCGCCGTTAGCAAAGAAGGAAGCACCATATTCCTCACAAGCACTTGCCATGCCGATTGCGTTCTTAGCCATGGCGATGGGGCTGTATCCCACGAGCCCGTCAAAGCCGAGTCCCGGGATATGCAGCACGTCCTCCGGTGACAGGATCACGGTTCCGGTCTTCATCGTTGCCGCCTCATCCTGCTGCTTCATATACTCGTAGTAGATACGGCCATGCTCGTCACGATCCACCTTCATGCGGTCAGGCATCAGCGGATACAGAGCAATCACCTCACCTTTGCCGTTCCGGATAATCTGCGCAAATGCGTTCCCGTACAGTAAAAGGTGCGTCATCAGTGTCTCCCGGAAGGAAAATGATGTCATCTCAGGATTCGGCTCATCATGCAGAAGCAGATACAGCGGATGATCCTCCGCTCTCTGCTTGGTGCCCTTCTCCCCGTACCTGTATGTGATGAGCGGAAGTCCCGCCACCGCCTCAGCGAGAACCCTGACGCAGCAGTACACCGCCGTGAGCTGCATACTTGATCTCTGTGTCACACTGTTGCCAGACGTGGTCCTGCCGATGTAAGGTCGGTATCCATCTCCCGGAAGACTGTTCTTTGGCTCGGCTCTTGATTTGAAAAGTCTTGAAAAGATGCTCATCGTTCCTCCTTATTGATGAATGTAAATAGCTTCAGGTATGCCAGCATTCCGGCACAAAAAATGACCGCAGCTATTGCCACGATCAGGAGTATTACAATCATTCGTTTCACCACGTAAAAAGGAGCCCGTGAAAGGCCCCTTAGGAAATGCTCTTCTTATGCGTTCATTGCCCATGCGAAGGCGTGTCCGTCGTCTTCGAATTCGACCTGGCTCAATGCCTTCAGGCTGATCGCTCCTTCGCAGGTGTGGTCGCTGCCTGTGAACTCGTAGGATGCTCCGTAGTAGCTGGCCTTGTTCCTGCCCATGTAGTAGTAGCCGACCGCGAGGATCCTGTTCCCGAAGGTTAAAACCTTGAAGCCCTGGCATTCCAGGTTCTCGCTTGTGCTCTCTGCCGGTACCCTAAGCTCCGCTGCTCTTCTTGCTGTTTCCTTTGTCATGGTCTTGTCCTCCTTGGTGGTTGTTTCCTTTTGTTGTGTACATATATCACTCTGATCGAAGGAAATAGCGAGTTCTTTCTCGCTGTAAAACCACCAAAGATGTGGGCAGATTCTTGTGTATCTTAGACGGCCTCTGGAGCTTCTGCATGAGCCGCATCTGCTGCAGGTTCCGGCTTCTTCCCGGACTTAAATGCCGAGGAACCTGAGAGGTTTCTGAGGAGAATCTTCCTTACCATCTTGTACTCCTTGCCGATCAGCCCAAGCCGCAGAAGGAAACAGCGGAAGGCATACTTCTCGTTGTCGACTTCCTTCTCCGTTGCGGTGATCCGCTTCTGCTTCCTGACCATCTCGCAGAGCTTTCCGACGAAGGTCGTGTATGCGAAAGCCTCATCGGAACTGCATGGGGTCTGAAACCATGGGAAGATGATCTTGTCGTCTGTCACCGTAAGATCCGTGTTCTCCGTCTGGAAAGCATGTCGGATCAGGGTGCTCTTGGCCTCGACCAGCTTCTTCAGGTTGTTGAGCTGATCCTCTGTCATCTTGTCTCTTGGAATCGAAATCTCAAGGCTGTCGATCGGAGGAAGATCTGCTGCCTGCTCCGCTGTATTCTCGACCGGTCCTTCTTCCGGTATGATCCCCTGTTCCTTCAATGCTGCCATCGCCTTTTCTCCTTCCTCCTTGTTCTCTGTGGTAAGTGTGCCGTTCCGGTCAATGTTGATGCTGCCGATCTGGTAGCTCATCGTCGGAGCCCCGAGGTACTTCGAGGGAATCCCAAGCGCCTCGCTGACTGCCTTTACCATTGCCTTCCTATCTGTGTGAAATGTTCTTTTCATGGCTGCTGCCCTCCTTTGAATGTGACACTATACATCACTCTTCCCGGAGAACAATGCAACCGTGTAAAGTAGACAAAGATGCTCCCACATTAAGCAGATAATATGACCTTTCTGTTACAATCCTGCTCATGCTCGTAAGGAAAGTTCAGGCAGGCAAAATCCCCAAAATAAAAGCGAGCGGCCTGATCATAAGCCCTCGCTGCCTCAACTGCTGTATCATAATGCCCCAAATGCACATACCGATCATAAAGTGAAATGTATGCTCGATATTTTCCTCGATCCTTTCGGTAGCTTACACCTTTAAAACCGCTCGTGTTGTTTTTCGCGATGCTCATATTTCTTTGATTCTCAAGCGGTGTCGCCAGTCTGAGATTCTGCCTTCTATTATTTGTTGGATCACCATCGATATGATCAACATACTGGCCTTTCTCAGGGTTCATTAACAACCTCGACAACGGCATATTCTTACGACCTATTTGGGTACAGGGATATCCATAGGGGTTAATGTACCACTTGTGCTCCTTAACTACTGAGAGGTCCTGCGAATCGAAAATAAAAGAATTTTCATCAGCACAATAATATCGGATGTAATCTTCTTCACGCTCAATTCGAAAGCAATTGCAGCAAGTTGTCTGTCTTCCATTCAAGAGAACATGCCTCTTAACAACACAGAGATTCCCGCAGTCACAGCGGCAATAATAAGCCGATCTATGTCGTCCTCCATGCCCTTCAGGGACAAATCCCGCAAAAGAGAGCACGGTCAGCTTTCCGAATCTCTTACCGATGAGATCTGAATAATCCATATGCACTCCTTAGAAAACAATCAGTCCTCTTGTGTCATAAACACTGGTCCCGTCATTCAACCCACACCGGATTGCCCGGTCCAGTCCCATGACCGTCGCAACCGCACCATCAATCTTCTCCGTACTCTTGTCCTTGTCCATCTTGATGTTGCCAGCCGGGTCCTGCCGGATCGTGACGTTGTCCATCATCCAGCGAAGTACCGGATTCCCACCATGCGCGATCCGCTTCTCAAGGACCAGCTTCATCAGCTCTTTTGTAGGTGGACTAAGGGATGAGTATCCTTGCCCCATCGGGACAACCGTGAATCCCATCTCCTCCAGGTCCTGCGTCATCTGCACGGCACCCCAGCGGTCGAAAGCGATCTCGCGGATGTTGTACTGCGTGCCCAGGTTCTCGATGAACTTCTCGATGAATCCGTAATGAATGACATTTCCTTCCGTCGTATTGATGTACCCCTGTCTCTGCCAGACGTCGTAGAGCACGTGGTCACGCTTTACACGGATTGGCAGTGTCTCTTCCGGCAGCCAGAAGTAAGGCAGGATCTCGTACTTGCCGGTCTCCGGATCATCCGGTGGGAAGACCAGCACGAACGCCGTGATATCAGAAGTACTCGACAGGTCCAGCCCGCCGTAACAAACCCGGCCACGGAGGTAATCCGCATCGACCGGAAAAGCACAGGCATCCCACTTGTCCATCGGCATCCAGCGGACGGTCTGCTTCACCCATTGGTCAAGCCTGAGCTGCCGGAATGCATTCTCCTCAGAGGGATTCTGCTGGGCGGATTCACACGCCTGCTTCACCTTGTCGATGGAGACCGTGATCCCAAGAGACGGATTCGCTTTCTTCCATACCTCCGGGTCCGTCCAGTCCTCGGATTCCGATGCTCCGTAAATCACCGGGTAGAAGGTCTTGTCTGCCTTCCTGCCTTCGATGATATCCAGTGCCTTCTCGTGTATCTCATAGCCGATGGAGTTCTGGTCATTTCCTGCTGTTGTGATCAGGAAATACAGTGGCTGGGTACGGGCATCACCGGAGCCCTTTGTCATGACATCAAACATCTGCCGGTCCGCGACATGCAGCTCGTCATACACGACACCGGAAATATTGAGGCCGTGCTTGCTGTATGCTTCTGCGGACAGGACCTGATAGATGCTGTTCGTCGGCTCGAAGATCATCTTCTTCTGCGAAGCGAGGATCTTGGTCCGCTTGGCAAGCGCCGGTGTCATCCGCACCATGTCCATGGCAACCTCAAAGACAATGCTGGCCTGCTGACGGTCAGAAGCGCAGGAGTAAACTTCCGCTCTCTGTTCCCCGTCACCGCAGCAGAGATACAGTGCCACCGCTGCTGCCAGTTCACTCTTACCCTGCTTCTTCGGAATCTCCACGTATGCTGTATTAAACTGCCGGTACCCGTTCGGTTTGATCACCCCGAAGATGTCCCGGATGATCTGCTCCTGCCAGTCAATGAGATCAAAGGGCTGTCCTGCCCAGCGGCCCTTGGTATGGCAGAGGCACTCGATGAAGGCGACAGCATAGTCTGCCCGGTCAGCATCATAATGTGAGTCCGGTGCCATGAATCTGGTCGGTGTATATTCTTTTAACTTCCGCATCGCCATATCCGGCACCTCCCATCTAAAAAGGAGCCCTGCTGAAGGCTCCCTGTGCTTATCTTAAAGTTCAATGATTCCGTAAAGGCGGCTCTCGCTTGTGTAAAGCTCCCTGCCGTCGTCTGGGGTTTTCCAGTAGGTGTAGCGAATGCTGTCGTTCATGTTCTCGCGGTGGAAGGTTACTTTCCTGCCGTAGGTGCAGGTCTGCTCGGTAAGGGTGACCCGGATGCTCTTTTTGTTCACCTTGGTGATGGTTCCCTTCCAGGTGCTTGCCTGAATGATGACCCCGATGCATGTTCCTCTGTAAGCCTTGACCTTCATCCCTTCTGCTGCCTTCATGTTGTTTCCTCCTTCGCGGTGGTGTTTTCCTTTGCTGAGTGTATATATCACTCTGAAGCCGATTTATATCCACTCATTTCGGAGGTGTAAATCTAACAAAGATCAGCGGAGCATCTTGTGTATCTTAGTGCTGATGAATGATGGAGAGGATCTTCTCCTGCTCCTCCTTATCCACCCCGATGGATGCCAGCGCCTGCCTTGTCCCGCAGTCCGGACAGATCTTCGTCTTGTTATCAATCCGTGAGAGTGCCGGGACACCGGAATAGGGCCTGCCGCAGATCGGGCAGATCCGGAGCTCTGTCACATGGTCTTCCTTCATGCCCTATCCTCCTCTTCCTGCCTTGCCACCTCGGTAATGCTCCGGGAGAAGGCATCCTCCAGAAGCTGCTCGTCAAACTCGAAGTCGCCGTAGCCTTCCATGCAGGTAGCGACGTAGGTGGGACTCGGCACTCCGAAGGGCCGGTCTTCATGCATGATGTACACGAAGGCTGTGACCGTCCGGTGCTTCTCCAAAACCTGATCCCACATCCGGATCTTCACTTCCTTCTTGTAGTAGAATCGTGGGAAGCCTTCGTAGCGGTCCAGCTTCTTCTCATCCTCCGGTGTTACCGTGAACACCCCGACAGGTACATAGGCACCTTCCTTCGGTTCGATCGTGAGGTAGGACCCGGTCTTGCTTCCCTTGTAGAGCAGCTCGTAATCCTCGATCCTTCCCCAGCCTCTGCGTCTCGCTCCCGGGCAGCGCACCAGCATCTGATACATGTTGAGGTTGCTGCCGTAAGCTAAGTAGTAGCGCACCTTCGGTCTGTTCTTCTTCTCGGGCTTTACCATCTTCCAATTTCCATCCATTACTCTGTCTCCTTTCTGAGGTCTATCCCTCCTACCACCTTAAGGCCGCTCCTCTGGCGGTCGTCGGTGGGGAAGGCTTACTCCCGTCTCCTTCAAGCGGCTGCTCTGCCGTGTCTGAAGGCGGTGTCGCCGTCGAGCCTCTTGGTGAAGAGGTCCCTTGCTGTCTTGAATTCGTCTCCGATGAAGCCGAGGCGGAGGAGCCAGGTGCGCATCGCGTATCTCGGGTTCTCGTTCTGCTGAGGCTTTGCGGAGGCGGTTCTCACTTCCTTGGCAAGCTCGCTCATGGCGAGGCAAAGCTGGATGTAGGCTTTAAGCTGTCCGGCATGCAGGCCGTTCTGCTTCCCGTCTGCCGGTGCGTCAAATTGGAAAAGTCGGAACTCGATCGTGCCCTTGGTGAAGGTCGCGTGGAGGTTCAGCATGTGGTAGCGGCTGCTGTTGTAGTGCTGGCTTCTGCCGTAGCTGCATCCCTGGCTGGTGTACCAGATGTCTGCAAGGCCCGCCATCGTGGTCGGCTTCTTCTTGTTCAAGGCCTCGAGGAAATCCGGATCAACCGGTCTGCAGTAGCGTCCCATGCGGCTTGCGTCCAGCTTCAGGGCTTTGGAAAGTAGCTCCTCGTGGCTTGCCATGATGTTGGCGAGGTTCCGGAGGGTCTGCGGTGTGTGGCCCTTGGCTCCGATGTGGATGTGCACCCCGCAGCCTCTTGTCGGATCGCTCTTGGCTCCGGCCTTGCGAAGTCTTCTCACCAGCTCCTGCAGGGTTTCGATGTCGTCGTAGGTAAGGATCGGGGTGACCATCTCACATTTCTCTGCGTCCGGTCCGGCAATGCTGACGTCTCTCTGGAATTTCCATTCCCGATCCTGTGTATCCCATGCGCTCCAGCAGTAGTATCCGTTGTCTGCTGCGGTGTTCTTGTATCTCCCGGTTCCGAAGAAGTCGGCTGCGAGCTTGGCGGCTGCGCTTCTCGTGATGCTGTTCATCTCAACCTCGACCCCGATGGTCTGCTGCTTCATGGCTTCCTGCTGTCTTGCTGTGTTCTTCATCTTGTTGGCTCCTTTCGCCTTGGTGTGCCGTGGGCCCTTTCCCTTCCGGCACTGTATATATCACTCTGTCTGCGAAATATATCCAGTTAATTCGGAGCGATAAAATCAACAATTTTGCAGCCTTTTCGCGGGGTACGAACTGTGTATTTTATGCCTCACTTTCGAGCTTTTCTTCTGCGGTCATCCGCTCGTTTCTTCCCTTCTTCCTGACACCATCGCCACTGATCCTCGTCGTCCTCCTCTGTGGTTCCATTGGTCCCCAGCAAGGCGAATAGAAATACAGCAAAGGAGACAAGCGCTGCAGCGATGATCAGAATGACCATCACCGTTCTCTTGATTCTCCCCTCTGCGGATCATTCACGCTGCCGTCCTGAATCTGCAGGTCTTCCTCCGTCATGACATACACTTCCGAGCAGGGCAGCTCTTTGCCGTCGCGGATCACCTTGATATCATCCGTCGAGCCCTTATCCGCAGCATACCGTCTCACGATTGCTGATGCGTATTTCGGGTCAAGCTCCATCGTGTAGCAGATGCGGTTCAACTGCTCTGCCGCGATCAGGGTGGACCCGGAACCTCCGAAGAGATCAAGGACCAGCCCGTTTTCCTGAGACGACATCTGCATCGGATAGGCGATGAGAGGCAGGCTCTTCATGGTCGGATGCAGCTTCGACTGCTTTGGCCTGTCGAACTCCCAGACTGTCGTCTGCTTACGGTCGCCGTAGAACTTATGCTTTGCTGTATCTTTGAATGCATAGATGACCGGCTCATGCCGCATCTGATAATCCATGCGTCCCAGCACCAGCGTATCCTTCACCCAGATACACGTGGTGGAGTAATGGAACCCGGCCTTGACCGTCGCATTGAAGAAGTTCACCTTCTCAGCATCGGAATGGAAGCAGTAGAAAGCGCCGCCGTCCACGAGGCTGTCATACACATTCTTGAATGCGGCCAGCAGGAAGTTGTAGAAGTCCTCCTCGCTCTTCCAGGAGTCGTTCATGATCTTCATACCGGTGCCGCCCTGATAGGAACAGTTGTAAGGCGGGTCTGTGATACACACATTTGCCTTCTTGCCGTCCATAAGTGTTTGTACATCTTCGGCCTTGGTGGAATCTCCGCAGAGGAGTCTGTGCCTGCCAAGCAGCCAGATGTCACCGGGCTTCACGAAAGGCTCCTTCTCCAGAGCCTGATCTACATCGAAGTCGTCATCTTCGACATCCTCATTGCTGGCAAACAGGTCAGCGATCTCTTTGTCATCGAAACCGGTGATGGAGAGATCAAAGGCATCATCCTGCAGGTCCTTCAATTCGACCGCCAGCATGTCATTGTCCCAGCCGCCGTTGAGGGTCAGCTTGTTGTCGGCAAGGATGTAGGCACGCTTCTGTGTATCGGTCAGATAGGATTCCTTGACGCAGGGGATCTTCTTCAGGCCGAGCTTCTGTGCTGCATAGTACCTGCCATGGCCACAAAGGATCGTCATGTCATCGGACACCACCACCGGTGCCAGGAATCCGAACTCCTTGATCGAGGCAGCGATCTGCGCCACCTGCTCCTCGGAATGTGTCCTCGCGTTTCTGGCATAGGGAATCAGCGTCCCAATGTCTGCCAGAAAATATTCTGTCTTCTGTTTTGTATTATCCATTCATACCCCCTGCGCAGAGCATAAAAAAAGACCACTGTGTTCAGTGGCCCTCATAGCTTCTTGCCTATATGGTCTTAACTTAGTGAGAATCTTATTCCTGAGTCTCAGGTCCGGCTCTGGAACTGGATTGTGATGTCCAGCAAAATCTCCAAACAGGAATTCCGACGCAACATTATAGGCCTGCGCACACGGCTCAGGATCATCAGAGCTCCACAGCTTGATCCGCTTATTATTCAATCCAATCTTTGAAACGTATTTCTGCTTTGAATTGTCAAAGAACACCCCAGTGTATCCAGTCTTATTGTTCTTCTGCAGACTCTTGTTCATAGCATTCTGCTGCCATGTTACAATCCGCAGATTTTCCTTCCGGCAATCCATCGGGTTCCGGTTAATGTGATCAATCACATAATCGTCATCCGCAGTAAACCCCATCAGAAACTGATGAAGCTTTATATGTTTCAAGCCTGCATTTTTCCTCTCAATGTATCCTGTTCCTGACGGCCTTCCTTGT
>DLFD01000062.1 GCA_002482005.1 Lachnospiraceae bacterium UBA7729 | reverse complement strand
CTCTTAATCGACCCCAACATCATTCTATATAATAGTAAGGAGCCTGACGAGTCGGCAGCTGTAGACATGTCATAGAAGAAAGAAGACAGAACTGATGCAGATGAGTGAGGAGAACAAGGAAAAGAAGAGAAGTGCCTCCGTAAGCGGGGGCGGTGTGAAGCCGCCGTATCCGCGTGAGAAAGCGAACTTCCGGGTCATCCGCTTTATCATGTATTTCGTTACCACATTCATGATGATCGCGGGACTGACCTCAAAGTGGGTAACAGATGAGTGGGGCGATCTGTCGCTGGATGAAGTCATGTTCACGATCACCCAGCCGCTGAAGGGAACCGACACCGGTATCATCTGGAACTATATCGCATACTGCGTGATCGGTCCGGTGGCGGTCCTGCTTTCCGTGATCGCGATCTATCACATCTTCCTGCTGCCCAAGCAGCCGCCTAAGGACAAGGTGGTAAAGGAGAATGGAGAGAAGAAGGTGGTCCCGGCAGAAGTTTCTGCCGAGAAGGCCGAGGAACTCCGCAGGGACCATGAGAGGAAGAATACGAAGAAGAGAAAGCTTATCCGCAGATACCTTCTTCTGTGCGTGATGATCGCATCGGTCATCTTCGGCAGCATCCAGATCAAGAGGATCTGGGATAAGCTGGGGATCGGCCAGAGAATCTCTTCTCTCGGAGAAGAATCCACCTATATCGAGGACAATTATGTTGATCCGGCAACGACTCAGCTGACTTTCCCGGAGAAGAAAAGAAATCTGATCTACATCTTCCTCGAGTCCATGGAGATGTCCTATTCGGACAAGGACAGCGGCGGCCTGTTTGACGATAATTACATCCCGGAGCTGACAGCGCTTGCCAGGACAGAAGGCAATTACGACTTCGCAGGCGATCAGCAGTCTGAGAAGCTGGATGGCGGAAATGCTCTGAAGTACAGTACCTGGACCATGGCGGGTATGTGGGCAGCCACATCCGGTCTGCCCCTGAAGATCCCGATCGAGATCAACGGTGTCGGGACCAACTTCATGAATACCCAGGATGCCTTCTTCCCGAATCTGACCTGTCTCGGAGATATCCTTCAGAAGGAAGGCTATTCGATGAACATGATGTTCGGTTCGGATGCAACCTTCGGAGGAAGACGGCTCTGCTTCTCAGAGCATGGCAACTACGACTTCTATGACTGGAAGCGTTTCACGACCGACGGGACCCTTCCGTCTGACTATAAGGTCTGGTGGGGCTTTGAGGATGTCAAGCTCTTCGAGTATGCGAAGAAGAGACTGACGGAGCTGGGGGAAGGCGACCAGCCATTCGACTTCACGATGCTGACCGTCGATACCCACTATCCGGAAGGATATAAGGACACAGGCTACGAGGATCTCTATCCGGAACAGTATGCGAATGTCATCCACCTGAACGACAAGCAGGTAGTCGAGTTCGTCAAGTGGATCCAGGAGCAGCCCTGGTACGACAATACGACAGTCATCCTGTCCGGCGATCACCCGACCATGAACAAGGAGTTCTGCGCGAGCGCGGCGTATGATTACCGCCGCAAGGTCTACACCTGCTACCTGAACTCTGCTGTCAAGCCGGTCAGAAACGATTACCGTGAGTTTGCCACCATCGATAACTTCCCGACGACGCTTGCGGCTATGGGAGTCACGATCGACGGCGACCGCCTCGGACTAGGCACCAACCTCTTCTCTGACCTGGATACCATCGTCGAGAGAGACGGCCTTGACTATGTCAACACGGAACTCATGAAGAGCTCCGAGTGGATGGATGAGCAGTCCAACCTGAAGAAGGTAACCGCAGACATCGAATACGGCGACTACGATCCGGAGACTTCGACCATCACCTACCGGATCACGAACGTGACATCCGATAAGGTAGAGGGCTTCCGTGCTTCGCTCCATATGTACGGATATACCGTGAACGGGTCTGATTACGTTTCCTGGACCGATTCCACGGAGGTGGAGCCGGGCGTCTATGAGATCAAGATCCAGATCCCGACCACGCAGGCGTTCGACGGCAGGATCAAGATCCAGCCTCACTGCATGATCGACGGAGTCCGCGGGATCCACATCGACACGCATTATTATCACCTGAAGTACGACGCGGGCGGAGGCAATGCGGAAGCGTACCAGTGCGACAAGTACGGTGTGAAGCTGGAGCCGGACTCGCTGGGAAAGAAGATCAAAAAGTGGCTTAAGAAACACAGCGGGAACATCAACTGAGGCGTTTCCAGTCTATAAAAAGACCCCGGAAGGGCGGTCCCGATATCCAGATGCAAGGATATCGGAACCGGCCAGCCGGGGTCTTCAAACTTTGTCGCGGGTATGAGCCCACGACGTCGTGATATTGTTATGTTGCGCTCCTCCCACGAGTCGCCCTGCGCACCCGAAGGGTGGAAGTCACGGGAATCCGCGCGACAAAGTTTTGAAAGACCTGCCCCAGGTGTATCGGAACACCTGGGGCAGGTTAAATAGCAGGAAAACGTGTCTTACAGCCTGATGCCCTTCAGCAGATCCGCGAAGCTTGTTCCGATCTCTTCACTCTTCGGGATCTCGACATGCTCTTCTTCCTCGCGCTCTGCCGGTGCGCTTTCTCCTTCCAGAGCCTTCATGCTCAGGGAAACACGGCCGTCAGCGACCTTTGTGATCTTGACTTTGACCTTCTGACCGACCTTCAGGACGTCTGCCGGAGTCTTGATCCTCTTCTGGCTGATCTGGGAGACGTGAAGCAGTCCGGTGACACCGTCCCCGATGTCGACAAATGCGCCGTAATCCTTGATGGACTCGACGGTTCCTTCCGTGACGGTTCCGGCCTTGACGAGCGCCAGATGAGCCTTGCGCTCCTCATCCCGCTTCTCGAAGAGGATGTCCTTTGCGGAGAGGACCAGACGGTTGCCTGCCTCATCTGCGGTGATGACGCGGACTTCGATGTCCTTTCCGATCCAGTTCGGGAGATCATCATCGGAAACATATCCGAGGCTCAGCTTGGAAGCCGGGATGAATGCGCGGATGCCATCGAGATTAGCGATCGCGCCGGCCTTTGTGGTCCCGGTGATCTTCACATGGAAGTTTTCTTTGGTCTGAAGAAGCTGCCTTGCACGGTCCCAGGCAGCAAGTGCAGCAGCCTTCTTCAGGGACAGGCCTACATGGCCGTGGTCGTCCTTGCGGATGACAGTCGCCTGAAGCTTCTGGCCAACCTGGAAATTATCGCGGATGGAGAAGTCCGGATCATCACTTACGTCATCCTTGCGGATGATTCCGTCCGTGTAGGAAGCGAGATCCACCGTGATTCTGTCATCGTCGACTCCGACGACTTCACAGTCGATGACGTCGCCTTCTTTGATCTGACGGAACGAAGCATTCAGTTCAGCTTCGACATCAGCCATGGTCTGAGGCTCTTCTGCGGCTGCCGGAGCTGCAGGAGCCTGAGTTTCTTTCTTGATTTCTTCATCTGCCATAATGGTACCCTCCCTTTACGATGGCGGAAGGGTATCGATACCCTCTGCTCATCAGTTTTCCCTCAGTATATCACATATTTCAGGATGGAAATGGAATTATTTTGAGCATTATGCACAGTGCAGCAGAATCCGTCAGTTCACACAGAGAAGCTTCGGTGTTATAATCTATGCGATTATGGAGCAGTGCGGATAAGGCACCCTCCGGTATGCTTTCAGAGGAGTTCTGATCATGAAGACAATCATAGCTGACATGACACATGGCATCGACGAAGGGATGATGAAGAAAGCAGGACAGATCCTTCTTGACGGAGGGCTTGTCGCATTTCCGACCGAGACGGTATATGGCCTGGGTGGGAATGCCCTGGATGCAGAGGCTTCCAGGAAGATCTACGCGGCAAAGGGCAGACCGTCCGACAACCCGCTGATCGTCCACATCGCCGACTTTGATGCCCTGAGGGATATCGTAAAGGAAGTCCCGCAGGCGGCGAAGGACCTGGCGGACGCTTTCTGGCCGGGACCGATGACCATGATCCTGAATAAGAATGACAGAGTTCCGATGTCTACCACAGGCGGACTTTCCACGGTCGCGGTCCGTTTTCCGGACAATGAGATCGCGGATGCCATGATCCTGGCAGGAGGCGGATACATAGCGGCTCCTTCCGCGAACACTTCCGGAAGGCCGAGTCCGACGACGGCAAAGCATGTGCAGGATGACCTTGACGGCCGGATCGACATGATCATCGACGGCGGTCCGGTCGGGATCGGCGTTGAATCGACGATCGTAGATCTGACTGAGGATATCCCGATGGTGCTGCGCCCGGGCTATATCAACATGGACATGCTGAGGGGGGTGCTCGGCGAGGTCAGGATGGACCCGGGACTTCATTCGGCGGATCCGAACTTCCATCCGAAGGCTCCAGGCATGAAATACAGACACTATGCGCCGAAGGCACCGCTCACGATCGTCGAGGGACCGGCGGACAAGGTAGTGGCGAAGATCGAGGAGCTGGCAGCGGAGAAGGAAGCGGCAGGAGAGAAGGTCGGCATCATCGCGACGGATGAGAGTGCGGCGCTCTACCGGCATGGGACCGTCAAGTCCATCGGATCGAGGGCGGAGGAGATCACGATCTCCATGCATCTTTACGGGATCCTCAGGGACTTCGACGACAGGAAGGTCAGCGTGATCTATTCCGAGGCTTTTGATACGCCGAAGCTGGGACAGGCCATCATGAACCGCCTGATCAAGGCCGCCGGACACCAGGTAATAAAAGTCTGAAACATTTCCCCTAAGATGCGGAGGAAACGACCATGAAGCACTATGACAAACTGATCTTCGTGAGCGAGAGCGATACGTCCACGAGCCCGATGGCGGAGGCGATCCTTTCGCGGCATTTTCTTCTGGAAGATATCCTGATCCTCTCCAAGGGGCTTGTTGTGCTTTTTCCGGAGCCGATCAATCCGAAGGCGGAAGCGGTCCTGGTCGCACAGGGCCTTACGATGAAGGACCATAAGAGCGAGCCGCTTACCGAGACGGACTTCGATGACCGGACTCTGGTCCTGACGATCACGGATGCGGAGAAGGAGAGGCTGCTTCAGGATTTTTCAAACCCGATCAACGTCTTTTCTCTCACCGAATACATCCGGGGCGACAGGGAGATCGATGATCCCTACGGAGGAACGCTCGGCGACTATGGGAAGTGCTTTGAGGAGCTGAAAGCCCAGGTCGAGCGCCTGGCCGGGATCCTGATGACCGAAGAGAACGGCTGACAAAGGCGCCCTGGTACTTCGGGAAAGCGTCCGTAAGATCGATATGGTAATCCCCGGCGTCATGACGGCGCCGGTTTATACCGCAGAGAGGTCTGAGTGGAAGAAAGAAAGGCCTCTGCGGGCAGATATACAGAGGGGCTGCAGAACATTTCCGGGGGAAATGGAGATGCGGCGGGGACAACTATCAGGATGGCAGTATTACTGCCCACAAAAGGAGGACGAGTATGTCTAAAGTAACAGTTTGCGATCATCCGCTGATCCAGCACAAGCTTCGTGTGATCCGTGACAGGAACTGCGGAACGAAGGATTTCAGAATGATCGTATCCGAGATCGCAGGCCTCATGTGCTATGAAGCGACCAGAGATCTGAAGCTTGAGGATGTCGAGATCGATACACCGATCGCCAGGATGACCGCAAAGCAGCTTTCCGGGAGAAAACTGGCTGTTGTTCCGATCCTGAGAGCGGGCCTCGGAATGGTCGAGGGAATGCTTCAGATGATCCCGGCCGCGAAAGTCGGACATATCGGACTTTACCGTGACCCGGAGACCCTGAACCCGGTCGAGTATTACTGCAAGCTTCCGGCAGACTGCGGGGAGCGTGAAGTCTTCGTCGTCGACCCGATGCTGGCTACCGGCGGTTCCGCATGCGCCGCGCTGACCATGCTGAAAGGCCATGGCTGCAGGCATATCCGCATGCTGAACATCATCGCGGCCCCGGAGGGAGTCGCAAGAGTCCAGAAGGAACATCCGGACGTTGACATCTACGTATGCGCGATCGATGAGCGTCTGAACGATAACGGGTACATTATCCCAGGACTTGGAGATGCAGGAGACAGGATCTTCGGAACCAAGTAAAGAAAACAGCACCCATACCGGGCTTAACTATTTTATCAGGAAAGATGGGGTCTGCCTGTGCCTTTTCTGCTTACATCTCCCGGGACTTCCGCACGCAGGCTTTTTCTGCCTCGATCAGCGCAGAACGCAGTCCTTTTTCTTCCAGCACACGGACGGCTTCCATGGTGGTCCCGCCCGGAGAGCAGACCATATCTTTCAGCTCTCCCGGATGTTTTCCGGTCTCAAGGACCATCTTCGCGGAGCCGAGGACAGCCTGGGCGGCGAAGCGGTAGGCCTTGGCGCGCGGCATTCCATCGGCGACTGCGCCATCCGCCATAGCCTCGATCACAAGGAAGATGTAGGCCGGGCTGGAGCCAGACACAGCGGTTGCAACGTCCATGAGGTTCTCCGGGATCACTTCCGCTTTGCCGAAGCTTTCCAGCAGCTTCATCACCAGATCAAGGTCTTCTTCACTGACTGCGTCTCCCGGGCAGACTGCCGTCATCCCTTCGCCAACCATGGCAGGAGTGTTCGGCATGGTGCGAACGATCTTCTGGCCTTCCCCGAAGAGACCTGTCAGCCAGGAGATGTTCTTCCCGGGGGCAATGGTAACGATGATCTCGTCTTTTCTTACTTTTTCTCTTATCTCAAGGATCACTTCCTCATAATACTGAGGCTTCACGGCAAGAAACAGGACGTCTGCGAAGGATGCTGTTTCGCTGTTCGTTCCGCACAGGACCTGCAGCTTCTCACGGATCTTCTGCCGGGTCTGCTCTGTCTTCGCGGATGCCATGATCTCGCTTTGAGCGGCAAGACCGCTCTTCAGGATCCCTCTGATCATTGCGGAAGCCATGCTGCCGCATCCGATAAATCCAATCTTCATGATCTTCTTCCTCCTATGACTGCATGATAGCACGGACTGAGGAAGCTCTATTGACAGAGATACAGAAAATGTGTAATATTCAAATAAATGTAACAAATTTGTAATGAATTTTTCCGCGAACATCTGAATCATTATTACATCTTTTTTTATATAGACTTAACAATTGACTTACAGGTGTGCTCTCAGGCACCGGGAGACATGGATGAAACTTTCTGGCAGACAATATAAAGCGGTTTGGCTTCTTGTTCTTGCACTTCTGCTGATCACGCCGATCGCTGCCCCTGCAGGGTTCGTGCAGACGAAAGAGGGTACCAGGTATACGACGAAGGCGGGAAAGATCGTTATAGGCCTTCGGACGATCCGGAAGAAGGTATACCTGTTCGGAGAAGACGGCATAATGCTGAAGGGAGTCCAGAGAGTCGGCAGCAAGTATTATTTCTTTGATCTTAAGACAGGAGCTCGCAGATACGGATGGATCAGAAGCGCCGGAAAGAGATATTATGCGAATAAGAGGACGGGAGTCCTTTTCCGCAGCCGGAAGAAGGGAACAAAATATTATTTCGGCCCTGACTGTGCCCTGGTGACAAAACCCTCGGATTCCGCAGGACTTTCGGGATGGGTACAGATCGGCAAAAAGAAATACTACTTCGGTCCTGACCATAAGAGAGTCACCGGGCTTTACCAGATCGGAAAGAAGGTCTATGCGTTCGGCAGGAAGGGAGTTCTTCTGAAGAACCGTATCGTCACGCAGGATGGGAAGAGCTACTATGCAGGTCCGAAGGGCAGTCTTTACAAGAATGTCTTCGTAACGGTCAAGGGAAAGAAATATTATGCCACCGAAGACGGTTCGTTCGCGGTCGGTATGCGGAAGATCGGGAATGCCACCTACTACTTCCGTGAGGACGGACAGCTTTCCGGAAAAACAAAGATCACGATCGATGGATCTTACTATATCATCCGAAAGTCCGGAAAGGTTGCGACCAACTGCTGGATCAAATATGAGAAGAAGTATTACCGCTGCGGCCCGGATGGAAAAGTCCTGACCAACCAGTATATCGGAACGAAGTATTTTGTCGGGGCAGACGGTGTCAGGATCAAGGCATCAAAGCCGAGTCCGGGTGTTGCGACCGCCGGCGAAAGGACGGTTGTCTATGGGAATGATGGTCTGCAGCTTGTGTCACAGTGGTATTCCACATCGGACGGAAAGCGCTATTATCTCGGGGGAGACGGGGGAGCGCTGACCGGACTTCAGATCATCGGAGGATATAAGTACTATTTTGGCTCCGACGGGACCCTTCAGACGGATCGCGTCATCTATGCCAATGGCTACTGCTACTATACCAGCTCAGCCGATGGCCATATCGTTTCCGAGTCCTCCCAGAGCGGAGCGGGGATCGTCAGCTATGCAAGACAGTTTGTCGGCAATCCATATGTGTACGGAGGGACCAGCCTGACACATGGAGCTGACTGCTCCGGCTTCACACAGGCAGTTCTGGCACACTTCGGGATCAGGATCCTCAGAGTAGCCGTTGACCAGATGAACGGAGCATCCGGCTATAACCTGATGCTCGGCTACGCATCCGGGACCAGGGTCTCCGATGCGAATCTTCAGCCGGGAGATCTGGTCTTCTACGGCTCCGCAAGCTACGCCAGAAGCTATGCCAGCCATGTCGCGATCTATGCCGGCAACGGCCAGATCGTACATGCCGCCAACTCGAGGGTCGGGATCGTCACATCGCCCATCGACTATATGGGCGGAAGACTTCACAACATGAACAGAAGATACTGGGCCAGATAAGCGGCGCAGGATCCACTGACTCAGATCAGTATGCAAGGATGATATGAGACGACGCCGTTTCCTGCAGAGGATGCAGGGGAGGGCGCCTTTTTCTTAAGAAAATATTTCTTTGTTCTTTCCGCATTCTTATGTTCTTTCGATAGATTTCGATGTATGATTGTTCCAAATAGCCTGACGCAAGTGCCAAAAGGGACTTTTGACACATGCATCATAGCTTTTCGGAAGAGGAGATATCTTGAAGAGATTTTCACTGAAAGCAGCTGCGATCGCAATGTCACTTGTACTTGGGGCGGAGCTCCTTCCGCTGCAGGCGCCTTTCGCATATGCAGAAGTGATGACGGACGCCGGAGACCTGTTTGAGGATGAGATTGCCTGGGAGGATCCGGAGGAGACCGCGGATGATCTCATCGTGGAAGACGATGCAGACAGCATGCCTGAAGAGGATGCGGGCCCCGGGGAGGCGGACGATGCGGATCCGGACAGCGTCATGCAGACGGTCCCGGACGGGATCCTTCAGGATGATGAGGCCAGTGTGACGGAAGCGCCGGATGCGCTGTTTGAGGATGAGACCGAGACCGAGGCGGAGACAGAGGATCCCGGGCCGGAGATCGTGATGGAGACCGCTGAGATCAGCGATGCTCTTTACGTCCCGGACCAGATCGTTCCTGTGGAAGATGCGAGGTATGGAAGCATCGCATCCGCGGCCGGTCTGCGAAGAGCGATGCGGAGACAGGCCGCCGCGGGAACGACGGGAAGCGGATTCTCATTCGCATCACAGCTGAGCGGAGAAGCGCTCAGCATGTATGACTCCAAGACAGCATATTACGCAGCCGGGCATCACACGGATACCTGGAACTATCATCCGGACAAGTCCGTCTACAGGTTTGAGGGAAAACTGGTCGGCAGCAAATATGATGAGGCAGACCAGCAGACAAGGCAGAACCTGGAAGCTGCCAAGGAAGCGATGATGAGGGACATGCAGGGGGCAGCCGATGCCTTCAAGCATGACCACCCGGAAGTATTCTGGATCCGGTCTCCGAAGAAGTATGACTGGGGATATTCCTATGACAGGAGCACGGTGAAGGAGGAGGCAGACGGGACAAAGACGGCATCCTTCTATATCGCCCTGATCTCCTATGAACCGGTCGAAACATTTACCGGAGCGTATGACCTGATCGATCAGTATCAGAGCGGGGTCTTCGAGGCGACGGCACAGGTGAAAGGCATGGCCGACGACCTGAATACGGAGGGAGCGGCTGCAGGAAGTCCTGAATATCAGGCGCTTCTGGTAAGGGCTGCAGACCAGTACCTGAGCGAGAGACTTTACTATGATAACGAGGGACTGAATGCGGCGGTGGCTGCCTCGAAGGAGGAAGCTGCAGGCGGCAACGCAGCGGTGAATGATGCATACAGGATCTATACTTCTGCGGCGGCATTCCTGAACGCAGGCGGCGCCCTGACGATGGGAGTCGTGTGCGAAGGATATGCGAAGGCGCTGAAAGTCCTCTGTGATAACCTGGGGATCCCGTGTGTATGCATAGCCGGCCTTACGGACAGAAACAGAAGCGGGAGCGGCCACATGTGGAACGGCGTGCAGATCGGAGGCGTCTGGTATCTGACGGACCCGACCTGGGACGATACAGGGGACGTGAGCCACAGGGAGAGCAGCAGAAAATATCTTCTGGTATCCAACTATACAAACAACAGCAATCTGACAAACCGGCGGGCGAACGGCAACCTGAACGGCAGTACCCTTGCCGGGATCACGGTCTTTCAGTACCCGGCGATCTCGGAGACCTGCTACGAGACTTCCCATGATTACAGGACAGATACAGTTGCCCCGGACTGTGAGAATGACGGATATAACGTTATAAAGTGTCAGACCTGCGGTCGCGAAGAGGAGCGGTCGAATCCGGTTCCGGCAGCGGGACATGATTACAGGGAAGCTTCCTCGGAGGATGCGACCTGTACGGAGAGAGGATCTGTCTCTTTCATCTGCACGAAGTGCGGCAAGACGAAGGAGATCACGGAAGAGCCGCTCGGTCATGACTTGCGTGTTGCCATAGTGGCGCCAACCTGCGAGGAGGATGGATATACCGTCCATACCTGCAGCCGCTGCGGCTATTCCTATAAGACGGATAGAAAGGAAAAGCTGGGGCATGACGATGCGGAGACTTCCCGCACGGAGCCGACCTGCACGAAAGAAGGCAGGATCGTCTACACCTGCAGAAGCTGCAGAAGGCAGAGGACCGAGACGGTCCCTCAGCTGGGCCACAGCTATCAGGCAGGAGATGTGACAGCGCCGACCTGCAGGACAAGGGGCTTCACCACCTATGTCTGCAGCCGCTGCGGAAGCTCGTATCAGGCTGACTTCAAGCCGAAGCTTGGCCATAGTTACAGGAAGAAGGTGACAGCGCCGACCTGTACGGCCTATGGATTCACTACTTATACCTGTGTCCGGGATGGCTTCTCCTATAAAGGAGATTACAAAAAGAAGCTTGGGCACAGCTACAAGGCGAAGGTGATCGCCCCGACGGAGCAAAGGAAGGGCTATACGCTCCATACCTGCAGCCGCTGCGGAAAGTCCTATAAAGACAGCTACAAGGAGAAGCTTCTGAAGAAGACGAAACTGAAGAAGGTCAGGGCGTCAGGAGCGGGAAAGTTTACCGTAACCTTCAGAAGGACACAGAAATATAAAAAATATGAGATACAGTATGCAGAAGAGAGAGACTTTTCTGATGCTGTGAAGAAGATCGTGATCCGGAAGAACAAGACGAACCAGGTGACGATCTCTGCGAAGAAAAAGAAGGTCTACTATGTGCGGGTGCGCGTCCGTTCGGGCAGCCGCGTCGGTGCATGGAGCACCGTGAAAAAAGTGAGGACCAAGAAGAGATAAGGGGGAGAACTATGCGCAAGGTAACCAACTGGATCGTCGGGTTCCTGGCGGCAGCGGTGTGCGCGGCCATCACGTATATCACGCTGGATGCCAGCCTGGGCAACATCATCTACAACCTGTGTTTTCTGGCTGCGATGGTCGTGATCCTGATCGTGGGATGCGGCATCGGTTTCGGACGCATGAGCGAGACCCGGAAGGGCCTCGAGCGGGCGACCCGGAAGCTGAAGGAAATTGCCGACAGCGGAGGCAATATGGCGGCCGTAACGACTCCGGGGACCACATTTTTCGGGGTACCCTACTTTGACTCCAAGTACCAGGAGTACCTTTCCTATCTGAGAAAGACCAACAGCCCGACCGATATCGGCGACTACATCGGCGAATATGAGATCAACAACTATACCCATCGCCGGCTGGCGGAGATGATCCCCGATATCCTTACGAGCCTCGGTATCCTTGGCACGTTCGTAGGACTGGTGCTGGGACTGCGCAACTTCAATCCCACCAGCTATGAGGCTATGTCGACCTCAGTCGATTCGCTGATCGACGGTATCAAGGTCGCTTTCGTGACTTCTATCTACGGGATCTCCCTTTCCCTGGCTTTCTCCTACTGGCTGAGAGGGGCGCTCACAGGGGTATCCGAGAGCCTTGACCGCTTCCTTGACGCTTACTATACGACTGCCGTCACTCCGACGGATGCGACTGCGATGAACCACATCATCGCCAACCAGAGCACGCAGACCAGGGTCCTGATGCAGATGCAGAAAGATCTCGCGGAGCAGGTCTCCCAGACTCTTTCCAACAACATCCGTCCTATGGTGGAGCATCTGGACGAGACGATGGACAGCTTCTCCGCAACGGTGACCCTTCAGCAGGGCCAGCTTCTTGAGAACATCTCCCAGAGGATCGCCCGCACCATGAAGCAGGAATTCTTCTCCGAGTTCCTTGAGATGAGGAAGGTCATGGGAGAGACCAATGACGTCCAGCGGAAGCATGCGGAATTCATGGAAGCATCCGAGAAGCAGTATCAGCAGGATATCGCGCTCGGACAGGAGCGTATGAAGGAAGCCATGGAAGGCTCGGCGCAGCTTGTCAGCGAAGTCTTTGATGCGATGCATTCCCAGGAAGAGCAGCTTTCCAGGTTCGTCACCGATATGCAGAAGGCGATGTCCAGCATGGCGGAGGTCAACGACACGAACCTCAGGATGACCCAGCAGATGGAACGCCTCAGCGAGATGAACGGCGCCGTATCCGGGAAGATGGCAGAACTTACCCAGCTCTCCGAGCAGTATACGAAGAGTCTTGCGGCAGTCCAGGCAGATAATTCTGACCTGTCCGAGGGACTTTCCGTCATGAATGACGCCAACATCCGCATGACCGACAAGATCGCGAAGATGAACGACATGACGGTCACTTCCCTTCAGGAAGCCCAGAAAGCCCAGAGCGACTATATCACTGCCGCTGATGGCTACATGAAGTCGATCCAGACAGCACAGGAGACTCTGGTTCAGGAGACTAGGACCCAGCAGGAGCATCTGCGTCAATTCACTGACTACATGACCCAGGTGCTCGCAAGCATGAAGGCTCTGACGATCTCTACCCAGGCCGCCCAGAAGGAGATCGGCGGATATCTCGCCCAGCTCTCCGGGAAGCAGCAGACGGAAGACCGCAAGGAAGAGACTGAGGAGCTGAAGAAGGTCGTTGCCCTTCTTGAAGCGCAGCAGGCAAGAGAACTTGAGAGAGAGAAGGCAGAGGAAGAAAAGCCTAAGAGAAGAGGAATTTTCAGAAGATGAAAAAAGTAAACCGGAAAAGGATGAATGATGAGGCCGGCTTCAATGTCTGGCGTTCTTATTCGGATATCATGTCCGGCCTTCTGCTTCTGTTTGTCCTCATCATGGCAGTGTGCCTGATGGAAGCACAGAAGAATTACAACGACAAGCTTGCCGAGCAGGCCAGCAGGGTACAGACTCAGACCGAGCTTGCCCAGACACAGGATGAGCTGAACCAGAGGGAATCCGAACTTCAGCAGAAGACGACTTCCCTGTCGGATCTCCAGGCCGCCCTTGAGAAACAGGCGGATGAACTCGAGAAAAGCCGGAAGCAGATCACCCAGCAGGAATCGGAGCTGGAGGCAAGCCAGGCCCAGGTGGCGCAGCAGGAGTCGGAGCTGGAAGCCCGTGATACTGCTCTGGCCGCCAGCCAGCAGCAGCTGGATCTCAGTCAGCAGCAGCTGGACGATGCGAACGCCCTGATGAAGGCACAGCAGAAAAAGATCGACCAGATCGTCGGAGTCAAGGCGGACCTCATTTCCTCCCTGAACGAAGAATTCAGGAAGCAGAAGATCGCCGTCAATATCGACAGCCAGACCGGAGCCATCGTGCTCGATTCCAACGTCCTGTTTGCATGGGGCGAATCGAATCTGACGGAGGATGGCGAGGAGATCCTGGCGCAGGTTCTTCCTGTCTACTGCAACGTGCTTCTGTCGGATGAGTATTCGGACTATGTCGCGGAAGTCATCATCGACGGCTACACGGATTCCAGCGGCGACTACCTGACCAACCTGTCCCTGTCCCAGAGCAGGTCTTATGCGGTCGCGGAGTACCTTCTTTCCAACAGCGGAGGATTCCTGACGAAGAAGCAGAACAAGGAGCTGGCGGAGAAGCTGACCGCCAACGGACGTTCTCAGTCGAGCCTGATCCTCGATGAAAACGGCAACGAGGATGCAGATGCATCCCGCCGAGTCGAGATCAAGTTCCGGCTGAAGGATGAGGAGATGATCTCCGAGCTGTCCCAGATCATCACAGATACTCAGAACCAGACGCAGCAGGCAGAGACGGAAGGGGGAGCCTGATGAGCAAGCCAGCGGAACAGAAGAAGAAAGAGAAGGCCGGACTCCTGGCTATGGCAGCTGCGGCGCTCACTGCAGGGCCGCAGCAGGTGAAGGCCAGACAGAAGAAGTGGAAGCGCATCGCGGCGCTTTGCAGCGTCCTGGTCGTCCTGATCAATATGTGGCAGGACCACAAGGAAGCGGTGATCCGGAATAAATAACTGCAGATCATAGAGAGATACCTGGCAGAGAGACGGCTGCCAGGTATTTTTTTTACACAACTAGTTTGCGTACATATTTATGTAGGTGAGTTGGGCTATTATTCGAGTTAATAAATGCGTAAAAGCGTGTGGCAAGAGGTACTTTTGCCACACGCCTCATAATATATTGATAATATAATTGCATTGAATTAAACTAATATTACTGAATTATCAAATAATTATGCTATGTTTGGAAGAGGTGTAGCATGCAGGACAGGCAGGATGTTCTTTGGGCGAAGAAGGCATATATTGACGGAAGCTATTACTGGTTGCCACTATTAGTTCATCTTGAAGATACGATGAATACTGCCGGATGGCTGTGGAATCATTGGATGACGGAAGGCCAAAGACAGAATCTTGTGAACCAGATGAACATTCAGGATGAGAATTTGGCGGAAAGTACGATTCGCTTTCTTGGGGCAGTTCATGATATAGGAAAAGCGACACCAGTATTCCAGATAGAAAAAGGATTTTCATCATCGGAAGATCTGAATCAGCAGCTTCTTGATAGGCTGGAAAGAGCAGGATACAAAGGAATAAGCAATCTTGTTCTTGCTTCATCAAGGGATACAAAGCATGCACTAGCAGGTGAAGTTATTTTAAGTGGTTTTGGTGTGAAAGATGATCTCACGTCTATCGTCGGTGCCCACCATGGAAAACCTATTGATGATGTATCACAATGTGAGGAGCAAGAAGGGTATCCGGCAAACTACTATCAGACGGAAGATGAATTCTCTGAAATATATTGTAAGTGGAAGGAGACACAACAGAAGATTTTTTATTGGGCGATGGAAGAATGCGGATTTTCCGAAGTCGACGACCTTCCAGAGTTTTCAAGACCAGCGCAAGTGTTATTGTCCGGACTACTGATTATGGCAGACTGGATTGCAAGTAACACGGAAATTTTTCCATTGCTGCCACTTGAGCAGTTATATGTAACAGATAAAAAACGTCGCTTCGCAGATGGAATGCAGAGATGGAATAAGGTTTTACCGCTGGAAATAGAGGAACCAAAGGATGGAGTAGTGCTGTTCCGCAATCGTTTCGGTTTTTCTCCGAGAGGATTTCAGAAAGTTATCTTTGATACAGTGCATATGATCCATGATCCGGGGATTGTGATCATAGAAGCGCCGACTGGGGGAGGCAAGACTGAGGCAGCGCTTGCGGCGGCTGAACAGCTTGCTGCAAAGACAAATAGAAGTGGGCTTTTCTTTGGATTGCCTACTCAGGCAACTTCAAACGGAATCTTTCCGAGAATTCTACGTTGGCTGGAATCTGTTACAAGTGAGTATGGAAATGTATCAATCAGACTTGTACATGGGAAAGCGGCATTGAATAAAGATATGCAGAAGCTTTCCGCGTGCAGTCACACGGATATAGATGAAGGATCTGATGCAGGCGTTCTGGTGAATGAGTGGTTTTCAGGACGTAAAAAGACAGCACTTGATGATTTTATCGTCGGAACAGTTGATAATTTTCTCCTGACTGCCTTGAAACAAAAACATCTTGCTCTGCGTCATCTCGGATTTGACCGTAAAGTTGTTATTATCGATGAAGTTCATGCATATGACGCATATATGGAAGAGTATTTGTCGAAAGCAATCAGATGGATGGGAGCTTACGGTGTTCCTGTCATACTCCTTTCAGCAACGCTTCCGGCAGACAGAAGGATTGCGCTGACTGAAGCGTATCTTCTGGGAAGGGGAAGCAAGAAGAAAGAGATAGATCTGTCGGAAATTGATGCGCATTCAACCGATTATCCTTTGATCACCTATACAGACGGAAGAAAAGTCAAGCAGAATTCGGATTTTCCCAAACAGGAGAATAAGGTAGTCCGGGTAGTACGACTGGAAGAAGATGTCCTCTATGACAAGATAGAAGAGTTGACCAGAGATGGCGGTATTGTTGGAATTATTGTAAATACGGTTAGCAGAGCTCAGCATATTGCCCAGTGTTGCGGGAAATTATTCGGTGGGGAGGAAATAGAACTTCTGCATTCACATTTTATAGACTCGGACAGGCTACGGAAAGAAGAATGTCTGATCAGAATGATTGGAAAAGGAGCAAAGAGGCCTGAAAGGAAGATCATCATCGGAACTCAGGTGATCGAACAGTCACTGGATATTGATTTTGATGTCTTGATTACAGACTTATGTCCGATAGATTTGCTGATTCAAAGGATTGGAAGACTGCACAGGCATGAAATCAGAAGACCGAAAAAACATAAGGAGCCAGTTTCTTATATTCTCGGCATGGATGAGAAACTGAACTTTGATTCAGGGGCTGTCAATGTTTATGGCAGGTATCTTCTGGCAAGGACTCAGGCGTATCTTCCATCCGCAATCCGAATTCCGCAAGATGTATCCGGCTTGGTACAGAAGGTATATCAAACCGATGGGACTGAGGAACCGGAATTCTCTGAGGAAGAACAAAAGCTCTATGAAGATAGCAGGAGAATGGACGAGAACAAAAAGCAGCAAAAGAGAGCAAGTGCAGACGTTTTCAGAATCGATTCTCCAAATAACAGGATAAAGCCTGAGAAATATAACTTGATAGGCTGGCTGCAAACACCGGACAGTTCCCAGACAGAAGAGAAGGCTTCTGCTCAGGTCCGTGATATCGATGACAGTGTAGAAGTAATCGCTGTTCGAAGATATGGGAGTGATTATGGATTGTTTCAACCGGAAGATGAAGGCGACAAGCAGATATCAGAACATGTTGAGGATTATTCAACGGGAAAGAAGCTGGCAGCTCAAACGCTTCGGCTTGCTAGTTCTCTGTGCCGAAAAGTTGGTGGGATTGACAGGCTGATCGATATGCTTGAGAAGTACAACTTGGAACACCTCCGACGCTGGCAGAGCAATCCGTGGCTGAAGGGGACTCTGGGAATTATATTCGACGAAGAGCAAAACTTTCAGATTAATGATTTTGTGCTCCACTATGACAGCAGATACGGACTGACAGTAGGAGCGGGAAGGAAGGATAATGGGGAGATTTAATCTATTGGATGAGCCATGGATCTCTGTAATCACATTGGATTCTGGTGAACAGAAGGAAATCTCTATGTTGGAATTGTTTCGGCAGGCGGAATGCTATCGTTCCCTTTCAGGAGATATGGAAACGCAAGACTTTGCGGTACTTCGAATGCTTCTGGCTGTAATCCAGACTGTATTTTCAAGAGTTGATGCTGAAGGAAAACCATATAATGGCATCATTCTGGACGAAATGATGAGACAGAAGTCAGTTATCGATTCCGACGAAATTGATGATGTCGAGGTATATACAGATTCAGAAGAAGATACATGGGAAGAGATATGGAAAAGAGGGAAGTTCCCTAAGGTTATCTGTGATTATCTGGAGCTTTGGAGAGATCACTTTTTTCTCTTTGATACAGTATATCCATTCTATCAGGTGACAAGGGAACAGATGGACAGACGCCTGCCCAAAGGGAAAAAAGCTTCAGCGATATCAGGAAGGAACATGAACAGAACAGTTTCTGAAAGCGGAAATAAGGAGGCATTATTTTCTCCAACATCCTCACAAGGAAAAGATCTGCTGTCTGAAGCAGAACTTGCAAGATGGATGATCACGTTACAAGGATATACGGGACTTTCCGACAAGGTCAGCCTTTTTGAGAAGGGAATACAGCCTTCAAAAGGATGGATATTTGATCTTGGCGGTCTTTGTCTGGCAGGAAGGAATCTGTTTGAGACATTAATGCTGAATTATATACCGGTTCATTCAGAGAAAAGGTTTATGGTCACTGTCCAGAAGCCATGTTGGGAATATGACGGTGAGGCTGTAATAGCCCGGCTGATAGAAGGCAAACCAATCAATAATCTGGCAGAGTTATATACAAATTGGAGCAGAGCGATTTTTTTGAATCCGGATGCTGATATGAGGAAGGCCATCTCGGTAGAGATTGCCAAGCTTCCGGCAATTCAGCATATTGACCAGTTCCTGGAACCGATGACAATCTGGCGCTTCAATAAGAGCGGAGATGCAAAAGGGCATTTTACTCCGCGGAAACATCAAAGTGAGCAGGCTATGTGGCGTTCATTTGGCTTGATCACGATGAAGACATCTATCGAAGGTGGGCAAAAAAGGCCAGGAATTCTGAGGCAGTATGATCGTGTAAAGAGAGTCGCCGGAGAGCGTACTCTGACCCTTCAAGCGGTCAGTATGAAGGATGATGCGAATGCAACATCGTGGGTTCCAGTAGATGAGATTACGGATGAGCTGCGGCTAAACGATATCGTTATTACGGATGAAGGACAATCTGGCTGGCTCATCAGGATTAACAGTGTGGTCGATGAAACAAAATCGGTCGTGGAGAATGTCTATGGAAGGCTTTTGGAAGACATAGCCGAGATACGCAGTATGCCGCCGGACAAGGAGGGAGCCCATATAATCGCGTCAGGTAAGAAGGCACTTTATCAGCAGATTGATATACCGTTCAGGGACTGGCTGCAGAGCATTCGGTCAGACGACTCCAAGGAGGAGAAAATCCTTGAATGGAAGTCACAGCTGAGAAGGCTGTCTGTCTCAGAAGCCCAGGGAGTATTAAAAGATTCGGTGGGCCAGGATTATAGGGGAATCATCAAAGATGGCCATGCATACAATGTTGTTACCGCATATCTGCGGTTTATGGGGAGGCTGAAGAAATATTGCTGATCAAAAGGAGGGATAGCATTGGATGAAGAAACAAAGAGCGTATATCAGGTAACGGATGGTATTATTCAGAAGCTGGAATATCAGAGAAAGCAAGGAATGAATATTGCAGCTGACCTGGCGAACCTGAGAAACTCGATTGGAAAGAAGCTGGAGGATGCAGATGAAGTATGGCAGCTCCTATTGGACAATCTGCCATCTGATTTCCTGGGAGCCCGTGGAACAGCTACGCCTGAAGAAGCAGCTATCTACAATACACTGCAGATCTATGCGATATGTATGCAAGGGGCTTCGGAAAGTGTACTTGTCGATGAGAAAAGTAAGAATTCTATCGGCGAGTCATTAAAGGCAGGAAGAGACATTAATGACTCTCAGGCACTTGACAGACGATTTAACGCAATGATGACAGCAGCGTCTTATGATGAACTGACATACCACTTGCGTCATCTGATCAAGATTGTGAAATCCAAAAATCCGATGACGATTAATTTTGCAAAGCTGGCGAATGATCTTTACTGGATCCAGAAAGGACAGCAGAAAAGGGTCTGCTTTAGTTGGGCAACAGGCTATTATTCAGGAAAATCAGATGAAGATGTGAAGGAGGGAACAAACAATGAGTAATAAAAGGATTTTTCTCGATATTCATGCAATTCAGACACTGCCACCGTCAAATATGAACAGAGATGACTCAGGAAGCCCGAAGACAGCTCAGTATGGAGGAGTACGCAGAGCACGTGTCAGCTCTCAGGCCTGGAAGAGGGCAATACGAAGATATTTTGCTGAATTTGGAGCGGAGAATGTTGGCGTAAGAACAAAGCGGATCGTTGCATATCTGGCGGAGCAGATTTTGGATGTGGATTCTGCAATTTCGGCAGAGGATGCGATGGAACTTGCAGAAAAAACATTTGAAACTGCTGGCCTTAAGATTGATAAGAAAGAAAAGGCTGCCAAGGCACTGTTCTTTATTGGGAAAAGGCAGGCAAAAGCTTTGGCAGAGGCAGCAGTTCAGCATAAACAGGATATCTCCGATAAGAAAAACAAAGAAATGCTTCAAAGTATCCTGAAGGCAAATCCTGAGATTGATATTGCTCTCTTCGGGAGAATGGTTGCGGATGATCCTTCTTTGAATGATGATGCTTCAGCACAGGTAGCACACGCTATCTCAACCCATGCGGTTCAGACGGAATTTGACTACTATACAGCTATGGATGATAAAAATCCGGAAGATCAGGCAGGAGCTGGAATGATTGGTACAGTTGAATATAATTCTTCAACTCTTTACCGATATGCCAATATTGCGGTTCATGATCTTTGCAGTCAGCTGGAAGATAAAGAGGCCACAGTTTCGGCTGTGAAACTGTTTATCGAGGCTTTTGCAAAATCACTTCCTACCGGAAAAGTAAACACATTCGCGAATCAGACACTGCCGCAGGCACTCATGATCAATATCAGGGAAGACAGGCCAGTCAGTTTGGTGAGCGCTTTTGAGAACCCAGTGCGTTCTGACAGAGGGTTTGTAAAAGAATCAACTGATCGCATGTTTGCTGAGTTGAAAAAGACTGAGAAGTTTGTGGAGCAGCCGCTGCTGACTCTTTATATCAAACCGGAAGAATGCAATGGTGTTTCGGAAGGAAAGGAAGAAACTTCGTTTGCTGAACTTCTTAAGGACACTGCGGACGAGCTGAATGCAATCCTGTAAGGATACGTAGGCATCGATGCGGATGCGTATATATATTTTTTGAGAAGGCAGAAGGGGAAGGAAACGGTATATGAAGTCAATTATATTAAAATTCTCCGGCCCGCTGCAGTCCTGGGGGACACGGTCTCACTTTGAGATCAGACATACGGATCCTTATCCGTCCAAAAGTGCTGTAATAGGGATGATTGCGGCAGCGTTGGGCTATAAACGAGGGGAAGATGCAAAGATTCAGAAACTGAATGAGCTTGATTATGCTGTACGAATGGATCAGGCTGGTCAGATTATAGAGGATTTCCAGAACGCCCATAAGTATAAATTTACACCAGATCCAGTTTTGGATAGAAACTATGTGACACATCGCGAATATATAGAAGATGCAGTATTCGTTGCCGCGATAGGATCAGAGGATGACCTTTGGGTGAATGAGATATACAAAGCACTCCAGCGGCCGTATTATTCGCTCTATGAGGGAAGACGATCCTGCCCGATTATGGCGGACAGTCTTCTTGGTATTGTAGATGAAAATGTTCTATCAGTGCTTCAAAGTGTACCTTGGCAGGCCGCTGAATGGTACCGAAGAAGATTAAGGCATATCTCAGGGGAAGATGCCGTTATTAGAATTCCTATATATGCTGATGGGAGTCTGATCCTGGAAGGAAGGGAAGTTCTGTACAGAAGAGATGGGGTACTTTCATTTTCTGAAAAAGGCAGAAAATTTACCTTCAGGAAGGAAAAGATGATCCTGACCGAAGTGGAAAAAGGAGACGTTACAAAGCGCCAGGAGCATGATGCTTTTTCAGCGCTTGATTCTTGAGCGATGATGTGCATCATTCGTCTGCTGATATAGATCGGAGCAAAGGGATGTATTTATCACGAGTGCAGCTTGATACAGCCAACAGGAGAAAAATACGTGATCTTACACATCTGGGAGCCTTTCACAGTTGGGTGGAAGATAGTTTTCCTCAGGAAGAAGGTAAAGAAAACAGATCCCGTAAATTATGGAGACTTGACCCATTAGGTGAAAAAAGCTACCTGTTAGTTGTAAGTGAAGAAAAACCAGATTTGGGCCGACTTGAGAAATATGGAGTCGAAGGCTCCGCAGAGACAAAAGATTATTCTTCATACCTGAATAGGATAGAAGCAGGCAAAGTATACAGATTCCGGGTCGTGCTGAACCCTGTACATTCTGTATCTCAGGGTGAGGGAAAGCGTGGACGTGTCTATCCGGAGATTACCGTAGCAAAGCAGATGGAATTTCTGGAGAAGAGGGCTGAAAAGTATGGTTTTCGGCTTCTTGAAGATCAGTATAGGATTACGGATCGTCATTATGACATACTCAGAAAAGCAGGTATGAGGCAGGTGCATCTGTGCGTGGTTGCCTATGAAGGAAAACTTGAAGTGACCGATGTCGATCAGTTTCGGGATACTTTGATACATGGAATTGGGAAGAAAAAGGCTTATGGGTGTGGAATGATGACCGTCATTCCGGAGATAAAGTGAAGATATGAGTGCTGAGACGGATAAGATTACACTTCCAGAACTACCACAGATTACCGACAGGGTTACATATATCTATGTTGAGCATGCGGTTATCAACAGGCAGGACAGTGCGGTCACAATCCTTGAAGAAAGGGGAAAGATATTCGTTCCTGCGGCAATGATCGGAGTTCTTATGCTTGGCCCGGGAACGGATATCACCCACCGTGCAGTCGAGTTATTAGGAGATACAGGAACCAGTATCATATGGGTAGGCGAGCATGCGGTAAGGGAGTACGCTCACGGGAGATCCCTGTCAAGGACTACACGGTTTCTGATGAAGCAGGCGGAACTGGTTACGAATGTTCGATCCAGGGTGATGATTGCCCGAAAGATGTATCAGATAAGATTTCCGGATGAGGATGTATCCAGCTACACAATGCAGCAGCTTAGAGCGCATGAGGGCGCCAGAGTAAGAAAAGTGTACAGAGAGCAGTCCAAACTGCATAACGTGGAATGGGACCGGCGGGAGTATGATCCGGACAATTATCAGGGGAGTACACCTGTCAACCAAGCTCTGTCTGCGGCGAATGTCGCTCTTTACGGGGTAATTCATAGCGTTGTTGCAGCATTAGGACTGAGCCCAGGACTCGGGTTTGTGCATACTGGACATGATCTTTCTTTTGTCTATGATATCGCTGACCTGTATAAGGCTGAGATTACGATTCCGATTGCCTTCCAGGTTGCGGAGGATTATGAGGAAGGCGAGGATGTAGGAAGGGTGACCAGGCTGAAGGTCAGGGACTACATGGTGGATGGAAAATTTTTTGCCCGTGTAGTCAAGGACCTTCAAAAGCTGCTCGAAATTCCGGATAACGAGCAGATCGATATTCAGCCAATCAATCTCTGGGACGATAAAGAAGGACTTGTTCCGTACGGAGTAAATTACAGTAAGGGAGATCCGGAAAACTGATGCCGTTGACAGTCATAACATTACGAAAAGTCCCGATTTCATTGAGAGGCGATCTTACCAAATGGATGCAGGAAATCGATACTGGCGTCTATGTGGGGAATTTTAATTCCAGAATCAGGGAATATTTATGGGAACGTGTATGCAATATGGTCGGATCCGGTGAAGCGACCATGAGTTATTCCTGCAGAAATGAGATAGGCTATAATTTTGTGACAATCAACACAGCACGCAAAGTAATTGACTATGATGGAATTCCATTGGTCATCCAGCCCGGGACAAGGCACCAAGATACAGAATTAAAGAAAGGGTTCAGCAGTGCTTACAAGATGAGACGTGCACGAAGGAGCGTGATGTCTAAAAGCGGAAACGTAGCGTCTGAAGGGAAAATACCGGTGAAACAATCAGAAAGAGATGAAATTCCGGATGTCTATGTGTGCATTGATATTGAAACGACGGGACTCGATCCGGAAAAGAATGAGATTCTGGAAATAGGAGCAGTGAGACATGAAGGAGAAAAAAATACATATTTTCAGCAACTTATAAGAACCGAATCAAAGATTCCGGAAAAGGTTAAAAAGCTTACTGGTATTACTAACCAGATGGCAGAAGCAGGTGAGAATCTGAAGGAAACCTTGCAGCGCTTTCTGGCATTCATTGGCGATGCACCTTTGGTGGGCTATAATGTTCACTTTGATGTCGAATTCCTGACTGCAGCCATGAACCGGTGCGGGATTCAAGGGCTTGCAAACCCGCTATATGATTTGATAAAAATAGTAAGAAAAGAGCAAATCTTTCAGACAGATTATAAACTGTCCACGTCATTAAGGTCATATGGGATCAATAAAGAAGTGCCACATAGGGCTCTGGACGACGCAAAATTGATATACGAGCTATCGAGAAAAGTAAAGAAATTTTGCCTCAATCACTTTTCCT
>DLFD01000023.1:46476-83503 GCA_002482005.1 Lachnospiraceae bacterium UBA7729 | reverse complement strand
GCTGTGAACAGTAACAATATTTTTTTGATTCTCTAAAATAGGTGTTGACACAGAGATAATGCTCTGGTATGATACTTTCTGTTCGCGGAAGTGTCGGAATTGGCAGACGAGCAAGACTAAGGATCTTGTGGTATTCGTACCGTGTGAGTTCAAGTCTCATCTTCCGCAGCATGGAAGCCGTCCTGAGAAAGGGACGGCTTTTTGTTTTTCCGGATCTTTCCAGAAGGGTGATACGGAGCTGCTGCCTTATGCTTTTTGAACGGATCAGTGAGAAATACTGCTTGCATTGCTGATCAGGACAGCGTATAATCTTTTCTGACTCTGACAGGGGTTTATTGCGCCTTGAAGGAGAATTGATTTTCAGTTCACGTCTTGAGACGTGAGAAAGGAGGATACGGAATGAAGGTTCGTTCTTCTGTGAAGCCGATGTGCGAGAAGTGCAAGGTTATCAAGAGAAAAGGAAGAATCATGATCATCTGCGAGAACCCGAAGCATAAGCAGAGACAGGGCTGAGCAGAACCAAAGCGGTTTGTACGCATGAGCATTGCCGTATGCTGAAAGGCATGACCTGCCCATTGCGTTGACAATATACGATGAGATAAGAACCTGCCGGACATTACACCGTCCGAGACACGATCACAGGATTATTTCGTTGGGATATTGCCCTTAATACCGGCTCAGGATGCGTGCGGTTTCCATCCACCCTAAAACCGCTCAGGGCGGTGCGCACATTTGCAGGAAGCGATCAAAAGCTTCGGCTTAATGGACCGGAAAGGCTGCCTTGACCTGGCAGCTGGACTGACGCAGAGCATCAGTCCCAGTTAAAGACAATTCATTTTAGGAGGAATTAATACATGGCTCGTATAGCTGGTGTAGACTTACCGAGAGATAAGCGAGTTGAGATCGGCCTTACTTACATCTACGGAATTGGCCGTACAACTTCGAACAAGATTCTCGCAAAAGCGAATGTTAATCCTGATACCCGTGTCAGAGATCTCACCGATGATGAGGTTGAGAATATCCGCAGTGCTATGGATGATCTTGATGTTATGGTCGAAGGTGATCTTCGCCGTGACACTGCTATGAACATCAAGAGACTGACCGAGATCGGATGCTACAGAGGAGTCCGTCACAGAAAGGGACTTCCGTGCCGTGGTCAGAAGACAAAGACCAATGCAAGAACTTGCAAAGGCCCGCGTCGTACTGTTGCCAACAAGAAGAAGTAATCGTAGAGCTCGGATTATCAATCAGAAAGCAGGTTTGAAATATAATGGCAGATAAAAAGGGTGTAAAGAAAGTCGTTAAAAAGCGCGTTAGAAAGAATGTAGAAAGAGGCCAGGCACATATCCAGTCTTCCTTCAACAACACGATCGTTACTCTGACCGATGCGGAAGGAAATGCTCTTTCGTGGGCAAGTGCCGGCGGACTGGGCTTCAAGGGCTCCAGAAAGTCTACTCCGTATGCAGCTCAGATGGCAGCAGAGACCGCTACCAAGGCTGCGATCATTCATGGCTTAAAGTCAGTTGATGTCTTCGTAAAGGGACCGGGATCAGGACGTGAAGCCGCGATCCGTGCTCTGTCCGCTAACGGACTTCAGGTTATCTCCATCTCTGATGTGACTCCTGTTCCGCACAACGGATGCCGTCCGCCGAAGAGAAGAAGGGTTTAATCTTTATTATCCCGTTCATCAGCGATGCCATCAAATATATATGGAGGTAAGATCTAAATGGCAGTCAATAGAACACCTGTACTGAAAAGATGCAGATCCCTCGGAATGGAGCCTACCGTTCTGGGTTATGATAAGAAGTCCAAGAGAGAGCTGAAGCGCTCTCACAGAAAGGTGTCTGAGTATGGCACCCAGCTTCGTGAGAAGCAGAAGGCAAAGTTCATCTACGGCGTTACCGAGAAGCCTTTCCGCAACTATTACAAGAAGGCAGAGAGAATGCCGGGCATGACCGGACCGAACCTTATGATCCTTCTGGAGTCCAGACTTGACAATGTTATCTTCCGTCTCGGACTTGCCAGAACCAGAAGAGAAGCTCGTCAGATCGTTGACCACAAGCAGGTACTCGTCAACGGCAAGTGCGTCAACATCCCGTCTGCTCTTGTTTCTGCAGGCGACGTTGTTGAGATCAAGGAAAAGTGCAGAGATTCCCAGAGATATAAGGATATCGCAGAAGCTACCAGCGGAAGACTGATCCCGGAATGGCTTGAGTATGATGCTGAGAACTTCAAGGGAACCGTCAAGTCCCTGCCGACCAGAGAGATGATCGATGTCCCGGTCGACGAAGTCCAGATCGTCGAGCTGTATTCCAAGTAATATAGGATGCCTGCCGGGCTGCCGATCCCGAAGGATCCGGCGCGGCCTAGCAGCATGATATATATTAGAGATCTACAAGGCACACACCCAAATAAGGAGGGACTGAGTTGCTCGAGTTCATCGTTCCAAAGATTACAGTTGCAGAGATTTCGGACGACAAGAAGCACGGCCGTTTTGTTGTAGAGCCGCTGGAGCGTGGCTATGGCATTACGCTCGGTAATTCTCTTCGAAGAATCATGCTCTCTTCTCTTCCGGGAAGTGCTGTCAGCCAGGCGAAGATCGAAGGAGTACAGCATGAGTTCAGCTGCATTCCGGGTGTTAAGGAAGATGTTACTGAGATCATCCTGAACCTGAAGAGTCTTTCTATCAGAAACAACAGTACTTCTGATGAGCCGAAGACCGCTTACATCGACTGCTTCAAGGAAGTTGTCACCGGAGCAGACATCGAGGCAGATCAGGATATCGAGATCGTCAACCCGGATCAGGTGATCGCACATATGAATCTCGGAAGCGGAGACAAGCCGCTCAGGATGGAACTTACCATCACGAATGGCAGAGGCTATATCGGCGCCGAGAAGAGCAAGCGTGATGACATGCCGATCGGAATGATCGCTGTAGACGCGATCTACACACCGGTTGAGCGCGTAAACATGACAGTGGAAAATACCCGTGTCAAGCAGGATACCGATTACGATAAGCTTACGCTTGACGTGTGGACGAATGGAACCCTTGCTCCTGACAAGGCTGTCAGCATGGCTGCGCAGGTCCTGAGTGATCATCTCAGAATGTTCATCGACCTTTCCGATACACCGGTACAGCCGGTCCTGGCGGACACGAAGCAGGATACTGACGGTGGCCAGCTTGATATGACCATCGATGAACTGGAACTGTCCGTGCGTTCCTACAACTGCCTGAAGAGGGCTGGGATCAATACGGTCGGAGAGCTCTGCGATAAGACAGAGGACGATATGATGAAGGTCCGTAACCTCGGCAGAAAATCGCTTGAGGAAGTCCTTAACAAACTGAAGGATATGGGACTGCATCTTCGCCCCAGCAGCAGTGAACAGGGTTAAGACACAGATAATGGATGAGGATCCCCGATAGCCGGGGGACTCACTATCGCATGCAGGCGGTAAGACCGAAGAATGCGCGCCTGTATTGCTGGATTTGGAGGAAATAACGATGTCAGGATACAGAAAACTCAGCAGAACATCTTCCCAGAGAATGGCTCTGCTCCGCAGCCAGGTTACACAGCTTCTTTACCATGGAAGGATCATCACCACCGAGTCCAAGGCTAAGGAAGTCATGAAGATCGCTGATGGCCTGATCGCTCTTGCAGTCAAGGAGAAGGATGATTTCCAGACTGTTACCGTTACCGCTAAGGTTGCCCGCAAGGACGCTGACGGGAAGAGAGTCAAGGAAGTCGTAGACGGGAAGAAGAGAACCGTATACGATGAGGTCCAGAAGGAGATCAAGAAGGACAACCCGGCAAGACTTCATGCAAGACGTCAGATGCTTCAGGTGCTTTATCCGGTTACCGAGGTCCCGAAGGAAGCGGCAGGAAGAAAGAAGAACACCAGGAAGGTCGATCTTCCGGCAAAGCTTTTTGACGAGATCGCTCCGAAGTATGTCGGCCGTAACGGCGGATATACCAGGATCATCAAGCTCGGTCAGAGACGCGGCGATGGAGCAATGGAAGTTGTTCTTGAGCTTGTCTGAGAATCGAATATGTAACTGAGAGGTTGCCTGGTCTGAAGCATCAGATCAGGCAATCTTTGTATTCCATAGGATGCAAAAAGGCCGCCGGTGGCGGGCTTTTTGCATATCCGAAATATTCAGGACGCTGCCGGATGTGGTCTATTGGAACATGAGAAATGCAGATAAGTCAGTCAGACCGAAGGTACTGTATGCTTTGAAAAGCGGGGAGCAGGAAGCAGAGATACGGAGAATGACAGGGACAGGCTTATGCACAGCCGATGCTCTGGAAGATGCTGAGATCGTGATCACGGACAGTGAAGAAACTGCACGGAAGATGGAACAGGCTGGAAAGTTCGTGGTCGGATGTCAGGCCGCTGGAGAAAATTTTTTTGACGGTGCGTCGCTGGTTATGGAAGTGCCTTCTGATATCGGTCCCGAAGATATCCTCGACGCATATGACCGCTCCCTGGGGCTGCCAGTGGAGATCCTGAGGACAAATAGGCTGATCGTCCGGGAAAGCTGCCAGAAGGATTACGAAGCGATCCGGAGGATGTCCGATGAAGCACATCATGATGGAATGCTGTCCGTTATTCCGGAGGATGGTTTTGATGAATATCTGGCCTATATCCGTACTGCTTACCGTTTTTTTGGCTTCGGGCTATGGACCGTCGAGAAGAAGGACAGCGGCAGGATCATCGGACGGTGCGGACTTATGCCCAAAGCCGATGAGATCTCACCGGAAGGCAGGATCGAGATCGGCTATCTGATCGCCCGGGACCAAAGAGGCAGAGGATATGCGGAAGAGGCATGCAGGGCCATCCTTTCCTTCGCATTCAGAGACCTTGAATGCACAGAGGTCTTCGCAAGGATCGACCCTTCCAATATCGCATCCTTAACGCTTGCAGAAAAACTAGGTTTTCTCGATACGGGAAAAAGAACGGATGAGGGGAAGCTTATCCTGCTCCGTCTGAAAAGAAGGTCTGCCGTATCTGCGAGAAACCCACACAGTCATATATGACGGGAAACCATAAGATTCAGGAAAGGAGTGCAGATCATGGCACAGAATCCGGTCGTAACGATCACGATGGAAAACGGAGGAGTCATCAAGGCGGAGCTTTATCCGGATATGGCTCCGAATACGGTCAACAACTTTATCTCCCTTGTAAAGAAGGGATTCTATGACGGGCTGATCTTTCACCGCGTCATCGCCGGCTTTATGATCCAGGGCGGCGATCCGGAGGGAACTGGTATGGGAGGTCCGGGATACTCCATCAAAGGAGAGTTCCGCAAGAACCATTTCAGACAGAATACTCTGAGACATACTCCGGGCGTTCTGTCCATGGCGAGAGCGATGAGCCCGAACTCTGCCGGATCGCAGTTTTTTATCATGCATGGAGATGCACCGTATCTTGATGGGGATTATGCGGCGTTCGGGAAAGTTACAGAAGGAATGGATGTCGTAGATGCGATCGCACAGGTCGATACCGATTATTCCGACAGACCGATGGAAGACCAGAAGATGAAGACGGTTACCGTCGAGACTTTCGGCGTGGATTATCCGGAGCCGGAGAAGTGCTGAGCACTGAATTCTCCTGAAAAATGTGAGCACAGGACGATTCTGATATTGAAAGACAGATCGTCCTGTGCTATTATTCTGTCATTGATGGAAACGTTACCGATAACGATGCCGGAACTTCCGGACGATATGAGACGTCCGAAAAGCGGCAGAAAATCACGAGGCTTATATGAGATATTCAGGAATATTATTACCGGTCTCCAGTCTTCCTTCTCCGTACGGGATCGGAACTTTTTCAAAGAGTGCCAGGGATTTCGTTGATATGCTGGTCCTCGCGGGTCAGCACTACTGGCAGATCCTGCCCCTGGGGCCGACGGGCTACGGAGATTCACCATATCAGTCGTTCTCCGCATTTGCGGGAAACCCGTATTTCATCGATCTGGATACACTGATCGATGAAGGGCTTCTGAAGAAGGAAGAGGCGGAGGGTGTCGACTTCGGAGAAGATGACACGAAAGTCGATTACCAGAAACTTTACGAGAACCGTTTCAGGGTTCTGAGGCTGGCCTTTGGAAGAAGCGATTTCGAAACGAGCGAAGACTACAGGAAGTTTGCTGACGACAGCAAGGACTGGCTTCCAGACTATTCGCTCTTCATGGCGCTCAAGAAAGCTCAGGGAGGCAGAAGTTTCCTGGAGTGGCCGGATGAACTGAGGCTGAGAGACCCGGAAACTCTGAAGGATGCCAGGAAGAAGTATCAGGAGGAGATCCGCTTCTACAATTTTCTCCAGTATGAATTCTCGGTCCAGTGGAAAGCGCTTAAGGGATATGCGAACGCGAAGGGAATCCGTATCATAGGCGATATCCCGATCTATGTTTCCGCAGACAGTTCCGACTTCTGGACTCATCCGGAGATGTTCCGGGTGGACCGGGACAACATCCCGGTTGCCGTAGCAGGGTGCCCGCCTGATGCATTTTCAGCGGACGGACAGCTGTGGGGCAATCCGCTCTACAACTGGGAATATCATGAGCAGACCGGGTTTGCATGGTGGAAGAGAAGGATCGGTCACTGTCTTGACCTCTATGATGTCGTCAGAGTCGATCACTTCCGAGGCTTTGATGAGTATTATTCGGTTCCGTACGGGGACAGGACTGCGGTGAACGGCAAGTGGATGCCGGGACCGGGCATGAAACTGTTCCGGGCGCTGGCTGAGAATGCGAAGGTGACTTCCGGTTCGATCATAGCGGAAGATCTGGGCTTTCTGACGCCTACCGTCATCCAGCTGGTAAAGGATTCCGGCTTCCCGGGGATGAAGGTCATCGAATTCGCATTTGACTCGAGAGATACCGGCTCGGGGTATCTTCCTTATGGCTATACGAGAAACACTGTCGTCTATACCGGGACCCACGACAACCAGACTCTGAAGAGCTGGTATGAGGATGAGCTTCAGGGGGCGGATAAGAAGATGGCGGACGATTATCTCGGACTAAAAGGAATGACTTCCGAGCAGGTTGTCTGGCAGTTCATCCGCATGGCGATGGAAAGTGTATCCGATACCTGTGTGATCCCCATGCAGGATTACCTCTGCCTGGGGTCTGAGGCAAGGATGAACCATCCATCCACTACCGGGGGAAACTGGTGCTGGAGGCTTGGAAAGGGACAGTTCACCGAAGAGGTGGCAGCACGGATCAGAAGGCTGACCGAGCTTTCCGGAAGATGTCCCAGGAGCTGAAAAAACAACGAAGTGATGGTGGCGGGGCGGCCAGTCAGGCTGTCCTGCCATTCTTCGTTTTGTGCATCGGACAGAGAGGCGCGCCGGGTGTGATTGCATGAGCGAAGTGAAGTTGCTATAATGCGTAAGTCGCAGTCTGCTGTAAGGCTGCGGATGGAAGGGACGGATGATGGAACAGATCACGATCAAGGAAATTGCCAGGATCTGCGGTGTCGGTGTCAGTACGGTATCAAGGGCGATCAATGATCATCCTGACATCAATCCTGAGACCAAGAAAAAGATCATGGATACCATCGCAAAGTACCGGTATATTCCGAACAATAGTGCAAGGAATCTCAAAAGATCCGAGTCCAATACCATAGCGGTCCTGGCAAAAGGGATCAGCAATCCCCTTTTCGGAAAGATGATCCAGCTGCTGGAAAAGGATATCCTGGGCAAACAGTATCTGTTTGTCCTGCAGCAGGTTGACGAGGAGGAGAATGAGGTCGAGACGGCGATCAGGCTTGAGAAAGAAAAGCGGCTGAAGGGGATCATATTCCTCGGGGGGACCAGTCATCCGAGAGAAGATCTGCTGCGGCAGCTCACGGTTCCGTTTGTGATCTGTACGGTCAATGCACAGCTTTCGGAAGAGACGGACGGATTCGGCGTAGTTGCGATCGATGATGAAGCAGAGAGCTTCCGGATGGTTGATTATCTCTGCAGCATGGGACATAAGAAGATCGCGATCCTGACTGCTCTGGAACGAGATTCCGGTATCGGCAGGCTGAGACTTACGGGATACCGGGAGGCACTGGAAAAACACGGCATTCCTTATGATGAATCACTTGTCGTATCCATGCAGCCTGGGCAGGGCACCTATACCATGGAGAATGGGTATGAGCAGACAAGGGTCCTCCTCGAGAAGGGAGTACAGTTCACGGCGCTTTATGCGATCGCCGATACGATCGCGATCGGTGCGTGCAAGGCGATCTTTGATGCAGGACTCAGGGTTCCAGACGATGTATCAGTCGCCGGATTTGACGGTCTGGATCTTGCGGATTATTACCATCCGTCTCTTACAACGGTAGAGCAGCCCCTGGAAGAGATGGCGACGGAAGCCAGCCGTGTCCTTTTTGAGCTGATCAACAAAAAACAAGGCAGGGAATACCAGATATTCCGGGCAAACCTGCGGGAGGGCCAGTCGGTCAGAAGAATTCAGGAATGAGAAAACCAGACAGAAAATCGATCATAGAAGGTCATGAACTCCGATATGAGTATCTTCACTACGATGACGAGGGCAAGGTGGATTCATCCTATGAAGCGCTGAAAGGTGTGGATCTGGATGTGAAAGAAGGTCAGTTCATTGCGATCCTCGGACACAACGGGTCCGGGAAGTCCACGCTGGCCAGGCAGCTGAATGCTTTGCTCATCCCGACCGGAGGTACTCTGTTTGTTGACGGCAGCGATACCCGGGATGAATCCAAGGTATGGCTTGTCCGTCAGGCAGCCGGCATGGTCTTTCAGAACCCGGACAATCAGATCATCTCATCCGTTGTGGAGGAAGATGTGGGATTCGGACCTGAGAATATGGGCGTGCCGACGAAGGAAATCTGGGAGAGAGTCAGGAAGGCACTTACGGCTGTCGGAATGATGGAATACCGCAAGAGTTCTCCTAACAGGCTTTCGGGAGGCCAGAAGCAGCGGGTAGCGATCGCTGGCGTCATCGCGATGCGGCCGAAGTGCATCGTGCTGGACGAACCGACAGCCATGCTGGATCCGGGAGGAAGGTCGGAAGTCGTCGGGACGGTACGGCAGCTGAACCGGGAGGAAGGGGTTACCGTCATCCTGATCACCCATTACATGGAAGAAGTGATCCATGCAGACCGGGTCATTGTCATGGATGAAGGCAAGGTTGTCATGACGGGAACTCCAAGGGAGATCTTCTCGAGGGTCGAAGATCTGAAGAAGATCCGGCTTGATGTCCCCCAGGTGACGGAACTCGCATATATGCTGAAGCAGAGCGGAGTACCGCTTCCGGACGGGATCCTCACGATCGGGGAGCTGACGGAAGAACTGGGAAAGCTCAAAGGACGGAAGTGAGCAGTATCCTGTCTTTTCACAGGTGCGGATCCGACTTTCTGCCCGGAGCGGGTACCGGAAAGTGAGAACAGATGGAAATCAGAATAGAGAATCTGAGTTATATATATGGTCAGGGGACTGCCTACGAGAAGAAGGCACTGGATAATATCAGCCTGACGATCCACGGAGGAGAGTTCATCGGCATCATCGGACATACCGGGTCTGGCAAATCGACTCTCATCCAGCACCTGAACGGTCTTAACAAAGCGACATCAGGTGCAATCTATGTGGACGGAAAAAATATCTGCGAGGAAGGATATTCCATGCGGGACCTGCGTTTCCAGGTAGGGCTCGTATTCCAGTATCCGGAATACCAGATCTTTGAGACAACGGTCCTGAAAGATGTGTGCTTCGGCCCGAAGAATCAGGGGCTTTACTCCGAGGATGCGGAGAAGCAGGCAAGGGAAGCCATGCGGATGGTTGGCCTGGACGAAAGTTACGAGCAGAAGTCCCCGTTTGACCTTTCCGGCGGACAGAAGAGAAGAGTTGCGATCGCCGGCATCCTGGCGATGAAGCCGAAGATGCTGGTCCTGGATGAACCGACGGCAGGCCTTGACCCAAAAGGAAGGGATGAGATCCTGGGCGTTCTCAGAGATCTCCACCGGAAGCAGGAGATCACGGTGGTGCTAGTCTCCCACAGTATGGATGATGTGGCAGATTATGCAGACCGGATCATCGTTCTGGACAAAGGAAAGATCCTGTACGACGATGTGCCGGAAAAAGTCTTTACCCATGTGAAGGAACTGGAGGAAGTCGGGCTTGCGGCTCCCCAGGTTACCTATATCATGAAAGCTCTCCGTCAGGAAGGATGGGACGTGAAGGATACGGTGACGACCCTGCCCGAAGCCAGGGACCAGATCCTGAAGGAGCTCGGAGCCGGCGCGGCCTTTGCGGGAAGATCTCAGGATGGCCTGACAGGCGGAAAGGCGGATGACTGATGCTGAAAGATATCACGCTTGGCCAGTATTATCCTGGCAATTCGATCATCCACCGGCTGGATCCGAGAGTCAAACTCATGGGCACTATGGTCTTCATTGTGTCTCTTTTTGCGTTCGGATCGGTGAGCGCATATCTGCTGGCAACGCTTGCAATCGCAGTCGTGGTGACGACTTCGAAGATCCCGCTGAAATATATCCTGAAGGGACTGAAACCGGTTTTCGTCCTGATGCTGATCACAGTACTTTTCAACCTGTTCCTCACTCCGGGAAGGACCGTCTGGAAGTTCTGGAAGCTGTCGATCACTGCGGAAGGGATCCGTTTTGCCATCCATATGGCGGTGAGGCTGACCTACCTGATCATAGGATCGAGCATCCTCACATTTACGACCACGCCGAACAGCCTGACGGATGGACTGGAGACTGGACTGGGCTTTCTGAATGTCTTCCATGTACCGGTTCACGAGATTGCGATGATGATGAGCATCGCTCTCCGTTTCATCCCGATCCTGATGGATGAGACGGACAAGATCATGAGAGCGCAGGAGGCGAGAGGAGCGGACTTTCATTCAGGTGGCCTGATCCGGAGAGTGAAGGCTATGGTCCCGCTGCTGGTCCCGCTTTTCGTATCTGCATTCCGCAGGGCGAATGATCTTGCCCTGGCTATGGAGTCCCGCGGCTACCACGGCGGAGCAGGAAGGACCAAGATGAAGCCTCTGGTATACAGGAGACGTGACGTGGCTGCATATATCGCGATGGCTGTCTATCTGATCCTGATGATCCTGCTGAAATTCTTTGTGAAGATCCCGGTCAATATCTTATGAGAAGAGTGAAGCTGACCGTCGCTTATGACGGCACGAATTACCATGGCTGGCAGATACAGCCGGAAGGCGATACGATCGAGGCAGAGCTTGACAGACATCTGTCGGAGCTGCTGGGGGAAGAGATCCATGTGACAGGTGCAAGCCGCACCGATGCAGGCGTTCACGCCATGGGCAATGTGGCAGTGTTCAATACCGAGGCAAGGATGCCAGTTGATAAGATCGCATTCGCGATGAATACCAGGCTTCCTTCCGACATCAAAGTGCAGAAGTCAGAGCAGGTGCCGGACGATTTCCATCCGCGCTTCTGCAAGGTCAGAAAGACCTACCGCTACCAGATCTGGAACCGGGCGATCCCGAATCCCCTGGTCTCGAGGTATTCCACTTTCTATTACTATCCGCTTGACGCGGAGAAGATGAACGAAGCGGCGCAGTGCCTCGCCGGAAAGCACGATTTCTCTTCCTTCTGCACTGCTAAGCCGGAAAGGCCGAACCATGTAAGGACGATCTTTGACATCTCGGTAAAGAGGGACGGCGATATGATCACGCTTATGATCACCGGGGACGGCTTCCTCTACAATATGGTCCGGATCATCGCAGGAACGCTGCTCCGGGTCGGAGGCGGCCAGATGGAGCCTTCAGAGATGGAGGATGTGCTGGAGGCAAAAGACAGGGGACTTGCCGGAGATACCGCGAGGCCGGAAGGGCTGACCCTGATGGAGATCGAGTACCTGTGATGCTTTCGCAGATGCGGGGCGCTTAGCCCTGTGAAAACAGTAAGAGGTCAGTAAGGCCGCGGGAATTTCAGTAAGATCGCGGAAATTCCAGGTTGACAGTCATCCGGTGAGTGACTATAATATCCTAGTGCGACTTGGACAAAGCCGCCCAGAAAGCATGATAAGCGCTCCCCGGAAATAGCGCTTTTCTATAACCGGAAGGGCAGATATAACTTCTGTCAGTCCACAGGTCGCGGCCCTCTCAGCCGCGTGCAGAATCTGATTTATGGAGGAATTTCGATGAAAACCTATATGGCGACCCCATCTACGATCGAAAGAAAGTGGTATGTAGTCGATGCGAATGGTATGACGCTCGGCCGTCTGGCTGCGCAGGTAGCTGCAGTCCTCAGAGGAAAGAACAAGCCGACCTTCACTCCGTTCATCGATACCGGTGACTATGTCATCGTTGTCAATGCTGAGAAGATCAAGGCAACCGGCAAGAAGCTTGACCAGAAGACTTATTTCACTCATTCCAAGTTCGTTGGCGGATCAAGGTTCACAACCCTCCGCGAAGCGATCGCTACGAAGCCGGAGAAGGTGATCGAGCATGCAGTATTCGGAATGCTTCCTCATGGACCGCTCGGAAGACAGATGCAGAAGAAGCTGTTTGTATATGCAGGCCCGGATCACAAGCATCAGGCACAGAATCCTGAGACGCTGACATTCTAAGAGGGAGGTAACGTACTTTGGCTAGCGATAAGTTCTACGGAACCGGAAGAAGAAAAAGCTCTGTTGCCCGCGTATATCTGGTAGCGGGAACCGGTAAGATCACTATCAATAAGAGAGATATCGATGAGTACTTCGGTCTCGAGACCCTGAAGACCATCGTTCGTCAGCCGCTTGTTCTGACTGAGAATGCAGACAAGTTTGACGTTCTTGTCAACGTCAGTGGCGGCGGCACGACCGGACAGGCTGGCGCTATCCGTCACGGCATCTCACGTGCTCTGCTTGAAGCAGATCCGGAATACAGAAAGCCGCTCAAGGCTGCAGGATTCCTTACCAGAGATCCGCGTATGAAGGAACGTAAGAAGTATGGTCTGAAGAAGGCAAGAAGAGCGCCGCAGTTCTCCAAGAGATGATCGTATCTCCTTCGGAGAATCTCATGCAGAATACGAAAGTCCGGAAGGAATTCCTTCCGGACTTTTTTGTAAGGCTACGAGCCACATGGGCGTCGACCGTGCTAGCACGGGGAGACGCCTATGGGGCGACAGCAATCATCGAAAGTCCGAAGGACTTGAGATGATTGCGGCGTAGCCGGATCGAGCAGGCGGACGTAGTCCCGCCTCGATTAAGGCTGCGAGCCACATGGGCGTCGACCGTGCTAGCACGGGGAGACGCCCATGTGGCGACAGCGAACATCGAGAGTCGTAAGACTCGAGATGAGTCGCGCGCGCACCGCGGGCACAGGTTTAACGTATCTCTTCACCGCGCATCTCACTGCGAAGATCCTTCAGCTGCTGGCGGATGCCTGCCTGGGCATCATCGAACAGGAGAGCTTTGTTATAACGATAGTAGCGGGCGCATTCATGCTCCCTGAGAAAGTCCATGGCATAACGGCTGACCGAGAGCTCCGTGATGAAGTAGACCATCTCCTGGCTTTCACCGAAGGCAGCTTCCATGAAGTCAAAGGCATATTCAAGACGGCCTGATGTTTCAGCAGCAGCAGAATCCAGAGTCTTTCGTTCGGACGCAAACTCCGTTTTCAGAAACTCGAAAGCTGTGTCTGCGTCTTCAGGTCTTTTTTCAGTCAGAAGCTGCACATAGCGATGACAGGTGCGGAAAACGGTGCGGTATTCGGCTGTCAGATCCTTCTCGCTTTGTCCGGCACTGATCCTGCTTTCGATCCCGGCATGCAGGTCATCAAGGATCCCGGACAGAAGTGATGCATATGGATCTGGCTCTGAGGGATCCGTACCGGAGGTTTTTATGGAAACTTTTCCTGCTTCCTGGCGGAACTCTTTCAGAATCGTGAACAGATGCCCTACATACCGGTCGGTCTCCCAGACTCTGCTGAAGTCAGCAGAGAGTCTTGAGAGAAGGAGAGATACGATCTCGATCCTCTCGTCAAATGCGGCATAGCGAAGTTTACTGAGCGTACCCGGCCGGATGATGCCAGACAGGATCTCATCAACCTGGTAATCCTGTTTATAACGGTAATAAAGTTCAAGATAGTTGGCAAAGTCCTTCGCAATGACCGGATACTGGATATACTGGCAGATCACATCCTCATCCATCTTCTTGCCGAGGCGTTCGTAGGAATAGATCATCTCGGACAGGTCCTCCCATCCTCTGGCAGTTACGAACTGTCTGCCGTCCACTGTCGTCTCGCAGCGGTAGAAATTGTCCCTGTGTATGTCCAGATAGGAGATGACTGCTCCGTGGACTTTTGCCGCATAGGCATATTCTTCCCATACCGGAAAGTCAGCTTCGACATCGATGACCTTGACACGGTCAAGGGTGACCACATCAAAGTCACGGACGGATTTGTTGTATTCCGGCGGATTCCCCGCGGCAACGATGATCCATCCCTTCGGGACTTTCTGGTTGCCGAATGTCTTGCACTGCAGAAACTGCAGCATGGTCGGCGCGAGTGTCTCGGAGACACAGTTGATCTCATCGATGAAGAGAATCCCCTCTTTTTTGCCTGATTCTTCCATTCGGTCGTACACGGAAGCGATGATCTCGCTCATCGTATACTCGGTGACAGACATGTCCCTGCCACCATATTTTTTCTTTTCGATGAATGGGAGTCCGATCGCACTTTGCCTTGTGTGGTGGGTGATGGTGTAGGCCACCAGTCCGATGTCACATTCAGATGCGACCTGCTCCATGATCTGAGTCTTGCCTACTCCGGGCGGACCCATCAGCAGGACCGGCCTCTGGCGGATTTCCGGGATCCGGTACTGTCCGAACTCATCTTTCTCGAGGTAAGCCTCGATCGTATCTTTGATCTCCTGTTTTGCACGCTTGATATTCATCGGTTTTCTGCTCCTTACGTCTGCTGCTCTGGCCAGACAAACTGTGATTCTTTCAGGTCTTCTTTCTCCACTTCCAGGTCTTCCCTCGGCAGGACCAGTTTGATCGCCCAGGGCGGGACATTCCTGTCTTCGTAACTTTCCTCACAGAAGATGAAGGCAGTGTCATATGGCGGCTTCTTTTTCGGGTAGATGCCTTTGCCGTCTGTGAAGTAGAGTAGTCCCCTGAGATTCAGAAACTCCTTCCGGCGGATCAGCTCCGCCACATAGTCGAAAGCAGGGCGGAAGTCAGTGCCGCCCTGACCTTTCAGCTCAAAGTGGTCCATGTATTCCCTGAGTTCCTTCTGCGAGGTGATCTTAACGTCTGAGAGAATCTTCTCGTCACACTGAAGGATCCTGATGTTCACCTTGTGAAGGTAAGTCTCCGACTCGGAAAGAACACTGTAAGTCTCCTGCAGGAATGTCTCCACGAGCGGACCGGATACTGACATGGATACATCGATCACGATGACGAACTCATCGATCTTCTTGACCTCCCGGAATTCCTGCGGCTCGATCAGCGGCATGTTGCCGTAGCGCTCGAGACCGAAGGTATAGAGGACATAGTCAAATGTGTCAGGGTCCACGCTCATCTCTTCCCTGAGGACTGCGAATTTCCGGAGAAAAGAGCGGTAGTCGTAGCGCTGCCTGTTCTCCACCCTGGTCTGCTCCAGAAAATCACCGTCCTTCTTCGACTGCCCGGTGGAGAAGGACTCCATCTCCGTCTGAGTCTTCTTTGAGATGTCATCCCATCTGTCCTGAAGCTGGACCGTCTTCGGAGGGATAGGGGAATTCTGCTCCTTAGGCTGCAGGGCAGGCCATCTGCTGTGGTCATCAACGGAAAATTCTGCCTGCATCTGTGCGACTTCGTAACGATCCGGAGCCATCAGGACCAGCTGGCGATAGATACTCTCCGCATTGAGGACCGGGGTCTTCTTCTTCAGCGCTTCTTTCAGCCGCGCCCGGTATCCGCTGTGGGCGACCCGGGTGGAGCGGTAGTCCCCGTCATCGATCAGAAATTCGACCGCCATATCGCAGGCAAGCATCCAGTAGACTTTGGAGCGCTTCGCCGGTTTGAAGATATGGCGGAAGAGACAGTGGTAGATCTCGTGAAGATAGACCCGGTTGACCAGCCGGCGGTTTTTTTCGAAAAGATCAGCCAGGGCCTTCGGATGAACGATCAGCGACCTTCCATCGGTTCCGAACGGATCGATATCCGTCGAAGGAACGAAGGAAAGGGCAGACAGGGCAAGTCCGAGATAGTGCATATCGGAATACAGCTCATTGCGGCTGCCGGACAGGATCTCATCGGTGACCTTGACAAACCTGTTTCTGATATCTTCTTCGGTAGTCAACCCTTTCCTCCTCTCTGGATGCAGCCGGTATCCTTCAGAATGCGTACTTATCCTTCACGGCAGAAGCGAATCTTCGGTGCTTCAGGTCCATCAGATATGCCGCCGCATCCCCGCGACGCTTTGAACCGGCAAAGTCGATCAGCCGGTCGATCATATCCGGTCCATAGAAGTCTGCTTTATCCAGCACACGAAGCCATTCGACAAAGTCCGTCTCTCTGTCCTCAGATATGAACACGAGAAGCTGCGGCAGGAATCTTCTCAGGCACTGGGTGTATCTGTCACGGTTTTCTACCGAAAGACCAACAGGAGCTTTCAGCCTGTCAAGGCAGAGCCTGACGACGGTGACGGGCGACTCCTGGGCCGCCGTCATAGGAAGGATCTGATCGTATTTCGACATCTGCAGCTTCCGGCTCAGAAAACACTGACGGTACTGATAGCCTGTCCCGTGCCAGATGATCTGGATCTGCCTGGCAGGAGTATTCTCCATGGGTTCTTCATAAAATTCCGGAAAGATCAGGCGGTACAGCTCCGATCCACCCGCAGCTTTCACAACCACCTCAACCTCGTGGCTGATGGTCTGCAGGATCTCCTGGAGGGGATGAGGAGTGAAGACCACCTCTCCGGATGCAAAGGCCGCTGTATTCGTGTCTGCTGGAGCGCCTGTAGGGAAGATCAGCTGCCGGATGCCTGGACAGATATTGAACAGTCCGGAGCCGATCCTCACAAGACTTTCCGGAAATGTGACGGACCTCAGCTTATCACATCCGTAGAAAGCATAGCTGCCGACAGACACCAGACCTTCCGGAAGGATGACTTCCTGAAGAAGCCTGCCGCAGAGAGCAGGAGGCTCCTCTCCGGATCCGGCGGCCTTGTCTGCAGGCAGGGAGGCGCCGGCCGGACTATGCGGCAGAAAAGGAGAAGTTTCCGGCATCCACCTGCCGTCTTTCAGGACAGCGGTGCGGATCTCACGGGCGCTGTACATGATGGAAGGTTCATCGGAGAAAGCGTGATCGGCAAGTTCCCTCACTGGTTTTCCATCTATCTGGTCCGGGATCTCGGCGAAGGAAGAATCTGAATACAGTCTGTATAGAACAGTATAGGTACCTTTATCGATATATTGAGCTTTGTCCATCTTATCCTTCTGACGCTTTCTTTCGGTATGGAACAACTTCGCACACGGTCAGCACCCCGCCTTTTACATGAAAGCGGATATCATACCCTGCAAAGGCGACACCGTATCTTCTGTCCGGATCTTTCTGATAAGCCGGCCTCGGGTCCTGCTTCAGAATCTCGATCGCCGGCTCTCGCTTTGCCGGCGGCAGGATCGAAAGCAGATGCTCCGGAAATACAACCTCAAGCCGGTATTCCTTCACGTCATCCGCAAAACCGGATACTGCATCCGGATGGCTGTCCGTATAGCGGATATAAGGCTTTATGTCGAGGATCGGGGTCCCGTCAAGAAGGTCTGCTCCGGAGACGTGAAGAACCGGGCCGGATCCTTCCCTCAGCTCGATGCTGTCCAGCTTCACGGAAGAAAGTCCGATCGGGTTCGGCCGGAAAGGAGAGCGGGTGGCAAAGACCCCCATGTGTTTCCTGCCTCCAAGACGCGGAGGATACACCATCGGAGACCAGCCGGCCGACACATTTTCTGAAAATTCCCACAGAAGCCAGAGATGAGAAAAGCCCGAAAGGCCGATGAACTCGTTCGGGTCCCTGTATCCGGGCTCGAAGATGATCTCCGCTTTCAGGGAGTCGATCAGGTTGCTCTGCCTCGGTATCCCGAACTTTTCCTGAAAATCCGTATGGATCACAGCTATCTTTTTCAGCTCTGTCATGCCGCCTCCCAATCCATGCAGAAAGTCTGCCAAAAGTCCCTTTTATCACACGCTCTGACGCACGAGATGAGTCGCAACTCCCGCACTTGCGTCATACTGTGTCAGTATACCACAACATTGGAAAGAACCAGAAATAGCTGTGGTTTCGGAAAATATTTGCAATAAATCCGACGAAAATGTGCGACGAATCTTTAATACTTTCTCTGTTTTGCGACATTACAATGGATACAATTCATTGATATAATATATATGTGGAAAAAATTGGGTATTTTGTACAGAACAGGAAAGATTTATTGATCGGGTAAGTTTATCTATCAAACAGGAAAGGAGAGCTGAAACTTGTATAGCATCGGACAGTATATATCATACGGCAACAGCGGGGTATGTGAAGTTGTGGGAACCGGCGAGCTGGAGTCGCAGAACCCAGACCGGGGAAAGAAGCAGTGCTATATTCTTCGGCCGCTCCATGACAGGACCTGCACGATCATGACCCCGGTCGATAATGACAAGGTGATCATGAGAGATCTGATCTCCCCGGAAGAAACAAAAGAGCTGCTGGCGGGCATCCCGGAGATGGAGACTCTGCCGGACCAGAGTGCAAGACAGCAGGAACTTTCCTATCAGAAGGCCCTGCATTCGGGGGACTGCAGGCAGTGGATCTGCCTGGTCAAGACGCTTGACTGCCGGATCCGGTCAAGAAAGGCCAGAGGCAAGAAGGTCACTGCAACGGACGACCGCTATTTCAAGGCTGTGACTCAGAAGCTGACGGAGGAATTCTCTGTCGTCCTTGGAATCAACCTCGACCAGACGGCAAAGCTTCTGAAGGATGCTTTCACAGAATGCGGAGACTGAGAGAAGCAGAACCTCAATACCGATATACAATAAGCCCGCCGCCGGCGGCCTTTTTGTATCCTATGGGATTTATAAAAAGCCTGCCGGCGGCAGGCTTTTCGTGTCTCTGGCAGAAAAAGATGCCATGGCTTTCACCACGGCATGTTCATGAGCCTTTTGCAGAGAGGGATCTTCTCCGGAAGGCTTTCTTCATATTCAATATGACCGGCCGGACCCGGCTGTTTCAGAAGACCTTCTTCGGTCAGTCTTCGCTGCAGCTGGCGGGCTGTTCCGGCGCCTCCGTCCAGGATCCGGACCTTCGGACCAGCGATCTCGCTGATCGTTTTTTTCAGGAAAGGATAGTGGGTACAGCCAAGAACGATTGCATCTGTCTTCTTTTCAAGAGCAGGGGAGAGAAGCTCTTTCAGATATTTTCTGACGGCGGGACTGTCAAGTTCACCGTCTTCCACGTACTCCATAAGCCCGGGACAGCCCAGCATAGTGACGTCCGCATCCTGGGCATATCTGCCCAGAAGTTCATGCAGTTTTTTCCCGCGCACGGTCAGAGGAGTAGCCATCACGATGACACTGGGATGGCTTCCGATCCTGACGGCAGGCTTGAGTGCGGGCTCGATCCCGATGACCGGGATATCCGTATAGGTCTCTCTGAGGGAAGCGATCGCTGCACTGGTTGCCGTGTTGCAGGCAACGACGAGTGCCTTGATGCCCTTGCTGCAGAGATGCGCCGCATGGGCAAGCGACAAGTCACGGATCTCTTCCACGGTCTTCGTCCCATACGGGGCATTTTTCGAATCCCCGAAATAGATGTAATCTTCCTGCGGCATGATCCGTACAGCTTCCCGGAGGACACTCAGCCCTCCGAGGCCGGAGTCAAAGAATGCAATGGGAAGATCGATAGTTGGTTTCATGATTCAGTAAACTCCTTCAGCAGGTTTTCAGTCATGGTCCGGACGGATGGTGATCTCGACAACACACTGGGCTGTGTGTTCTCCTTCGACTGCCAGACGGTATCCGATCAGGATCTTTGTGAGGAAAGCTTTTTCTTCCAGAACATATCGCTCGGTATCGATATCTACCAGAAACGATCCGTAGGGAGCGATGCAGGAGGAGCGGCAGTGCTTTCTTTCGTCAAATGTGAATCCCGAGGAGACAGCGCCGCTTCGTATGATCTGAGCGCTTCTGCTGTCATATTTGACGACGGATCTGGTTACGGCTCCGTCTTCATCCTTTTCCGAAAAGAGCAGATAATTACGCCCATCCTTCTCGCGCAGGACGCCGAAGGACTGGGAATCGGTTCTGCTCACATCCCCTTCCGGGCTTACCTGTGTGCCTTTGATCGAGACTCTGACTGTTTTCCCATTCATAGCCCTTCCGCCTCATCTTCCGGCCGGATATCCCGGACCTGACCATCATCGGTCTTAACATACGATACACTTCTTTCACTGATAAAGGAAGCTTTTCCGGCAGTCTTTTCCGTGATGTCTCCCTTGATCCGAAGGAGCTGTCCGGCCGGGACCAGGATCTCTGTCTCGCAGACATCCGTGTAGGAAGTGTCTGTGACAGGCAGGGAGGAAGCTCCGATCAGATACTGGATCTTTCCGAGCATCTCATAGTCGCAGCGGACTCTGAGGAGGACTCCGCCTGCCTTCTCGGCGATCACGCTGGCATTCAGACCGGCTTTCGCGGCACCTGTGTAGGCACGTACAAGTCCGCTGGTTCCGAGAAGAACGCCGCCGAAATACCGGGTCACAACGATGATACAGTTTCTTACCCCGCTGCCGGTCAGGACCTGAAGGATCGGCTTTCCTGCAGTCCCCTGCGGCTCGCCGTCATCGGAAGAATGAGCAGTCTCATTGCCGGGGCCGACCACGAATGCATGGCAGCTGTGTTTTGCATCCCAGTATTTCTTCCGTACACCGGCAAGAATGCCGTATGCTTCCTCAGCAGAGGATACCGGAAAGACGTCTGCAATGAAACGGGATTTTTTAATTACGATCTCGGCGCTGCCGCCGGTAAGGATGATCTTCATCAGGATACTCCGGATAATAATATTATTACAGTAACCGTAAGAATTTCTTCAGTTTTTCCGAACGATGTAGTTATACAATGAACCATACAGATACGTCAAACTGACCTGTCAAACTGACCTGTCAGACCGGCCGGAGGAGACCCATGAAGAGGAGAAGGCGCAGAAGAAGCCGCGCAGGCATCATCATATCCAATATCCTGAAGTTCATCCTGATCGTTATCCTGACTGCCATCATCGGAGGCGGGATCTTTGCAGTGATCGAAGTCAGGGCGATCGTCAGGGAGGCACCTGAGATCAGCCCGACTCAGTTCATCCCTTCAGAAGCAGCCACCTATATCTATGATGAGGACGGGAAGAGAGAGCAGAAACTGACGCTGCCGGAGGCAAACAGGGATCTGGTGAGCATCAAAAAGATCCCGGCAGACCTTCAGAACGCTGTCGTTGCGATCGAGGACGAACGTTTCTGGAAACATCACGGGATCGATCCGAAGGGAATCCTGAGAGCCTTTGTGAGAGGAATCCGGAACGGCGAATTCTCCGAAGGGGCCAGCACGATCACCCAGCAGCTCCTGAAGAACACGGTCTTCCCGGGATGGGTACATGAAACTTCTTTCCGGGAGCGCCTGGAAAGAAAGATCCAGGAACAGTATCTGGCCCTTCAGCTTGAAAAGATGCTCGACAAAAAGCTGATCCTGGAAGACTACCTCAACACGATCAATCTTGGGGCAGGGTGCTATGGCGTGCAGGCGGCTGCCTACCATTACTTCGGGAAGGATGTATCGGAACTGACTCTTTCCGAGTCCGCAGTCATCGCCGGGATTACACAGAATCCGACTGCCTACAATCCGATCGTCTATCCGGAAAACAACCGGAAGCGGCGCACGGAGGTCCTGAATGCCATGCTCAGGCAGGGCTATATCGATCAGATGCAGTATGCGGCGGCACAGGCGGATGACGTCTATTCCAGAATCAGAGATAACGGGACCCGCGTGGACACATCAGGCTCCATATACACATTTTATCAGGATGCGCTGATCGCACAGGTCATGCAGGACCTTCAGGATGAGAAGGGATATTCCAGACAGCAGGCTTATAAAGCCGTCTATTCCGGAGGGCTCAGGATCTATTCTGCCCAGGATGATGATATCCAGAAGATCTGCGACGAGGAATTCGAGAATCCTTCAAACTTCCCTTCCGGGACCGAGGTCGGGATCGACTATGCCCTGAGCGTGGAGGATGAGGAAGGCCAGATCACGGACTTTGGGAATGAGGACCTTCGGGCTTTCATCCAGCAGACCGATCCTTCCTTTGACATGATGTATCAGACGGCGGACCAGGCAAAGGCCGGAGCTTCTGCTTTCCGGCAGTCCGTTGTGAAAGAGGGGGATACCGTGCTCGGAGAGAGGGTCACAATCACTCCGCAGCCCCAGGCATCCTGCGTCATCATCGATCCTGCAAATGGACTTGTGAAGGCTCTTGTCGGAGGCAGGGGGACAAAGGAGGCCAGTCTGACGCTCAATCGTGCTTCCTATACAAGAAGGCAGCCGGGATCCACGTTCAAGATCCTTGCGGTCTATGCTCCGGCGCTCGATTCAGCAGGCAGGACTCTGGCAACCGTCTATAAAGATGAACCTTACAGCTATCAGGATGGGACCCCGGTGCGCAATGCGGAGGAAACGTACTCAGGAGATGTGACCATCCGTCAGGCGATCGTCCGGTCACTCAATGTTCCGGCGGTAAAGTGCCTGACGGAGATCACCCCGAAGGTTGGTTTTGACTATGCAGAGAAGTTCGGCATCTCCACTCTGGTCGAATCAGAGAAGACGGATGCAGGAACATATTCTGATATTGGCCAGACTCTGGCTCTCGGCGGCATCACGTATGGCGTCACCAACCTCGAACTGACCGGGGCCTATGCAGCGATCGCCTACGACGGACAGTACATCAGACCTTCTTTCTATACCCAGGTCCTCGACATGTACGGCAATGTTGTGCTGGATCATTCGGATCCCCAGACGAGAACGGTCATCAGCCCGGAGACAGCTTCACTTCTGACGTCCGCGATGCGTGGAGTCATCAGTGACCCCGAGGGGACTGCTTACGGCCTGATCGATATCGGACAGATGCCTGCCGCTGGAAAGACAGGGACGACCAATGATTACCGGGACAGCTGGTTTGTGGGCTACACTCCATATCTTGCATGCGGGATCTGGGGAGGATACGACAATAACTCCCCGCTTCCGGATGAAGATACTTATCACACCTACAGCAAGACGCTGTGGAGCAGCATCATGAAACGGGTCAGCGAGACGGAGACGATATCCGCCTTCGGAATGGCTCCGGATATCGTGACGGAGGAGATCTGTCCGGAGAGTCACCTGATCGCGGCACCTGGGTGCCCGGATCCGTACCAGGAGTATTTCGCACCGGGAACACAGCCAACAAACCGCTGCAATCTCCATGGGGACGGAGGCACAGTCCCGGAGACATCTGCCTCCTCGGATACGGACGGGATGTCCCCGGATGTGATCACGATCTACAGCTCAGACCAGACAACGGTGAACACGCAGCCGTCTGCGACACCTCAGACATCTGCAGCGCAGCCGCAGACAACAGCACCGGAGCCGTCTGCGACGCCTCAGACATCTGCAGCGCAGCCGCAGACAACAGCGCCGCAGCCCTCTGCGACGCCTCAGACATCTGCAGCGCAGCCGCAGACAGTCCCGCTGCAGCCGGTCCAGGCAGAGGAGCAGGAAGAAGCAGCCGAGGACCCGGACGTCATCGAGATCCTGAACGGGATCCCTCCTGCACAGTGAGCCGGAGCGTAAGAGCTGTTTTAAGGCAATCAACAGGCAGGACTCCGTCCGCCTGCTCGATCCGGCTACGCCTTACAAAAAAACCGCAGGCAGCTTTCCTGCCTGCGGCCTGTAGCCGGGATCACTTTTTCTTTTTTCCTTTTGAGGAAGAGGAAGAAGAGGAAACGGTCTCTTCCGCTTTTCTTCTGAGCTTCTCGTACCACTTTCTTTTCTTCGGGGGAGCTTCCAGCTGTCCGCGGATCGCTCTTACATCCATGATGTAGAGACCGCTGATCGTTGCTTTGACTTCCTTTCTGACCGGGATGACCGGGTAGACTTTCGAGTCGGCGATGAATGTCATGATCTTTCCCTGGCAGCGTGCTTTCACGATCGGAAGCTTGCTGCGGCGCAGATACTTGGGCGTCTGATCAATCGCCGCCTGCGGAAGACCGGATGATTTTACAGGAAGCATCTTCTTGTCGATGATGAGCATTGAGACAGTCTGTTTTGTCTGCTCCATCTTTTCTCTGGATTCATCCTGTCTCTTCTGAAGCTTCTTCGACCAGAAGTAGAGCACGATCATGAGGACGACCAGAGCGGCAAGGATAATCAGAAGTACAATTGAGAGTGTTGACATAGTTTCCTCCTAATACCGCATTGATATTCAAAATATTACCATTATTTGTGAGTGCACGCAAGATATGTTATACTAATAAAACATCTGTGGAATATTACAGACCAGACGGACAAGAGCAAAGAGAGGATTGCTATTATGAAGAGAAAGATCATTACGATGTTACTTGCCTGCTGCATGACGGCTTCCATGGTCCCGACCGCAGGAATGGCTTCCGAGACGGAGCTCCCGGCGGAGACTGAGACCGAAGCATTTTTCGATATGGGAGAGACTGAGACGGAAGTGCCGCTTCAGGAGGCGCCGGATATCGACATTGCGAAGTACCTGACGATCACCGATGATAAGTACAGGAATATCGAGGTTACCGTATCGCCGGTGGCGGAGGTTCTGGATGAGGATGTCGATGACGAAATCCTGAATGAGGCTTCCTACGCGGATGTCTATGATAAGAAGACGGAAGGTACGGTCGAAGACGGCGATACCGTCAACATCGATTATGTCGGAAAGAAGGACGGTGAAGCTTTTGACGGGGGAACGGCAGAAGACCAGGACCTGACGATCGGTTCCGGCCAGTTCATCGACGGATTTGAGAGCGGCCTGATCGGAAGGAAGATCGGAGACACTGTCGACCTGAACCTCACATTCCCGGAGGACTACGGCGCTTCCGACCTGGCAGGACAGGATGTTGTCTTCACCGTCACGATCAATTTCGTGAAAGAGACTCCGGAGATCACGGATGATATGGTGGACCAGCTCACCGATGGCGAGTACAAGAAGGCGGACGATTACCGTGCTTACGTCAGAAAGAATCTGGAAGCGGAGAATGATAGCGAGCAGAAGAAGGAGCTTTATTACAATATCCTGACCGAGCTGATCCAGCTGTATCCGCTCGATGAGGAGTCTTACCCACAGGATTATATCGATTACTACGTCAATAAGAATCTGGACCAGCTCACAGCCGAGGCCGAGGCAGCAGGGTCAACACTTGATGATTTCCTGAAGCTTTATCAGACCGATAAGGATCAGATGACTCAGTATTTTGAGGCGTCCGCAAAGCAGCTTCTTCAGCAGCGGATCCTCCTCGGAGCAATCGGAGCAAAGGAGAACGTCACTCTGAGTGATGAGGACTTCAGTAAGATCCTTCAGGGGTACGCTGACCAGTATGGGACTACGTCCGAGGATATCCTTGCTGCATATAGGGCGCAGAATGTCACCGAGAGTGAAGTCCGTGAAAGCGAATATGAGAATAAGGTAATGGAACATCTTGCCGGGATCATCAAGGTCACGGAAGTGGAGGAGACCGAAAGCGATACAGAGGATTACGAAGATCTGATCATCGAGACCGAGGCTGAGACGGAGAACTGAAGATCATGAAGAGACTGAAAGGGATCGCGGCAGTATGTGCCGCTCTGGTCATCACATTGTCCCTGCCTGCAGCGGCGGGAGAGGCAGATCAGTCTACTGGTACGGAGCTGCAGGAAGAAACCGCAGTCACCGGAACGGGTATGGTCCCGTCAGCAGGCATCAGGCCTTCCTACAAAGCTTCAGATTATGTGAAGATCACAGATGACAGCTATAAGAATCTGACGATCCGGCTTTATTCTCCGGCGGATGGTTCTTCCGAGGCTCAGGCAGCCTGGAGAAAAGAGCTGGATACGGATCTTATGACACAGCTCTATTCACTTTATCCTGTAAAGAGTTTTCCGGAAGATCTGGAGGCTTATGTGGTCCAGGGACTGACGTCCACATATCAGCAGTACGCTGAGATGTACGGGATGGATTTCGGAACATTTCTCAGCACTTATCTTGGCATGGATGAGCAGGCTTTCTCAAAAGCCTGCAGAAAGGCAGCCGAGAAGACTCTGAAGCAGGAGCTTCTGCTTGGTGCGGTAGCTGAGAAGGAGAATATAACGGTATCCGATGAGGAATACCAGAAGGGGCTGTCTGACTATGCGGCAAGGTACGGATATACTTCCAGTGAAGAACTGCTTGCAGATTTTGACGAACAGACCGTAAGGATCAGTCTGCTGATGGACAAGACACTCGCCTTTCTCGAGAATACGAACCATATCGAACAGGTCGTTGAGACGGAGGCAGAGACCGAGACGGAAGGCGCTGCGGAGCCGGAGGTTTTGGCGGCGCAGCCGGAGAGTGCGGCAGAGCAGCCGGAGAGTGCGGCAGAGCAGCCGGAGAGCGCGGCAGAGCAGCCGGAGAGTGCGGCAGAGCAGCCGGAGAGTCAGACACAGCAGTCTGAGAGCGCGGAGCCGGAAAGCGAAACTTAAAGGTAGCTGCAGCGCCCGGCTTTACGCATGCTTTACAGGCTTTTCTATCTGTATTGACATGCATGCGGAATGTGCATAAAATTACAGAAATGGATAAGTGGCAGGTAATCACACCTGCCACTAATGCTGTCCATATGCACAAGCCAATAGGCGGAGGAGGAAGTTATGAAAGAAACGACGCAGGCGGCACCGATCCGTGATGCCCGCAAGCTGGGTGTTCCGAAGATGCTCATTCTGGGACTTCAGCACATGTTCGCTATGTTCGGAGCCACGATCCTGGTACCGATCCTGATCGCAAGCTACTTCAGGGACGCGGTGGGGGAAGCACCGACCACAGGCCTCACAGTTGCGGTTACCCTGTTTGCTGCAGGTATCGGAACCCTTCTGTTCCATGTTCTGGCAAAGATGAAGGTCCCGGCATTTCTGGGATCATCCTTCGCGTTTCTTGGAGGATTTGCCACGATCGCGAACCTGAAGAGCGGTATCTATGCTGATATGAGCGCGAACGATAAAGCGGCATATGCCTGCGGCGGCATCGTAGTCGCGGGACTTCTTTATCTGGTGGTAGCCCTGATCATCAAGGTCGTGGGAGTCAATAAAGTGATGCACTTCCTCCCGCCGGTCGTCACCGGCCCGGTCATCATCTGCATCGGTCTTTCCCTTTCCGGCTCTGCAATCAATAATGCAAAGACCAACTGGGGACTTGCAGTCATTGCTCTTGCTACGATCATCGTCTTCAATATCTGGGGCAGGGGAATGTTCAAGATCATCCCGATCCTGATGGGTGTTCTGGTCTCCTATGCCGTTGCCCTGGTTCTGAACGCTGCCGGAGTCACCAACCCGGATGGATCTGCTATCCTGAACTTTGCTGAGGTCAGCAAGGCCGCGTGGATCGGCGTTCCTCATTTCCAGCTTCCGAAGTTTGATCTGACTGCGGTCCTGGTCATGGCTCCGATCTCGATCGCTACCATGATGGAGCATGTCGGAGATATCTCTGCGATCTCCGCGACTACCGGAAACAATTACCTGGCCGATCCGGGGCTTCACAGAACCCTGATGGGCGACGGACTTGCAACCTCTCTTGCAGGATTTATCGGCGGACCGGCCAATACCACTTACGGCGAGAACACTGGTGTTCTGGAGCTTTCCAAGGTTTATGATCCGCGCGTGATCCGCCTTGCGGCAATCTATGCGATCATCATCAGCTTCATCCCGAAGCTCTCTGATCTCATCGGAACCATGCCGGCATCTATCATCGGCGGTGTTTCCTTCATGCTTTACGGCATGATCTCCGCGATCGGTGTCCGTAACATCGTCGAGAACAAGGTCGACCTTACCAAGTCCAGAAACCTGATCATCTGCGCAGTCATCTTTGTATCCGGCCTTGGCTTCAGCGATGGGATCACCTTCCACATCGGCGGAACTTCCATCACCCTGACCGCACTGGCGATCGCTGCCATCGCAGGAATCGTGCTGAATGCGGTCCTTCCGGGCAACGACTATGAATTCGGTGTCAACGAGAAGGGCGACGAGAACCGTGGAGTTCACGCCTGACCGGTCTTTCTGAAACATGAGCGCCCGGGAGACAGTTCTTACGGGCACTTTCTCTGATTGACAAATGTGAAAACTGTCATATAATTCTACATAGTTGAATCAATGTCAGGGGAGCCGCAAGGCTGAGAGTAAGACAATTGTCTTTGACCCTAGAACCTGTTGGATAATGCCAGCGTAGGAAGACGAAGAGTGTATGTAGTGCGTCCGGCATATCTGCCGGGCGCTTTTTTTTCCCATAGGACGCAAAAATGCCGCCTGCGGCGGGCTTTTGCATGAAGAAAGGAGAATAATATGAAGTCTAGTGTTGCGATCCAGGTACTGCCGGAAACCCCGAATGATGCGGAAGAATGCCGGATCATCGATGAGGTTATCGATTACATAAAGTCCACCGGTCTCAATTATTATGTCGGACCGTGCGAGACAGCGATCGAGGGCGAGGATTATGATCAGCTGATGGAAGTCGTCAAGAACTGCCAGAAAGTTGCTATCAAGGCAGGCTGCAAGTCTGTCAATGCCTATGTTAAAATCTCATACCGTCCGGAGGGCGAGGTGCTGACCATCGACCAGAAGATCGGGAAGTATCACGTCGACCAGAAGGAAGCAGGAGAGATCCGGTAATTTTGACAGGAGAGAGGTCCCATGAACAGCGGGGATAGCGGCTTTATCAGGAAAGGAAAGCAGGCAGAAGAGGATAGCAGTTTTCAGAAACATGCCCCGGCGGTCATCAATATGATCGTCATCGTCCTGATCTGGATGGGACTGACGGAGGGCGGGATCGTTCCGGGCTACATGCTTCCGTCTCCGGTCGCGGTCGTGAAGGCTTTTGTAACCGACTTTCCGACTTTGATGTACCACAGCAGCGTCTCGCTTCTTGAGGCAGCGCTTGGACTTCTGATCGGTATTGCTCTTGCGATCGTCATGGCGATCCTGATGGACCGTTTCCGGACCTGCTACAGGGCCCTGTACCCGGTCATGGTCATCACCCAGACGATCCCCACGGTGGCGATTGCCCCGATCCTGGTCCTGTGGATGGGCTTCGGAATGGCTCCGAAGATCACTCTGGTTGTGATATCCACATTTTTCCCGATCGCAGTCGGACTTCTGGATGGTTTCGCCGAGGCTGATAAAGATGCCATCGATCTGTTAAGGTCCATGGGAGCGACCAGAAAGCAGATCTTCCTTCAGATCAAGTTCCCTTCGGCGCTCGGCCAGTTCTTCTCGGGACTGAAGATCTCCGCATCCTATTCGGTAGTAGGAGCGGTGGTCGCCGAGTGGCTGGGCGGCTTCAAGGGACTTGGCGTGTATATGACAAGAGTCAGGAAGGCGTATTCCTTCGACAAGATGTTCGCGGTCATCATCCTGATCGTGATCATCTCGCTTCTGCTGATCGCATTGGTAAACCTGCTTCGCAGGGCGGTCATGCCCTGGGAGCATATCAGAGAGCATGAAAAGTAAAGGAGACAGTATGAATTACGGTAAGATGACAAAGGTACTTGCTGCGGCTTCTGCAGCAGCGATGATGATGTCCTCCGCGGCTATGGCTGCAGAGACGGAGACTGCTGCCGGGGCGGCAAAGGATTTCGGTGATGCAGGAAAGATCACGTTCTGTCTTGACTGGACTCCGAACACCAACCATACGGGCGTATATGTAGCTCAGGCAAAAGGGTTCTATGAGGAAGCAGGACTTGACGTCACGGTTGTGCAGCCGCCGGAAAACGGGGCTACCCAGATGTGTGCATCCGGGCAGGCTCAGTTTGCAGTTGATGCTCAGGATTATGTCACCGGAGCATGGACGGTCGACGATCCGCTTCCGGTAACTGCTGTTGCCGCGATCCTTCAGCACAATACTTCCGGTATCATGAGCCGAAAGGGGGAGGGGCTTGATACCCCGAAGGGGCTTGAGGGCCATGAGTATTCCACCTACAATCTTCCGACCGAGCTGGCCATGATGAAGTACATCGTCGAGAAAGACGGCGGAAATTTCGATAAGGTGAAGCTGATCCCGAATGATATCACGGATGAACCGGCGGCGCTTGCCGCAAAGCAGACCGATGCCATCTGGGTCTTCTACGGATGGGGCGGATTGAACGCAGACATCGAGGGCGTTCCGGTCGATTTCTATTACTTCAAGGATATCGAGCCGACTTTCGATTACTATACCCCGATCATCCTCGCGAACGATGATTTCCTGAAGGACCATGCAGATGCAGCGAAAGCGTTCCTGGCCGCGACCTCCAAAGGATATGAGTATGCGGCAGAGAATCCGGACGAGGCTGCCCAGATCCTGATCGATGCCGATGATACCCATTCCCTGGATGGGGCAAAGGAGCTGGTGAAGAAGAGTCAGGAATACATGGCAGACCAGTATATCGCGGACGCTCCGCAGTGGGGCTATATCGATGCAGAAAGATGGAACGGATTCTACAAGTGGCTTTACGACAACAAGCTGATCGAGAAGGACCTGACCGGTATCGGCTTCACGAATGACTATCTGCCGGAGAAGTAACTCTCATGGATACAGTTCTAAGCGCCGAACATATCACAAGATCATATGGCAGCCGGACGATCATCTCCGACATCAATGTTCACCTTGACAGGCATGAGATCGTCTGTCTGCTCGGGGTGAGCGGAGTCGGTAAGACGACCCTGTTTCATATCCTGTCTGGGCTGAATATGCCGGATGAGGGGAAGGTCGTTCTGAACGGCCGTGAGATCACTGGACAGCCGGGCAAGATCAGCTACATGCTTCAGAAGGATCTGATGCTTCCCTACAAGCGGATCATCGACAACGTGTCCCTCCCTCTTCAGATCCGCGGAATGAAGAAGAAACAGGCAGAAGAGAAGGCAGCTCCTTACTTTGAACAGTTTGGCCTTGCAGGAACGGAGGACCAGTATCCGGCCCAGCTGTCCGGCGGTATGAGGCAGAGGGCGGCTTTGCTCCGTACTTACCTGTCTTCGGAAGGGGTTGCCCTTCTCGATGAACCGTTCAGCGCACTCGATACGATCACCAAGAGTGCGATCCACGAGTGGTATCTGGATCTCATGCAGAAGATCGAGCTTTCGACCCTCTTCATCACGCACGATATCGATGAAGCGATCATCCTTTCTGACAGGATCTACATTCTTTGCGGGAAGCCAGGCAGGATCACCGATGAGATCGTCATAGCGGAAAAGAGGCCGAGAAGAAAGGACTTTAGTCTGACCGGAGAGTTCCTGGAATATAAGAAAAAGATCATCTCTGATCTCGGCCCCGGCTCCTTCGGGATCTGACTTCCTGATCAGCCGGAACGGAGAAATGGAACTGGCAAAGACTCTGCTGTGCGGAGGCGCGATATGTGCTGACGCATCGCAGGGCCTTTTTCTTCTGCATGAGAGGTTGCGATTGACACCCTGATCATGCCGCGATAGTATATGTTCATCGGGTGACATGTTCAATTGTGTTCCGGAAGCAGGAGGAAGAAGATGGCTACGCTGAAAGATGTCGCGAGGGAAGTCGGCCTCTCCGTCGGAACGGTGTCGAGGGTCCTGAACAACAGAGGATATATCAGTGCGGAGACGAGAGCGAATGTAAGGGCTGCCATGCAGAAGCTGGACTACCAGCCGAATGAGGTGGCCAGATCCCTTTCCAGGCAGCGGACCAGCACGATCGGCCTGATCATGCCGAGCATCGAGCATCCTTATTTTGCAAGACTGATCAGCTGTCTGGAGAGGTCAGCTTATGAAAGAGCTTATAAGATCCTGCTTTTCTGTGCATATGGGATCCCTGACCAGGAGAAGAAATTCGTCGAGGCGTGCAGGAGCAATCGTGTCGCCGGCCTTATCATCTGTTCAGATTCGGTCAGGACGGAGACATTCAGCAATCTGGGATTTCCGCTGATCAGCTATGAGAGGTATCTCGATTCCAGCGATGCCTGTGTCCTCTGCGACAATGAGGAAGGCGGCGGTCTTGCAGCGAAGGAACTGATCGAAAGAGGCTGCAGAAGGCCGGCATATCTGTGCGGCCGCTCAAGAGTCGGAATGCCCGCCGACATGAGGAAAGACGGTTTTCTGAATGTATGCAGGCAGTATGGGATCTCCCCGGAAACTTATCTGTTTGAGGCAGACAGGATGCTGGACGTACAGTACTGCCCGGAGATCATATCCTTTCTGAAAGAGCATCCCTGCACAGACGGCCTGTTCTGCGGCAGTGATGTCATTGCAGCAGAGGCGATCCAGGCTGCATCGGTCCTCGGAATCGATGTGCCGGGGCGTCTGAAGATCGTGGGATTCGACGATGTCCTTCCGGCAGTTCTCACATCGCCGAAGATCACGACGATCCGCCAGCCTGTAAAGGAGATGGCAAAAGCCTGCATTGAACTGATCGATAAGAAGAACAGCGGAGAATCTGTTCCATCCAGGTCTGTCTTCCATGTCTCTCTGGTGAGAAGAGGGACTACGTGACAAAGAGGAATTCTGCATGGGACAGCTCCAGGGCAGAGCACTGCGCAGGGAACATTTCCGTTAACGTGCATATACCGGGAATGCTAAAACTGTCTATTATTACGAAATACATTATCAAACATGTTAAACGATTGACATACATTTCACGCAGTGCTAAATTGTAAACAGCGAAAACCGGGAGGTTCCCGGAGATGCAGGCTGATGTATGAAAAGCACAGGAAAGTATGTTTCGGATCCGGGAAGGGACGAAGCAGAGCCGCGGGCGCAGCGGGACGTACAGTAGGTGCGTTCGCGCTGATTCTGCGGTTTTTTCTTTGCGCTTTTTTGCGGAGGCAGGTAACCGTTTTTCATATTGATCGGGAGAGACAAGAATGTTCGATGAATCTGGCTGGAACAAGGAGTTCCGGAAGCGCTTTGATCCGCGCTATGATGAACTGAAGTGGCTGTATTTTTCCCTTTACGGGGAAGATTACCAGGCTCTTGACTGGCTGACGGCTGCTATGTGGGATTATTATTCCGAAAGAAAGGCATCGCTGAAGAGGCTGGACCGGAAGAGGGAAAAGAATCCGGACTGGTACAAGGGCAACAACCTTCTTGGAATGATGATGTATTCGAATCTGTTCGGCGGAACCCTTCAGGGTGTGCGGAGCAGACTTGATTATATCAGGAAATGCGGCGTCAACTACCTTCATCTGATGCCGCTGCTTGACAGCCCGAAGGGACGCGACGACGGCGGATACGCAGTTGCCGACTTCCGAAAGGTAAAGCCGGAACTCGGAACGATGGAAGACCTTGAGGAACTCACGGAAGACTGCCACAAGGCAGGGATCTCCGTCGCACTCGATTTTGTCATGAACCATACCAGCGAAGACCATATCTGGGCAAAACTGGCAAGGCAGGGGGATCCAGCTGCAAGATCACGTTATTTTTTCTATGACAACTGGGATATCCCGAATCAGTATGAGAGGACGATGCCGGAAGTATTCCCGACTACGGCTCCGGGCAATTTCACATGGCTGGATGACTGCAGTCAGGTAGTCATGACGACATTCTATCCGTATCAGTGGGACCTGAATTACGGAAACTGCATGGTCTTCAATGACATGACTGCCAACATGCTCTATCTTGCAAACCGCGGGATCGATGTCATGAGGCTGGATGCGGTCCCGTATATCTGGAAACAGCTCGGCACCAACTGCCGCAACCTCCCTCAGGTCCATACCATCGTCCGCATGATGAGGATCATCAGCGAGATCGTCTGCCCGAGCGTCCTTCTGCTTGGCGAGGTCGTCATGGAACCGTCCAAGGTCGTTCCCTACTTCGGAACGGTGGAGAAGCCGGAGTGCCACATCCTTTACAATGTTACTACCATGGCAAGCACCTGGAACACGATCGCTACCAGGGATGTCGGGCTTCTGAAGAGACAGGCTGACCAGGTAGCAGGACTTCCGAAGGATTATGTGTTCCAGAACTATCTGAGATGTCATGACGATATCGGCTGGGGACTTGACTATGACTGGCTGAAGCAGTTCGGGATCGAGCAGGTTTCCCATAAGAAATATCTTAACGACTATTTTACCGGACATTACAACGGAAGCGACAGCAGAGGAGAACTCTACAACGATGATCCGACACTCGGGGATGCAAGACTCTGCGGGACCACCGCGTCCCTCTGCGGACTGGAGGCGGCTCTCTATGAGAAGGATGAGGCAAAGACCGTGAAGGCAATTGCCTGCATCGAGATGCTCCATGCATGGCTGTTCACCCAGAGCGGCATTCCGGTCATCTATTCCGGAGATGAGATCGGCCAGCTGAACGACTATACCTACAAGGATGATCCGGAGAAGCAGGCGGATTCCAGATATCTTCACAGAGGAAAGTTCCCGTGGGAGAAGGTAGAGGAGAAGGACCCGATCTCAAAGCGTATCTTTGATACGCTCCGCAGAATGGAGAGAATGAGGGCAAAGTACGATGTCTTCTCCGGCAGGGCAGGAGTTGAGACTCTGGAGACCGGAAGCAAATCCGTTCTCGGGATCCTGCGCTATATCGGAATGGACCAGCATCTGCGGGCATATTTCAACTTCAGTGAGTTCACACAGAACTACTGGACGCTGCCGGATGAAGAGGCAGAGAATTATATCGATCTCTTTACCGGAAAGAGCATGAAGGAACTCGGAGATCAGCTGGAGCCGTACGGATTCCGCTGGTATCTGGAGAAGAAAGCTGACCAGTGAATCATGGCTGATGCGTCAGGTACGGGAGGCTGCCGGATCCGACATGCCGGAAAAGGAGAATATTATGGGAAAGACATATGACGTTACTGCGTTAGGAGAACTTCTGATCGACTTTACGGAGAATGGAAAGAGCGGCCAGGGCAACCCGCTTCTGGAGGCAAATCCGGGCGGAGCACCGTGCAATGTTCTGTCCATGCTTCAGAACTACGGACATAAGACCGCATTCATCGGCAAGGTCGGCGATGACATGTTCGGAAGGATGCTTACCGAAGCAGTGAAGAGTGTCGGGATCGATGTCCGTGGGCTGAAGGTGGATCCGGAGATCCATACGACGCTGGCTTTCGTTCACACATTTGAAAACGGGGACCGTGATTTCTCTTTCTACCGCAATCCGGGTGCAGACATGATGCTGAGAAAGGATGAGGTAGACACGGACCTGATCAGGGATTCAAGGATCTTCCACTTCGGAACCCTGTCCTCCACGGATCCGGAAGTCAGAGAGGCGACCAGATACGCGATCGAGGTCGCGAAGGAAGCAGGCGATATCGTCACATTTGATCCGAACCTGAGACCGCCGCTCTGGAGATCTCTTGACGATGCGAAGAGAGAGATCGAATACGGTTTCTCAAGATGTGATGTGCTGAAGATCTCCGACAATGAGGTCGAGTTCATGTGCGGCACCGATGATTACGACAAGGGAGCTCAGATGCTGATCGACAAGTATCAGATCCCGCTGGTACTGATTACCATGGGCAGAGACGGAAGCCGTGCATATTATAAGGGAAAGCAGGTTGAGGCAGGTCCGTTCCTGCAGAAGAATACCATTGAGACCACAGGAGCAGGCGATACATTCTGTGCGTCTATTCTTCACTTTGTCCTGAAGTATGGTCTGGACGGATTCGATGAGGAGAAGCTGAAGGAACTCCTTACAACGGGCAATGCCGCGGCATCTCTTGTGACGACCCGGAAGGGAGCCCTGAAGGTCATGCCGACGGTAGATGAGATCAGGACCCTGATCGGGGAAAGAAGTTAAGTAAAATATTACAGCATGTGATATTTCGTTACATACAGCCGGGATATGGCCAGACAGGACCGTATCCCGGCTGTTTTTTTGACCATGAGGACGGAAAAAAGCCTGACTGGCTGAATGGAGGACCCTCTGTGTGGATAAGAGTGTGGGAAAGATGTGGGAAAGATGTCGAAAAGATTACTTGCACTGTTAAGATAAATGTGCTATTTTCTTTAATAAATTGTTACAGAATCACAAACTGGACACAATTGTTTGTTACACTGTTTCCTGTATTTTCCATAGAAGCTGATGTGCAGTAACCCGACCGGGGGATGGAACACGACCATCAACAGAGCCAGGAGGTAAGAAGTAACATGAAAAAGAGTTTTGCAAAGGTTTCCGCTGCCTGCTTTGCTGCAGGTCTTCTCCTTTCAGGGAGTATGACTGCATTCGCGGAGGATATGCCAGAGGAGAAGAAGGCTTCTGAAGAGGCAGTCGGTACCCTGGGATTTGCAGAATGTGATGAAGAATTCTACGTGAATGTCCGTACGGAGCCGAGCACCGATACAGGCGAGGTCATCGGGATCCTGAGAAATCATGATTCCGCAGAGATCGAAGAAGCGGAAGAGAACGGATGGTACAAGATCAAGTCCGGCGATGTAGAGGGATATGCGGCTGCATGGCTGATCAAGACCGGTGACGAAGCAAAGAAGATCGCCGATGAGGTTGCATACAATTATGCGATCAATAACGCTGTTACCCTGAATGTAAGGACAGAGGCGGACGAGAACGCTGAAGTGTTCACGACTCTGGATGAGGGCGCCGAGGCAGAGGTTGTTGCCGATGAAGGCGATTGGCTGAAGGTTGCACTGGATGCCGATACGTATGGCTATATCTCCAGTGATTACGTTGAGAAGAAAACAGCTTATCCGACTGGAGAGACCATCGAGCAGATGAATGAGGAAGCGGAGGAAGAGGCAGAGAAGGAAGCTGAGTCTTCCGGAAGCGAGACGATCCCGGCTGATGCTCCTGAGACCGAAGCACCGGCTCCTGAGACTGAGGCACCGGCTCCAGAGAC
>DLFD01000023.1:33107-46410 GCA_002482005.1 Lachnospiraceae bacterium UBA7729 | reverse complement strand
CCAGAGACCGAGGCACCGGCTCCGGAGACGGAGAGCTATGTGCCAGAGACCGAGGCACCGGCTCCGGAGACGGAGAGTTATGTGCCAGAGACCGAGACGCCGGCTCCTGAGACTGAGGCACCGGCTCCAGAGACCGAGGCATCAGTTCCTGAAACAGAGACTCCTGCGACCGAAGCATCTGCACCTGCGGCATCCGCAACCGGAGCAGCAGTTGTTGCCTATGCTTCCCAGTTTGTCGGTAATCCTTATGTATGGGGCGGCAGCAGCCTGACTGACGGTGCTGACTGTTCGGGATTCACTGCAGCGGTCTTTTCAAACTTCGGAGTATCGCTTCCGCATTATGCGGCATCCCAGCTTGGATGCGGCACCCAGATCTCTACTGATCAGCTTGCACCAGGTGACCTGGTATTCTACAACAACAGCGGATCTGGAATCGATCATGTCGCGATCTATGCAGGCAATGGTTCCATCATCCACGCTGCGAATGAGAATTCCGGCATCTGCTACGGCAGCCTTTACAGTATGAATCTGGTAGGCGCATGCAGAGTCGTCTGATCGGGGACCAGAGACATTGATCTGCTGTAGAATGAAAAGAGGAGGATTCCCCTCGTGGGAATCCTCCTCTTTGTAACCCATAGGATGCAAAAAGGCCGCCGGCGGCGGCCTTTTTGCATTTTCCAGATCAGCATTCAGACAGATGGCCGGAAGGGACTATCATGCAGTCTCCTTCATTGCCTTTGCCGACAGCTTTCCATCTGATACATCGACCACGATGATGTCTCCCTGCATGACTTCTCCTTTCAGGATCAGCTTTGCAGCAATCGTCTCAACATTTTTCTGCAGATATCTGCGGAGCGGACGGGCACCGAACTGAGGCTCGTAGCCGCCGTCGATGATATACTGCTTTGCGGCAGGTGTCAGGCTGATCAAAATATCCTGGTCTTTCAGCCTTGCATTGACTTCATTCATCATCAGGTCGATGATGTTTCCGATGTTGTCACGGGTCAGCGGGTGGAAGAGGACGATCTCATCCAGCCGGTTGAGGAATTCAGGTCTGAAGTGGGACTTCAGGTCAGCGTCTACAGCCTTCTTTGCATCATCAGAGATCGTTCCATCTTCCGTGATACCGCTGAGCAGATACTGTGAACCGATGTTGGAGGTCATGATCAGGATCGTGTTCTTGAAGTCGACTGTTCGACCCTGTGAATCGGTGATGCGGCCATCATCCAGTACCTGCAGAAGGATGTTGAACACATCCGGGTGTGCTTTCTCGATCTCATCGAAAAGGACGACCGAATACGGGTGCCTTCTGACTGCTTCCGTCAGCTGGCCGCCTTCATCGTATCCTACATATCCCGGAGGCGCTCCGATCAGGCGGGAGACGGAGAACTTCTCCATGTACTCACTCATATCGATACGCACCATGTTATTCTCATCGTCAAACAGGTTCTGTGCAAGGGCTTTGGCAAGTTCTGTCTTGCCGACGCCTGTAGGACCGAGGAAGAGGAAAGAGCCGATCGGCCTGGTTGGATCCTTGATACCAGCCTTCGAGCGCAGGATACTGTCAACAACTTTCTCTACCGCCTCGTCCTGACCTACAACGCGCTCATGAAGCTTGTCTCCGAGCTGCAGGATCTTCTGACGTTCTCCCTGGTTCAGCTTTGCGACCGGGATTCCGGTCCAGCGGCTGACGACTCTGGCGATCTCATTCTCCGTCACGGATTCATGCACGAGAGAAAGATCCTGGTTCTTCAGACTTGTCTCCTCGTTTTCCAGCTCGCTCTTCAGCTTAGGAAGCTCACCATACTGAAGCCGTGCCGCTTCATTCAGGTCGGATCTCTGCTTTGCAGCCTCGATCTTCTTATTCACCTCTTCGATCTGTTCCCGCAGCTGGCTGCGATGAGAGACGACCGCTTTCTCATTCTCCCACTGTGCTTTCTCTGCTTTGAACTTTTCCTGGAGGTCCGCCAGTTCCTTCTGAAGGACTTCCAGACGTTCTGCGGAAGCTCTGTCGGTCTCTTTCTTCAGCGCAGTCTCCTCAATCTGCATCTGCATGATCTTACGGTTCATCTCATCCAGCTCCGTCGGGAGGGAATCGATCTCTGTCTTGATCTGTGCACAGGCTTCATCGACAAGGTCGATCGCTTTGTCTGGCAGAAATCTGTCGGATATGTATCTGTGGGAGAGTGACGCAGCTGCTACAAGAGCGCCATCGGTGATCTTCACATGATGGTATACCTCATAGCGTTCCTTAAGTCCCCTCAGGATGGAGATCGTATCCTCCACGGTAGGCTCATCTACCATCACTGGCTGAAACCTTCTTGCGAGCGCAGCGTCCTTCTCGATGTACTTGCGGTATTCATCCAGAGTGGTGGCTCCGATGCAGTGCAGCTCGCCTCTTGCAAGCATAGGCTTCAGCATGTTGCCGGCATCCATGGCGCCGTCCGTCTTTCCGGCTCCGACGATCAGGTGGAGTTCATCGATGAACAGGATGATCTCGCCTTCGCTCTTGGAGACTTCGTTCAGAACAGATTTCAGACGTTCCTCAAACTCCCCTCTGTACTTTGCACCGGCAACGAGAGCTCCCATGTCGAGCGAGAAGATCTTCTTGTTCTTCAGGGACTCCGGTACATCCTCAGCCGCGATCCTCTGTGCAAGGCCTTCCACGACGGCTGTCTTGCCGACGCCAGGTTCCCCGATCAGGACCGGGTTGTTCTTGGTCTTCCTGGAGAGGATCCGGATCACATTGCGGATCTCATCGTCACGCCCGATGATAGGGTCCATCTTCTGCTGTTTTGCTTTAGCGACCAGTTCCGTGCCATACTTCTCAAGAGCGTTGTATGTATCCTCCGGAGTATCCGTATTCACCGTCTGGTTGCCTCTTACGGTGGACAGGGCCTGCAGAAACTTTTCGCGGGTCATGCCCTGGCGGCGAAAGAATTCCGCCATGGACGGCGAAGGATTGTCGATCATGGCAAGGATCAGATGCTCGACCGCCACATAGCTGTCGCCCATCTTCCCTGCTTCATCTTCTCCGGCAAGCAGAGCCTTGTTCAGGTACTGACCGATATAGGCCTGTCCGCCTGAGACCTTCGGCCGCGCTTCGATCGTTCTTCTGAGGTCATTATCAAACTCTTTGCGGTCGATCCCCATCTTTTCGATCAGCTGAGCTGTCAGGGAACTCTCCTGATGGAGCAGTGCGTAAAGCAGATGTTCCTGCTCGATCTCCTGGTTTCCGAAATCAGATGCGATCTTCTCCAGATTATTGATGGCTTCGATCGACTTCTGTGTGAATTTCTGTATATTCATGAATCTACCCCCTTTCTCTGAAGGGTCATTCTGTCATTTCTTTGCTGCAATTTCATTTGTAGCACCGATTGTTAGCACTGTCAATAGGTGAGTGCTAAATCCGCAGAAAAGAAATTTCCGGAGAAATGGATCTCCGGAAGCTTTCTTCAATGGTTTCTGATACTGTCGAGCAGGATCGAACCAGCACCTGTGAGCGCCGCATACAAAAGTAGCCAGGCCATACTCATCTGCCCGTGAAGGGACTTCAGATAGAAGTAGGGCGGAAGAAATCCCTGCACTGCCGGTATGATCCTGATGTCGAAGAAGACAGGGGTGAGAAAAAGGCAGCCCATGCATACGATCGGGATGGTCGCGGAAAACAGATTGATCTTTCCGGTCACTGTCCGGACCAGATTACTGAAGCCGGCTACTGCAAACAGGTACAGAAGGAAAGCAGGAAATTCACGCGGACCTTCTAAAGCCCCGGATAAAAAGAGGGCAAGGTAGGCGAAGACGCCGCCGTCGATCACCGGGACCAGGAGATACAGGTAATGGAAAAGCGCTCTTTTTTTCGGACTGATCCATACGAACAGTCCCCTGCGGTTGTCCTGGCTGAGAAAAAGACAAGAGGCAAAGCAGATCAGGACAAGGGTGATCGCGAGGAGCCCTCTCATCGGAGAAAGATAGTAGCGATCGATCCGGCTGTCTTGAATCTGGACGCCGCTCAGGTATGAGAGGCGGAAGAAGTTCTTTGAGATGTCCTCCTTTGCGAGTTCCTGATCCAGGAACGCATCTCTTTGTTCCTTGTTCATGGTAAAACCGGAGGCATGCTCGTCCATCCATGCTTTCAGAACACGATCGCTGATCACACCGTACAGATTGCCGAACAGCTGCTCCTTCTCCAGCTTCGTGACAATATCGTTGCTTGCACATATAACGCAGATCTGGTTTTTCTTCATGGCTTCCAGATCGACGTCATTCGTCTGGGTGACGCCGAGTGCCTGTCCAAGGAGGCCGAGGGCGCCACCGTCTCCGGACTTCGGCACAGCCGCATAGGCATCAAGCAGGGCAGACAGGTCCTTCGGAAACAGGAAACCAAGCTGAATGTCTCCCTTCCGGACTGCGCTCTGCATATCGTCCCCGGAACGATAGAAGATGTAGCGGATGACACCGTTTTTCTGTCTTTTTACAAGACCATCGATCACTTCCGTCACAAGGCTGTCATACGGATCCTCTGCGCTCAGACCTATCCTGAGCAGATCGCTGCCAGCCGGAAGCCTTAAAGAAAGCAGGGCGGACAGAGGGATCAGGCACAGAAGGAACAGCAGAAGCGGTTTTTTCAGAAAACGTTTATTCAGAAGCAGGAACCAGAGAATCGCTCTTTTCATATGTTTCATGGTCAGCGCCTCACTTTCGTTATCTTTCTTTCACGCAGGATACAGGCGAAAAGAAGGAAGGCAGCTGTATAGAGCAGGAGGACGGCACAGTGGAATGTGACATCTCTTCCCTCGATCAGCAGTTTCCTCAGATACAGCATTGCCTGGCCTGTCGGAAGAAACGGGGCAATCTTCTGTATCTCTTCCGGGAGACTGGAGACCGGATAGAAGACTCCTGAGAGGTATGCCAGAGCAGTCATGACCAGAAACTGAAGAAGGACCCCTGAGATCAGGCTGTCAGCCGCCTCATAGAGAAAGGTGTCCAGGGAAGCGGCCATCAGCACCATCGGTGCAGCTTTCAGGATAAATATGACAAAGTTCTTCATGAAATCCGGAGACTGACTTCCGAGTTCGGAGAACACGATCGGCATCCTGGTCAGTCCAAGGCCGGAAGCCGGCAGAAAGACGGCCCCGAGAAGGACCATGAAGACCAGGAGGGACAGATATTCGGCAAGAATCTGCCCTGCGGAGGAGAAACCTCTTACCTTCAGCAGAATCTCCAGGGAACGTTCTGAACGGATATAGCTTCCTGCACACATGACGCCGATCAGAAGGACCAGCAGGAGCAGCATGGCACAGAGATAGTAGCTTTCAATCGTGATCGTCGCATCTGTCTTGATCTTCTTCAGGGTGAACATATGGCTGCGCTGCAGGATCTTTTTCAGGCTTGACTTGAGGAGATCCGTCTGAGCAGCGGAGATATCATCCTGGTCCGTGACCCCGCTCTCCGTATAGAAGTCTGCCAGAACATAGGAGGAAGTCTCCATTCTGCCGATGATGATGGAGATACAGTAGGAGAGTTCACGGATCAGGAGCGGTCCGAGACCTTCGCCTGCATCAGGGACCAGAAGCCCGATCTCCACATCCGTATTGCCGGCCAGAAGCCTGTCGGTCATTCCTTCCGGAAGATCGATCACGGCTGCAAGCTCCCCGCTTTTCAGTTTTGCAGCTGCGGTATCCCTGTCAATTTCCTGAAATGTCACTGCTACCTTGGACGGGTCCATGTTCTCAAGCATGGACAGGCCAAGCTTCAGGTAAGGGGACGAATCGACACCGGTTATGCCGATCGCGATCCTTGAGCCTTCCCTGCCATTCATGGCATTGGAAGCATGTCTTGTCTGAACATAGAGCATGGCGCCGAGGACCAGAGTCAGCAGCAAGGTCATAAGCAGCATGGCCGGATAGGTCTTCAGGATCTTTTTGATCTGCAGATATGTATAGGTAAGAAAACGCTTCATAATTCGCTGACCAGCTTCTCTACATTGCCGTCGTAAGTGTAAGGGACAAGGACTCCGTCTTTCAGGATCGACGTCCTCGTGCAGGAAGAGATCTCAAGGATCTCGTGGGAAGCCATCACGGCGATGCCGCCCTTTTCGCAGAAGTCTTTCAGATAATCAACGATCACCTGTTTGCATACAAGATCGAGAGCTGCTCCCGGTTCGTCCAGGACCAGGACCTTCGGGTGGTTTGCGACTGCACATCCGATGGAGACTCTCTTTTTCATTCCCCCCGAAAGCCGGGAGACCTGGGTGCCGAGAAAGTCTCCGACTCCGAGCTTCCTGAGGACACCGCTTTCCAGCTCCTGATCGAGAACTTTCCTCCCGCCGGTGTACCAGAGGCGGAGATTGTCCTTCACGGAAAGTTCTTCCAGAAGCGGAGGCGTCTGAGGGACATAACCGATGACCTTTGACCGCAGTCCGGAATCCTTCAGCAGATCGGCGCTGATCTCACCGTCCTGGAAGAGCAGCTGGCCGGACCCGCACTTCAGCGCCCCTGCCAGGATGGAGAGAAGGGTCGACTTTCCGCAGCCGTTTTCTCCCAGGATCCCGAGAAAAGTACCGCTTTCCGCTGTAAATGTGACATCCTGCAGGACTGTCTTTCTCCTGTAGTTCTTTCTTATATGTACTGCACTGATCTTCATGGATAACCTCTTGCAGAATTTCTGTTCCTGGATACACGAGCGGGCACAGGGACTTTCCGGTGCTTCCCATACAATATCACAAACAGGGGGGAAAAAGACAGCTTTCGGAGGGTCTGATAGAGATTGTATTTGACTTGTAAGTCTGATATATTACAAAGGTATCGTATATCCCGCCGAAATATCCTTGTTCCGGCGGGTGCTCTTTGCTGAATAAGAATTATCCGGGAGGAACAGGATTCATGAAACGCAACCACAGGACCGCCTGCGTATGGGCAGTTTCTGCAATGATGGTACTTGCAGCGGCATATCCGGCAGCAGCTTCTTCCGAGACGGAAGTTCCTGCAGGCAGCGAGACGGAATCAGAAGCTCTCGCCGAGGTACTGGGGGAGGCACAGGAAGCAATCGGCGGCGCGCTCTCAAAAGGCTATGAGAACTCGCTTTCGATCGATGTGAAAGAGCCGCTTCAGGAGCTGATCTCTGGCGCCATCAAGAACACCGACATGTCATGGCTTGAGAATGTCACATTTGCGGGAGCATCCTCAGGCAATGAGGATGGAGGAATTGATGCGTCGGGAGTGATCTCCCTCAACGATACCGAACTGTATCACGGAAAGATCTCTGTGGACGTCGATGACCGGATCGTCTATCTTTCATGCCCGGAATTCCGGAAGACTCCAGCAGCAGTAGATCTGGTCAAACTGGCCGATACGCTCTCGGGAGGAAAGAAAGAAGGGGACGGAGAGGCCTCCGGGAATTCCAAGGATAAGGCGGGTACGTTCAAGCCGGATTATACACGCCTGATCGGAGAAGGCGGTGACTTGTTTGCGTCTCTGTCCCCGGAGGAACTCCGGGCTTTCACCGACCGGTACGGAGAAGTACTGCTTCAGAATGCCTCCTTCTCTTCCCATGAGAATGTGACTCTCACGGCAGGGGCGCTTTCCGAGTCAATCCGCAATACGACCGTCACGGTTGATCCGCAGTCGATGGCCAGGTTCCTCATGACCAGCATCGACAGCCTCAAGGATGACCCGCTGATCCTGAAGATACTGGACTCCGCCTTTGCGGCAGATGTGACCAATACTGTCCTGTATATGATGGATAAGGATACCGTCCTCGGGAAAGATGAGATCGAGGACGGATACCATTCCCTGCTGAAGACTCTTGAGAAGGAAGATTTCTCCCAGGTACCCGGATTTACTCTTACATATGGCTATGATGGAGAAGGCAGGCTGGCTACGGTGGAATTCGGACTGCTCTATTCGGGCGCATCGGTAAGCGTCTTCTCCCTGAAGATGCTGCAGAGGGAAACCCACATCGCAGTCCAGTTCGATCTTGGGGGCCTCGTTTCCAACCTGATCGCAAGGTACTGGCAGGGAGATCCCAACGGGAGGACGGGCATCCTTCTTGAGGCAGATAAGGCATCGGATGTGATCCATGATAGTTTCCTGATCACGGCTGCCGGCGAGGAGATCGCTTCTGTATATCTGGATGATTTCCTGGTCGGTGAGGTCGAAAAGGGGATCCTGAACGGGACTGCAACCCTGAATGCAGCCGGCGGGGAATATACTGCTGAGTTTATCCATCCGGAGAAGGGGACGGAGATCATCGAAGGCAGATATAATGGTACGGAATATGTTGTCCTTACCGCAAAGGCAGAAGCCGTCGACAAGGCAGATGTGGATGAGATCAGCCGCAGCAAGGCTATGGAAGTCTATGATCAGCCGACCTGGGATGCATATATCAAGGATGCAAAGCTTTCGAAGATGTTTAAGGTACTTCCGAAGGCAGGAGTACCGGACAGCATCATGGAGATGCTGACCAGCGGAGAGGCAGGAACCGAGAAGTCGAGAGAGAATACTGATGAAGTCGACGGGACCGGCTCCCTTCAGAATGGGGAAGTCGGCGGAGCAGATATCGGGAAAGACAACGGATAAGCGCTCTCCGATCGGAAGGCAGTCAGGTATCTGACGAAAACACATGGTGGTCAGGCCCTGACTTTGGGAGCAGCAGAAGATCGCGGAAAGGTCCGCACAGCAGACGGAAGAAATCCGGAAGCTGTGCGGACCTTTTTCAGGAATACAAAGCGGGGATCCTCGGTATCTGTGATACCGAGTTGGCTGACATATATGCAGCCATACCCTCGTCAGATCGGTCACTCGGCCCACGCCAGACAGAATTCCTCAAGCTTCTGCCTGGTCTTGTCCGGATCCTTCAGAGGTTCAGTCAGGCTGGCAGTGACGGATACGGTATTGTCATCCCCGACAAGAGCCTTGATGCGGTCGATCATCCTGTCAGCGTTCCCTGACCCGGATGTTGCGCAGATCACGACTTCTTTTCCGGAGAAACTTTCCTTATGGAGAAATGTCTCCATGGCGGGCGGACAGGTGCCGGCCCAGACGGGGCATGCGAGTACGATCGTATCGTAATCGGTCGGATCATGCTTCAGGTGTGCGATCCTGGGCTTATAATGGATCAGAGCCTGAAAGCCTCCTTCCAGGATCTTGGAAAAGCCGCTTCGGGTAGGCTCTCTCTCCGGGATGAGCTTCTCGATGTCGGCTCCGGTGATACTGCGGATCTGGTCAGCGGCAAATTCCGTATTGCCGTCAAGCGAATAATAGACAACAAGGATCTTACTCATAGCTTTTCCTTTCATGACTTCATGCAAAACGGTTCCGTTCTGCATCGTAGTGGTAATCAATCGCGCCAAGTTTCTCCTCCACAGTCTTTCTGTCTGCCCCATGCACCGCACAGAAGGCATCAAGGCTGCTGAACTGGTCCCTCAGCTCCGTGTTCACAAAACTGAGGAGGATCATCGGATTTTCCGGAAGATCTCCCATACATACCCTCTTTTCTGAAATTGAACTTTTCTTTTGCCCCATTATATGGATTGTTCCCGGCTTCGTCAATCAGGGGATACCGAACGTCCTGCTGCCAGGGGATACCGAACAGCCTGCTGCCAGGGGATACCGAATGGCCTGCTGCCAGGGGATACCGAACGTCCTGCTGCCGCAGGCAATTCTTGCCATTCGAAAGAGCGGCTGATATACTTGTGCAGTGACAGCAGGTGCCGCAGATATCAGGGATGATCTTCTGCATGATGAAAAAGATCGAGACCGGTTCTGTTTATTATGAAGCCATGACGGTTTTGTAACGGCATACTGGCTGCTCACGATGTCATTGCCCTGAAACTCAGGCATGGATTTGCAGGAAGGACCGATGTACAGAAGTCTTCCTGCGGGAAGATGATGGGTCCGAGAAAGTTCCGGGCGGAGGAAGCTGAGGAGATCGCGGATGGACCGGAAGACGGGAAAGGTGTTTGATCATGGATCTGTTTGAGTATGCTGCTTCCAGGAAAAAAGAGCAGTCCGCTCCTCTGGCATCCAGGATGAGGCCAAGGACACTCGATGAAGTTGTGGGTCAGGAGCAGATCATCGGGAAAGGGAAGATGCTGTACCGGGCGATCAGAGCAGATAAACTGAGGTCGATCATCCTCTATGGCCCTCCTGGGACCGGGAAGACGACGCTTGCCGAGGTGATCGCTCATACGACCGCCGCGGAATTCACAACGATCAATGCTACTTCTGCCGGAAAGAAAGATATGGAGGATGTCGTCTCGAAGGCGAAAGAGACCCTTGGAATGTATGAAAGACGTACGATCCTGTTCATCGATGAGATCCACCGCTTCAACAAGGGACAGCAGGATTACCTGCTTCCTTTTGTGGAGGACGGGACCATCATCCTGATCGGGGCTACCACGGAGAATCCTTATTTCGAGGTGAACGGAGCCCTTCTTTCCAGATCTGTCGTCTTCGAGCTGAAACCGCTCTCGAAGGAGAATGTGGAGACGATCCTGAGGAGGGCGGTCTCGGATCCGGAGAGAGGTATGGGAAGCTTCGATGCGGTCCTCGATGAGGATGCCTGCAGTTTTCTGGCGGATATGGCTGACGGAGATGCCAGGGCGGCTCTGAATGCGCTCGAGCTTGGTGTCCTTACGACAGACCGGGCTGCTGACGGGAAGATCCATATCACACTGGAGGTTGCCCAGGACTGTATCCAGAGACGTCTGGCAAAGTATGACAAAAGCGGAGACCAGCATTATGATACGATCTCCGCGTTCATCAAGAGCATGCGCGGGTCTGATCCGGATGCGGCGGTATTCTACCTTGCCCGTATGCTGAAGGCGGGAGAGGATATCCGTTTCATATCAAGAAGGATCATGATCTGCGCTGCTGAGGATGTCGGACTGGCGGATCCTCAGGCGCTGGTGGTGGCAGTGTCTGCCGCGCAGGCTGTGGAGCGGATCGGGATGCCGGAATCCCACCTGATCCTGGCAGAGGCAGCTCTGTACGTTGCCACAGCGCCGAAGAGCAATTCGGCCACGACAGCGATTTTTTCTGCGGAGAAGGCTGCCGAAGCCACAAAGATCACGATCCCGTCTTATCTTCAGGATGCACATTACGGAGGAGCGGCAAAGCTGAACCGGGGAATCGGCTACGAATACGCACATGACTGCGCGAAACATTTCTCAAAACAGAGGTATCTGCCGGAGGAACTGGGAGATGCGGAATTCTACGAACCTTCGGGTCAGGGGTACGAGAAGACGATCGAAAGGTATCTTGACTGGCTTCATGAGTGATACCAGATGCGAAGAACGCCTGGTTCGTCTATAATCGGATATGCGGACACAGGATGTGCGGAGGCATTGAGTTTATACAGATTAGCAAGGAGAATACTACATGGAACACATACTTGACCTGATCGGAGATTATGTCGGGGAAGCCTTTGAGACGGCAGGGTTCGACCGGAAGCTGGGCAAGGTTACTGTCTCAAGCAGGCCGGATCTCTGCGAATATCAGTGCAACGGAGCGATGGCAGGGGCAAAGCTGTATCACAGACCGCCGATCCAGATCGCCGAGGCGGTTGTGGATGTCCTGAGCGGGATGGACGCCTTCTCGAAGGCGGAGGCCGTAAAGCCCGGCTTCATCAATCTGAACGTTTCGCCTGAATTTCTCTGCGGATACATCAAAGATATGAGCGAGGATGCATCCTTCGGAGTGATGAAGACGGATAAGCCGAAGAAAGTCATCATTGACTACGGAGGGGCCAATGTCGCCAAGCCGCTGCATGTCGGCCACCTGCGTTCGGCTGTGATCGGGGAGAGTATCAAGAGGATCCTCCGCTATCTTGGAGCTGATGTCCTCGGGGACGTCCATCTGGGCGACTGGGGCCTTCAGATGGGTCTGATCATCACAGAGGTAAAGCACAGACATCCGGAGCTTCCGTACTTCGATGAAAACTTTACCGGGGAATATCCGGAAGATGCCCCGTTCACGATCAGCGAGCTGGAGGAGATCTATCCGACTGCAACGAAGAAGTCCAAGGAAGACGAGGGCTACAAGGCAGAAGCGCTCGACGCAACATACCGCCTGCAGCACAAGCAGAGAGGCTACTATGCACTCTGGAAGCATATCCTTGCTGTCTCCATCAAGGACCTGAAGAGAAATTATGACAGTCTGAATGTCACATTTGATCTCTGGAAGAAGGAATCAGATGCACAGCCCTATATCCCGGATATGGTAAGCTACCTGAAGGATAATGGCTATGCCCACATTGACCAGGGAGCCCTGGTCGTCGATGTGGCAGAGGAAGGCGATACAAAGAAGATCCCTCCGTGCATGATCCTGAAGTCGGATGGGGCATCTCTTTACAACACCACCGACCTTGCGACGCTGGTGATGCGCCGTGAGAACTGGGACCCGGACCAGGTCATCTATGTGGTCGACAAAAGGCAGGAGCTATACTTCACCCAGGTCTTCCGCTGCGCGAGAAAGACCGGCATCGTGAAGGACGGTACCGATCTCAGGTTCCTGGGATTCGGCACCATGAACGGAAAGGACGGTAAGCCTTTCAAGACACGTCAGGGAGGCGTTATGCGCCTTGAACTCCTGATCAGGGACATCAACGAAGAGATGTACAGAAAGATCATGGAGAACCATGAGGCGGATCCGGAGGAAGCGAGGAAGACGGCTCAGATCATCGCGCTTTCCGCGATCAAGTATGGCGATCTGTCCAACCAGGCTTCCAAGGACTACATCTTCGATGTCGATAAGTTTACTTCCTTCGAGGGCAATACAGGGCCGTATCTTCTTTATACGATCGTCCGTATCAAGTCGATCCTGAGAAAATATCTGAGCGAGACTGGCAGAACGGAAGAGGACATCCGCGGTCTGAAGATCCTTCCTCCGCAGGGGGATGCGGAGAAGGCTCTCCTTCTTTCCCTGACCGGATTCGCTCCGGCCGTCGAGGCAGCAGGAGAAGAGCTTGCTCCGCACAGGATCTGCGGTTTCCTTTATCAGCTGTCCAATGAGTTCAACCACTTCTACCATGAGACCAAGATCCTCGCGGAGGAGAAGGAGGCTCAGAGAGAGAGCTATATCGCAGAGCTTGAGCTGACCAGAGAGGTGCTAGAGCAGGGAATTGATCTTCTCGGATTTTCTGCACCGGAGAAGATGTAATGATGCGTGTGCCAAAAGTCCCTTTTGTCACACGCTTTGACGCACGGATTGCTTCGTTGCTGAATCGCGCGCGCACCGCGGACGCACACTAGAAGCACAGAAATCTTTGATTTCGTTGTGCTTCTGCGTACAAAGTAAGCGTC
>DLFD01000023.1:0-32991 GCA_002482005.1 Lachnospiraceae bacterium UBA7729 | reverse complement strand
TGACTTTTGGCACTTGCGTCATGTAATATAAGATCTCGGAGAATATCCGGATCCTGGCGAACCGCACAGCAGCAGCCGTGCGGTTCCCTTTTTTCTTTGTAGAAAATGTGCATTGCGTGGCAAATCGTTCTGCCCTATAATTGCTGCATGGAGAGACTTCGGGAGAAGTCTCTCTTTTTTTGTAAGGCTACGAGCCCCATGGGCGTCGACCGTGCTTGCACGGGGAGATGCCCATGGGGCGACAGCTCTCATCGAGTGCGCATAGCGCACGAGATGAGAGCGGCGTAGCCGGATCGAGCAGGCGGACGGAGTCCTGCCTACTCGAAAACAGGCTACGAGCCCCATAGGCGTCGACCGTGCCCCACGGGGAGATGCCCATGGGGCGACAGCGAACAACGAGTGCGCATAGCGCACGGAAGGGGTCGATCAGAATGACAGAAAAGATGCTTGGCGAACACTACAGGATCGTGAGAAAACTGGGTGAGGGCGGAAAGGGCAGTGTGTATCTGGTCATGAATGTGACAACCGAACATTTCTGGGCAGCGAAGAGAATCCCCTGCACAGGCAGCCAGGCTTATCATGAAGCTGAGGTGATGAAGAATCTGAGAGGTCCGCATCTGCCGGTATTTATCGATGTCATTGAGGAAGAGGGGGCGGTATGGCTGATCATGGAATATATCCGGGGGATCTGCTTTGAGAGATATCTGGAAGGAGGAAGGACACTTCCGGAAGAACAGGTACTCGACACAGCGATCCAGGTCTGTGATGCGCTCTGCTGCCTGCAGAGTCATAGTCCGCCGGTTATCCATCTGGATATCAAGCCAGCCAATCTGATCCGGACTCTGGACGGCAAAGTGAAACTGGTGGATTTCGGGGCTTCTTTCAGGGAGGACACCGAACCTGTCAATGAAGGTACAGCGGGTTATGCGGCTCCGGAACAATACTACAGGCAGTCAGTAAAGGATGGCAGGACTGATATCTATGGCCTTGGTGCCACGCTGTACCGGCTTGCTTCCGGAAAGTGTTATTCGAAAAGATTGAAGGGATCCAGGGTACCGGGATGCGGAGAAGGGTTTTCAGATGTGATAAACCGATGTCTGGAAGAAAAACCGGAAGACAGGTTTCAGACGGCCGCCGGACTCAGGAACGAACTTCTCAGGATCCGGAAAAGATATGCAAGGGAAAAGAAGCGAAAACAGCTGCTGGCAGCATGTGCTATAGCTTTCCCGGCTGCTGCTCTGTGTGTTTCGGCCATCCCGGCTTCCATGAAACTTTCAGGAGATGAAAGATGGGACTACGGAAGACTGCTTCATGAGGCAGAATGTCTGCCGGAGAAGGAAAGCAGGGAGTATTACCAGAGAGCAGTGTTTCTGCAGCCGGGCAATCCGGAAGCATATCTGAGGTTTCTGGATGATGCAGGTGCTGACGGAAAATTTTCGGAGAGTGAGGAAGAATTTCTTCGAAATATACTTCATACAGTTCCGCTGGGGGAAAGCATTACGAATGAAGAAATCCTGCGGAAGGACCTTTTGTCCTATGGCGAGCTGGCGGAACGGATCGGAGTCCTTTATCGCTATGAATACAATGGAGACGAGGGAAAGAGGATCGCTTCCGGCTGGTTTCGCAAGGCACTTGAAGCAGGGCAGTCGGCGGAGGCCGGCTCTGCAGGACAAGAGCCTTCCTGGCAGAGAGATGCGGAATATTACAGTAGTCTGGAGAGACTGGAAACGTCAGGAGATGCCGGCGGGCGGGAAGAAACAGGGCAGGGAGAGGCTTCCGGAGAGCAGGATGTGAAATCGGCAAGGTACTGGGAGATACTGAAGGAGAGCAGGAAATACCTGTATCCGGTCACGGATTCGGAAGCAGATATCCTTCTCAACCTGCACCGGATCAGGGATACCTTATGGCAGCTGGCCTTCCGTATTCATGACCTTTGTCTGGAAGGAGTGTCTTCGGAACAGATCCGTAAGGAAGCAGAGGATCTTTATAAAGAAGCGGAGAAAGAAGCAGATAGCCTACCGCAAAACGGGAAGTACAGCGTATCGGAAGCCCTGAGAGATGAGATCCGGGAAGCAGTCGTTCTTGTGGAACAGAGACTTTCCGAGTGGGAGAAGAGTGACGGGGATGTGGAATGAAACAAAGTCATGGGAAAAAGCGGACCTTATTCGGGATCTGTATGATGCTGACAGTCCTGCTGTTTTTCGGAGCTTCTGCAGCAGAAAATCTTTCTGACAGAGGGACCGTTCTGGCAGGATATCAAGATACTGAGCCGGAGACGGAAGCAGACCTGGGACCAGAAGCCGGAAAGGATTCTGAGACGGAGCCGGATACCGGTACCGGACAGCAGCCGGAATCCGAGACCACGCCGGAATCCGGAACCACGCCGGAATCCGGGACCACACCGGAATCCGGGACCACACCGGAATCCGGGACCACGCCGGAATCCGGAACCACACCGGAATCCGGGACCACACCGGAATCCGAGACCACGCCGGAATCCGGAACTACACCGGAATCCGGGACCACGCCGGAATCCGAAACTACACCGGAATCCGGGACCACGCCGGAATCCGGAACTACACCGGAATCCGAAACTTCACCCGAGTCTGAACAGCCGCAGGAATGGCGGGTTGCTTTGTCAGATATCCATCCAGTCATTCCTGAGGGTGGCCGGATCTATGACGGAACTGACAGGATCACGGTTGATTACAGATGGGAACTGGTTCCGGGAAAGAATACTGAGGAAACCACTTCCGCTGATGTGCCTCCTGAAGTCACTGTTTCCTGCAAGGCGCGTCTGGAGAAACCAGATGCAGGAAAGCAGAGAGTACTTTATCAGTTTCAGATCAGCACGGAAGACCCGGCCCATGTAAAACTTGCGGAGGATAATCCTGCGCCGGAGCTTGTGGTATCTGTAAAGAAAAAACTGCTGTCGGTATGGATACCGGATGGAAAAAAAGTATATTCGCTGAAGGCGGACATGCTTCATATCTGGCCGGAAGATACGGATATCTCTGACATGAACAGAACCGTCGGAACGAAGGAGGATGGAAAGGTCCCCGCCCCAGAAAGGCTGACTGCGAAGATCACAGGTTTTCTGACAGATGATGATGGCGATCCTGTGGTCCCCAAAGGCTTTGCAGCGCCGGACCTTGCTGTTGACCCGGATATCCTTTCAGCGGGAAGTCCGATGTATCTGCATGGGGAAAGAGCTGTCTATCAGAATGCCCTGGTCATTAAGAGGAAGAAGGACGGCAGTGTGACTGGAAATCCGACCAGTAACTATGAATTCTGCCAGGATCCGGCGAGGAAAGAATACCATCGTGGCTCTGTCACGATCGATGCGGTCAGGATCTTCGAAGGAAAAGATTTTTCTGTAACTGGTTCCGATATGGTCCGGGGAGAGGACAAAAACACGATTATCGCTGGATATGGGTCGTCTGTGTGGATCATGCCATCAGAAGAATCCTTCTTTAACAAGGGCTTTGAAACGGACAGGGTCCTGACTGATGAGAGAATCTCATTCAGACTGAAGAAAGTCAGCGGGAAGGGAGAGCTGATGGCGGAATCTCTTCCTTCCGTACTGACAGTGCAGGCAGATGCTGAGGCGCCGGCAGTAATCTGCTCAGAGGAAGGAGGACACAAGGAAGGACAGATGCTTTTTTCAGCCTCATCCGTGAAAGTATCTCTTATCCCGGTCCGGGATGAAAAAAGCGGTCTTTCATATGTCAGGTTCAGGATCCTGAAAGGGGAAGGTTTTCACGGAGCCGGGGAAAGATTTGTTCCGTTCGAGGACTGGCGTCTTGTGCCTGAAGGCGATACTGCAGGTGCACTGCTTGATCAGCCAGGAGTCTGGCAGGTAGAAGCAGAAGCAGAAGACAGGGTAGGAAACCGGGCTGTCAGCAGAAGCAAGGTTATTGTGATAGACAATACAGCTCCGGTCTGTTACATATCCGGGGTGAAAGACGGGAGTTCGGAATCAGGGGAGGTTAGACTTGTCCTTTCCTGCAGCGATGAATGGTACCGGACCGGTTCGCTGCGATTCTCAGTCTTTTCTTCCGCATCACATAAGGATATGAAGGAGATCTCCAGAAAAGAAACGGACAGCGGGGCAGAGATCTTTCTGGATGATATTGCACATCTGAAGAAGAATGATGCAGTGTATACTGTGACGGTCCATGCAGAGGACAAGGCCGGCAATGCAGGAGAGCAGAGTATTACTTTCTCGGTCAACCGCTATGGATCGGCTTATGGGCTGGCAGGCGAAACGGGGAAGAAGATCCGGAAGTATTATCACAGGAAACCTTTTGATGTGACATACCTGGAAACGAACATCGATGCTATAGGCAAAGCGGATATCATCGTGATGAGAAACGGTAAGAAGCTGAAAGATCCAAAGGTCGAGGAAGACGAAACCGTATCTGAATCGGATCATATGCATCATTATCGATATACGATTCCTGCTTCCGTTTTCGGGAAGGATGGTGTCTATGAGGTCCTGCTCCTTACATCAGATAAAGCTGGCAACATGACGGACAGTCAGAAGCAGAGGATACCGGTCAGCTTTGCTATTGATAGTGAAGGGCCGGAATGCCTGCTTACCGGAATAGAAAAGAAAAGAGTATACCGGACGGGATGTCTGACGGCAGTATTTGAAGTCAGGGATAATATCGCAGCAGATCATGCGGAAGTATATCTGGATGGCCATCAGCAGTCAGGCTATGATTCTTCCGATATCGAAAAGGCCGGGGGAGTCTTCAAAATCCAAATTCCCTCATCATCAAAGTGGAGGAGACTTCAGATCCATGTTTCTGACTGCGCCGGCAATGAGACCTGGACTGGTGAATACCCCGTCTTTGTGTCTGAAAGTTCAGAGGTACCTGAATATATCAAGGAGGGGAACAGTGCGGAAGAACTGGCAGCTTCCCGGGGAGATGGGAACGGAGCGGAGACTGAGCAGGAAGATGCAGTGGAAAATGAGACGAAACGGGCGACGGAGAGCGATCCGGATAGGCCTGGACCTGTAGATGTCCAGAGAGACCATGCAGAGATCCGGCTGCAGCAGGATCCTGAAAGCAATCGGACGAAGAAGATTGCAGCCAGGCAGAAGGACGATTCCGCGGGAGAAGCAGACAGGCCTGATATGAGGAGGAAAACAAAGGATCCGGATGGCCTGGTTATCGGATCCGCAGCAGTCCTTGCGCTGCTGGCTGTTCTGTTTCGGCGGAGAAAGAGCAGACAGGACCGGAAAGTTGACGGACGCCCGGGCAGGGGCTATGATGCATGACATGATGATGGAAAAGCTGGAGGAAGAGGATGCAGAGAGGAAAGGATGCAGTTCTAAGAGCACTTGCTGGGATAGTGCTGTGGCTGGCTGTTTCAGGAATCGTCTCCTGGGCAGCAGGGATGATCTTCGGCGAAGAGTATGCAGGCATGCATGGAACATTTCTCACAGGAATCTCTTCTGCTGTCCTGATCCCCGTTTTTTTTCTGCTCGGGAAAAAATGGGCTGTTTTCAGACCTTTTGAAAAAAGACGGAAAAACACCCTTGCAGCCGGAATCCTGATAACTGCGGCAGCGGGACTGTGCGGAGCTGTCCTTTCGGTGGGGTATGGGAGGATCACGGATGCACTGCATCTTACTGATGTCTTTTCCAATCATACACAGGAGATGCTTTTCTCAGCTTCCCTTCCAATCCAGACAGCGGTACTTGGATTTCTTGCGCCAGTCTGTGAAGAGCTGCTTTTTCGCGGTATCGTATTCGGGAATATGATGAAGTTTCTGCCGGAAGCAGCGGCGGTCCTGGGTACATCGGCTCTTTTCGCTCTCTGCCATGGAAATCCGATCCAGATATTCTATGCTTTTCCCATGGCTTTGGTCCTGCAGCTGTTCTATCATCTGGAAAAAGGAATGGAAGCCCCTGTGGCAATGCATATCTGTGCCAATCTGACCTCAGTTCTTGTTGAGTACTATGTTCATTGACTTTTCGTGCTTAATACGTTTATATTGAATAAAACTTAAGAACTGTTCGCCTACAGAAAGGAGAAGACAGCCAGCATGTATTCAATCGAAGATGTAAGAAGAGAAGATCCGGAGATCGCCTCTGCGATTGAAGATGAGATCAGAAGACAGAACAGCCACATTGAACTTATCGCATCGGAGAACTGGGTCTCACACGCAGTCATGGCAGCGATGGGAAGCCCTCTGACAAATAAGTATGCAGAAGGATATCCTGGCCACCGGTACTATGGCGGCTGCAGCTGCGTCGATGTTGTCGAAGACCTTGCCAGGGAAAGAGCGAAGAAACTGTTTGGCTGTACTTATGCGAACGTGCAGCCGCATTCGGGCGCCCAGGCAAATATGGCGGTTGAGTTTGCGCTCCTGAAGCCAGGCGATACCCTTATGGGAATGAATCTTTCCGAAGGCGGTCATCTGACGCACGGAAGCCCGGCAAACTTCTCAGGAACATATTTCAAAGTGGTGCCCTACGGAGTCGATCCGGAAGGATATATCGATTACGATAAAGTCAGGGAGATAGCAGAAGAAGCGAGGCCAAAGCTGATCATCGCCGGGGCAAGTGCTTATCCGAGGACGATCGATTTTGAAAAGTTTGCTGATATTGCTCATTCGGTCGGAGCGTACCTGATGGTCGACATCGCTCATATAGCGGGACTGGTGGCAACCGGACTTCATCCGAGTCCATTCCCATATGCGGATGTCGTCACTACTACAACACATAAGACTCTTCGCGGTCCGAGAGGAGGGATGATCCTTTCCAGCGCTGAATTCGCGAAAGAGCATAAGCTGAACAAAGCTGTCTTCCCGGGAATACAGGGAGGACCTCTTGAGCATGTGATCGCGGCAAAAGCTGTATGCTTCAGGGAAGCTCTTCAGCCTGAATTTGCAGATTACTGCCGGAGGATCGTCAGCAATGCGAAAGCACTGGCGGACGGCTTGATGAAGAGAGGAATCAATCTTGTTTCGGGCGGGACTGATAATCATCTGCTGCTTGTTGATCTCCGGGGGACCGGAAAGACCGGAAAGACAGTTGAGGCAGAGCTTGATGCAGTCGGGATCACGGCTAACAAGAACACGATCCCGAATGACCCGGAGTCGCCTTTTGTTACATCCGGACTTCGCCTGGGGACCCCTGCAGCGACAACAAGAGGACTTAATGGAGAGGACTTTGATGTTGTTGCGGAAGTGATCGCGGCATCGATCAAAGAGGGCGAGAAAAAAGCGGACTATTGCAGAGAACTGGTCAGGTCACTGACAGATAAATATCCACTCAGCTGATGCAGGCAGAAAGCTCTGCCTTTTCCGCTGCTGACAGATTCTGTTTTCTGCGGTCAGAAGTCATCTTGACAGGTTTGATACAATCAATTGTGCATGATAGCGGGCGCTCTGCAGGAAGCAGTGCGTCCGCATAATTGCAACAGGGCAATGAAGACATTGATTACAGAAAGACAGGAATTATCGTATGAGATTGCTGGAAGCGGTATGGGACGGAACTCTTGATACACTGAAACTGATCCCATTTCTTTTTCTTACCTATCTGATCATGGAAGAGATCGAACACAGGACTTCAGACAGGACAAAGAAAGCGATCAGGCGGGCAGGAAGGCTCGGGCCTCTTGCAGGCGGCTTTATCGGGATCATACCGCAGTGCGGATTCTCGGCGGCAGCAGCCAGCCTCTATTCGGGAAGAGTCATCACTGTCGGTACACTGATCGCTGTCTTCCTCTCAACATCGGATGAAATGCTTCCGATCCTGATCTCAGAAAGGTCAGGCATGGACTTTATTCTGAAAGTCCTGCTTGTGAAGGCAGCGTACGGAGCTGCAGCCGGCTTTGCAGTGGATTTCCTTTTCAGAAGATTCAATGAAAGGAAGATTGGGGTGGGGATCCATGGACTTTGTACACAGGAGCATTGCCACTGTGATGAAAGTATCTTCAGGTCGGCGCTGAAGCATACCCTGAACATTGTATTTTTCCTCTTTCTGATATCGGTCGGCCTGAATATCCTGTTTGCTTATATCGGAACAGACAATATCCTGAAGCTTGTGCTGAACAAACCTGTAGCCGGTGAGATCATAGCAGGCCTGATCGGCCTGATCCCGAACTGTGCGGCTTCGATAGCACTTACCCAGCTGTATCTGGAAGGGGTTATGAGCGCCGGAGCCATGCTTTCCGGTCTGATGGTCGGAGCAGGAGTCGGGATCCTTGTCCTGTTTCGGACAAACAGGAATACAAAAGAGAATATCCAGCTGACTGTTATCCTGTACGTCACAGGAGTGATCGGGGGACTTATAGCCGGCGGACTGCATATATTCTGATGGAGAACAGATTATGGATTATATGGTAAGAGCAGTGGCTGCGGATGATTCTATCCGCGCCTTTGCGGCATCAACAAGGGAGATGGCAGAATATGCCAGAAAAGCACACAGCATGACACCGGTCTGCACAGCAGCCCTCGGAAGACTGCTTACAGGCGGAGTCATGATGGGAAGCATGATGAAGGAAGACAGAGGAGTCCTTACGATTCAGGTCAAGGGCGACGGACCGATCGGCGGGATCACGGTCACTGCAGATTCCAAGGGACATGCCAAAGGCTATGTCAATCATCCTGGTGTAGAGCTGCCTCTTAAGCAGAACGGACACCTGGATGTTGCCGGGGCAGTCGGACATGGGACACTTACGGTTATCAGAGACCTGGGACTTAAGGAACCCTACGTCGGGACGATCGAGATGCCAAGCGGGGAGCTGGCGGAGGACCTGACTTATTATTTTGCAGAATCTGATCAGATTCCGAGTGCTGTCGGGCTTGGTGTCCTTGTGGATACAGATCTCAGTGTCAAAGAGGCAGGAGGATTCATTATCCAGATCATGCCGCAGACGCCGGATAAAGTGATCACCGCTCTCGAAAGGAGACTGAAGGAGAGTCCTTCCGTAACGGAGATGCTCGAGCAGGGAGACACACCGGAGAAGATCCTGGAAAGAATCCTGGGAGATCTTGGGATGCGGACCGAGGAAAGGGAGGAAGTATCCTTTTACTGCGACTGCTCCAAGGAACGTGTGAGCCATGTACTGTCGACTCTTCAGATGAGTGACCTTCAGGAGCTGATCGATGATGGAAAGCCTGTCGATATTGCCTGCAATTTCTGCGGCAGGTCTTATCGGTTTGAACCGGAGGAACTGATGAAGATCGCTGAAGAGAGAAAGTAAGCTTGACAGCAGAATGCGGAATGGGTGTTCCTGAGGATCAGAGATATCTGAGGGAAGACCAAAGGAGAGAGCTATGAAAGATGGTTTTATAAAAGTCGCTGCGGCAACTCCGAAGATTCGTGTCGCGGATGTGGACCACAATGCCGGCGAAGTGATCCGTCTGGCCCATGAGGCTGCCGATGAAGGAGCAAAGATCATTGTATTTCCGGAGCTTGTTCTGACCGCTTATACCTGCAATGATCTGTTCCTTCAGTCTCCCCTGGTCCGGAAAGCTGCCAGAGGGCTTCTGGAGGTGGCGGAAAAGACGGATGACCTGGAAGCTCTGATCTTTGTTGGTCTTCCGATAGAGGTGTGCGGGAAACTGTATAACGTCGCAGCGGCGCTTCAGAAGGGAAATATCCTGGGATTTGTACCGAAAAGGTTTATCCCGAATTATAACGAGTATTATGAGGCAAGGTGGTTTGCGCCAGGCAGTCATGAGGTGACGGACATCAGTTTCTATGGCAGGAAAGTGCCATTCGGCATGGATCTGCTGTTTCAGTGCATTCCGGCTGCCAGGGATGCTTTCTCTGATGACGGGATGAACATGGGGAAACTGCTGGTAGGCGCAGAGATCTGCGAGGATGTATGGACTCCGGATCCTCCGTCAACCAGGATGGCGCTCTCAGGTGCAGATCTGATCGTGAATCTTTCCGCTTCCGTCGAGATCACAGGCAAAAGCGCTTATCGCAAGCAGCTTGTATCGATGACTTCTGCGCGCCTGATCTCCGGCTATGTCTACTGCAGCGCAGGAGAAGGAGAGTCCTCTCAGGATCTTGTCTTCGGGGGACAGAGACTGATCGCCGAGAACGGGACCCTGCTGGCGGATTCCGGACGTTTTACTACAGGAATCACGTGTTCCGAGCTTGATATAGACCGGCTTCAGGCCGAGAGAAGAAGGATGACGACCTACCAGTCAAAGCCGGAAGGGGAATTTCGTGTGATTCCGTTCAGCCTCAGGGTAGAAGAGACAGAGCTGACCAGGACATATGCAAGACGACCATTCGTACCTTCCGATGTTCATGACCGTGAGCAGCGCTGCGAGGAGATCCTGACGATCCAGGCTCTCGGACTTAAGAAGAGGATCGAACATATCCACTGCAAGTCAGCCGTGATCGGGATATCCGGCGGTCTGGATTCAACGCTTGCTCTGCTTGTGACGGTCAGGGCATTCGACATGCTGAACATGGACCATAGCGGTATCTATGCAGTGACGATGCCTGCGTTCGGCACCACGGACCGTACATATAACAATGCTGTTGAGATGTCAAGGACTCTTGGCTGTACCCTGAAAGAGATCAATATCAAAGAGGCAGTTCAGATCCACTTCCGGGATATTGAACATGATCCTGCGGTGACGGATGTCACCTATGAGAACAGCCAGGCAAGGGAGAGGACACAGATTCTGATGGACATTGCAAACCAGTATAGCGGGATGGTCATCGGTACCGGCGATATGTCGGAGCTGGCGCTTGGGTGGGCAACCTATAACGGGGACCATATGTCGATGTACGCCGTAAACAGTTCGGTCCCGAAAACTCTGGTAAAGCATCTGGTCCATTATTATGCAGATTTCTGCGGGAAAGAAAACCTGAAAAAGGTTCTGTATGATGTGCTGGATACTCCTGTAAGCCCGGAGCTTCTTCCTCCGAAAGACGGAAAGATCGCCCAGATCACTGAAGATCTGGTCGGACCTTACGAGCTGCATGATTTCTTCCTGTACTATGTTCTTAGATTTGGATTTGATCCGCTCAAGATCTACAGACTGGCAAGGAGAACGTTTGCAGGTGTATATGATGATGCGGTGATTCTGAAGTGGGAGAAGACGTTCTACTGGCGCTTCTTTGCTCAGCAGTACAAGCGTTCCTGTATTCCGGACGGTCCGAAGGTTGGCTCCGTTGCGCTTTCACCGAGAGGAGATCTCCGGATGCCGTCTGATGCCGTTGTAAAGGTATGGAGAGAAAAACTGGATACACTCTGATGGAACAGGCCGCATGGCATCAGTGATGTTTGAGGAAACTAAGCAGCCCGGGGGGGAAGGGAATCGAAATACAGCAGACAGACACAGAAGACACAGAAGACACAGAAGACACAGGAGGTGTTCTAATGTCGGTAAAATCTGATATTGAGATCGCACAGTCGGCTGTGATGAAGCCGATTACTGAGATTGCTGATGGACTTGGAATCGAAGAGAAGTATCTGGAACAGTACGGAAGATATAAAGCCAAGATCAGCGACAGACTGCTGAAGGACAAAGCAGCGAAGCCGGATGGAAAACTGATCCTGGTCACCGCCATCACACCTACTCCAGCAGGAGAAGGTAAGACGACCACATCTGTCGGGCTTGCAGACGGCCTTTCCAGGATCGGGAAGAAGAGTATCGCAGTCCTGAGAGAACCATCTCTGGGTCCGGTTTTCGGTCTTAAGGGAGGCGCAGCAGGCGGCGGCTATGCTCAGGTTGTTCCGATGGAAGACATCAACCTTCACTTTACGGGAGATTTTCATGCAATCGGTGCCGCCAATAATCTTCTTGCTGCCATGATCGATAATTCCATCTATCATGGAAATCCTCTGAATATTGATCCACGTAAGATCACCTGGAAACGATGCGTTGATATGAATGACCGTCAGCTTCGCTTTCTTGTGGATGGTCTTGGCGGAAAACCGAATGGCGTTCCGAGAGAAGACGGATATGATATTACAGTTGCATCTGAAGTAATGGCGGTCCTTTGCCTCTCCTCTGATCTTATGGATCTGAAAGAAAGGCTGTCTCGACTGATCGTCGGCTATACCTATGGCAGGATCGCTGAGCAGAAGCCTGTGACAGCGGGAGATCTTCATGCGGAGGGAGCAATGGCCGCTCTTCTCAAGGATGCGATCAAACCGAATCTGGTCCAGACACTTGAACATACACCGGCCATCATCCATGGCGGACCTTTTGCCAATATCGCACATGGATGCAACTCTGTCATAGCAACAAGAATGGGCATGAAACTTGCGGATTATACCGTAACGGAGGCAGGCTTCGGAGCTGATCTTGGAGCAGAGAAGTTCCTTGATATCAAGTGCAGGAAAGCAGGGATACGTCCGGATGCAGTTGTCGTGGTGGCTACCGTAAGGGCTCTGAAGATGCATGGCGGCAGACCAAAGAACGAACTTGCATCAGAGGATCTTGACGCGCTGGAGGCAGGGCTTCCGAACCTTCTGAAACATGTCAGCAATATACGAGACGTGTTCGGACTTCCGTGTGTTGTTGCGCTCAATGCATTTCCGACTGATACAGAAGCAGAGTGGAAACTTGTGAAGGAAGAGTGCGGAAAGCTCGGTGTGAAGGTTGTCCTGTCCGAGGTATGGGCAAAAGGAGGAGAAGGTGCCGAAGCACTGGCGGCAGAAGTCGTGAGACTGTGTGAAGAGCCGAATCACTTCGGTTATGCTTATGATCTCGACGGAAGCATTGAAGATAAGCTGGACCAGATCGTCCGTAAGATTTACGGAGGTGACGGTGTCCTTCTGACGGAAAACGCGAAGAAACAGGAGAAACAGCTGGAAGCTATGGGATATGGCGATCTGCCGATCTGTGTGGCAAAGACCCAGTATTCCTTCACGGATGATCCGAAAAAGCTCGGTGCGCCTTCCGGATTCAAGATTACCGTACGTAATCTGAAGGTGAACGCCGGGGCCGGCTTTATCGTTGCACTTACCGGGGACATCATGACGATGCCTGGACTGCCGACACGTCCGGCAGCGGAAAACATTGACGTAGATGAGAATGGAAAGATCACAGGACTGTTCTGAGGAGGCCCTTCATGAGATTCCGCCCTTGCATCGATATCCATAATGGAAAGGTGAAGCAGATCATCGGAGGTTCTCTCAGGGACAGGGGAGATTCTGCGCTTGAGAACTTTGTCTCAGAGCGGTCTGCAGCGGATTTTGCCCGTTTTTACCATAAGGATCACCTGAAGGGCGGACATATCATCCTGCTCAATCCGGCATCGTCTCCTTATTTCGAAGCAACCAGGCAGCAGGCACTTGAGGCTCTGAATGCAGAGCCGGGCGACTTCAGCCTGGGCGGCGGGGTCAATCCGTGGAATGCAGAGGAGTATCTGAAAGCTGGCGCTTCCCATGTGATCGTTACCTCATATGTCTTTTCCGAAGGACGATTCGACAGGGATCATCTTGATGAGATGGTCCGCGCAGTCGGAAGGGAACACCTGATCCTGGATCTTTCCTGCAGAGCGAAGGAAGATGGATTCTATATCGTGACCGATCGCTGGCAGAAATTTACCGATGTCAGGCTTTCCCTCAGCATCCTCATAATGCTTTCTGGGTCCTGTGACGAGTTCCTGGTGCATGGCGTGGATGCAGAGGGAAAGCAGAGGGGGCCGCAGCTTGAACTTGTGGATCTTCTTGCAAAAGTATGCGGCCGCGGCGCAAACCATGTGCCAGTCACTTATGCAGGCGGAATCGGAAGTTTCAGTGACCTCGAGGATGTTCGTCACCACGGGAAAGGTCTTGTTGATGTTACGATCGGAAGCGGTCTTGACCTCTTCGGGGGCAGCATGCCATACAGAGAGGTGATCGACAGATGCAGTACTTCAGGGGGATACAAGAAGTGAAAGCGGAAAGTATACTGACTTATGATCCGGTTCATGCTCCGCTGAAGGTTAGCAGAAGAGAGATCTTCCGCTATCTCGGGATCAGGGACGGGAAGCCTGATCCGCAGACCAGCAGTCTTGTCGATAGTGTCGTAGGGGAACTGGAAAAAGTGATCCGTCCCAGAGAATTCCACCAGGCTTATCCGCTGAATGTGACCGGGGATGAAAGGCATACGGTTGATCTTGGCTGTTTTCAGACCCATAGCCGGAGTCTGGAAAAGAACCTGCGGGGGTGCAGTGAGGTCATCGTCTTTGCTGCAACGATAGGATCCGGAGTTGATATGCTGCTGAGGAGATACGGCCTGACAGAACCAAGCAGAGGGGTCGTCATGCAGGCCGCCTCTGCGGCTTTTATAGAAAGCTGGTGCGATCAGATCAATGACCGGCTCAAGGCGGCGCTGAAAGAAGGACTGTACCTGCGTCCTCGTTTTTCTCCGGGATATGGTGACTTTCCGCTTGAAGACCAGCGGGATATCTTCCGGGCACTTCAGGTGGAGAAGCGGGTTGGAATCGTTCTCACGGAATCTCTTCTGATGCTGCCGAGCAAATCGGTTACGGCTGTGATCGGAGCCGGAAAAGAAGACCTCTCCTGTGTGAGGGAGGGATGCGAAGTCTGCAGAAAGGCGGATTGTCTGTACCGCAGGAACAGGTTATAAGGTGGAGCGAGGTATGAATATTCTCGAGGAAATGAAAAAACGTATCGTTCTTTTCGATGGTGCGATGGGAACGATGCTTCAGAGAGCGGGTATCGGGATGGGGGAGCTGCCTGAGACATGGAACCTGACTCATCCTGATGCAGTGACACAGATCCACAGGGAGTACCTGAATGCCGGAGCGGATATCATCGGTACCAATACATTCGGAGCGAACAGGCTGAAGTATGATGGCAATCCATGGAAGCTTGAGGAGATCGTGGACGGAGCCTTCCGGTGTGCGAAAAAAGCTGTGGAAGAGTCTGGTCACGGAGCGATCGCCCTTGATCTCGGCCCTACCGGCCGTCTTCTGAAGCCAATGGGGGATCTGGACTTCGAGGAGGCAGTCTCCATCTATGCCGAGATCGTCAGACTGGGTGTAAAGTCAGGGGCTGAAGCGATCCTGATCGAGACGATGAGCGACATGTATGAACTGAAGGCAGCAGTGCTTGCAGCAAAGGAGAACTCGGATCTTCCGGTATTTGCGACGTCTGTCTTCGATGAATCAGGAAAGATGCTGACAGGAGGAACCCCGAAGGCTATGGTGGCAATGCTGGAGGGACTCAGGGTTGATGCACTTGGTACGAACTGTTCCCTCGGACCCGTTCAGATGCTAAAAACCGCAAGGGAACTTGTAAAGTATGCATCTGTCCCGGTGATCGTGACACCGAATGCAGGTCTTCCGAGGTCTGAGAATGGGACCACGGTCTATGATATCGACCCGGAGGAGTTTGCATCTGCCATGAAAGATATGCTGGATGCAGGTGTTTCGGCCGTCGGAGGATGCTGTGGAACAACTCCCGAACATATCCGTCTTCTGAAAAAGGTAACGGAGGGGAGAAGGGCTCCTGCCATCACAGAGAAAACTGAGACGATCGTCACATCCTACGCAGCTGCGCAGACGATCGGAGGGCAGTCCGTAATCGTAGGAGAGAGGATCAATCCTACAGGAAAGAAGAAGATGGCGCAGGCTCTCCGGGACAAGGATTACGGTTATATTCTGGACATGGCGCTTGAGCAGCAGAATAAGGGAGCTCATATCCTGGATGTCAATGTCGGCGTTCCGGGTACGGATGAGAAGGCGGCTCTCTGTGAGACGATCAGTGAACTTCAGAGCATCACGGAACTGCCGCTTGAGATCGATACTTCGGACTTCGGGGCTATGGAAGCGGCCATGCGTCTGTATAACGGCAAGCCTATGGTCAATTCGGTTTCCGGCAAGCAGGAAAGCATGGATGCAGTATTTCCGCTCGTAAAGAAATACGGCGGTGTGGTTGTCGGGCTGGCACTGGATGATGACGGCATCCCGGTGACTGCAGACGGCAGGATCAGAGTGGCCAGGAAGATCTATCAGGAAGCTGCAAAGTATGGTATTCCGAAGAAGGATATCATCATCGACTGCCTTTGCCTGACCGTAAGTGCGGACAGGACCGGAGCACTGGTGACACTTGAAGCGCTGAAACGTGTTCATGAAGAACTGGGAGGAAAGACGATCCTGGGCGTCTCAAACATCTCTTTCGGACTGCCGCAGAGAATGATCATAAACCAGACATTCTACACACTGGCGCTTCAGAACGGACTGGATGCGGCTATCATCAATCCATGCGCAGACGGGATGATGAGGGCATATTACAGCTTCAGAGTGCTTGCGGCCCAGGATGATAACTGCGAGGATTTCATCCGGGTATATTCTGGCTACCGTCCGCCGCTTCCGAAGGGAGCAGTCTGGGAAGAGGATGCAGAACGGTATCTGAAAGAACATGGCATGCCTTCTGAGCAGAACAAGGGAACCTTGATAGAGGCTGACAGAAGTGGGCTGAAAGCGGGCAGAAAAGAAGGAACAGCGGCTGATGCTGGCGGACGTTCAGATCCCGACAAGGAGCGCATGGTGATGTGCGTGAAAAAGGGACTGAAGGAAGAAGCGGCAAAGTCCGCCGGACGTCTGCTGAAGATAGCTTCGGCGCTGGATATCATCAATGAGTGTATGATCCCTGCACTGAATGATGTCGGAAAAGACTTTGAGACAGGGAAGGTATTCCTTCCGCAGCTGCTGATGAGCGCGGAAGCAGCAAAAAGTGCGTTTGAGGTTCTGAAGGATAACATGGCTTCTTCCGGAGAAAGCGGAGAAAAAAGAGGGGCGGTGATCCTTGCTACCGTGAAAGGCGACATCCATGATATCGGGAAGAATATCGTCAAGGTCCTTCTGGAAAGTTATCGGTTTGATGTGATCGATCTCGGGAGGGATGTTCCTCCGGAAACAGTTGTCAGGACCGCTATTGAAAAACACGTGAAGCTGGTGGGACTGTCTGCTCTTATGACGACAACAGTTGCCAATATGGAGGAAACGATTCGTCAGCTGCACGAGGAGGCCCCTTCTGTGAAGATCATGGTCGGAGGAGCAGTTATGACGGAAAGCTACGCAGAATCGATCCATGCGGACAGGTACTGCAGGGATGCGATGGCTTCTGTTGAATATGCAGAGGAAGTCTTTGGTCCATCGCATTGAGGGGATACGGAGTGTATCTGAAATTCTGGTGAATTCAAGCTCATATAGTTGTTCATACAGCCTCGGTGTAGTATAATACAGTTAACAGCACAGAAAGATCCGTGCGAGAAGAATCCTTTAAGGAGGCCGTGCTTATGAGATTTACAATCAGCGGGAAAAATCTTGATGTGACCGAATCCATGAGAAGGGCAGTCACGGAAAAACTCGGGAAACTGGAGCGTTATTTTACAGAAGATACACAGATCATCGTTACCATGAGTGTTGAGAAGGATCGCCAGAAGATCGAGGTTACGATTCCGATCCGTGGTACGGTCATCCGCTCTGAGCAGGTTTCGAACGACATGTATGTTTCCATCGACCTGGTCGAGGAAGTGATCGAGAGACAGCTGCGCAGATATAAACAGAAACTGATCGAGGGACACCGGGACGGGAGTTTCCGCAAGGAGTTCCTGGAGAAGGAGACCGAGCCGGCGGAGGATATCCGGATCGTCCGTACGAAGAAGTTTGATATCAAGCCGATGTACCCAGAGGATGCATGTGTCCAGATGGAGCTCCTCGGTCATTCGTTCTTCGTGTTCCGCAATGCGGAGACGGATGAGACCAACGTGGTCTATAAGAGGAAAGGCGGGACTTACGGTCTGATCGAACCGGAAGACTGATACCTGATATGTAAATAGCTGACTACTCCCGCGCAGCACACGCTGCGCGGGAGTTTCATTTTTCTGAATATCCCGTTCTGAAGCCTGAATCTGCAGGCATCTGAAGCCTGAATCTGCAGGCAGCTATTGTCACTTTATCCCCCATTATGTTATTATGAAAAAGATTAGGTTTACCGAAAGTACAAAAATATAAGATATCGGGAACACGCTGTGTTTCCGGCATTCAAAGGAGCAGAAATCATATGAGTCTTGCAGATAGGATTTTCGGTACACATTCAGACCGTGAGCTGAAGCGTATCATGCCGATCGTGAACAAGGTCGAAGCGCTCCGTCCGACGATGCAGGCGCTATCGGATGCTGAACTGAGAGCGAAGACGGATGAATACAGAAAGCGGTACCAGGATGGGGAGACGCTGGACCAGCTGCTTCCGGAAGCTTTCGCAACGGTAAGAGAAGCTGCAAAGCGTGTGATCGGACTGGAACCATACAAGGTCCAGGTCATCGGTGGAATCATCCTTCATCAGGGACGAATCGCCGAGATGAAGACCGGCGAAGGTAAGACGCTTGTGTCTACCCTTCCGGCATATCTGAATGCACTTACCGGAAAGGGAGTCCATATCGTCACTGTCAATGATTACCTGGCAAAGCGTGACCATGACTGGATGGCTCCGGTCCATGAATTCCTCGGGGTATCCTGCGGTGTTATCCAGAATGCCATGGAGTCAGACGAGAGACGTGCGGAATACGCGAAGGATATTACCTATGTGACCAATAACGAGGATGGTTTTGACTATCTTCGTGATAACATGGTCATCTACAAGGACAAGCTGGTACAGAGAGAGCTGAATTATGCGATCATCGATGAGGTCGACTCGGTCCTGATCGATGAAGCGAGAACTCCTCTGATCATATCCGGACAGAGCGGTAAATCCACGAAGCTTTATGAAGTATGCGACGTCCTTGCGCGGCAGCTTCAGCGAGGCGAGGCAAGCGGCGAAGTCACCAAGATGACTGCGATCATGGGCGAGGAGATCACCGAGACCGGTGACTTTATTGTCAACGAGAAGGACAAGATCGTCACACTTACCCAGCAGGGTATCGAGAAGTGCGAGAGATTCTTCCATATCCAGAACCTCTCTGATCCTGAGAATATCGAGATCCAGAACAATATCATCCTTGCGCTGAGGGCGCATAACCTGATGTTCCGTGATCGTGACTATATCGTCAAGGACGATGAGGTCCTGATCGTTGACGAGTTCACGGGACGTGTTCTGCCGGGACGCCGCTATTCTGACGGACTCCATCAGGCAATCGAGGCCAAGGAACATGTCAAGATCAAGAGAGAGTCGAAGACTCTGGCAACGATCACATTCCAGAATTTCTTCAACAAGTATGCGAAGAAGTCCGGCATGACCGGTACTGCGCTTACTGAAGAAGAAGAGTTCCGTGATATCTATGGAATGGATGTCATCGTGATCCCGACCAATAAACCAGTTGCCCGCAAGGACCTGGATGATGCCGTCTACATGACCAAGAAGGAGAAGTACAAGGCAGTCATCGAGAGAGTCAAGGCGGCTCATGCGAAGCATCAGCCGGTTCTGGTAGGTACTGTTACCATCGAGGTATCTGAACTCCTTTCTGATATGCTGAGAAGGGAAGGTATCCCGCATAACGTCCTGAACGCCAAGTTCCATGAGCAGGAAGCTGCCATTATCAAGGATGCCGGAATTCATGATGCGGTTACCATCGCTACCAACATGGCAGGACGTGGTACCGATATCAAGCTGGATGATGAGGCGAAGGCTGCGGGCGGACTTCTGGTCATCGGTACTGAGCGCCATGAGTCACGTCGAATCGATAACCAGCTGCGAGGACGTTCCGGCCGTCAGGGAGATCCTGGTGAATCTCAGTTCTACATCTCACTGGAAGATGACCTGATGAGGCTGTTCGGTTCCGAGAAGATGATGAGTACCTTCAAGGCACTGGGCGTACAGGAAGGCGAGCAGATCCAGCACAAGATGCTTTCCAGCGCGATCGAGAAGGCTCAGAAGAAGATTGAGTCCAACAACTTTGCTGTACGTAAGAACCTTCTGGAATACGATCAGGTCAATAATGAGCAGCGTGAGATCATCTATGCAGAGCGCCGCAAAGTTCTTGACGGGGACAGCATGAGACTTTCTATCATGAAGATGGTCGAAGACTGTGTAAGCGATGGCGTGAACAGGGTCATGAGCGATGAGAAGTCTTCCGGTGCGGACGAAGTCAATCTGGAAGAGCTGAACAATCTGATCCGCCCGATCATCCCGATCGCTCCTATCACGCAGGAGACGATCAAAGGACTGTCAGCCAAAGAGGTGAAGGAGAAGCTGACGGATGAAGCCAGGAAGCTCTATGAGGCAAAGGAAAGAGAACTTTCCGATGCCGGCGCCGATGTCCGGGAGATCGAGCGAGTTGTGCTTCTGAAGTCTGTCGATACCCACTGGATGAACCATATCGATGATATGGACCAGCTGCGACAGTCGATCGGGCTTGCAGCGTATGGCCAGAAGGATCCTCTTGTGCAGTACAAGATGCTCGGATATGATATGTTCAATGAGATGACCGTATCGATCCAGGATGACACCTTAAAGATGATGTATCATGTTCAGGTCCAGGAGAAGGTTGAACGTGAGGAGGTTGCAAAGGTCACCGGAACAAACCGTGACGAAACTTCTCAGAGACAGCCTGTGAAGCGCAAGGCCAAGAAGATCTATCCGAATGATCCTTGCCCATGCGGGAGCGGTCTGAAGTATAAGCAGTGCCACGGAAGAAAATCGGCATAAACAAGCAGAGCAGGGGAAAGAGAGAAACAAAGTGGTCGAATTAGACGATCTGAAAGCAAAACTGAAAACATATGAACAGCCGCTTCAGGAGATGAGAAGCTCTCTCGATCTCGAGAATAAGGAGAGAAGGATCGAGGAACTTCACATGACGATGTCGGAACCGGATTTCTGGACCGATACCGAGAAGGCGACCAGGACGCAGAAGGAGCTTGGCTTACTGCAGAATGACATTGCAGATTACAAGAAGCTCAGCAAGCAGTATGAGGACCTGCTTCTTCTGATCGATATGGCGAATGAGGACGGAGATGAGTCCGTCATCGATGACGTCAGGGAAAGTGAGCAGGAGTTTGAGGAGGATTTTGATTCTGTCAGGATCCGTACTCTTCTTTCCGGCCAGTATGACAACAATAATGCGATCGTCACTCTGCATTCGGGAGCTGGCGGAACAGAAGCCTGTGACTGGTGCAGTATGCTTTACCGTATGTATTCAAGGTGGATCGAGAGACATGGATTCTCTATGGAGGTCCTGGATTCCCTTGATGGAGATGAAGCCGGGCTTAAGTCAGTGACTTTCCAGGTGAATGGAGACAATGCGTATGGACTCCTCAAGTCCGAGATGGGAATCCACCGTCTGGTCAGGATCTCTCCTTTCAATGCAGCAGGAAAGCGTCAGACTTCTTTTGTATCCTGTGATGTCATGCCGGATATCGAGGAAGATGTTGATGTGGAGGTCCGTCCGGAAGATATCAGGATCGATACTTACCGCTCCAGCGGCGCCGGCGGACAGCATATCAACAAGACATCATCCGCTATCCGTATCACCCATTATCCGACCGGAATTGTCGTAACGTGTCAGAATGAGCGTTCTCAGTTCCAGAACAAGGCAAAGGCTATGCAGATCCTGAAATCCAGACTGTACATGCTGAAGCTGGAGGAGAACGAGGAGAAGGCTGCGGGTATCCGTGGTGAAGTAAAAGACATCGCGTGGGGGTCCCAGATCAGGTCTTATGTATTCCAGCCCTATACGATGGTGAAGGATCTGAGGACCGGATATGAGACTGGCAATGTTCAGGGAGTGATGGATGGTGACCTTGATCCGTTTATCAATGCTTATCTGAAGTGGGATAGTCTCGGAAGGCCTGACCGCCGGACGCAGTCCGCAGATTGATCGTACATAGTTATATCCGGCGGAGACGGGAGTCTGATCACGCAATCCGGATCCGGCGGATGGTTTGGCCTTCTGCTGCAGGTTTTTTATGTTTCTGTGAAAAACCAGGGCGGCAGCAGGCCTTTTTTATAATGAGGACAGAACGTTCTCGGATATGGAGGATCTTTATGGGTATTATTCGTGCAGGAATCGGTGCAGCGGCAGGCGCGCTCGGAGACCAGTGGCAGGATGTCGTTGAGCCTTACGAGATGGGGTCTCAGACTCTCTTTACCAGGGGAATCCGCAGGAAGAACCAGAGCTTCGTTAGAGGAGGCGAGGTCATCTCTAACGGTTCTGTCATCCATGTATATGACAATCAGTTCATGGTCCTTACCGATGGAGGGAAGATCATTGACTATACAGCTGAGCCCGGCTACTTTGTTGTAGATAACTCTTCCCAGCCCTCTCTGTTTCAGGGAGAGATCAAAAAGAGCCTGAAAGATGTATGGGAGCGCTTCAAGTTCGGTGGAACGACACCGCAGGAGCAGAGAGTATACTATATCAATCTACAGGAGATCAAGGGTATTCGGTTCGGAACAAGGAATCCGGTGAATTATTTCGATAATTTTTATAATGCGGAGCTTTTCCTGAGGGCGTTCGGAACCTATTCTATCCGCATCACGAATCCGCTCCTGTTCTACGCGAACTGTGTTCCGAGGAATGCATCCCATCTGGAAGTTGAAGATATCAATGAGCAGTTCCTGAATGAGTTCCTGGAGGCTCTTCAGGCTGCGATCAATAAGATGAGTGCCGATGGCATCCGCATCTCCTATGTGGCAGGAAAGAGCACGGAACTGTCCGGATACATGGCAGATGCACTTGATGCAAACTGGAATCAGGTAAGGGGAGTAGAGGTTGTCTCGGTCGGAATCGGAAGTATCTCCTATGACGAGCAGTCTCAGAAACTTATCAACATGAGAAACCAGGGGGCAATGATGCAGGATCCGACGATCCGTGAAGGATTTGTCCAGAGCTCTATCGCTCAGGGACTCCAGGCAGCAGGCTCCAATCCGGCAGGAGCGGGAGCTGCATTCATGGGCATGGGATTCGGAATGCAGTCTGCGGGAGCATTTTCACAGTCTGCAAGCCAGGTCAACCTCGCGCAGATGCAGATGAATCAGCAGAATGCACAGATGCAGCAGCCTCAGGCGGCCGGACAGCCGGTGCAGACGGCAGGGAACGGTCCGCGGCAGAAGCAGCCGGGTCAGTGGTTCTGCCCGAACTGCGGGACGCTCAATTCCGGAAAGTTCTGTACGGAGTGCGGCACGAAGAAACCGGAGTGATGTTCTTCGCGAAAGGAGACTTGTATGGCCGCAATTACATATAAGTGCCCCAACTGCGGCGGAGGGCTGAAGTTTGACCCGAAGCTGCAGAAGTACAAGTGTGAATTCTGCCTTTCCGTCTTCACTCAGGAGGAGCTGGAGAAGATGGCTCCGAAGGAAGGAGAGGAGAGGAAAGTATCCCAGGAAGAAGCGGAATATTATGGACCTGGTCCTGAGGATAAGGCAGGAAAGGACGATAGCAAGGATGACAGCCATGGCGGACAGGCAAAGGCAGCTGACGCAGGGAAGACGGAAACAGAAGGCAGGAAGGAGGAGAAAGGGGCAGTAGTGTATACCTGTCCCAGCTGCGGCGCACAGATTATTACTGATGCGAACACTGCAGCGACTTTATGCTATTACTGCCACAGTCCGATCGTGCTGGAGGGGAGACTGTCGGGAAACTATCTCCCGGACAGGGTAGTGCCCTTCAAGTACGACCGGAAGGCTGCAGAGAAGAGTTTTACCGATTATGTCAGGCACAGGAAATTTGTCCCGAAAGCTTTCTTCAGCAAAGAACAGATCGAGAAACTGTCAGGTGTCTACTACCCGTTCTGGGTATATGACGGACAGCTGTCAGGACGGCTGTCAGGACGTGCTGACAGGATCCGCACATGGATCACAGGAGATCGTGAGTTCACTGAGACCAATGTGTACCATGTGGAACGAAGCGGAGAGATCGAGATCCAGAATCTTTCCCGCAATGCTTTGAGCGACAGTGACCGGAATCTCATCGATGCGGTCATGCCCTTCCGGCTGCAGGATACCGAGCCCTTCAGCATGGGCTATCTGCAGGGATTTGTAGCCCAGAAAAGGGACATTGAATCCGGACAGGTAGCCGGTGAGATGAGAGGAAGGGCTGAAAAGTATGCGAAGTCAGCCCTAAGGCGTACGGTCAAAGGGTATACGTCAGTAACAGCCTCGGAAGTGGATATCAGACCTGAGGAAGAACATTTCTCCTATATGCTTCTGCCAGTCTGGCTTCTCACTTACAAGGCGCTGGACGGGAAAAAGTTCTATTTTGCCATGAATGGCCAGACAGGAGAGGTTCATGGAAAGCTGCCTGTAAATTATGGGAAACTGGCAGGGGTTTCCGGCATTGTGAGCGGAGGAGTCTTTGCTTTGATCCTCGCACTTCTGTATTTCCTGATGTAAGGAGGCAGCGATGGGAAAGGGAAAAGAAAAACGGAAGAAATATCTGTCTGCCTTTTCAGGTGCTGTCTTTCTGAGTCTTATGTGTGCCTTTGTCATGCCAGCATCTCCGGTGTATTCCAGCAGAACGGATAAAGCCAGTATCGAGGACAAAGCAGATCTTCTTGACGACTGGGAAGAGGCGGAACTGCTGGAAGAGGCAGAAAAGCTGTCGGAAGAGACTGGTTTTGAGATCAGGCTTGTAACGACAGACAGCGCGGATGGCATGTCTACCAGGGAGTTTGCAAAAAACTATTATGAGTCCCTGACTTCAGACAGGCCGGATGAGGCTAGCGGCGGAAGCTATGTCATCGACATGGACAACCGGGAATTCTACGTGGAAACTTACGGAAAACTTCAGTATTACCTGACGGATTCCCGCCTGGAAAGCCTTCTTGACAACGCATACGAAAAGATCTCAGATGAAGATTATGAGGGAACTTTCGACAGCATGCTGGAGGATACAGAAGGCTGGTACCGGAGGGGAATCCAGGATGGTACCAGGATCTACAATGAGGATACCGGAACTTATACGGTCTATCAGAAACCAAAGGAGATCACACGGGGCAAGATACTTGCTGCGCTGACGGGGGCGATCGCAGGCTTCTTTGCGTGCTTCCTCGGGATAAAAGGCAGATATTCCATGAGTTTTTCGCATGGTGATGGTTTTTCTGCCGCAGAGAATGTGAGACTTCGGCTGACAGGCCAGGAAGACCGGCTGGTGAATCATTATGTTACATCGAGAAGGCTTCCGAGAAATGATCCGGGCAGCGGCGGAGGTCACTCCGGAGGCGGCTTCACAACCACCCATATGTCTTCCGGAGGCTATTCAACAGGCGGAGGTGGAAGAAAGTTCTGAATATCTCAGAGTATTCTGCAGAACAGACGAAGTGAAGGCAGGGACATTCCTGCCGCAATAGGAGGATTGAAGATGAACATTGTCTGCCTTGATCTTGAAGGGGTACTTGTGCCGGAGATCTGGATCGCTTTTTCGGAAGCGAGTGGCATCCCGGAGCTGAAAAGGACAACCAGAGATGAACCGGATTATGACAAGCTGATGAGATGGAGAATCGGGATCCTGAAGGAACATGGTCTGGGACTGAAGGAGATCCAGGATACGATCGCGACCATCGATCCGCTTCCGGGGGCAAAAGAGTTTCTCGATCAGCTGAGAACAATGACGCAGGTGATCATCATCAGTGATACATTTACACAGTTTGCTTCGCCGCTGATGAAAAAACTTGGCTGGCCGACCTTGTTCTGCAATGAACTGGAAGTCGGAACAGACGGGATGATCACAGGATTCCGCATGAGGATCAGTGACTCCAAGCTGAACACAGTGAAAGCTCTCCAGTCGATCGGCTTTGATACGATTGCTTCCGGGGATTCCTTCAATGACCTTGGAATGATCAGGGCAAGCAAGGCGGGATTTCTGTTCCGTACCACGGAGCAGATCCGCAGAGAATACCCTGAGATCCCTGCTTATGAGACTTATGATGAACTTATGGACGGGATCCGGAAGGCACTCTTGCCTGGCTTTTCGGATATCCTGAAAGGCAGGGATCAGGGAGAATAAGGTTAGGAAAAGGCCGCAGCGGTTATAATACCGATGCGGCCTTTGGGGCGTCAGAACGAAGAGATATTCACATCTTACATCGCACCATATGGATCGCGCTGGCCGGAAAGCTCGACATAAAAGGAAGCATCCGAAAGATCCATATAAGGTTTCACGCAGATGAGCGCGATCCCGAGAGAAAGGATCACGAGAAACCAGTAGCCGATGAAAGAGAAGCGCAGGAGAAAGAGACGCATCCTGTTTTTCTTCATCAGCCGGCAGCTTTCCTTCAGACATGGAAGGACTCCCATCTCCTGATGATCGATGAACAGATACAGAGCCTGCGAGAAAAGCAGGTCAACCGCTATGTAAAGGATCAGGGAGAAAAGAATGCAGACAGCTGCAGCAAGAGCAAACTGCCATCCCGATGTGAGGGCGTGACCGAAGAACTCCGCCTTTGTCCCCCTAAGCAGGAATTCGCTGATCAGCCAGATCAGCGGAAGACCGCACAGGTATCGTACAGCGCCCTTCAGGAGGGAGATGCAGACAAGCCGTCCCGGGTGATAACGGAAACCGAGGAACAGGTCCCTCAGCTTGGCCCTTCCGGTCCTTACAACGTTCAGGGAGATGAAGGAAAAACCGGTCTGAAGGATCGTTATGAACACGGCAACCACAAACGACAGCAGCAGGTTCAGGATCGTTCCGGCGGCGTTCTGCCGGGGCGAGACCGACACAAGGTCGGCGGCAGCCTGGGCAAGAAATGCAAGGAAACCGTATACAATAGACACAAACATGAGGAACATATAGCTCCCGATCATGTAATTCCTTGCATGTGCCTTGATATCAGCATTGGAGATCATATCACCTGACCTCCCCTCTGAGCTGATAAGGAGTCTCCTTCGGCCGGGAACTCATCAGAGAGGCTGCCTGAAGGACTCTCGCCGGAAGAGGAAGAGTTCTTCTGACTCTCTCTGTATCTGCCGGAAAGAATGTCTTTCAGAAGCTCCTCGCCGCTTCTGGCAGATTCACCTTCTTCTGGAGAGACTTCTTCCGGATTGGTGTAATAGTCATAGATCTGTTCCACCTGGGCACGGAGCGCAGGATCGTGCATAACGGTATATACGGAAACTGCTGTAACGGAAGTAGTCAGGACCGCAGCGGCAGAAGCGCAGATCAGTGCAGCTTTTGCTCTCGGCAGAAGCGGACCGTCCCCTCTCGAGATCAGTGCAAGGATGATGGAAATGGATGCACACGGGAGGGATATGAAAAATATCTGGAAAGTTGCAATGGATATGATCGCAAGCACAAAAGAAGCGGCGACCATCGCAGATCTCTTATCCGAGTGGTTCATATATATGTCACCTCACTTTATGTCTATCTTATCACGCCCGATTTTTCCGAACAATCAGAAGTCCCTCAATTCATGAAATCTTCACATCTTCCCGTTTGCTTGACAAAGGCTTTTATCAAACGGATAATAGGAAGGCTGATGAAGGAGAAGCCCGCCCCGGACGGATGGAAAGGAAGAAGAATATGGCAGCAGTAGATCATGTTGATCAGATCACCCATAACCGATTTCTGAACTATTATGAACTCAGCACAACGGACCGTGTAGGCAAAAAGAAGCGGTATTATATGTGCTCCAGGAGAGAATCAGCAGAAGATCTGGATCTTTCAACCAGGAGAGACCACCCGGACGGAGTCGTGATGTTCAGTCTCTATGGTGAGAAGCAGGACAAAGTAGTTCTGGTCCATCAGTTCCGCTATCCGCTGGGAGCATATATCTATGAACTTCCGGCAGGACTGGTGGAGGATGGCGAGAGTGTGGTCGGGGCAGGGATCCGTGAGATGAAAGAAGAGACGGGACTCACATTTACCCCGGAAGAGTCGGACGGCGGATACGAGCGCCCGTTCTATTCTTCTGCGGGAATGACCGATGAGAGCTGCTGCATGGTCTATGGAAGAGCGGATGGACAGATCAGCCGCAAGGGGCTTGAGGATACGGAACAGCTGGATGTTGTGCTGGCTGACCGCGCTGAGTGTGCCAGGATCCTTCGTGAGGAGAATGTTGCCGCCAACTGTGCGTTCATGCTGATGCACTTCATTGATTCGGAAGATCCGCTTGCTTTTCTCCATCCGGGATCAGGAAGAGATTAAAAAGATATGAGAAGAGAGATTGAGACAAACAGCCCTGATGATACTTACCGTCTTGGGCTGGAGATGGCAAAGACGGCACGGCCGGGCGATGTGATCACATTGACGGGGGATCTCGGAGTCGGAAAGACTGTCTTCACAAAAGGCTTTGCAAAAGGACTTGGGATCGATGAAGACGTAAACAGTCCGACTTTCACGATCCTGCAGATCTATGAGGAAGGAAGGCTGCCTCTTTACCACTTTGATGTATACCGGATCGGAGATCCTGAGGAGATGTTCGAGGTCGGATGGGATGAGTACGTCTATGGGAAAGGCGTATGCCTGATCGAATGGGCGGATCTGATCGAGGACCTGATCGGGGAGATTCCGTCAGACAGGCTGAAGAAAGTCATGATCGTCAAGGATCCTGAGAAGGGATTTGATTACAGAAAGATAACAGTGGATGAAGGGTGAGAGATGAAGATTCTTGCAATTGACAGTTCAGGCATGCCGGCTTCGGCGGCTATCGTCAGGGACGGGCTGCTTGAGGCAGAATACACTGTGCATTATAAAAAAACACATAGCCAGACTCTGCTTCCGATGATCGATGAGATCTCGAGGATGACAGAACTTGATAAGAGGACTCTGGATGCAGTTGCTGTATCCGGAGGCCCCGGATCTTTCACGGGCCTCCGGATCGGTTCGGCAACTGCAAAGGGGATAGCACTTGCATTGAGCCTTCCAATCGTGAATGTACCGACCCTGGAGGGGATGGCAGCGAATTATCACGGAAGCGAGGCACTGATCTGCCCGATGCTGGATGCAAGGAGGTCAGAGGTCTTTGCCGGCATCTATACCTATGAGGAAGACCCGCAGGCAGTGATCTCCGATGGCATGTCCATGAAGATCCTTATGGATCAGGCACCTGTGTCTGTAGAAAAACTGTGCGGAAAGCTGAATTTCCTCTATGAGCAGACGGGAAGGAAGATCCTGCTTCTGGGGGATGGAGCTGTTATGTACCGCAATATCATAGAGGAGATTCTTGAGGCACCTCATATGTATGCACCTGCAAACAGGAATGAACAGCATGCTTCATCGGTCGCAGTACGCGCACTTGAAATGCTTGCCGCCGGGAAGACTGAGACGGCAGAGGAACATCGTCCGATCTACCTTCGCGTTTCCCAGGCTGAAAGGGTCAGGAAGGAGAAACTTCAGGAAGCACAGAAGGCAGGAAACTGATATGCAGGCTGAAGAGATCCTTATCCGAAGGATGAAAGAAGAAGACCTTCCACAGGTCCTGACCATGGAGAAGAGATATTTTCCGGATCCCTGGAGTGAGAGAATCTACAGGGACTCGATGGCTCTTGACAATTATATCTTTCTTGTTGCGGAAGACGCAGGCACATACTGCATTGCCGGCTACGCAAGCCTGATGGGCATAGGGGAAGAGGGCGATGTGATGAACATCGCAGTGGATGAGAGACGGAGGAGAAAGGGGATCGCAGAAAAACTTCTTCAGGAACTGTTCAGGCTTGGAGATCAGGCGGGCATCTGTGATTATACCCTGGAAGTCAGAAAGACAAACCTGGCTGCGGTTTCGCTTTACCAGAAGATGGGATTCTGTACGGAAGGGGTCCGGCGGGGATACTATGAGCATCCCCGGGAAGACGCACTGATCATGTGGAGGAGAAAAACCGGGGAGGAAGACCTCACGCATCAGCAGAGGGCTTCAGATGCCTGAAAAAGATATAGCAGGAAGGAAAAAGATAGATGCTGGATGTATGTCTGCTCGGCTGCGGGGGCATGATGCCGCTGCCATACCGCCATCTGACCAGTCTGATGGCTCGATACAACGGAAGCAGTCTGCTGATCGACTGCGGAGAAGGAACTCAGATCGCCGTCAGGGAGAAGGGATGGAGTTTCAAGCCGATCGATACAATCTGCTTCACACATTATCACGGAGATCATATCGGAGGGCTTCCGGGCCTGCTCCTCACGATGGGCAATGCGGAGCGTACAGAACCTCTTACGCTGATCGGCCCGAGGGGACTTGCAAAAGTTGTCAATTCATTGAGAGTGATCGCCCCGGAACTGCCTTTTGAGATCCGGTATCAGGAGATCCAGGGGGATGAGCAGGAATTCAGCCTTGACGGATACCGTCTGAAGGCTTTCAAGGTGAATCACCGGGTAACATGCTATGGGTATACCCTTATGCTTGACCGTAACGGCAAGTTCGATGCAGAAAGGGCGAAAACCCAGGGCATCCCGCTGAAATACTGGAATCCGCTTCAGAAGGGCGAGACGATCAGGACAGAGGATGGGATGGTGCTGACTCCGGATATGGTGCTCGGACCGCCAAGAAAGGGTATCCGGCTGACTTATACGACCGATACCAGACCAACGGAATCCATTCTGCAGAATGCGAAAGACTCGGATCTTTTTATATGCGAGGGAATGTACGGAGAGGAAGAGAAACTTGGAAATGCCAGGCAGCGCAAGCATATGATGATGCGAGAGGCGGCTTTGCTTGCTTCTGAGGCAGGGGTAAAGGAGATGTGGCTTACTCACTACAGTCCATCCATGCCTCACCCGGAGCAGTATCTGGACAGGCTGAGAGAGATCTTTCCGAAGACGAAGTGCGGGAGAGACGGGATGAGCTGCGAGCTGGATTTCGAGGACTAAGGAAGATGGAAGAAAAGAGAGAGATCAAGATACTTGGAATAGAGAGTTCCTGTGATGAGACCGCAGCTGCAGTGGTCGTGAACGGACGAGAGGTGCTTTCTAATATTATCTCATCGCAGATCGATATTCATACTCTGTATGGGGGTGTGGTTCCGGAGATCGCTTCAAGAAAGCATATTGAACGTGTAAGCCAGGTGGTAGAGCGGGCCCTGCAGACGGCTCAGGTTACTCTTGATGATATCGATGCGATCGGAGTGACTTACGGACCAGGATTGATCGGACCGCTTCTTGTAGGTGTGTCCGCTGCGAAGGCGATAGCATGGGCGAAGGACATTCCGCTGATCGGGGTCCATCATATCGAGGGGCATATCAGTGCAAACTATATCGAGAACAAAGAACTGGAGCCTCCGTTCGGCTGCCTTGTCGTATCCGGCGGCCATACGCATCTGGTCCTGGTGAAAGACTACGGTGAATATGAGATCCTTGGAAAGACCTGTGACGATGCAGCCGGAGAAGCATTTGACAAGGTGGCAAGAGCAATCGGACTCGGATACCCGGGCGGACCGAAGATCGATAAGGTTTCAAAAGAGGGAAATCCGATCGCGATAGAGTTTCCGCAGGGAAAAGTGCGTGGGTCAGAATATGATTTTTCATTCAGCGGTCTGAAAAGTGCAGTTCTGAATTATCTGAATGCCTGCCATATGAAGGGTGAGGAGATCAGTGTGCCCGACGTGGCCGCGTCATTCCAGAAGTCTGTTGTGGATGTACTCGTTTCCCATTCCATGAGAGCAGTGTCGGAGTATCATTTTAAAAAGTTTGCGATCGCAGGAGGCGTAGCTTCCAACAGTGCTCTCAGAGCAGCTATGGAAGAAGCATGCAGAAAACGCGGCATCAGATTCTACCGTCCGTCTCCGATCCTTTGTACGGATAACGCTGCGATGATCGGAGCCGCGGCATATTATGACTACAGGAAGGGAATACGGTCTGATAATAGTCTGAATGCAATCCCGAATCTGAAACTTGGGGAGAGGTGAGCCTATGCCTTCTAAAGTGACAGCAGTCATTCTGTCGGCCGGCGTCGGAAGAAGGATGCATTCTGCCATCCCGAAACAGTATCTGGATCTGCACGGAAAGCCCGTGATAGCCTGGACCATCGAGGCTTTTGAAAGATGTGCAGGCGTAGATGAGGTCATTCTGGTTGCAGGAGAGCAGGATATTCCTTTCTGCACCAGGGAGATCATTGAAAGATTCGGCTTCCGTAAAGTAAGGAAGATCGTTGCGGGGGGAAAGGAGAGAGGGGATTCTGTGCTCTGCGGACTTTTGGCTGCGTCTCCGGATACTGAATATGTCCTGGTCCATGACGGGGCAAGACCGCTTGTGGATCAGAAGACGATTCTGAGAGCAATTGACGGAGCGAAGAGATACAAGGCAGCGATCGTCGGGATCCCGGCAAAGGATACGGTCAAGGTGACGGATCAGGAAGGGTTTGTGGTCAGCACGCCGGACCGGAGCACACTGAGAATCATACAGACTCCCCAGGCTTTTGAATACAAGCTTATCCTTGAGGCATATGAGAAAGTTGCTGAGGACGGCATCAGGGTTACAGATGATGCAATGGCGGCAGAGTATGCAGGACATGTGAAGGTAAAGATCGTGGAAGGCTCGCCTCGCAATCTCAAGATCACAACGATGGAGGACATCGTCACTGCAGAGATGCTCCTGGAAGCGCCTGAAGGCGGTCAGAAGCCATCCGAAATCTTTTTTTGAAAAAAATAGAAAAAGAGTGTTGACATCCCGGAAAGCCGGTGATATATTAAACATTGCGCTGCAGAAGCGGAGCAGACAACATAAGAGCAGAGCGGTTTTGGAGAGGTATCGAAGTGGCTATAACGAGGCGGTCTTGAAAACCGTTTGTCCGCAAGGGCGCATGGGTTCGAATCCCATCCTCTCCGTCTGATCGGAGAAAAATTCGGTCATGAACTACATAGGACGGACGCACATCCGTCAGACTTTTGTAGGGCAGTACTATGGAGAAGTACCCAAGCTGGCCGAAGGGACACCCCTGGAAAGGGTGCAGGTCGTTAATAGCGGCGCGAGGGTTCAAATCCCTCCTTCTCCGTTAGCATCATCTTAAGATGATGTGTGATCCTTGATAACTGAACAGTGAAACAACCTTGAAAGTTCTTAAAAGTTTCCGCGGTAGTAACGAGGAACACGGAAGCCTGCCCGCAGGCTGACGCGTGACGAGTACCGCGATTCGGAAAATCGAAGATTTTCCGAATGTTTAAGGAACTGACCTTTAAAACA
>DLFD01000054.1:28498-69351 GCA_002482005.1 Lachnospiraceae bacterium UBA7729 | reverse complement strand
CAAAAGTACCTTTTGCCCCCAACTGTTGATGCGGATTGCTTCGTTGCTTCGCAACTTGCGCAATCCTATGCCACCTCGCATTCTCGGAATTTGCATACGCAAATTCCTACATGCTCGGTGTCATGCGGGTCCCAAGGTCATAACCGCTTACGTGCAAGCACGACGCGGATTATGACCTTGGGACCCTAGCATCATATTATACTGTGAATGATGGATCAGAACAGATCATCCGCTATACTGACGCATCAGGACTTTCCTGAAATCTGCTGACATGGTATCATTCTAGGCAGTATGGTTTTCTTTTGTCAACGTGAAAAGCAGGGAAGTGTTGAAAGATGACGGAAAAGTTATATTATCAGGATGTATATCAGAAGGAATTTGATGCTCAGGTGATCGCCTGCAAGGAAGGAGAAAAGGGGTATGAGGTCTTTCTTGACAGAAGTGCGTTCTTCCCTGAAGGAGGCGGACAAAGCGGTGACAGGGGCCGTCTGGAGGTCCTGGGGGATATGCCGGATGACGGATCCGGCCGCTGCAGGAAAGAGAGTATCGAAGTCTTTGATACGCAGGAAGCAGACGGAAACATCTATGTCGTGACGAAAGCACCCGTTGCGGAAGGAACGAAAGTGCTTGGAGTGCTGGACTGGCAGTTCCGCTTTGACCGTATGCAGAATCATTCAGGAGAACATATCGTAAGCGGGATCATCCACAGACGTTATGGCTATCAGAACGTCGGCTTCCATATGAGTCCGGACCGTATGACGATCGACCTCAGCGGCGAGATCCCGGACGAGGCACTTCATGAGATCGAGAGGGAAGCCAATCAGGTCGTCTGGTCGAATGCGCCGGTTCGTACGGATGTTTATACGGAGGAAGATGCGGAACATGTGGAGTTCCGGAGCAAGAAAGACCTTCATGGGACCATCCGGGTCGTAACGATACCCGGGGCAGATGTCTGTGCCTGCTGCGGTACCCATGTGAAGAGAACAGGCGAGATCGGACCGGTCCGGCTCATCTCTCATGAGCGTTTCAGAGGCGGCACCCGGATCGAGATGATGTGCGGAAGATGGGCATACGAATATATGAGCGGGATCTTTGAGCAGAACCATCAGGTATCCGGGCTTGTATCTTCAAAGCCTCTGGAGACTGCAAAGGCTGTCTCAAAGGTACTGGAGAATGAGAATACCCTGAAATTCCGGCTCCTGCAGATGCGGTATGCGGAGATCGACAGAACAGCGGAAAAGCTGAACGGCGCCGGGAATCTTCTGCTCTTTGCGGAAGGATATGACCCTGTACTTGTCCAGAAACTGGCAGCCAGAGTAATGGAAACCTGCGGCGGCGCAGTCTTTGCGATGTCAGGAACTGATGGGGAAGGCTATCACTTTGCGGCAGGAGAGAAGGACGGTGACCTGAAAGCTCTGGTCCGGGAGATGAACGGAGCATTATCAGGCAAGGGCGGAGGACGCCCATATTTCCAGCAGGGTTCGCTCAGGGCGGACAGAAAACAGATCGGGGAGTTTTTGCAGAGCAGGCTGAAGGATCTGAAAGTGATAGAACTCTGATCTTGCTGCAGATATCTGCAGGTAGTATAAAAAGACAGAATTTTGACACCTGCCATAGTTTCATGTATCATGAAGTGTATTTGAAGAATAATCAGGAGGATTCAAAAATATGTGTGGAATTGTCGGGTATAACGGCATCGCACAGGCAGCGCCTCTGCTTCTGGAGGGTCTGTCCAAACTTGAATACAGAGGATATGATTCTGCCGGCCTTGCGATCGTGAATGATGAGACCGGGAATATTGATATCGTCAAGGCAAAGGGAAGACTGAAGATCCTTGCAGAGAAGACAGATGCTGGCCGTGCGATGCGCGGGACTATCGGGATCGGTCATACCAGATGGGCAACCCACGGAGCTCCCTCGGAGACCAATGCACATCCCCACTGCAGCGATGACAGGGAGATCGTCCTTGTTCATAACGGGATCATTGAAAACTATGTTCAGATTAAGGAGAAGCTTCTGAAGAGCGGCTATACTTTCTATTCGGAGACGGATACCGAAGTCGCAGCCAAGCTGATCCATTACTATTACAATAAGTACGGAAAGAACCCGATCGAGGCGATCGCAAGGATGATGGTCCGTGTCCGCGGCAGTTATTCCCTGGGGATCCTCTTCAAGGACCGTCCGGGCGAACTTTATGCCGTCCGCAAGGACAGCCCGCTTGTCGTCGGCAAGTCGGAAGGCAAGGATGCTGAGGGAACCTTTATCGCTTCGGACGTGACACCGATCATGAAGTACACAAGGTCCGTCTATTATCTGGACAATCTGGAGATCGCGTGCCTGAAAAAGGATTCCATCGAATTCTACAATATCGACAAGGACCCGGTACAGAAAGAGCCTGTTGAGATCAAGTGGGACACCAAGGCAGCAGAAAAAGGCGGCTACGAACATTTCATGATCAAGGAGATCCATGAGCAGCCGAAGGCTGTTCAGGATACCATCAATGCTTATGTGAAGGAAGGGAAGATCGATCTCTCAGAGGCAGGGATCACGGATGATTTCCTGAAGTCGCTGGACCAGATCTATTTTGTGGCGTGCGGAAGTGCCTATCATGTGGGAGTTGCCGCAGGCTATGTGATCGAAGATCTTACTTCGATCCATGTTGAGACAAGCCTTGCGAGCGAGTTCCGCTATCGGGACCCGAAGCTGCGCCAGGATTCGCTGGTTGTGATCATCTCACAGTCAGGTGAGACGGCAGATTCTCTGGCGGCCCTCAGGCTTGCGAAGGAGAAGGGGGTTCCGACCCTTGCGATCGTCAATGTAGTCGGTTCCACGATCGCGAGAGAAGCGGGCCACGTCATGTATACGCTGGCAGGACCGGAGATCGCGGTTGCAACCACAAAGGCATATTCGACGCAGCTGATCGCCAGCTATATCCTTGCGATCGAGGCTGCCAGGGTGCGGGGCGAGATCACGGAGGAGAAGGCTTCTTATATGCTGCAGGAGATGCAGACACTTCCGGGGAAGATTCAGCAGGTCCTGAATGATAAGGACAGGATCCAGTGGTTTGCAGCCAAGTTTGCAGGAGCTCAGGATATGTTCTTCATCGGACGCGGCCTTGACTATGCGATCAGCCTGGAAGGCTCCCTGAAGATGAAGGAGATCAGCTACATCCATTCTGAGGCTTATGCAGCCGGCGAGCTGAAGCACGGGACCATCTCCCTGATCGAGAAGGGAACTCTGGTCGTAGGGGTCATGACTCAGTCAAAGCTGTTCGAGAAGACCCGCTCGAACATGGTGGAGGTCGGAAGCCGCGGAGGCTATCTGATGGGACTCACCACCTACGGCAATTACAGCATCGAGGATACGGTCAATTTCACCGTGTACGTACCGAAGACAGATGAACATTTCACAACGTCGCTTGCGATCATCCCGCTGCAGCTTCTGGGATATTATGTATCCTGTGCGAAAGGTCTGGATGTGGATAAGCCGAGGAATCTGGCCAAGTCCGTGACGGTCGAGTAAAGACGGATCAGGAGAAGGACCAGGAAAAAGCGTCAGGTCAGCGAATCATCCGCCAGGCCTGGCGCTTTCCTGATTTTTCCCGGTGATGATTGGTGTTTTCACACCTTTCCTGGGCGTCTTTACAGTGATCCCTTCTGGAAGTGGAACGTATCTGCCAGTACGCCGAAGTTCTGGTCACGTTCGTTGAGGTTCAGTGGTGTTCCGTCGTCGAGGCGGTAACCCGATGCATTGCCGGATCCAGGATATTCGCCGATCACATGCGGCCAGCGGATCCCGATCGCCGGGTCATTCCATGCGATCCCGCCTTCGTCGCCCGGAGTATAGAAATCCGTGACCTTATAGCAGAATTCTGCTTCATCGGAGAGTACCAGGAAGCCGTGTGCAAACCCCTCTGAGATGTAGAACTGGAGATGGTTTTCCTCCGAAAGCTCGACTCCATACCACTGTCCGAATGTGCGGCTTCCTTCCCTGAGGTCGACTGCCACATCAAAGACGGATCCACGGATGCAGCGCACCAGCTTGCCCTGCGGATGCTGTTTCTGGAAGTGAAGTCCTCTGAGAACCCCTTTTGTGGAGGAGGACTGATTGTCCTGGACGAATACCATATCGAGACCTGCCTCATGCATGTCCCTCTGATTGTATGTTTCCGTGAAATATCCGCGGCGGTCTCCGTGTACGGTCGGTTCGATCGTATAGAGTCCGTCGATCGGAGCTTTTGTTACATTGATCTGTCCCATATCTATCAACCCTTTCCTGTTTTCCGTTCACCCTCCTGCCTGCCATGCTGTTTCGCGGAGAAGAGAAGGAATCTGTGAATCCTGCGGGTACCGTCTCAGAAGCCCAGTTCTTTCAGGTACCTTCTTACGGCATCCCTCCAGTCCGGAAGAGGATTGAAGCCGTTTTTCGCCAGCTTGCGCTTGTCCAGACGGCTGTTGAATGGCCGTTTTGCCTTTGAGAGGCCGTATTCTTCGGCTGTGACCGGAGTAAGCTTCAGATGTGCTTCATCGTATTCGGGATGTCCCAGAGCAGCTGCCTGACGGAAGATCTCGCGGGAGAAATCGTACCAGCTGATATAGCCGGTCTTCGTGCCTTCCTTTGTATAGACTGCTTCAGACCCATCATGGATGGAGCCATCCCTTGCTGTAAATGTTTTTCCGGCTGCCTGATCGTATCTGGTCCCATCTATGTAGTATCCACCTTCCGATGCAGGGATCTCAGCGTTGGTCGCGTGATAGTAGCCGTACTTTTCAGTCTCAATCATATCGACAAGAAGCGATGCAAGATCGAAGGTATAGGTCGGAGTTCCGATCTGGTCACAGACGATCCGAAGTTCATCGTGATTCTTTCCGATGCTGAGCATGGTCTTGATGTAGTTTTTGCCGTTCTTCCCGAAGACCCATGCGATGCGTACGATAAAGTATTTATCGATCGTGTTCGATACGGCGAGCTCACCGTCCAGCTTGGTCTGGCCGTAGACGTTCAGCGGCCTGTAGCCCTTGAAGTCCGGTTCCCATGGGTCGGTCCCCTGGCCGTCGAAGACATAGTCGGTGGAGAGATAGACCATCTTGCAGCCAAGCATCTTCGCCGCGTCCGCCATGTTCTGGGTACCGCCGACATTGACGGCGCGTACTTTGGCGACTTTGTCATCGTCTTCTGCAAGGTCGACTGCCGTCCATGCTGCACAGTGGACGATCACATCCGGTTTCAGGGACTCTGCAGCAGCGAGGACTGCATCCCTGTCGGTGATATCAAGTGAGAGATACGGCATCTTTGTGACGGCGGTACCGTCCTGAACACCTGCATATTCCGGCTGGATGTCGGATCCGACTCCTTCATAGCCGCGCTTTGCAAGCTCGTTCATCACGTCATGTCCCAGCTGCCCGCCGACACCTGTAACCAAAACTTTCATGAATAGCGCCTTTCTGATATCAGCTGTTTCCTTAACAAGTCAGACAGTCCTGCGGCTGCCGTACATCTTCTCGTAGTAGTTCTGATACTCACCGGAGATGATTGGTTTCCACCAGTCTTCGTGGGTCTTGTACCAGTCGATAGTCATCCTGATGCCATCCGCGAATCTGGTCTCCGGCAGCCAGCCCAGCTCATTATGGATCTTGGTGGGATCGATGGCATAACGCCTGTCATGGCCCTTGCGGTCCTCGACATGCCGGATGAGAGAGTAAGGCTTGCCCGTCGCATCGCAGATCAGCCTGACGATATCGATGTTGTGCATCTCGTTGTGGCCGCCGACGTTGTAGACCTCGCCGTCGCGTCCCTTGTGGATGATCAGATCGATTGCCCGGCAGTGGTCCTCGACATAGAGCCAGTCGCGGACATTCTGACCTTCTCCGTAGACCGGAAGCGGCTTGTCGTTCTCAGCGTTGATGAACATGAGCGGGATCAGCTTCTCAGGAAACTGGTAAGGACCGTAGTTGTTGGAGCATCTGGAGATGGTGACCGGAAGTCCGTAGGTTCTGTGGTATGCCATGACGAAGAGGTCAGCGGAAGCCTTGGAGCTGGAGTACGGGCTGGAGGTGTGGATCGGGGTATCCTCATGGAAGAAGAGGTCCGGGCGGTCCAGCGGAAGATCTCCGTAGACTTCATCCGTGGAAACCTGATGGAAACGTCTGATGCCGTACTTTCTGCAGGCATCCATCAGAATCGTGGTGCCATGCACATTGGTCTCCAGAAAGATGTCCGGATCAACGATGGAGCGGTCAACATGACTTTCAGCCGCAAAGTTAACGACGATGTCCGGATGCTCCTCCTCGAAGAGCCTGTAGACAGCGTCCCGGTCGGTGATGGACTCCTTGACGAAGCGGAAGTTCGGCTTGTCCATTACATCCTTCAGGGTGGATATGTTCCCTGCGTAGGTCAGGCAGTCGAGACAGACGATCCTGTAGTCAGGGTGTGCCTTCATCATGTGGAAGATGAAGTTGGAACCGATGAACCCGGCTCCTCCGGTAACGATAATAGTCATAAAGATTCCTTTCTCTGTTTACTGAGCTTTGTCCAGAAACTTTCCATCGAGAACGTCCTTCAGGTACTGACCGTACTGGTTCTTCCTGAGAACCTCATAGACCTTCATGACTTCCTCTCTGGAGATCCAGCCGTTATTGTAGGCAATCTCTTCCAGGCAGGCGATCTTGCGATGTTCATGCTGCTCGACAGTCTTCACGAAGTTGGTAGCGTCCACAAGAGATTCGTGGGTACCGGTGTCGAGCCAGGTAAATCCCTGTCCGAGGATCTCAACATTCAGATCGCCGCTTTCCAGATAGATCCGGTTCAGGTCGGTGATCTCAAGTTCGCCTCTTGCGGATGGCTTCAGGCCATGGGCATACTGTACGACCCGGTTATCGTATACATACAGACCAGTGACACAGTAGTTGCTCCTGGGTTTCTTTGGCTTCTCCTCGATGGTGACTGCCTTTCCTTCCTTGTTGAAGGAGACGATCCCGAACCGCTCCGGATCATCGACATAGTAGCCGAATACAGTGGCGCCCTTGCCGCTCTCGGCGTTTTTGATCGCGGCCTTCATCCTCTTCCTGAGTCCATGACCGAAGAAAATGTTATCCCCGAGGATCATCGTGACTTCGTCGGTCCCGATGAACTCCTTTCCGATGATGAATGCCTGGGCAAGTCCATCCGGACTCGGCTGCACCGCATAGTTCAGATGGACACCGAACTGGTGACCGTCTCCGAGAAGCTCCCGGAAACGAGGGGTATCCTGCGGTGTGGAGATGATCAGGATCTCCCGGATGCCTGCCGACATGAGGACAGACATGGGATAGTAGATCATCGGTTTGTCGTAGATCGGCAGAAGCTGTTTCGAGGTGACCATCGTAAGCGGATAGAGACGTGTTCCTGATCCGCCGGCAAGAATGATTCCCTTCATAGGTCAGATCTCCTTTCTGATCGATAGATCCATGAAGCACTTGGATGCAAAGATATCAGAATCCTCATGCTTACTATATAAGGTGACGTTACGTCACCTTCAAGCAGGAATGATAAGAAACCAAAATATTTTGGAAATTATACGTAACACTCGAAAATTCCCGCATCTTTTGTTACATGGAAGGACGACTTTACTTTCTCTTCCACGAATGAGTGGAATTCTTTATAGCGGTCGACCAGATATTGATTCTGGTTGCCGTGGCAGGAGAGGATGTATTCGACAAGCGGCTGGGAATCGGTGATCTCCAGGGAATCTTCATGCCGGCGCAGGGTGATCCCGGAGACTGGAAAGACCTGGCTCAGGATGTCTCTTCCATTCTCAAGTCCGAAGTTTTCGTACAGGCTATCTCTTGACAGGACGATATGGCTGTCGAATTCTTTTACCAGATCCCGGATCTCATGCATGTGCTGACGGCTGTACGTGCTGCAGATCAGACGTCCGCCTGGCTTCAGGACCCGCCGGATCTCACGGAGCGCCTGCGGGATGTCTTCCACATAGAAGAGAACGTGGTTGGCGATCACAAGGTCGAAAGAATGGTCCGGGAACGGGATATGGGTACAGTCGAATACCTGAAAGCGGAAAGAAGAATTTTGTGTCCGGGAAGAATGCAAGGGATCTTTCTGTACCGGGGCAGATCTAAGATCGGTGCCCTTGTCCGGCTCGGACAAGACGGCAGAGGTCATCGTCTGGCTCAGATTTCTGCGGACATCCCGGATCATCCCATCCGAGATATCGGAAAGGACGACTGAAACATTGTCCGGGAGAAGACTGCAGTTATAAGTCCAGAGGGCTCCGTCCCCGCATCCGACCTCCAGAACGGACATACCTTCCCGCAGATGGAGCTGACGGAAGAGCCACGGGAACCAGCCGTCCCTGCCAGTCGAGTAGAGACTGTGCAGAGCGATCCGGGCGGACAGATTGGAAGCGCTTTTGTACTGGGAAGAGAGGCTGCGCTCCATGCCGGTCAGGTGGATCAGGTCCAGCATGTTCTGCCAGTTGACGCTGCCGCGCTGAAGCTCAGCTTCCGTATCACGGATCGCCTCGGCAACCGTCTGCATCTGCTCGATGCGGTCCTGAACCAGTTTCTCCTGCACCTTCAGCATGCGGGAAAGGTGACTATAGTCCGAGCCGCCGATCGTCATGGCACGGATCTCTTCCAGGGAGAAGCCCAGATACTTCAGGAGCAGGATCTGCTGCAGGGAAGCGAGGTCCTGATCGGTGTAGAAACGGGCGCCATGCTCATCAACACAGGAAGGTTTCAGAATATCTTTCCGATCGTAGAAACGAATCGTACGGACAGAGACATCCGCAAGCTTTGCAAACTGTCCGGATGAATAGTAGCCTTCCTTTTTCATGATCCGCCGCCTCCTGCTTTCTGATGGCAGTATTTTAGCATATTTCATCGATGCACGGAGGAAAGGATACTCCCGCCTCAGCAAGAGATGATGGAAGATGAATTTCCGGTCTTTCCGTACGGCAATGAAGTGGTTTTGCAAAAACAGCCATACTTCATTATAATAACATTTGTTTATCAGGAAGCAGCGGCTTCTGATCTTTAGGAGGTAAGAATCATGGATCGTTCTGAATATACGGAGAAACTTGACAGATGGGTGGATGACCACAGGGAAGAGCTTACGGAAGATATTGCAGCCCTTGTCCGCATTGATTCCACAAAGCAGGAAGCAAAAGAGGGCATGCCTTTCGGAGAAGGTCCGGCAAAGGCAGTCGCAGCTATGCAGGCTCTGATGGAGAAGTACGGACTTGTCACCAGAAACTATGAGAACTACTGCATTGCGGGAGACCTTGCAGGTGCGGGAGAGAAGACTCTCGACATGCTGGCTCATCTGGATGTTGTTCCGGTCTCCAGGGACTGGACAAAGACGCAGCCGTTCGAGCCGCTGGTGGAGGGCAATCTGATGTACGGCCGCGGGACGTCTGATGACAAGGGACCGGCTGTCGCAGCTCTCTATGCGATGCGGGCAATCAAGGAGCTGGGCATTCCGCTGAAACATGGTGTCCGTCTGATCTGCGGGTCCGATGAGGAGTGCGGATCGTCCGATCTGGAATATTATTACGGAATCGAAAAAGAGGCGGAATATACATTTTCACCGGATGCGAACTTCCCGCTGATCAATATCGAGAAGGCGCGTCTTGAGAAGAAGATCGAGGCGGACCTTCCGGAAGACTATAAGACACCGAGTATTCTCGAAATCGAGGCAGGGTCCAAGTCCAATGTGGTTCCGGGCACTGCAGATGCAGTCTTCCATGGACTGAAGGAAGAGCAGATCAAGGCGGCAGCAGAGGAAGTCGCGGCTAAGACCAGGGCGGTCATTACCTGGGAGGTCAGGGACGACCGTGAGGTTATCCATGTGAAGGGGCAGACCGGCCATGCAGCGATGCCAGACAATGGTTCCGTCAATGCTCTGACAGCGCTTCTGATGCTGATCACAAAGCTTCCGCTCGCGAATACAAAGACGACCAGGACCATCTGCGGACTTGCAGAGATGTTTCCGTTCGGAGATTTCCACGGAGCAGCTCTCGGAGTTGATCTGAAGGATGAGGAGAGCGGAGAGCTGACCATCAGTCTGGATGTCCTGAGCCTTCAGAATGGACATCTCAGCGCCGATTTCGATTGCAGGGCCCCTCTCTGTGCAACAGAGGAGAATCTGACTGAGAAGGTCCGCTCCGAGGCTGCAAAGCGCGGAATGAAGATGGAAGAGGGAAAGATGACTCCTGCCCACTATGTCAGTGCAGATTCACCGCTTGTGAAGACACTTCTTGGAAGTTATGAACACTATTTCGGAAAGCCAGGCAAGCCGATGGCGATCGGCGGCGGGACCTATGTCCATGAGCTGAAGAACGGTGTTGCGTTCGGCTGTGAGGTCGAGGGATTTGACAATCACATGCATGGAGATGACGAAGTCGTCGACCTGGATGTCATGGTGAAGAGCGCGAAGATCTTCGCGGACGCGATCCTGCAGCTGTGCGGCTGACAGGCAGAGCAGAATACTCTGGTCCTGCAGCTGTACGGCTGATGAGCTGAGGAGAGTGCCAAGGGACCTGAGTAAGGATGAGTGAGTATAAGGATAAAAAGCCGTCCGGCATGGCAGAAATGCTGCATCTGAGCAGAGTACCAGCCATGCCGGACGGCTTTCTGTATGCTGACAGCAGCAATTTAGCCTGCTGTTCTCTTTGTCTCCGGTGTCTTGTCTGCGATCTGCATGAAGATGAACCCGAGAATGAAGAAGACAGCAAGGGAGGCAACCGCAATGTTCGCGGAGCCGCCTTTCAGCTTGACGATCCCGAAGAGTGCAGATCCCAGGAAGGATGCCCCCTTGGAGAAGATGTCGTAGATCCCGAAGTATTCCCCCGATTTTTCCTGCGGGATGATCTTTGTGAAGTAGCTCCTTGAGAGCGACTGGATCGACCCCTGGAACATGCCGACCCCGAATGCCAGGATCGCGAAGCCGGCCAGATCATGCAGGGTGAGTGCATAGATGCAGACGCAGAAGTAGCCGATGATGCAGGCTTTGATCAGGGAAGCTGTCCTGTATCTTGCGGACAGTTTTGCGAACACAAGCGAGAAGATGAATGCTACGACCTGGGTCAGCACAAGGGTGATGACCTGACCGACAGTGTTCAGGCCGAGGTCGGTCCCGAAGTTCACGCAGTTATCGATGATCGTTCCGACACCGTCGATATAGAGGAAGAAAGCGATCAGGAAGAGAAGGACTTTTCTGTCACGAAGCGCGATATCCTTGATGGTGCCGAAGATCCTGCCGAAAGCATGACGGACGGCAGCCTTCTCGTGAGGAACGTAGTTGATCTGTCTGTATTCCTTCATCAGAGGAAGTGTAACGACAAACCACCAGACAGCGGTGATGCTGAAGCCGATGATCATGGACCACTGATCAGAGATCTTCCCAAGCATGTCAGGACCGAGGATATATGCAATGAGAGCGACCATGAACGGAATGCAGGAACCAATATAGCCCCAGCCATAGCCGAAGCTGGACACGAGATCAAGCCGGTCTTCCGTCGTCACATCACCGAGCATCGAATCATAGATCATCAGGGACATGGCATAAGTGAGCCTTGTAATGATGAAGGCGATCATGAACATGACCCAGCCGGTGGAGAAGCCGGTCACAGAACAGCCGAGCACACCGACGACAACACAGAACACGAAATACTTCTTTTTCTTTCCCTGATAATCGGAGAAGGTTCCGATGATCGGGCCAAGGATGGCCGTGATGATCGTCACGATCGATATGACCAGGGCCAGGTATCCTGTCGCCTGGTCGGATGAAAGCATTCCCGGACCCTCACCGATCGCCAGTTTCTTGAAGAAGATCGGCAGAAGAGAGCACGCAAGCATAGTGAATGCTGAGTTGCCGACGTCATACAGGATCCAGGAACGTTCCAGACTTGTCAGTTTTGATCTGCTGTTTTTTTCTTTCTGAGTCACCATAGATTGCCACCTCTCGTATCGTCCTGCCTTCACAGACGTCAATATAATTTTAACATATCTGTGTATGGATGGATTTTCAAAGTATAGAAGCAGTGTAAAATCTCTGTAAGAAGTAATCACTTGATTTTTCAGACCGATCTGCTCATAATGTCACTTCGGAGCAAGTATTTCAAAGATAGTCGGAAAGAAGAGAGGGGAATTCATGAGATCCAGACAGATGGATATGCTGCATGGCTCGCTGACTGACAAACTGGTTCTTTTTGCGATCCCGCTGGCCCTGTCCAGCATCCTTCAGCAGCTGTTCAATTCCGCTGATCTGGCGGTCGTTGGCAGATTTGATTCGAGCGCCGCGATGGCTGCGGTCGGCAGCAATGCGGCTTTGATCAATCTGGTCATCAGCCTTTTCACCGGGCTTGCCGTCGGAGCCAATGTCGTAGTGTCAGCTCTGATCGGAAGGCAGATGGAAGAGCAGATATCCGGTGCCGTCCATACGATCGTAACCCTGGCGCTCCTGTCCGGATTCCTTCTTCTCGGGATCGGGGAAGCGATCGCTCCGGCGATCCTCAGGATGGTAGGAACACCCGATGACGTACTTTATCTTGCCGAACGTTACCTCAGGATCTACTTTCTGGGGATGCCTTTCTTCATGATCTATAATTTCGGCTCTGCCATCCTGAGGGCGAAAGGTGACAGCGCCAGACCGCTTTATGCACTGATCGCATCCGGGATCCTGAACGTGGTCCTGAATCTGGTCCTGGTGATCGTCTTCCATCTTGGCGTTGCGGGAGTTGCGATCGCTACCGTTATCTCGAATGGAGTGAGCGCCGGCATGGTCCTTCTCTTCCTCATGCATGAGGAAGAGAAGTTCCGGTTTCGTTTCGGCAGGATGCGGATCGAGAGGACATATCTGAAGGACATCATCTCGATCGGCGCGCCTGCAGGGATCCAGGGCATGGTCTTCGCATTGTCCAATGTCGTGATCCAGTCGGGGATCAACAGCTTCGGAGCTGCCTGTATCGCAGGCAATACGGCCGCCCAGAACTTTGAGTACATGGCATATTTTGTGGTTAATGCCTTTGCACAGACTGCGGTCACATTCACCAGCCAGAACTTTGCGGCCGGCGATGTCAGCCGCTGCAGAAAGATCTATCTCAGGACCGAACTCCTGGCTCTTGTCTGCACGGCCGCCGTAAGCGCGGTCTTCCTGATCTTCCGGTATCCTCTGATCGGGATCTTCACGAAAGACCCGGAAGTCATCCGGTATGCGATGGTCCGTATGTACTGGATCATGGACATCGAGCTTCTGACCTCTTCCTATGAGGTCAGCGGCGGCTGCCTGAGGGGCATGGCACATTCTCTGCTGCCTGCAGCGGAGACGGTCCTTGGATGCTGCGTCTTCCGTCTGTTCTGGGTATCGACCGTCTTTCGGGTGCATCATTCGATCACGGTACTCATGTCGGTCTACATCATCACCTGGGGCATCACGGCAGCGATGGTGATCCCGACTTACTTCATCATAAGAAAGAAAGAGTTCGCAAAGCTCGAGGGGAGTGTGTGAAGCTTCCGGTATCCGGATCTTTCCGGTGACACCGAAACCTGCCGCGAAGAACTGTCTGCATATTTGGAAATACAAAAAGCCCGCCACTGGCGGCTTTTTTGCATCCTATGGGATAGAAAAGAAGGGCTGACCGGTACCTGGTGTGCCGGAACAGCCCTTCTTACTCATATGTGAAGGCTACTAGCCGCATGGGGCGACCATGCCCCAATGGGAAAGCCTCAGTGCAGCGCAGCTCAGAATCCGTACTTCTTCAGGATCTCCTCTGCTTTGTCATAGTCGTCGCAGACGACCAGGACGGTGTAGGAACCTGCGGACCGTACGATCGCTCCCTTGAGTTTGTCACTTTCCTCCGCTTTGTAGGTCGCATACAGATCGGACTGATTCTTGACCCTGGTCTCAAAGAGCTTCTCGACATCCTTGGTCGTATCTGCATCCTTGCACTTTACAACTGCAATCTCGTCTGCAGTAGCGCCTGAACTCATGTAAGCCTTGCTTTCGGTTACCTGCCCGTCTTCAAAGAAGTAGATGCTGGGAAGCATGTCGGACTTTGTCTCGGAAAGGGTATCTGTCGTGACCGTATCCTTGTTCAGTTCATCGGCAAGAGCGGCAACGTCAACGGAAACTTCCTTTGAAGATCCGCCGTTTCCTCCGCAGCCGGTCAGCAGGAAGGCGGCACATACGGCCGCAAGCAGCAGTGCAGTGATCTTTCTGATCTTTCTCATCTTATATACTCCTTATTCATAGATTCCCAAACCCCCGTGGACGGCCTTTCTATGTCCACGGGGGAATCTTATCAAATACTGCTTCTTATTGCAAGACAGATCGGCTGACTGCAGAGCTAGGATGCTGCAAAGGGAAGACTGTCTGTCAGCCTGCGCTGATCTCTTCATCGTTTCCTGCATCAGAGCCATCCTGGCTGTCTGTGCCGGCTCCCTCGCTTTCCATACCTTCTGTCTCATCACCTTCTGTCTCATCGGACATGGAAACAGCGGAGACACCGCCGTTTTCTGATACGGTCTTTTCCCATTCATCGTCTGGAATGTAGTGGGTTTTCAGGTAGTCGAGCATGTCTTCGCAGTACTCCGGCTCCAGATGGATCCCGTCTGCAGAGGCACCTGGGATCAGCTCACCGTTACCATCGGAGAAGATCTCATTCAGGTTGATGTAGCAGCTGTACCAGAGATCCTCGCAGGTCGAGAGAATGTAGGAATTGATCTTCTGCACATTCTCGTTGTTGTCGTACTCAAATCCCTGCCCGATCTTGGATTCCTCAAGATAGATGACGGAGCAGATGTAGATGACAGCTCCTGGCTGCAGTTCATGGAACTGCTCGATCACATTCTCAAAGGTCGGCTGGAACTGGTCCCAGGGATAGAAGCCGAGATCGTTGGTACCCAGCATCAGGTAGATCCGGTCGTACTGCCGTCCGCTCAGCCCCTGATAGACTGAGATCTGTCCGTCGGAAGTGGAGATGATCTGCTTGTCCATATCTCCGATCGAGAGTCCGACACTCGTGAGAAATGTTCCCTGCGTGATCCCTGATGCATTGCGGAAGCCTTCCATGCGGGAGTCACCGATGAAGACAGCGTTCTGGAAATAGGAATCATCAACTGCCGCTGCCTGCTCAGGAACGACAGAGGCACTGTCGATCACTTCGCCGGAGGACTGAGTCTGATCTGTCTCAGCGACTTCCGCTTCCTGACTGGATGTATCTGTGTCCGCGCTGCCAGAAGATTTTCCAAGAAGGGCAGCAGCCAGGCCGGCAAGTCCTTCCTCCGGAGCAGAGGAGTCAGCGCCGGAAAGGATTCCGGAAGATTCCTCTCCTGCAGAGGAGGAACTGAGAGCCTCGGAGGCAGAAGACTTACCGGAAGAACTGTCTGAAGAGGAGGCGGTGATGGCCGATCCGACTCTGTGGGTCAGAAGAGTGCGGATCATAGGCCCCTCGAATGCCGCGATGAACACCGCCACAAGGGCGATAAGCCGCGGGATCATATTTCTGCCCGGATCCACTCTGCGTCTGCGCCTGGGAGCGTGTCCTGCAGAGCTTTTTCCGGTACTTTTCTCGTTAGCTGTCATAGATTCACCATTCTGCCCCTTTGGGCATCGATTATACGTTCTTTCATGAAGGAAGATGGATGGGATCTTTTTCACATACTACATATGGAAAATAGTCCGTGCTTGAACAGCACATCTTAATATTATATAATAACCCGGTCGAAAGTAAAGCACAGCTTGACGCTGTGTCGGGCGTTTTTCCTTACCGATTCATCCAGATCGTTCACATTACAGGAATAAAAGGTAGTACAGAATGGTTTTCAGCAGCCTGCTGTTTCTTTTCCGGTTTTTTCCGGTAGTTCTTCTTCTTTACTATGCCGTTCCGAAAAAGTTTCGGAATCTGGTCCTTCTTCTGGTCAGCATGGTCTTCTATGCATGGGGAGAGCCAGTCTATGTCCTCCTCATGGTGGTATCGATCCTGATCTCATGGACCGGCGGCCTTCTGGTCGACCGCTTCCTGAATGAGGGAAGAGAAACTGCCGCCAGGGCGACGCTTGGCATCTCGGTGGCACTGGGGCTCGGCCTGCTTGGATATTTCAAGTATTCTGACTTCATCCTGAGGACGATCAGCAGTCTGTCCGGGGCGCAGGTCCCGCTCCTTCAGCTGACACTGCCGATCGGAATCTCATTTTATACATTCCAGACGATATCGTACGTGATCGATGTGTACAGGGGGAGTGCGGAGGTCCAGACGGATCTCATCTCCTATGGCGCCTATGTGACCATGTTTCCCCAGCTGATCGCAGGGCCGATCGTCCAGTACAAGACGATCGATAAGCAGCTGAGGTCAAGGCAGGAGAGCGCACAGGAGTTTGCAGACGGCGTGGACCGTTTCATGATCGGACTCGGCAAGAAAGTCCTTCTTGCCAATAACGCAGGCGCTCTCTGGGACGGTATCAAGGTCATGGATCCCGGAAATGTTCCTGCCCTGACTGCCTGGATCGGCATCGCGGCTTTCACCTTCCAGATCTACTATGATTTCTCGGGTTATTCGGACATGGCGATCGGACTCGGGCACATGTTCGGGTTCCGGTTCCTGGAGAACTTTGATCACCCATATCTGTCAAAGAGTGCGACCGAGTTCTGGAGAAGATGGCATATCTCACTTGGGACATGGTTCCGTGAATATGTCTACATCCCGCTCGGCGGCAACCGGAAGGGCAAGGCGAAGCAGGTCCGGAATATCATGATCGTCTGGCTTCTGACCGGCATCTGGCACGGAGCGGACTGGAATTTCATGATCTGGGGCGTCTACTATGGGATCCTGCTCCTTCTGGAAAAGCTGGTCTACGGGAAGTTCCTGAAGAGACTGCCGGCATGGGTGCAGCATATCTACAGCATGTTCGTGGTCATGATCGGCTGGTATATCTTCTCCTACAATGAGATCTCCGGAAAGCTGGGCTTTCTCGGGGCCATGTTCGGGAGAGGCGCAGGATTTGCATCGGGAGGAAGTATCTATCTTCTCTATTCGAACGCTGTGCTTCTGATCTGCCTGATCCTTGGAAGCACGGAACTGCCAATGAAGGCGGGCCGGAAGATCCTTTCAAAGGTTTCCGGAAAGAACGGGTCGGAGATCCTTCTTCGATCACTGTTTTATACCGGGATCTTTCTGATGAGCGTCGCGTATCTGGTAGGAGCATCCTACAATCCGTTCCTGTACTTCCGCTTCTGAGAGCGGACTTCCTTGGACATGTGCGGGAGGTGTCATCTTGAATTATGAAAAAGAGGCTCACTATGAGCCTTCCATGAACCGGACGGTGTCTGTCAATATCGTCCTTCTATTCCTGGTCCTGGTAGTCGGTTTCACGGCAGCGACGATCCTGAAACCGCAGGATGAGCGGTCCGAGACGGAAAACCGTTCCCTTGCGCAGAGGCCGGACCTTACGTGGGAAAGTCTGCTCTCCGGACAGTTTGCAGCAGATTACGAGGAATACCTGTCCGATCAGTTCATCGGGAGAGACGGCTGGATCACTCTCAGGACTGATTTTGAGCGGGCCGCCGGGAAGAAGGACATCAGCGGGGTCTATTTCGCGAAGGATGGTTATCTGATCGAGAGCCATACGGGAAGCTTTACTGCCAGGCAGGCGGACGCCAACAAAAACCTTCTGGCATCCTGGGCGGAGGACATGGCGGAGAAGTACGGACCGGACCACTTTACGGTCATGATCATCCCGAACGCGGTCGATATCCTGAGGGACAAGCTTCCCGCATATGCGGACCCGTACGACGAAGAAGTCTATCTGGCAAAGATCCGGGATGCCCTCCCGGAGGGAACGTTCTTCGATGCATCCTCTGTGCTGAAAGAGCATAAGGACGAGGAGATCTACTACCGGACCGACCATCACTGGAAGACGCTCGGAGCCTTCTATGTCTATCAGGCATGGGCCGCGTCGAAGGGACAAAGTGTTGGCGCCTACACACCGAAGACAGTGACGGAAAGCTTCGAGGGAACCATCTCTTCCAAGCTTGGGATCAGCGGCAGGCCGGATTCCATAGAGCGATATGATCCGGACGTCCCGAAGGACTATTATCTTGTCTATAACCAGACGGACGATGTGAGAAATACCATCTATCAGGAATCTTTTCTTGACCGGAAGGATAAGTATTCCTACTTTTACGGCGGAAACTTTGCGCTGATCGAGTCGAAGATGCCGGCGTCCTGCACCGGGCGGAAGCTCCTGATCATCAAGGATTCCTACGCCCACTGCTTTGCGCCGTTTTCCTACGAGAACTTCGACGAGGTGGATCTGCTCGACCTGCGCTATTACAATTCCAGCCTCTCCGGGCTGCTGGATTCCAAAAACTATACGGATGTGCTTTTCCTGGAGAATGCGGCAGGCTTTGCGGAGGAGACATCGCTTTCAAAGCTCGGAACATAAGGAATCATGGAACTTTGCTTACGCAGAGGAGGAGACGGGATATGAGCAAATGTGACAATATCTTCATCAATATGTGCAGGGATATCCTGGAGAACGGGACCGATACCCGGGGACAGAAGGTCCGTCCCCACTGGCCGGACGGAACACCTGCCTATACGATCAAGCAGTTTGGGATCTGCAATCGCTATGATCTCCGGGAGGAGTTTCCTGCGCTTACCCTGAGACGGACTGCCCTGAAGAGCGCCATGGACGAGATCCTTTGGATCTGGCAGAGAAAGTCCAACAATGTCCATGATCTTCACAGCCATATCTGGGATGAATGGGCGGATGAAGACGGCAGCATCGGCAAAGCCTACGGTTATCAGATGGGTGTGAAGCACCATTATAAGGAAGGGGATTTCGATCAGGTCGACCGTGTCCTCTATGACCTGAAGAATAATCCGTTCAGCCGCAGGATCATGACGAATATGTATGTATTCCAGGACCTTCACGAGATGAACCTGTATCCCTGCGCCTACAGCATGACATTCAATGTGACAGAAGAAAAGGGCAGCGACCGCCTGGTCCTGAACGCAGTCCTGAACCAGCGATCGAACGACGTCCTGACGGCAAATAACTGGAATGTTGCCCAGTACGCGCTCCTGCTTATGATGATCGCCCAGGTCTGCGGCATGACTCCGGGAGTCCTGGTCCACATGATCGCGGATGCACACATCTATGACCGGCATGTGCCGATGATCAGAGAACTGATCTCGCGCGAGCCATATCCGGCGCCAAAGGTCTGGCTGAATCCGGATGTGAAGGACTTCTATGCATTCACGACTGACGACCTGCACGTGGAGAACTATCAGTATCACGAGCAGATAAAGAATATACCTGTCGCGATCTGAGGTCTGCCTGAAGGCATTCTGCTGGCAGAAAGGAGCAGAGACTATGATGAAGATGATCGTCGCAGCCGACCGGAACTGGGGAATCGGCCGCAGCAATGAGCTTCTGGTATCGATCCCGAACGATATGCAGTTCTTCCGCAGGAAGACGATGGGCAATGTGGTCGTCATGGGCCGGCGTACCCTGGAGAGCTTTCCGGGCGGACGTCCCCTGAAGAACCGGAAGAATATCGTTCTTACCAGAAGTGAAACGTTCCATGCGGAAGGCACTGTCATCGTCAGGAGCATGGATGAGCTGATGAAGTATCTGAAAGAGAACTGCGCGGACGAAGAGGCCTACTGCATCGGCGGCGAGAGTGTGTATCGCCAGATGCTTCCTTATACGGACCTGGTCTATGTTACGAAGATCGACCGTGCATATGACGCGGATGCCTATTTCCCGGACCTCGATAAGGACCCGCACTTCGAGCTGGCACAGACAAGCGAGGAGATGACATACTTCGATATGACTTACCATTTTCTCACATACGTGCGAAAGAATTGTTAATTCTGTATGGAAAATATGGCCGTTTGGACAACAGGGAAGGTTTGAAAGTAACATTTTCTACAAAGATGTTTGTGAAAATTCACGAAGATGTTTGCCTTTTTTTAAAATCTGTGTATATTCTATTAATGCAGTTATGTGGAGCATCCCGCTCCCGGTGACTTTCTGGCAGTGAAGAAAAAGACATTCATGGAGGAACGTAATGATCTACACAGTGACATTCAGTCCGACCCTCGACTATGTAGTCTCGGTTGACCACTTCCGGACAGGAGCGATCAACCGCACTGCTTCCGAGGTCGTTTTCCCGGGCGGCAAGGGTGTCAATGTTTCCCTTGTTCTGCACAACCTGGGCTATATTACGACAACTCTGGGATTTATCGCCGGATTCACCGGGATCGAGATCAAGCGTCTGCTTCGGATGAACGGGATTGAGAGCAATTTCATCGAGGTCCCGAGAGGGATGTCCCGGATCAATATGAAGATCCGCTCGGATGTGGAGACGGCGATCAACGGACAGGGGCCGGAGATCACAAAACAGGATCTCGGAACTCTTTTCTCAAGGCTCCGCTTCCTGATCGACGGCGATACGATCGTTCTGGCCGGATATATCCCGCAGTCCCTGCCTTCCGATATGTATGAGCAGGTCCTGGAGTTTCTGAAGGGGAGGAACCTGCGCGTCATCGTAGATGCGGAAGGAAAACTTCTCACGGGAACGCTCCGCTATCATCCGTGGCTGATCAAGCCGAATGCTGAGGAGCTCGGCGGGATCTTCGGCGTGGAGGTCCAGAGCAGAGAAGAAGTGATCCCTTATGCGGAGAAGCTGCAGGATATGGGAGCGAAGAATGTTCTGGTGTCCCTCGGAGGCGAAGGCGCGGTCCTGCTTGCCGAGGACGGAACGATCTACAGCTCCGATGCCCTGAAAGGGAAGGTCGTGAACACCGTAGGAGCAGGAGACTCCATGATCGCGGGCTTTCTTGCCGGATTCCTGGATTCAGGCGGCGACTATGAAGAGGCATTCAAGAAGGGACTCTGCGCCGGAGCGGCAAAGGCATTCAACCTTTCCATGACGACGAAAAAAGAGATCAACTTCCTGATGAGGACGACCGAGTTCCATATAGAAAAAATCCACAGATAAGAGCCGCAGTTCTGCTGAAAAACGCCGAAATTGAAACCCTGGGCTATATTTATAGGCGTGAAGGGTAAAACTGTGCTATACTTGTTGAAGAATACAGAAAATTTGCCGAACGAAGTGTAATCTTTTCAGCACATTGACTAGCATGCATAGCACAGGAGGCGGCACCATGAATATCGGTTTTATAGCCGACAACAGCAGAAAAGATCTAATCGAAAATTTCTGTGTTGCATACAAGTACATACTTGCGAAGCATACTCTTTACGCAACCGAGATGACCGGAAGAAGGATCGAGCAGGCGACGAACCTGAAGGTGCATAAGTTCCTTTCAGGGGCTGTCGGGGGAGAGAAGCAGTTCATCGACATGATCCAGAGAAACTACATGGACCTTGTCATCGACTTCTACAATCCGATGCAGACGAGCCCGAATGAGCCCTCCATCCTTCAGGTCACGCAGGAGTGCGACCGCTACAATATCCCGCTGGCGACCAATATCGCTACCGCGGAGGCGATGGTGCTCGGCATGGATCATGGGGACCTGGACTGGAGAAACAGTGTCAGGCCGGAAGAGTAAGCGTATCGTTTCATAACAGCTGAACAGATTGGAGATATCTATGAGAGTTATTGCCGGGAGTGCCAGAAGCCTGCCGCTGAGGACCGTCCAGGGGATGGACACGCGGCCGACCACCGACCGGATCAAGGAAACGCTCTTTAATATTCTTACGCCAAAGATCCCGGGATGCAGATTCCTGGATCTTTTTGCAGGGTCGGGCGCCATTGGGATCGAAGCGCTGAGCAGAGGCGCAGCGCATGCCGCATTTATCGACAGCAGCAGACAGGCTGTCAATATCATCCGGCAGAATCTGAACTTCACCCACCTCACGGAGAACAGCCGTGTGATAGCAGGGGATGTGGTAAGAAATGTAACAGGTATGGATGGCGAGCGCCCCTATGGGATCATCTTCATGGACCCACCGTACGACAAGGGACTTGAGTTTCAGGTCCTGGAAGCTTTGAAGGACAATACCATCTGCGGCAAGGATACCCTGATCATCGTGGAAGCCAGTCAGGAGACGGATTTTGCGAAGGCAGAGGAGCTTGGATACAAGGTAGAGAGAGTCAAGGAATACGGAAAGAAGAACAAGCATGTCTTCCTGAAGAAGGCATGAGAGGACCCCATATCCGAAGGGACAGAAAGAACATAAGTACGGTACCAGGCAGGACATATGACAAAGAGGATAGCAGTGTATCCTGGAAGTTTCGATCCCGTTACTTTCGGGCATCTGGATATAATAAAGCGTGCATCCGAGATGGTAGACGAGCTGATCGTCGCCGTCCTCGTGAACAAGGCGAAAACGCCATTGTTTTCTGCAGATGAACGTGTTAAGATGTTAAGGACTGTAACAAAAGATATCGGAAACGTCCGGGTAGAATCCTTCTCCGGACTTTCTGTTGATTTTGCAAGAAAAGAAGGGGCGGAGTTCCTCGTAAGAGGGCTGCGCGCTATCACCGATTTCGAGTACGAGCTGCAGATGGCACAGACGAACCGGATCATGGCTCCCGATGTGGACACCATCTTTCTGACGACGAATCTGAAGTTTGCCTATCTGAGTTCGACAACGGTAAGGGAAGTTGCCTCCTACGGCGGAGATATCTCGAGGTTTGTGCCTCCTGAGATCGCGAAGGCCGTGGAAGAGAAGTACAGACAGCAACAGTCGAGGCAGAAGCAGGAGTAATGGATAAAGGCCGTGTCTTCGGGGGAGGAAGCGGCCGGGGGGTTCAGAATCGTTAAGGAGAGTACAGAGATGGCAAGCAGAATTGAACAGATCATCGAAGAGATCGAAGAGTACATCGACGGATGCAAGTTTCAGGCACTGTCTTCCACTAAGATCGTCGTGAACAAGGAGGAGCTGGAGGAGATGCTCCGTGAGCTCCGCATGAAGACTCCTGATGAGATCAAGCGTTATCAGAAGATCATCAGCAACAAGGATGCTATCCTTGCAGACGCACAGGCAAAGGCTGACCAGATCATCGCGGACGCCCAGGCGAAGGCAGACAAGATCGTCAGCGAGAGCGAAGTCATGCAGAAGGCTCTCGAGCAGTCAAACCGGCTGATCGAGCAGACCAACCAGCAGGCTCAGGAGATCGTCGACAACGCGACCACCGATGCCAACAACATCCGTGTCAGTGCGATCGCCTACACCGATGAGATGCTTGACAATCTTGAGAAGATCATGGGACATACGCTGGATTCCGCAGGGACCAGATATACGAACTTCATCAATTCGATCCAGTCCTGCTATGATATCGTGGTCAAGAACCGCAGAGAGCTCTCTCCGCAGCTGGCGCCGTCCGCTGCAGCATATCAGAGCCAGCCGCAGGCTCAGACTTCTTCCGACGACGTGAAGATGGAAGAGCCGGAGGAGACTTCCGGGGACCAGAAAGAAGACGAAGGCGAGGATGAGGAGTGATCCGTTCATAAGCGGGTAGATGCGAGGCATCTGTCGGAAGACAGATGCCTCTTGTCATCCTATGGGATGCAAAAAGGCAGCCGGTGGCGAGCTTTTTGCATGTGAAGGCTACGGGCCGCATGGGGCGACCATGCCGCAGAGGGAAAGCCCCAATGCGGCGACAGCTCACCCGACATGCGGAGCATGTGAGATGGGTCGCGCGCGCACCGCGGGCACAGGTGCCTCGCGCACCGCGCACGAGATGATGGAAGCGGCGTAGCCGGAAAGGCGGAGGTTTCTGAGCGGTGGGGAAGATGAGGCTTGACCGGTTTCTCTCAGAGGAATCGGAATTCACAAGAAGTGAGATCAAAAAGATGATAAAGAGCGGCCAGGTGAAGGTGAATGGTTTCGGCGGCGTGAAGCCGGAACAGAAGATCGACCCGGATATGGATGAGATCAGCCTTTCGGGAAGTAATGTGAAGCCGACGGGCATGGTCTACCTTCTGCTGAACAAGCCTGCCGGAGTTCTTTCTGCGACGGAGGACAGAAGGGCAAGGACCGTGCTGGACCTGATCGACCGGCCCTATGCAGGAAAGCTGTTTCCGGTGGGAAGGCTGGATAAAGATACGGAAGGACTTCTGCTCCTTACCAACGATGGTATGCTGGCACACAAGCTTCTCTCTCCCGGAAAGCATGTATATAAAGTATACTTTGCGGTAGTGGAAGGCGAGGTCACGAAAGAGGATGAGGACGCCTTCCGGGATGGAATCGATATCGGAGAGAAGAAACGGACTATGCCGGCGGTCATGAGAAGGCTGTCCGTGGACGGAGACTTCCTGAGCGGGATCGGGACAGAGAAGACGGAACAGCAGGCAGATGACGGTGAGGGCGGAATGGACAGACGCCCGGTCCCGGAAGACCTGCCGGAGAAAGTCCGTGGATTCTGCATGGGATGTCTTACCCTGGGAGACTATTCGAGGGCAGGGGAAGGTCAGAGTCTAACCGCGGTTGCCCTGAGGGAAGGAAAATTTCATCAGATCAAGAGGATGTTTGAAGCAAGAGGAAAGCGGGTAACCTATCTGAAAAGGATCGCCATGGGGCCTCTGGCGCTTGGCCGGGAGCTTAGGACAGGCGATTTCCGCAATCTGACAGAGGAAGAGATCGCTGTGATCCGTGGATAAGGATGCTCAGGCCGTTACGGAAGATAGCAGTACAATTTCGCTTATTCGGAGGAGCTTACGGTGGCAGCATCACTGAATGCAGACAGCAGTATCTGGGAGAGCAGGAAGGCAGCCCTGTTCGACATGGACGGAACGCTGATGGACTCCATGTGGATGTGGACGGATATCGATATCGAATATCTGAAGAGGATCCCTCAGGCTGAGGGGACCGATGTGAAAAAGCTCCAGCAGGCGATCGAAGGTATGGCTATGCGTGAGATCGCAGTATGGTTCCGAAGCACATTCCACATGACGGACTCCATTGAGAAGATGCAGGCGGACTGGAATGAGATGGCCCTTCTGCGGTACCAGACAAGGGTGCCGCTGAAACCAGGAGCCCGAGAGATGCTGCAGCAGATGAAAAAGCAGGGCAAAAAGCTCGGGATCTGCACAAGCAATTCCATGGAACTGGCGGAAGCCGCGATGAAGGCAAACAAGGTGGAAGGAATGTTCGATGTCGTCCTTTCGTCAGGCGATGTCGGAAGGGGAAAGCCGAATCCGGACATCTACCTCGAAGGCGCCAGAAGGGTCGGAGCCAGACCGGAAGATGTCATCGTGTTTGAGGATGTGCTGAACGGCGTCCTGGCAGGCAAGAGAGCAGGCATGAAAGTATGCGGCGTTGCCGATGCGGATTACGCCGACAAGCGGCAGCTGATCATCGATCATGCGGATTACTTTGTCGAAGACTTCAGGCAGCTGCTGAGATGAGGAAGAGAGTGAAGCAGCGGAGATAGCAGAAGCAGTTTCCGGGCAGGATGGAGGCGGAGCAGTCCCGGGGCAGGATGGAGACTGCGGACAGAGAAGGAACCAGTATGGGTGATAGCAGGAAGATGAATGATTATGCCAGTCGGCACGCTATGAGGGCGAAGGTGCCTCAGGGCGGCGTGCCCCGGGAGAAGTTTCTTCCGGTCTCGTTGGCGGACATGGAAGCCCGGGGGATCGGGCAGCTGGATTTTGTCTATGTGACGGGAGATGCCTATGTGGACCATCCGTCTTTCGGTCCGGCGATCATATCAAGAGTCCTGGAAGCGCATGGCTATAAGGTCGGGATCATCGCCCAGCCGGACTGGAAGGATGAACATTCGGTCAAGACACTCGGCAGGCCGCGGCTTGGCTTTCTGGTCTCTGCCGGCAACATGGATTCCATGGTCAATCACTATTCGGTCACCAGGAAGCACCGCCATGAGGATGCCTACACGCCGGGCGGGGTCATGGGGAAGCGTCCGGACCGGGCAGCCATGGTCTACTGCAATCTGATCCGCAAGGCATACCGGGATGTTCCGATCATCGCCGGAGGCATTGAGGCATCACTGAGACGTCTGGCACACTACGACTACTGGGAGGACAAACTGAGACGTTCGCTTCTCATGGACTGCGGCGCGGATATCATTTCCTACGGAATGGGAGAGCACTCGATCGTCGAGATTGCGGATGCACTTGATTCGGGGCTGCCGGTCGGGGACATCACCTTCATCGCGGGTACTTGCTACAAGACCAAGCGCCACGAGGATGTGTATGATTACATCAGCCTTCCGTCCTGGGAGGAACTGCAGGCGGATAAGCTGAATTATGCGAAGAGCTTCCGCACGCAGATGCAGAACACGGATCCTTTGAGCGGTCACCGGCTGGTCGAGGCGTACGGCAATGTCTGGGTGGTCCAGAATCCGCCTGCGAAGCCGCTCTCTCAGCAGGAGATGGACGACGTGTATGCTCTTCCCTATGCGGGAACGTATCACCCGGACTACATCGAGGCGGGCGGGGTCCCGGCTCTCGAGGAGGTCCGCTTCTCCATCATCAGCAACCGCGGATGCTTCGGGGCATGCAGTTTCTGCGCACTCACATTTCATCAGGGAAGGATCATCCAGACAAGATCGGATGAATCGATCCTGGCGGAAGCGAGGAAGATGACCCAGGACCCGCTCTTCAAGGGTTATATCCATGACGTCGGAGGGCCGACCGCGAACTTCCACCAGCCTTCCTGCGAGAAGCAGCTGACAAAGGGCGTCTGCCCGAACCGGGAGTGCCTGTGGCCGGAACCTTGCAAGAACCTGAGGGTGACTCACGAGGGCTATACAAATCTTCTCAGGAAGCTGCGTGAGGTCCCGGGAGTCAGGAAAGTGTTCGTGCGGTCGGGCGTGCGCTTCGACTATGCGGTCTACGACAAGTCGGACGATTTCTTGAGGGAGCTGGTGAAGTATCACATCTCCGGTCAGCTGAAGGTGGCGCCGGAGCATATCTCCGACAATGTCCTGGACATGATGGGAAAACCGCGGCATGACGTGTATTTGAAATTTGTCGACCGTTATCATAAAATGAATCGCAGCTGTAACATGGACCAGTATCTTGTTCCTTATATGATCTCGTCCCATCCTGGCTGCACCATGAAGGATGCGGTCGAGCTCGCGGAATATCTGCGCGACATCCATCATCAGCCGGAACAGGTGCAGGATTTCTATCCGACTCCGTCGACGGTATCGACCGTCATGTACTATACGGGCGTCGACCCAAGGACCATGAAGCCGGTCTATGTACCGAAAGATCCTCATGAGAAAGCGATGCAGAGAGCACTCATGCAGTATAAGAACCCGAAGCTGAGACCGCTGGTCCTGGAAGCTCTGAAGGAAGCCGGCCGGGAAGACCTGATCGGGTATGGTGAGAAGTGCCTCATCCGTCCGGAGGGCGGAGAGAGGCGGCACACATCTGGCGCGGTGGGAGAGAGGCGCCATGCTTCAGGCGCTGCCCCCGGAGATCTCCGCAGGAGCGGGAAGGGGTCCGGATATTCCCAGGACGGAGAGCGCAGCGGCGTCAGGAAGCAGGGTCATCATCGGGACAGCCAGGAGGGTCATCATCGGGACAGCCAGGAGAAAAAAGAAAACAGTGCGGGATCCATCTCACGTAAAGGATGAATTATGGCAGATACAAGAAAAAAGGGACATCCGAAGAAGGGCGACTACGGCTATTTCAGCTGGGAGAAGAAGAAGAGGATCGGTATCGTGGCACTGATGTATGGAATCGTCCTGCTCATCTTCTTCACAGGCATCGGGATGTACCACACCCGGAACAACTTCCTCACGGTCGTCGCGATCGTCGGAATCCTTCCTACGGCAAAGTGGACCGTGAACATGATCATGGCGCTTCTTCAGAAGCCGTCCGACCCGAAGGCGTACGAGATTACGGAGAAAGTAGCGAAGGACCTTGCCCGCGGCTACGAACTCTGCGTGACTGCGGAGGAAGGCAGGCTTGCCCTTGACTCTGTCGTGGTCGTTGGCGGATATGTGGTCGCCTACACCAGTTCCAGTCAGGGACTCTTCGATTTCATGCAGAAACACATCGCGAAGATGCTTTCCAGTAACGGGCTGTACGGAGAGAATGTGAAGATCTTCCTGGACCTTCCTCATTATGAGGAGCGGATCCGCCAGCTGGCGGCTGACCCGGAAAAGTACCGGACAGGTCTGAGGAACGCGGCGGACGCCGTCCATGAAGGAGAGACAAGAGACGAGGCAGTGCTGAGAGTCATCAAGGACATATCTATCTGAAGAATATGAAAGAGATCACGATCACCGCTCTCACGGCGGGACAGAGGCTGGACCACCTCCTATCAAGATACCTGAAGGAGGCGCACTCCGGCTTTCTTTACAAGATGCTTAGAAAAAAGAACATCACCCTGAACGGCAGAAAAGCCACCGGCAGCGAAAAACTCCAGGAAGGTGATATCATCCGTCTCTTCTTCTCGGACGAAACCCTCCGGAAGTTCATGGGAACAGATGCCATGAATCCTTTCTTACAGGTTCCTGACGGAAAAACGAATAAAGCGGCCTGCTTCGGGAAGCAGGCCGCGGATGCAGCGGGGAATCCGGCAAGGCGGCAGTCTGAAAAACTTGATATCATCTATGAGGACGCCGATGTCCTTCTTGTGAACAAGCCTGCCGGCCTGCTTACCCAGAAGGCGAAGCCGGAGGACCTGTCCCTCAACGAGTATGTTCTGAACTATCTGCTGGCGAAGGGAGCGGTGACGGGGGAAGATCTGCTGTCGTTCCGCCCTTCGGTCTGCAATCGCCTGGACCGCAACACCAGCGGCATCGTAGCGATAGGCAAGTCCATAGCCGGCCTGCAGGAGCTGTCTCGGATCTTCAAAGACCGCAGTATCGAGAAGTTCTACAAGGCGCTTGTCACCGGAAGGGTGGAGCAGGAAAGCGTGATCGACGGCTGGCTTCTCAAGGACGAGGCTTCGAACAAGGTCACGGTCCTGAGCGGGGAAGAAGCGGGCGTCAAAGCCGGAGAAGATGCCAGCCTCAGGACTGGGCCAGAAGCCGGCGCCGGGGAGCTGTGCCTATGGAAAGAGCCGAAAGCCCAGCGGATCCGTACGAGGTATATCCCGGTGCAGACCGTGTGCATCGATGGTTCTTTTTTCACGCTTCTTGATGTGGAGCTTCTGACTGGCCGCAGTCATCAGATCCGCGCGCATCTTTCCTCCATCGGGTATCCGATCGTGGGAGACCCCAAGTACGGAGATGAGCGGGTCAATCAGAAGGTGAAGCAGCTTTTCGGTATCCGCAGGCAGATGCTGCATGCGGGGCGGCTCACATTTCCGGAGATGGATGGCCGTCTGTCCCATCTTTCCGGAAGAACTTTCACGGCGCCTCTGCCGGCAGACTTCATGAAGCTGCTGAGATCCGGAGGACGCGATGAGGAAAGCAGGGAGGACAGCCGCAGAAAGCGGGAAGCCAGCGCGGAAGGCGGCAGCCATGGAAGACAGGCTGGCGGAAGACCGCATGGAAGAAAATGTTAATACGGGGGAAAGTTTATGGCGACCTGGTCATCGAGGGGACTTCGCGGCAGCACGCTGGAGGAACTGATCAACCGGACGAATGAACAGTATCTTGACAAACATCTTGCCCTGATCCAGAAGATCCCGACGCCGATCACGCCGATCAACTTCGACAAGGAGACAAGACATATCACGCTGGCATACTTCGACCAGAAGAGCACGGTCGACTATATCGGGGCGGTACAGGGAGTGCCTGTCTGCTTTGACGCGAAGGAGAGCAAGGCGGATACCTTCAGCCTGCAGAATGTCCACGAGCACCAGGTGAAGTTCATGGAAGAATTCGAGAGGCAGCAGGGGATATCCTTTCTTCTCATCTTTTATTCAGAGAGGGACGAATTCTACTACCTGCCGTTCCGGGACCTGAAGCGGGCCTGGGATCGGATGAAAGAAGGGGGAAAGAAATCGATCCCATTTCCGGAGATAGATAAAAGCTACCGTATCTGGCCGAACAGGCACGGGGTCCTGCTGCCTTACCTCGATACCATCCAGATGGACCTGGAGAGCAGGGATGAAGAATAGAGAGTACCATCCAGATGGACCTGGAGAGCAGGGATGGAGAGTAGAGAGTACCATCCAGATGGACCTGGAGAGCAGGAATGGAGAATAGAGAGTTTCCGGAAGATAGCCTTCGGGGAGCAGCAGCATTAAGTCAGCTCCGCCAGGGCACGCCGGTACGCCTGCCAGGGGCACACTGGAACAGCTTCGTCAAGGCATGTCGGCACGCCTGCCAGGGCACGCCGGCACGTTTGACAGGGCACGCCGGCACAGCTTGACAGAAATCCATATGCTTAGTAAAATCAAGCCCAGTGGTTACTTTAACACTTTACCATGATAAAGCATGAAAGCAAAGCGCGCACCGCGGCCGCAAGCGGCTCGCGCACCGCGCACGAGAATTTGAACCGCGCGCGCACCGCGGCCGCAAGCGGCTCGCGCACCGCGCACGAGAAGGGGATTTCCATGAATCAGAAGATACTGCACACGCCGGATGGCGTACGGGATATCTACGGGGATGAGTGTGAGAGGAAGCAGATCCTGGAGGGGCGTCTCCATCAGGTGCTTTCCTCCTTTGGCTACCGCGATATCGAGACACCGACGTTCGAGTTTTTTGATGTGTTCGGCAGGGATGTCGGCACGATCCCTTCCAGGGACCTCTACAAGTTCTTTGACCGGGAAGGCGATACGCTCGTTCTGAGGCCGGACTTTACACCATCGATCGCGAGGGCGGCCAGCCGCTATTTCCAGAACTTCTCACGGCCGATCCGTCTTGACTATGTCGGCAATACTTTCATCAATCATTCCAGCCTCCAGGGGCGCCTCAAAGAGTCGACCCAGATGGGCGCCGAGCTGATCGGCGAGTCGTCGGCTGACGGAGATGCGGAAGTCATCGCGATGGCTGCCCAGGCGCTGACCGCATCCGGACTGAAGGATTTCCAGATCAGCGTCGGCCATGTCGGATTCTTTGAATCGCTGGTAAGCGAGGCCGGCATCGATGAGGAGACGGAAGGCAGGCTTCGCGAGCTCATCCGCAACCGGAATACATTCGGTGTGCAGAAACTGATCTCCGAGCAGAAGATCGACGAGAAGATCGGGAAGCTGCTTGGCGCGCTGCCGACTCTGGCTGGGCCGGATTCCCTGGAGCGGGCATGGGACATGTCCGAAGGCCTGAAAGCCCGCTCGGCCCTTGAGAGACTGAAGGAGGTGCAGAACCTTCTGAAAGTGTACGGCGTCGCGGATGCCATATCCTTTGATCTGGCTATGATATCCGCCTACATGTACTACACAGGAATCATTTTCAGGGGATATACTTATGGGACCGGAGAAGCCGTCGTCAAGGGCGGCCGCTACGACAGCCTGCTTGGGCACTTCGGCAAGGATGCGCCGTCGGTCGGGTTCGTCATCGTCGTGAACCAGCTGATGAACGCCCTCTTGCGGCAGAAGATCGAGGTCCTTCCGGAGCACGAGCGCTATCTGATCCTGTACAGGGAAGGTTTCGGCGACAAGGCACTTGCCAGGGCGGTTGCATACCGCGGGCAGGGAAAATATACAGAGACCTGTCGTGTTACAGAGGAGATGCTCGGGCAGATGTCTTTTGCGGACTTTGCTTCCGGCATCCGCGCTTCGGGCGGCTACGCTTCTGTGATCACCGTAGGGGAGGATGAGTGATGAGATATCTCACGATAGCCCTCACGAAGGGAAGACTTGCAAAGCAGACCATGGCGCTTCTTGATAAGATTGGGATCAGCTGCGACGAGATGAAAGATCCGGACACCCGCAGGCTGATCTTCACAGACGAGGAGAGGAAGCTTAAGTTCTTCCTTGCCAAGGGGCCGGATGTTCCGACCTATGTCGAGTACGGCGCCGCCGACATCGGCGTCGTCGGCGAAGATACGATCATGGAGGAAGACCGGAAGATCTATGAGGTGCTGGATCTCGGATTCGGGAAGTGCCGGATGTGCGTGGCGGGACCGGCAGGCGCCGCAAAGCTGCTGAACGGTCAGGAACAGATCCGTGTTGCGACCAAGTATCCGAGGATCGCGCGCGACTACTTCAACGACCGGAAGAACCAGACCGTCGAGATCATCAAGCTGAACGGCTCCATCGAGCTGGCGCCGATCGTAGGCCTTGCGGAAGTCATCGTCGATATCGTCGAGACTGGATCGACTCTGAGGTCCAACGGCCTCAAGGTGCTCGAGGAAGTGTGCCCGCTGTCGGCACGTGTCGTCGTCAATCCGGTCAGCATGAGGATGGAGAACGAACGGATCACATCGCTGCTTTCTGCCATGAACGATGCCCTGCCGAAAGAGGGAGACTGATCTGCGGAAGAAAACCGTGCTTTCGAAAAAGGGCTGGCCTTTGGAAGAAAACCGTGCTTTCAAAAAAGGGCTGGCCTTTGGAAGAAAAACGGATATGGAAGAGAGCTTGCTGCGAGAGAGGAAGCCTACTGCGAAGAGGAGATGGAAGCCATGAGAATTGTCAGACTGGATGATAAAACGAGAGAGGAAGTACTCGGCAATCTGCTGAGCAGGAACCGCACCGACTACAGCCAGTATGAGAAGTCGGTCAGGGATATTGTCGAGAATGTAAGAAACAACGGGGACAAAGCCCTGTTTGGCTATACCGAGCAGTTTGATCACGTGAAAATGACCGAGGATACCGCTATTGTCACAGACGGTGAGATCTCCGAGGCTTACACAGAAGTTTCGAAAGACCTTCTTGATGTCATCCGCAAGGCGCTGAAGAACATCCGTTCCTACCACGAAAAGCAGAAGAGGACCAGCTGGTTCGACAGTCAGGAGACCGGCATCCTGCTTGGTCAGAAGATCGCTCCGCTTGAGAGGGTAGGCGTCTATGTCCCGGGCGGCAAGGCTGTCTATCCGTCCTCCGTTCTCATGAACATCGTTCCGGCGAAGACTGCGGGAGTGAAGGAAGTCGTCATGGTGACGCCCCCTGGAAGCAACGGGAAAGTAAACCCGAACACTCTTGTTGCCGCCCACGAGGCTGGTGCTGACGTGATCTACAAGGTTGGCGGCGCACAGGCGATCGCAGCTTTGGCATACGGTACCGAGACTATCCCGAGAGTCGACAAGATCGTCGGCCCGGGCAACATCTTCGTAGCGCTTGCAAAAAAGTCCGTCTACGGGCAGGTCGGCATCGATTCCATCGCCGGCCCGAGCGAGATCGTCGTCCTTGCGGATGAGACGGCCAATCCACATTATGTTGCTGCAGACCTGCTCAGCCAGGCCGAGCACGATGAGATGGCAAGCGCCATCATGGTCACGACCAGCATGGAGCTGGCCGAGGCAACATCGAAAGAGATCGATGAGTATCTGAAGAACCTCTCCAGGGCGGAGATCATACGGAAATCTCTCGACAGCCATGGATATATCCTTGTTGTCGACAGTCTTCAGGAAGGAATCGACACCGTCGATGCCATCGCTCCGGAACACCTCGAGATCGTTACGGAAAATCCGTTCGATGCGATGACACGAGTCCACAACGCAGGTGCGATCTTCCTGGGACAGTACTCCTCCGAACCGCTGGGAGATTACTTCGCGGGGCCGAACCATATCCTTCCGACCGGAGGGACGGCAAGGTTTTTCAGCCCGCTGTCAGTCGATGACTTCGTGAAGAAATCCAGCATCGTCTACTACTCCGAGGAAGCGCTCAGGACCGTTCATAAGGACATCGAGACCTTCGCGAAGGCAGAACAGCTGACGGCACATGCAAACTCCATCGCCGTCAGATTTGAGAATACGTAAAGAAAAAGGCGCGCACGACTTACCGCTGTAACATTACCGTGGAGGACCCTACATGTCACGAATCGCAGAAGTTGAGAGATATACCAAGGAGACCAGCATAGAAGTGCAGCTGAATATCGATGGAACGGGAGAATCCCAGATCGATACCGGCATCGGCTTCTTCGATCATATGCTGGATGAATTCGCAAGGCACGGACTTTTTGACCTGTCTGTGAAGGTCGACGGAGACCTTTCGGTAGATGATCACCATACGATCGAGGACACAGGGATCGTGATCGGCCAGGCGATCCGCGAGGCGGTCGGCGACAAGAAGGGAATCCAGCGCTATGGCAGCAGGATCCTTCCGATGGACGAAGTGCTTGTCCTGTGTGCGGTCGATCTCTGCGGGAGACCTTCCTTCTCTTATGAAGCACCATTTCAGGCAGATAAGATCGGAGAGATGTCCACTCAGATGGTGAAGGAATTCTTCTACGCCATCTCCTACAGCGCCATGATGAACCTGCACCTGAAGGTCCTGACTGAAGGCAATGACCATCACATGGCAGAAGCCATGTTCAAGGCGTTCGGCAAGGCAGTCGACGAAGCGACGAAGATCGATCCGAGGATCACGGACGTTCTGTCGACCAAAGGAACCATCTGATGCCGGCAGCTGCCGCATCCCTACTGAAAAAATGTCTCTGACGGAGGATTTTTGTCATGCAGAAGAAACTTGTTTCGGCGATCTTTCTGAAGGGCGGCAAGGCCGTCACTTCCTTTACGGAACATTTGCCCTATCAGGGCGGTGACGCAGTCGAACTCGCATCGCACTATTCGAACCTGGGGGCAGATGAACTCCTTGTGTTCGATCTGAGCGAGAGCGGGACGGATGCGGCTGCCGATGCAGCCCATGACGAGTCCCTGACCCTGGAGCGCGAGATCGTCCGCAAGGTCGACATTCCGGTCTGGGGCTTCGGCAATATCAAACGTGTCGAGGATGTGAAGAAGATCCTCTACACCGGCGCCCGCAAGGCATTCCTGAATTTCTCGAAGAAGTCCAACATGGACATGCTGGAGGAAGTTTCGAAGCGCTTCGGCAAGGACAAGATCGGGATCTGTGTCGATACCCGAAAGGATGAAGTCCTGGATGATGAGTCGAAGAAACGGGTCCTCGAGTATGCCAGCGCCATCGTTGTGCTGACAGATGTCTTTGTTTACCGGAAAGATACACTTGAGTTCGCCAATCTGTCCGGCTGCCCGCTTACTCTGTTCGTGAGCGGAGGCGAGGAACTATCCGCGGAGGAGAAACTCAGTATCCTTTCCAGCGAGAATGTGGATGGCCTCTGCGAGGATATCCTCCGGGATCCGGAGACCGATATCATGAAGCTGAAGGCGGAACTCAGATCGAAAGGCGTCGATCTGAACCTTTTTGAGAGCACGGTCAGGTGGGAAGACCTGAAGACGGACGAGAAGGGCCTGGTCCCGTGTGTTGTGCAGGACTACAGGAACGAAGAGGTCCTCATGGTCGCATACATGAACAAGGAATCCTTCGAGCAGACCGTCCGCACCGGCGTCATGACCTACTGGTCCAGAAGCCGGCAGGAGCTGTGGGTCAAAGGAGAGACTTCAGGTCACTACCAGTACGTGAGAGAGATGAAGATCGACTGCGATAACGACACCCTGCTTGCAAAGGTCCTTCAGGTCGGGGCAGCCTGCCATACCGGCAACCGCAGCTGTTTCTACCGCACGATCATGAAGAAAGATTATGTCGACCGCAGCCCTATGAAGGTCCTCGAGCAGGTCTACGGTGTGATCAGCGATCGCAAGGCCCATCCGAAGGAAGGTTCCTATACCAATTACCTCTTTGACAAAGGCATTGACAAGATCCTGAAGAAATGCGGCGAAGAAGCCACAGAGATCGTCATAGCGGCGAAGAATCCCAATCCTGAGGAAGTCCGCTACGAGATGGCCGATTTCCTGTACCACATGATGGTCCTGATGGTCGAAAGGGGTCTCACCTGGGAAGACATCGCAGAAGAACTGGCCAATCGCAAGTGATATATGGGATTCATACAACTGCCGGTGACATATGGGGTTTATACAACTGCCAGTGATATATGGGGGAAGCTGCAACCGCCAGTGATATATGGGGGATGCTGCAACCGTCAGTGATATATGGGGGATGCTTGCAAACTCCCGGTAAACAATGTATGCTTACCTGTAATGCAGCCATCAACCTATGAGCACATATTCATATGTCCTCCAGGCAGTCTGAACATCGATAGCACTTCACCGCGGAGAGATCCGCAGCCAGCTGCTACCGACGATATACAGTTATAAGGAGTGAGACATCATGATGAATTACAAGAAGTATACCCGTCAGTTTTATCTTGCGCCGTCTGCCGGTCACAAGTGGGCTGAGAAATCTTACGTCGACCATGCGCCGGTCTGGTGCTCGGTCGATCTTCGCGATGGCAACCAGGCTCTGGTCGTCCCGATGGATCTTGAGACGAAGCTCAGGTTCTTCCAGCTTCTTGTCGAGATCGGCTTTAAGGAGATCGAGGTCGGTTTCCCGGCAGCGTCCGAGACAGAATACGATTTCCTCCGAGCCCTGATCGAGAGAGATATGATCCCGGACGATGTGACTGTCCAGGTCCTGACGCAGGCACGCGAGCACATCATCCGCAAGACTTTCGAAGCGCTGAAAGGATGCAGGAACGCGATCGTCCATGTCTACAATTCGACTTCGGTTGCCCAGCGTGAGCAGGTCTTCCGCAAGTCGAAAGAGGAGATCCTGCAGATCGCTGTCGATGGTGCGAAGCTTCTGAAGCAGCTTACCGAGGAAGCGGGGGAGAAGTACCGCTTCGAGTACTCTCCGGAGTCCTTCACCGGCACCGAGCCTGAGTACGCGCTTGAGGTCTGCAACGCCGTTCTCGATGTCTGGCAGCCGACCCCGGACCGCAAGGCGATCATCAACCTTCCGTCTACCGTCCAGCTGGCGATGCCCAACGTCTATGCCGACCAGATCGAGTACATGTCCGAGAATCTGAAGTACCGCGACGGTGTAGTCCTTTCCCTTCACCCGCACAATGACCGCGGAACCGGTGTCGCCGATGCCGAGATGGGGATCCTTGCCGGCGCCGACCGTATCGAGGGTACCATCTTCGGCAATGGAGAGCGCACCGGCAATGTGGACGTGGTCACTCTGGCTATGAATATGTATAGTCAGGGCGTAGATCCAGGGCTTCACTTTGACAATATGCTTGACATCGTCGACAAATATCAGGAATATACCGGCATGAACGTCGGCCCGCGGACTCCTTACGGCGGAGCTCTGGTCTTCGCAGCCTTCTCCGGATCGCATCAGGATGCAATCTCCAAGGGGATGCATTACCGGAAGGAGCACAATTCCGATCTGTGGACGGTTCCGTACATCCCGATCGATCCGACCGACATCGGCCGCAGCTACGACGCGGATGTAATACGCATCAACAGCCAGTCCGGCAGGGGCGGCATCGGCTTCATCCTGGAGCACGATTTCGGCCTGCGTGTCCCGAAGGCTATGGCGAGTGCTGTGCGTGATGAGGTCAAGAATGTGTCCGACCGGTCACACAAGGAGCTCACTCCGGACGAGATCTTCGACCTGTTCATCGACCGGTTCGAGGATGTCAGCGAGCCGTACAACATCTCACAGATCCACTTCAAGCAGCATAACGGCATCGTCGCTACCATCACGACTCAGTGCGGCAGTACATCCAAGGAGACGACTTCTTCCGGCAATGGCCGTCTGAATGCTGTTTCGAATGCGCTGAAGAAGGTATATGGACTCGAGTACGACCTCGATACCTATGAAGAGCATGCACTTGAGAAGAGTTCTTCTTCCCGCGCGATCGCATACGTTGGTGTGAGAAGCCGCAAGACAAAGCAGCTCTACTGGGGTGCCGGCGTCGACGTTGATATCATCCGCGCATCCATCAGCGCACTGCAGACGGCAGTGAACAACATGACGAATGCAGAAGACCAGTGAGAAGGAAAAGCGCACTGCAGACAGCAGTGAACAACATGGCGAATGCAGAAGACCAGTGAGAAGAAAATCCCAGCGCCAGCCCATACACGGGCTGGCGCTTTCTTTCTGCCCTCACAGGGAAAAACTTCCTGCGGAAGCTCTATCTGGCGGCAGCTTTCAATAACACCCTTTTGGCGACAGCTTTTTTATTCGAGAAGTAAACTTGTCGGTGTGCAGACGGACAGAAATATCAGGAATACATGCCAAAGCAGAAAGGGATGGCGTGCTATCGGGATAAATTCATGAATATATATATGTCGAAGAAAAAATGGCAGCATGTAGTCAGACACTAATCTGAGAAGTACATGCCAGGTATTTGGGGGAAATGACTGGGACCACTTGACATTGGTGAAACTTTGCCAGAAAACAAGAAGATAATTTCACAAATATTTATAAATTATTACAGAAATGTTATAGATTTATTGACACACGCAACATTCATATCTATAATTGACGATATACGAGGCTGAAACATCGATATGATGTGAAGGTGAATGAAAGCATAAAGTATGAAAGCGTAAGATGTACGAAAACATAAGATATGACAGGCCGATCAGAGTCTGACAGGCGGGAACATATACGGAGAAGCTGATCGATCAGAGTCTGACAGGCGGGAACATATACGGAGAAGCTGATCAATATGTATCTTCAACGACGATAACCAGGGACCTTCTGGTTTATAGCTCAGGATCATGGAGATGGGGTGAGAGGCGTGGCAATTCATAAAAAAGGGAGGAAACAGATGCGGAGGATCGAGCTTAGCGGCAAGATGCTCGGACTGGTGTCCTCTGCAGTGGTTATCTTTGCGGGAGCACTTTTTGCGCCTGTCTCTATTCCGAAGAATTATCATGCGGCTGACGCAGATGGGATTGCTCCTTCGGTCATGGTTGGTGCAGGGACAGAACGAACGGAAGAGGACCAGCAGACGGTAAGCTCTTCCAAGTCGCTTCTGAAGACACAGACTTCTATGTGGATCTCTTCCATGGCGGAGGAATTAGATGTGACACAGAATGTTTCTGTGGCGCAGCAGCCTTCCGATAACACCCAGGATCAGACTTTGCAGATGGCAGCCCGGATCGGCAGCAGCGCGTCCCAGGTGATAGCTTCAAACCATACGATGTCTTATAAGGATTATTCAACTCTACTGAATATTGTGGAAGCTGAGTGTACAGGGGGAGACGAGAAGAGTAAGCTCCTTGTTGCGAATGTTATCCTCAACAGAGTAGAAGACGAACATTTTCCGGACAGCGTCTACGATGTTGTCTGGCAGAAACTTGGAGGAGTTGCCCAGTTTTCGCCGACTCAGGATGGGCGCATGGGAAATCTGAAGATCACGGACAGTACTGTGTCTGCGGTCAACCGGGCAGTCGACGGAGAGGATATCTCGAAAGGTGCTCTTTTCTTTATGGCGCGGGAATATTCCGCCGAGGCCAATGTCGAGTGGTTTGATGATAAACTGACATACCTTTACTCATATGGAGGGCATGACTTCTACAAGTTCAAGTAATACAGAACAATAAAGAATCTATTTTACTGGTCACATTGCTTTCAGGAACAGACAATGCTTTCAGAAATCGGAGTTTTTTCTGCCAACTTCCTGGCCTCAACTTCCGCACTTCTCTTTGCAACGTATGCCTGATATTCTTCAATATCAGGTGCCATGCACATGCTGAGGCTTTTAATCTTACTTTCGAGATAGTCTAGGTCTACAGGAACTTTACCCGACTCAAAAGAGAGCAGCAGCCGGTCATTTACCTTGATGTCATTGCGGTCATATGTTCGCAGCTTGCGCAGACCATCGTTGCGATATACTTCATTATCCCAGAAGCCCATATGTTCCCAGTAGATTTCCCTTCTTCTTACAAAATCCATCAGGGAAAAATCCGGAAAGAGGGTTAAGTAGCCGCTTCTTGACAGTGGAGACTTTACGGCAAGAGGCTTTTCATACAGATAGGGAATATTGTACTTAATGAACAGTTCCGAGATGTACAGTTCACTCTTGGAGCGCATCACTTCGCCAAGCTTTGAGATATATACTTTCTCATCTGAATATCTCCCCTTGCTACTATAATTGTGCCGGAACCAATGATGATAAATATCTTCCGGTTTCTTGTCGATTGGAGTCACGATATCATGGTAGAATTCCGGCATCGAGTCGAATAATCCCTCGATCATGCCATCTCTGTATACGGAGCAAAGCCTGATAGCGGCAGAGCGCTCGGCGGTAGCCATCTGAAGGACTTTCTTATCATAAACTTTCTGGGCAAGACTTTGCGCAATCTTTCTGTCACACTTTCTCAGATACTGCCACTTATCGGAATCCGGGCGGCGCCGGTAATACTGATAACCCTTCCCGTGAGAATTGCCGCGAAGGAAGCCAGGCGGGGCACAGTCGAGAGCCATTCTTTTTTCATTGATCAGGTGGGTGAGGTAATCGATCCTCGCATTCAGAAAATCGATTTCATTGTCAAAAGATTGGTACATATTCATAGACAGAAGCGCTCCTTTTAAGAGTTATGAGATAATAAGCAGACCAGAAGTACGTCTGGAATGTGCGGAAGTACATCTGGAATATGCAGAAGTACGTTTGGGATGTGCATGGGAAAAAGAAAGGTAAACACGGAAGAAATACAAAAGAAGTACAGAAGATTCCAAGATGATTAGATTAATCTGGATGTGTAGCCATATGATGACACAACAGCTGTGAAAAATCAAGACAGAAACTTTCCTTGGATTTTTGGGTAAGATGACGAATAGTGCTTTCAAAAGTAATTTTCTGGCGTGATAATTTTTCCGGCGTGCTCCTAAGATAATTGCCATGGATTACATGCTGGCGAAAATTCAGCGGCATGTAGGGGAGAGATCAGGGCAAGATTGCATGCCGGGGAATTTTTCGCGGCGGGTAAACAGGAAGAATTCTTGGGAACGCACGCCAGAGATTTGACCGTATGAGGGATGATATGCCTGTCTGGCCGCTCAATCATGGAAAAAGGCCGAAAAGCTGGCGTGTAAACGGGAAGATTATTCATAGTTACATGCTGGCGAAAATTCAGC
>DLFD01000054.1:24232-28467 GCA_002482005.1 Lachnospiraceae bacterium UBA7729 | reverse complement strand
CAGGGCAAGATTACATGCCGGGGAATTTTTCGCAGCGGGTAAACAGGAAGAATTCTTGGGAACGCACGCCAGAGATTTGACTGTATGAGGGATGATATGCCTGTCTGTTCGCTCAATCATGGAAAAAGGCCGAAAAGCTGGCGTGTAAACGGGAAGATTATTCGCAGTTACATGCCGGCGAAAATTCAGCGGCATGTAGGAGAGAGATCAGGGCAAGATTGCATGCCGGCGAAAATTCAGCGGCATGTAAGGGAGAGACCAGGGCAAGATTGCATGCCGGGGAATTTTTCGCAGCGGGCAAAGAGGAAGAATTCTTGGGAACGCACGCCAGAGATTTGACCGTATGAGGGATGATATGCTTGTCTGTTCGCTCAATCATGGAAAAAGGCCGAAAAGCTGGCGTGTAAACGGGAAGATTATTCACAGCTACATGCTGGCGAAAATTCAGCGGCATGTAGGAGAGGGCTTATGGCAAGTCTACATGCTGGCGAAAATTCAGCGGCATGTAAGGGAGAGATCAGGGCAAGATTGCATGCCGGCGAATTTTTCGCAGCGGGTAACCAGGAAGAAGACAGCGGGTAACCAGGAAGAAGACAGCTGGTAACCAGGAGGAAGACAGCGGGTACCCAGGAGGAAGACAGCGGGTAACCAGGAAGAAGACAGCGGGCAACCAGGAGGAAGACAGCGGGTAACCAGGAAGAAGACAGCTGATAACCAGGAAGAAGAAAGCCTTGCGCCATCCCTGCAAATAAGGTATTCTAATACACTGACAGGTTAATAGATTCTGGAATTTGTCAAGAAAAACGAGGTTGATCGTTCATGCAGCAGATTATGTACAAGAGTACCAGAAATTCAGATCTCAGAGTGACTGCATCCCAGGCTATCCTTCAGGGGCTGGCCCCGGATGGCGGACTGTTTGTTCCGGAGACGCTTCCGAAGTGGGACGGCGATATCGATATTCTTCCGGAGCAGTCTTACAAGCAGACGGCTTATCAGGTGATGAGACTGCTGCTGACGGATTATACCGAGGATGAGCTCAAGAGCTGCATCGACAAGGCCTATGATTCCAAGTTTGATGATCCGCGTCTTGCACCGCTTGTTCACAAGGGAGACGCTTATTATCTGGAACTGTTCCATGGAAAGACCATAGCCTTCAAGGATATGGCGCTGTCTATCCTTCCGCACCTGATGACGACCGCGGCGAAGAAGAATCACATCGATGACGAGATCGTGATCCTGACTGCGACTTCCGGCGATACCGGAAAGGCAGCCATGGCAGGTTTTGCAGATGTCCCGGGGACGAAGATCATTGTCTTCTATCCTAAGGATGGCGTCAGCCACGTGCAGGAACTTCAGATGCGCACCCAGCGTGGGGACAATGTCCACGTGGTCGGCATCGATGGCAACTTCGATGAGGCACAGACTGGTGTGAAGAATATCTTCCAGGATGCTGCCATGGCGGAGCGCATGAAGAAGAATCATCTGAGGTTCTCCTCCGCGAACTCCATCAATATCGGCAGGCTGGTCCCGCAGATCGTCTATTATTATCATGCTTACGGTCAGATGGCTGCCCAGGGCGTGATCAAGCCGGGTGAGGAGATCAATGTCACGGTCCCGACCGGCAACTTCGGCAACATTCTTGCAGCGTACTATGCAAAGCAGATGGGCCTTCCAATCAGAAAGCTGATCTGTGCCTCGAACGAGAACAAGGTCCTTGTAGACTTCTTCCGCACGGGCGCATACGATAAGAACAGAACATTTAAGGTAACTTCGAGCCCGTCCATGGACATCCTCGTTTCCTCGAACCTGGAGCGTCTGATCTACAGGATCACAGGGGAAGACAGTGAAGTGACTGCGAAGCTTATGAAAGCGCTTTCATCCCAGGGAGTCTACAGGATCACGGATGCCATGCAGGAGCAGCTTTCCGATTTCTATGGAAACTATGCGGACGAACAGCAGACTGCCGAGGAGATCGCTCAGGTCCAGCGCGAGACCGGATACGTCATCGATACCCATACAGCGGTCGCTTCCAAGGTCTACCGCAACTATGTGATCGAGAGCGGAGATGAGACTCCGACTGTGATCGCGAGCACAGCAAGTCCTTATAAGTTTGCAAATGTGGTAGTGCCCGCTATCTATCCGTCCCTGGAGGATAAGTCTGATCTCGAGATGATCGACATCCTTAACAAGATCAGCAGAGTAAAGATCCCTCAGGCGATCGAAGACATCCGTTCGGCCCCGATATTGCACAGTACATTTATCAAGGGCGCGGACATGGAGAAGGAAGTCGCAGACTGGCTGAAACTGAACTGAAGCAGCGCAGCCTGCGCTGGTTCTGACGGTGCCTGCGGAGGGTGCCGCCTGCGCTGGTTCTCACGGCGCCTGCGGAGGTGCCGCCTGCGCTGGTTCTCACGGCGCCTGTGGAGGTGCCGCCTGCGCTGGTTCTCACGGCGCCTGCGGAGGTGCCACCATACTCTTTCGGAAACCGGAGGTTTTTCAGGCATATGACAGACAACAACATGTTTTCTTTACTGGATATCCTGATCACGGGGAGCGGGCTTTACCTGCTTTACTGCTGGTATCTGCTGATGTTCAAAGGGGAGGTCAGGGAAGGAGTCCTTCTCCCAAACAAGTCGAACGGAAAGTGCAGGGACATCGAGGGCTATAGGAAGGCGATCGGCAAAAAGCTTCTGGTTCTGTCGCTGACGGCGCTTGCAGCAGGCGGGCTGGGACTGTATTCCGACTACGTAAAGCCGATCAACACTTATCTGTATCTGGCGCTGACACTGCTGTTCCTGATCGTACTCATTCTGTTCGTCAGGACAGCGAAGAAGGCAGAGAAGGAATTCTTCTAAGAAGGTCTCTGCCAGGAATGAACTTTGTCGTTATTATCTATGCATCGTTATGATCTAAGCATCGCTATGATCTTTGCATCGTTATAATCTGTGCATCGTTATGAGTTACGCATCGTTATAATCTATGGGGACGTCCTGGGGCGTCCCCGTATCTTTTATCCTATAGGATGCAAAAAGGCCGCCGGTGGCTGGTTTTTTGTATCCTATGATCGCGGGAAAGCAATCCTCATATCGGCAGGAAGGGACATTATGGATATCAGGATTCTGGAACTTATCGAGGGCGCCAGAAAGGCGCAGGGATTTACCGTCATCATCGATGTATTCCGGGCATTCACGACGGAATGCTATGCATTTGCAGGAGGGGCGGAAGCATCTTATCCGATCGGAAGTCTGGAAGATGCGTTTGCACTGAAGGCAGAGCATCCGGACTGGATTCTTCTCGGAGAGCGCGGGGGAGCAAAGGTGGAGGGATGTGACCTTGGCAATTCTCCCTACGACGTGACGCAGACAGACTTTCGGGGAAAGACGATGATCCATTCGACTTCAGCCGGAACCCAGGGGATCGTCGCTGCAGCGGCTGCCGGTGCGACCGAGATCGTCACAGGAAGTCTGGTCAATGCAAAGGCGGTCACAGATTATATCAGATCGAAGGACCCCGATACGGTATCCATCGTTGCCATGGGCAAGGCAGGACTTACATCGACGAATGAAGATCTGATCTGTGCCCAGTATATGGCCTCCCTGCTGAAAGACGAGGATTACGATATCAGAGGCAAGATCGCGTGGCTGAAGGACCACGGCGGAGAGCAGTTCTTCGACCCGGCTCTCATCGATATCTTTCCGCGTGAGGATTACCCACTGTGCGTAGATTACGACCGATTCCCATTTGTCCTGAAAGTCAGGAGAGAAGGAAGGGAGAACGGACAGCCGGAAAGGCTTGTGATCCGGAAGACGGCAGTGAAGGTCTGAAGCGGCAGAAAGAATCCGGAAAACAGAGGTGAAGATCTGAAGCGACAGAAAGAACCCGGAAAACAGGATGGAAAGTCAGGCAGCAGTACGGCAGGCAGAGGGAGAACATGAGAGAGCAGGAGATAGAGATCACATCGACTGATGTCGAAGAGGCGATCCCGGGGAAACTCCGGGAAGCGCTGAAAGCTGAAGCAGACCGTCTGATCCTCAGGATGGCGGAACAGCTCAGCTACGCCGATGATATCCGGATGATGGATCCGCAAGGGACAAGGATCTCTCTGGGGAATCTTCAGAACGATGAGCAGGCTGTCGCCCTGTTCCGCCGCCAGCTGGAGGAAGACCCGGTAAGGGGAGTCCTCCTCGGAATCAAGTACAGGCCGGGGACGGCGGACGCAGAGAAGCCGGCAGGCA
>DLFD01000054.1:14387-24150 GCA_002482005.1 Lachnospiraceae bacterium UBA7729 | reverse complement strand
GCAGAGAAGCCGGCAGGCAAGAAAGATGAAGAGCAGGAAAGCCATACGCGTAAAGTAAGACAGCCGGAGACGCTCTTCAACTATATGCGCCGTAATATGCGTGTCCGCATCCCGGCGGAGACTGTACGTGAGATCGGCAGGCGGCTCGAGCGGATCGCGGAGGAGAAGGATTTCCGAGGAAACTTCCGCAGCCGCTCGGGCAGGCAGACGGGAGTCTGGCGGAAGGAGAGCAATTTCCTTGTCGGAGGCATCGCAGCGCTTCCGGGAGAAATGGGAAGGGCGGCTGTCTTTGCGTATCTGGCGCGTCGGATCGGGCAGAGTACGATGCTTCTTCATGCTTGCGCAGCCAAGTATCAGCTGGAGCCGGTCGAACAGATGCTCGCTCTCTACGACTCGATCAGCAGCACCTCGCTTTCCCATATCCCGGACCTGTTCCGCGAGGCAAGAAAGCTGAAGAGACACTTCGTCATCCATGTCGGCGGCACCAACACCGGCAAGACGCATGACGCCATGGAGGCGCTGGCCAGGGCACCGTCCGGAGTCTACCTCTGCCCGCTGAGGATGCTGGCATACGAGGGGCGGGCGACGATCCAAAGCTACGGCGTTCCGTGCAGCTTTGCGACAGGAGAGGAGAAAGAGATCGATCCGGAGGCGAGACACATATCCGAGACGATTGGCATGCTGGACTTCGGCCGGAGATACGATATGGCAGTCATCGATGAGTGTCAGCTGATCTCAGGCGAGGATGGATCTCTTTATACCAATGCGATCCTCGGTGTCGTTTCGCCGACGGTTCAGGTCTGCTGCGCATGGAGCGGCCTTGAGATCACAAAACAGCTGATCAAACTGTGCGGGGACGATTATGAAGTCGTGGAGCACTACCGGGCGAGCGAGCTGCGGTTCGAGGAGGAGCCTTACCGGAGGCCGAGAAAGAATGACGCCTACATCGTCTTCTCAAGACTTGGCGCCTACGAGATGGCAGGCTGGCTGGAGAAACACGGGATGCATCCGTCGATCGTGTACGGAAAGCTACCATATGAAGTGAAGATGGAGGAGGCCCGCAAGTTCGAGGCGGGAGAGACCGACTGTCTTGTGGCGACCGATGCCATCGCGATCGGGCAGAACTACAACATCGAGCGCATTGTGTTCCGGGACATCGTCAAACATATCAACCGGAAAGAGGTGCGACTGGACTCCCAGACGGTCAAGCAGGTCGCCGGGAGGGCAGGAAGATATGGACGATTCCCGATCGGTTACGTGAATACATTCGAAGCTGAGGACCGTGATGAGATCCGGGAGAAACTGGAAGAAGATGATGTTCCGTCAAAGACAGCCCCGCTGGAACTCCCATCGTTCCTGGTCGATACAGATCTCCCGCTGAGCCTCATCTACAAAGCATGGAATGAAGCAGAGTGCGGAGAGCCATTTGTCAAGGCGGACACAGCCGTTGAGATGCATATCTGCCGCCTGGTCGAGGCAAAGTACAGAAACATCAGCAAGAGGGACGAGTACAGTCTCGCATCGCTGCCCCTCGATCTGAAAGACCGCGACCAGGAAGCATTGCTGGAGAACCTGCTTTCCTGCTATGACAGGAGATCTACGACAGACGACGAGTACAAGGCGCTTCTTCCGGATAAGAACACCATCCGCAGAATCGTGAAATACCGTCCGCACCTGATGACCCTGGAGAAAATGTGCCGCCAGCTCGACCTTTCCTCCTCCTTCTTCTACAAGATCAGGCGCGATGACCTCGCATCGTACGTCATCCGTCTGAAGCCGCCGCTGACCAGACGTATCGCAGAGATCATGGCAGAGACACCGGATGAGCCAGCTTTCGCCGCGGATCCGGCTGCCGCCGCGAAACCAGCTGCCGCCACGGGTCCGGCAGCTGCCGCGAAGTCAGCTGTCACCGCGGATTCGGCTGCTGTCGCAGACCCAGCTGCCGCCGCGGAGCCGGCTGCTGCAGTGAGGGAAGCCAACGCTGCAGGTCCGGCTTCTGGGAATCCAGCTGTACATGAAACGCCGGATACTTCCGACTGGCCTACGGCTTACATCTATGTCAGTGTCTCCGGCCAGGCGGAGCGCAACACAGGCCGCTTCCCGTACGGCGACTACAGTCGTCTCTATTCGAGGGAACTGAAACAGTCTTATGGCAATGAAGCGACCTACATCGATTACTACTGCTATAAGCGCAAGACACGGACACCGGACTATTGTCGCTACGAACCATATTTCCGGTACACTGTCAGGCTTGATCCGAAGTACATCGTCTCCGATGAAGGCGCTTACTTCCTGGCAGAACATTTCCAGGTCGTGCGGACCGATTACATGCATGGCGCGTCGCCGATGCACATGGACATACCATCGGAGAACTCGAGAAGCTGGCACTACCGGAATAACCGGAGAAGGCATTGAGAAACTGAAGGCGAGGGGTATTCGAAGTACGGCAGGTACGGTCGTCATCCTGACAGTAGGCACAAAGACCGGCAAGGCAAAAGGAAATCAGGCTGCCAGCCTCTTTTCTTCCGCATCATCCATAAAAACAGGGAGGGCATCCTCGTTCGTAACGAGGATGCCCTCAATTGACGTATGAAGAATGATCGACAGGATCACCAGGTTGTCGACCGACGGAAGCGACTGGCCTCGCAGCCACTTGTACACTGCCTGGGGCTGCTCGAACCCGCAGGCCTTCTGGACATCTCTGACGCGGATGCCGCGCTGCGTCATGATTCTCCGGATGTTGCGTCCGGTTGCTTCCATCTCGATCATTACGTTGACAGGCTTCATATAAGTGCCTCCTCTCAGAAGGGACGACGTGTTACATGAACCATTCCGGTATCCAGAACGAAATGCTTCTTGATTATACAACATATTCTGAATTCTGCATGCAATTTTTATTGAACCGCTGGTTGAATTCTTCGCTGCATCTGATTGCTGACCGCCTTATTGAGAGGAATATCTTCCTGTTCCACGCGTCGGCTCTGGAAGCAGGAGGCTCAGGCATTGCCTTTACGGCCCCCTCCGGTAACGGAGAACCTTCTGAAAGAAGGTACGACCCGCGATGCCATCATCGACAGGATGCTTTCAGAGTACGAAGTTTCCAGGGACGAACTCAGCCATGACGTAGATGAGATCCTGGATAAACTTCGCAGGATCGGCGGGCATAATCCGCACTCGCCCTACCCATGTATTCAAAAAAAAACAAGAATGTCCTACATTATCGGGGAGTTGTAACGTTTTCTTTACATAATTTTGTATCTGCTTGTGATAATATAGTTTAGGTTTCGTTACAGAGTATTTCATTCGTTATGGAGTTAGCATGAATATTGATCCACAGAATCCTCAGGCTGACAGCAGCATGAGAGGTATGAACAGCATGGGAGCAGCCGGCATGGGCAATCCGGTACTTGCATCCAGTCCCATGCCAGGCTCTTCCAATGTAGTCACGATCGACCTGGTTCAGGTCATGCATGTCATCTGGTCGAACATCCTCCAGATCTTTCTGGCGGCCCTTACAGGCGCCCTCGCAGTCTATTTCGTCAGCGCCCACATCATCCATCCCAGATATTCTTCCACAACCAAGATCTATGTCATGGCGAATGAGGAAGTTGCCAAGGGCAATGTCGATACGAGCACGCTTCAGGCCGGCATGCTTCTGACCCATGATTACGAGCAGATCATCAAGTCCCGCAAGGTGACGGAATCTGTTATCGCCAACCTTGGTCTTGATATTACATCCAGCCAGCTCAAAAACATGATGACAGTCGAGATCCCGGAGGGCACCCGTGTCATCGGCATCTCGGTGTCCGCGGGCGATCCTTATGCCGCGGCCGATATCTGTGATGAGATCCGGGAAGTCTCGATGAGACGCATCCAGAAGGTCATGGATATGAAGTCCATCGAAGTCGTTGAGGACGCCAACATCCCACGCCTTCCGTACTCTCCGAATTCGACTAAGAATGCGCTGCTTGGCGCGATCATCTGCGCCCTGGCAGCCATCATCATCGTCGTGTCGGATTCTCTGATGAACAATACGATCCAGACTTCGGAGGACATAGAGCGTTATCTTGGCATGTCGACTCTCGGAAGTATCCCATATGACGAGATGGAGGATGACGAGCGCGTGAAACGCAGGAAGAACCCCCTTGCCGGGCGTATCGGGGCCAGATGGAGGACAGAAAAGAAAACGAAGAGGTCCCGTGCATGAGAAGACTCTGTGACATCCACTGCCACATCCTTCCCGGAGTCGACGACGGCGCTTCTTCCATGGAAGAGTCCATCGCCCTCCTTCAGAGCGAATATGACCAGGGCGTGAGGGCGATCATCCTGACTCCTCACTTTCGCAGGGGGATGTTCGAAGCTCCGCGTTCTCTCGTCCGTGATCGTTTTGATATGCTCAGGGATGAGGCGGCCTTGCAGCTCCCAGGTGACCTGGAGCTTTCTCTCGGCTGTGAATTCCATGTCGATCAGGAGATGGATGAGACCCTGGAGCAGGATCCGGCATACCGGATGCTTGGCGGCAGCTTTGTTCTTACCGAGTTCTCCGGATACCATACCGAGTCCGATATCAGACGTGTCACTAACAGTCTTGTCATAGAGGGCTGGGTTCCAATCATCGCCCATATCGAGCGGTATCCCGCCTGCAGAAAGCCTGCATTGGTCGAAGAATTGAGGCGGATGGGGGCATACATCCAGGTCAACGCGGACGCGCTTCTGGGAAGAGACGGTCTTTCAGCCCGCCTGTACACAAGGAAGCTTGTCGGGGAAGGGCTTGTCGATTACATCGGCTCCGATGCACACAACATGAAAGAACGTGCTCCGCATCTTGCAGAGTGCGCTGAATTTCTTGATAAGAAATATGGTCCCGGCGCCGTGGAAAAACTCATGTGGAGCAACCCGCTCCGGCTGATCGGGAAAAACGGGAGATGAGAGAGGCACGCATCTGGCGCACGGATGCGGAAGCCTTCCAGAACTGAGAGGATATTGCACAGTGAAAGAGATTACCATCGAAGTACCGAAACTGAACTATCACGTCGAAGAGGCCTATAAGTCTCTTCGCACCAACCTTCTGTTCTGCGGGAGCGACAAGAAGGTCATCGACATCACTTCCTGCACGGAGGATGAGGGAAAGAGTACCGTCGCCAGACTGCTTGCCATCTCCCTTGCCCAGACTGGCAAGAATGTGGTCCTGGTCGATGCCGATATGCGGAAGTCGGTACTCACACGCGCGGTCAGGATCCAGGGACACCAGAAAGTGAACGGCCTCAGTCTTTATCTTTCCGGCCAGGTCTTTATCAACGATATCCTCTACAAGACCAACATCAATGGCTTCTATATGATCTTTACCGGCCAGTTCCCGCCGAACCCGGCAGAGCTTCTGTGCACGGAGCGATTCTCACTGATGGTGTCGTCGCTGCGAAAAGCATTTGACTATGTGATCATCGATACGCCTCCGCTCGGTGTCGTCACGGATTCTGCCATGGTCGCGAATGACTGTGATGGCGCGATCCTGGTCGTCGAGTCCGGGGCCATCGGCTATCCGTTCGCTCAGGATGTCGTGGGGCAGCTCCGGAAGGCGGACTGCCCGATCCTGGGAGCGGTCCTGAACAAGGTCGATATCAGGTCCGGAAGCAAGTATTACGGCAAGTACGGCGGGTATGGAAAGTACGGCAAGTACGGCGGATATGGACATTATTATGGTTACGGGAAAGAGGGTTCTTCCGATGCGACAGATGGCAGGAAAGACAGCGGCGGCAAAGGAGTAAACAGCTCTGTGGACCAGATCGAGCTCTGAACGGACGGATAAGGGAGTACGAAGATCATGAGAAAGACAAGAATAACCCTTCTGCTGGCAATGCTGGCAGGGATCCTTCTGATCCTGAATGCATTCGCATTCGTTGCGGAGGACCGGACCGCTCCGGAGATCATCATCCCGGATTCCCTCATCGAGAAGGGATATGAAAAAGGAGAAGAGGAAGAAGACCTCCTCAAGGGAGTTACGGCACAGGACAACAGGGACGGTGACGTCTCTGATTCTCTTCGCGTAGCCGATATCCTTGAGAACGGCGACGGCAAGTCCGTCACGGTCACTTACATGGCCAAGGACGCAAAGAAAAATGTGGCATCAGAGAGTATTGTACTTAAGAAAAAAGCAGACTGATCATTCTGCAGGAAGCTTATGTTAGGCAGAGCTTGATAGAAATATTACGGGAAAGGTCTGAAAAGTTATGGACAAGACTCAGTTGACGGAAGCAAGCGATAAAAATCTGCGTTATCGATTGTCACTTCGGTTTGTAAAAATTCTGAATGCGCTGCTTATGACTGTAGTGTTTGCGGCAGGTTGGTATACGTTTAGTGCAAGTTCTATTGCTTTACCGTATTATGCAAGAGGAAACTGGGCAGTAATCTTTCTGTTCCTTGTACTGTATATAACATTTGGAAGAATCTATGATGCATTCCTGCTTTCATACCATCAGATTTCTGAAATGATATTCAGCCAGACATTGGCGGTCGTTGAAGCTGATGCAGTTATGTTCATCGCGAATTGGTTGCTGAAGAAATTCATTCCTTTCATTCCAGGGTACCTGATAGTAATAGCCGGGCAGATTCTTGTCTCTGTTATTTGGAGCAAGCTTGCTCACGACTGGTATTTCCGTCATTTCAAAGCGAAGAAAACATTCATCGTGTGGGATATGAGGAAAGGAATGACAAATCTGATCAATTCATATGGATTGGATCAGAAGTTTGATGTAGTCGGCAACTGTAGTGCGGAAGAATGTATTAAAGACTTATCGGTCTTGAATGGGATGGATGTTGTATTCATTTCCGGTGTGCATAGTCATGATCGTAATATTATAATAAAATACTGTGTGGATCAGAACATTACATCATTCATTATTCCGCGCGTTGGGGATGTTCTGATGAGTGGAACAAAGCCGATGCATATGTTCCATCTCCCTATCATGAGGCTGGATCGGTACAATCCTTCACCCGAGTACCTTTTTTTCAAGAGATTTTTTGATATCATACTTTCCGCTATTGCTTTGGTTATTTCATCGCCAATCATGCTGGTAACTGCAATCCAGATTAAGGCATATGATGGCGGGCCTGTATTTTATCGTCAATGCAGACTTACAAAGGATGGAAAGAAATTTAACGTCTTGAAATTCCGCAGTATGCGTGTCGACGCTGAAAAAGATGGTGTGGCCAGGTTATCTACAGGAGAAAAAGATGAACGTATTACGCCAGTAGGCCGGCGCATTCGCGCACATCGAATTGATGAGATTCCGCAGCTCCTTAATATCCTGAAGGGCGATATGGCAATTGTAGGCCCGAGACCAGAACGTCCGGAGATTGCTGTTCAGTATGAAGAAGAGATGCCAGAATTCAAGCTACGTCTTCAAGCGAAGTGCGGTTTGACTGGATATGCACAAGTATATGGTCAGTACAATACGACACCCTACGACAAGCTGCAGATGGATTTGATGTATATTGCCCATCCGAGTCTGGCACAGGATCTGGAGATTTGTTTTGCAACGATAAAAATCCTGTTTATACCGTTTGTTTTCTTGGCAAAGTATTTCAATGGCATAAAAGGATTGATTATTGTATTAATACTTTCCTTTTTGTCTCAAAGAATTGCTATTTTTGCTTCTCATACAAGTAACGTATATCTAAAGACAATCGGGATTGCATATTTGAATTTTACGTCAGACACACAATATCGAGGTGGTAGATTCTGCTTATATGGAGCATTAGTGTTAATAGGTTGTTTCATAATAATGTATGTACTCTTGGCTGCTCGTGGAAATATCTATGAATTATTGGGAAGTAGACAAAATTATTTGTATCCTCTCTTCACGCCAGGGATGAGGGTGTACACAGACTCCAAAGTGTCGGATTTTCTGCAGGCGCTGAAACCGGAACAGATCCTGGGCTTCCTGAACAGCTGGAACAGTCCCCGCAGCAAACGACAGAGGATCTATATCTCTTATGATTCCACGAATAAGAACTCTCAGGCGGGTGACATCGATATCGTCGAGTTTGGAAAGGCTAAGGTGGATCAGGGGACGCCGATCTTCAACTATTCCGTTGCTTTTGATACGGCGAACAGGGAGCCGCTGTTTTATGAGGAATACCCGGGCAGTATCAACGACATGTCCCAGCTTGCAATCGTGTCAACAGACAAGATGACAGCAAGAGAGGCACTGGATAAGTATAAGAGCCGGGACGCTTCCGAGAAGCTGTTCCGTGCAGATAAATCTTATCTCGGAAACACCAGCATGCGCGTGTGCTCCGACGAGGCGCTCGCCTCAAAGATTTTTATCCAGTTCATTGCACTGATCCTGCGGTGCAGGCTGTATACGGAACTGAAGGAATGCTGTGAGAAAATGGCAAAGCGGCCGAATTACATGACGGTTCCGGCGGCTTTAAAAGAACTGGAGAAGATCGTCATGATCAGGCAGCTGGACGGCGTATACCGTCTGGACCACGCAGTTACGAAAACACAGAAAACGATCCTGTCTGCATTTCACATGGATGAAGGGAATGTCCGGTACCAGGCAAAAGAGATAGGAAAAAACCTGCAGGAAAAATCCGACAGTAAGAAGGGAGCATAACGATGGCAAGAACACGGCGGAATTCGGCTGAAACACTGGAACTGAAGATCGAGCTGGCAGAGAAAAAGGCAGAAAAGACACGAATCGCTCATGAAAAGGCGATCGACGAGCTCAAAAAGCTGTATGATATACGCAGGGCAAAACAAAGGGATATGATCCTGAAGGCTCTGGAAAACAGCGCCCATTCCCTTGATGAGATCCTGACTTTCATAAACTCTCCGAAGAATGATGAGGAAGAAGCTGATGCATGAGTATTCGAGAATCCTGATTGAGGAATACTGTTTCACCCACAAAACGAAGAAAGCGGAGATTCTCTCAAGGCTGGTGGAGATGTCCTATGACCTTTCCGCGGAAGACACCGACGCGGATGCGATTGATCTCGAAAGATTGATTCAGCGCGAACGGAATCCGGAGCTGAAGGAAGCTCTCATCGACCTTGATGACTTTCTCTTCAACTATTGATTCGACAGTCAAAAGCTCTTTAGGGTACTTTTTCCAGGAAGTTCACATTATAGATATGGCAGATGCATTGATCAGTGATTATTCATCTATCTCGATTGATTTTCTTTTAAAAGACAAACCGATTGTATTCACTCTTGATGATTACGAAGGCTATCGTAAATCTCGTGGCTTTTTCCCTGAAAATGCCATTGATTTTATGAAGGGATATCATGTTTATAATCAGAAAGAATTAGAAGATAGTCTATCTGAAATAGCCGATGGAATTGATAAATATATTAGTGAGAGACATGCAGTGATGAAGAATTATCACACGTATTCAGATGGTAATTCGTCTAGACGTGTGCTAGACACTATTGGGGTAAAATAGAGGACATAAAACGAAATTATTATTTCTATAAGACACCAAACTGTTGGGAGGTGAATCAGCTGATTCCTATGTTTGGGGTAGATATTCCAAAATTAGCAGAGATTAAATTTAAAATATTTAAATATTGGTTTTTAAAGAGAAAGTGAGGGAAACTTATGCAGGCTATAATACTCGCAGCGGGTATGGGAAAACGACTTAAAGAACTGACTCAGAATAACACAAAATGTATGGTGAAGGTGAACGGCGTAAGCCTTATTGATCGTATGCTTCATCAGATCCAAAAGCAGAACGTTGACCGGATTGTGATCGTTGTTGG
>DLFD01000054.1:0-14341 GCA_002482005.1 Lachnospiraceae bacterium UBA7729 | reverse complement strand
GCCGATCACTTACATTGACAACCCGATTTATGACAAGACGAATAATATTTATTCGCTGTCACTGGCATCGGATTATCTGTGCGAGGATGACACGCTGCTCTTCGAGTCAGACCTTATTTTCGAGGATTCTGTTCTTGACTCTCTGGTTCGGGATCCGCGCCCGACACTGGCGCTCGTTGACAAATATGAGTCATGGATGGACGGAACCTGCGTCAAGCTCGATGAAGATGATAATATCGAGGCCTTTGTTCCGGGAAAGAAGTTCAAGTTCGACGAGATCAAGGATTACTATAAAACGGTAAATATCTACAAGTTCAGCAGGGATTTCAGCAAGACGCATTATGTTCCGTTCCTTGATGCTTATCAGAAGGCGCTTGGAGAAAACGAATACTACGAACAGGTTCTCCGCGTGATCACGATGCTTGATGATCCTGTGATCAAGGCAAAGCGCCTGACTGGACAGAAGTGGTATGAGATCGATGATATTCAGGATCTGGATATTGCGACATCAATCTTTACACCGGATGAGGATGAGAAGGTTGCCCTCTTGCAGGGACGCTACGGCGGCTATTGGAGATATCCGAAACTTCTTGATTTCTGCTATCTGGTCAATCCGTACTTCCCGCCGCAGAAACTGGTCGATGAGATCAAAGCGAATTTTGATACGCTGCTCAGGGATTATCCTTCCGGGATGCGTGTCAACAGCCTTCTTGCGGCGAAGAACTTCGGCGTCCATCAGGAGAACATTCTGGTGGGCAACGGCGCGGCTGAGCTGATCAAATCCCTGATGGAGAGAATCAGTTGGAAGACAGGATTTGTCAGACCGACATTTGATGAATATCCGCACAGGTATGACCGGGCAGAATCCGTGGATTTCACGCCGGGCAACAGGGATTACAGCTATACAGCAGATGACCTGATGGACTATTTTGGAGATAAAGGAATCCAGAACCTTGTTGTGGTGAATCCGGATAATCCGAGTGGGAATTATATTCCGAAGAAGGATCTGCTGCGTCTGATCGACTGGTGTGTGGAAAAGAAGATCAACCTGATTCTTGACGAGTCATTTGCGGATTTCTCCGATGAAGAGAACAACACACTGATCGATCAGGAGATTCTGGATAAGTGCAAGAACCTGTATGTCATGAAGAGTATTTCCAAGTCCTACGGAGTTCCGGGTCTCAGACTTGGTGTCCTTGCCTCCGGCGATACCGATACGATTGCTTTTATGAAGAAAGATGTGGCGATCTGGAATATCAACTCATTTGCTGAGTTCTATATGCAGATCGAGGAAAAATATAAGAAAGACTATGCAGCCGCTCTCGTGAAGTTCCGGGCAGAGAGGGCAAGGTTTCAGGATGAGCTGGCGAAAGTACCAGGAGTCCGGGTGATCCCGTCACAGGCGAATTTCGTGATGGTCGAGCTGGAGAAAAAGATTTCTCCGAAGGAGCTTTTAAAGAAGCTGCTCACAAAACACAGCCTTCTGATCAAGGAACTCACAACGAAGACAAACGGCAGGAATTATCTGCGGCTGGCCGTCCGGGATAAAGAAGACGATGACAGGCTGGTAGCGGCAATGAAGGAAGAGGTCAGGAATTTCCTGTGATTTTCTGTATCTTTGTGGATCCTGCTTATGGCCGATGTCCTACAGAAAACATATAAGGATGTGAATGTAAATGAAGATTATCGATTTTGAATCCGTGAGGAATGCCGCGAAGACGATGGATCCGGCAATATGGTGCGACTGGGTAGAGGAAGCCTTAATACACAAGGCTGAATTTGCCTGCCCGCCGAAGCCGAGGATCAGTCAGTCTGATGGCGATTATTTTAATATCATGCCCGCCATGTATGAGCCGGAGAATGTGGCAATGGTCAAAATGATAGGCCGTCACGGCAAAGTGGGGGGGGGTACAGCGCAGTGTTATGATGGGCGATATGCTCATCTATGAGGCTGACTCAGGAATCCTGAAAGCAGTTATGGATGCGGAGTATATTACAACTCTCCGCACTGGTGCGGTGGCCGCACATTCCGCTCTGCTCTTCGGAAAGAAAGGCTTTAACACTATCGGGCTGCTCGGCCTTGGCAATATCATGACGGTATGCTTTGAGACTCTGCTTGCAAAGATGAAAGCAGAGGGGCAGGAGAGAAACCTCACGGTAAAGCTCTATAAGCACCACGGCCAGGAGGAGCGGTTTGCAGAGAAGTTCAAAGATGCAGAGAATGTTCATTTTACTTTCTGCGACACTTACGAAGAAGTTTTTACCAATTCGGATGTGATCATCTCTGCCGTCACAAAGGCCACGCAGAATTTTGCCGAGGATGAGTGCTTTAAGGAAGGCGTTACCGTGATCCCGATCTGCACGATGGGATTCCAGAACTGCGACCTGTTCTTTGATAAGGTCTTCACGGATGAGATTGAACAGATCCGCGGATTCAAATATTTTGATAAGTTCCGCTCTCTGGCAAATGTCACGGATGTGCTGAATGGAAACAGGGAAGGCAGGACAAACGATCAGGAGCGCATTCTCGTTTACAATTACGGGATTGCAATTCACGATCTTTACTTTGCCATGAAGCTGGTGGATAAGGCCGAAGGCAAAGACGTGGAATATAACTTCTGTAAAGAGAAGTATTTCATGTAGGGGTGAGTCTCCTGATGTTCTGCGCTTTGTTCAAGCCGGGTCTTTCAATGCGGACGTTTAATGCTGTGGCAGCAGACAGAGTGTGCCTGTTCCACTGAGGCAAACGGAAGAGACAGAAGCGAAACCAGACAGGAGATTTTCAACATGAAAATAACAATTTACGGCGGTGGCAATATCGGCACACAGTTTGCGGCGCATTATGCTGAGGCCGGGAATGATGTCACGATGTTTACATCCAAGCCGGAGAAATTTGCGAAGCATCTGACTGTGGTCAACCATGACGGGCAGATTCTCCACGAGGGAGACATAGAGACGGCGACAAGCGACCCGGCAGAGGCATTTGCAGATGCGGATGTGATCTTCATCATTGTTCCGTCATTTGCTATGAAGAAAGCGGCATCGAATGTCATCCCTTATGTGAAGAAAGGGACGTTCATCGGCATCATCCCCGGAAATGGCGGGGGAGAAGTTTCCTTCAAAGATGCTATAGATAAAGGCGCGATTGTCTTTGGCTTGCAGCGGGTGCCGAGCGTCGCAAGGCTTGTCGAATATGGGAAGAGTGTCTGCGCGACCGGATATCGGAAAACACTATATGCGGCGGCACTTCCGAAGAAATATACAGAGGATGCGTGTAGGATTTTAAGTGACGGCCTCCAGATGGAATGCAAGGCATTGCCGAATTATTTGAATCTGACGCTTACACCATCAAATCCGATTCTCCACACGACAAGGCTGATGACACTGTTCAGGGATTACGTTCCGGGAAAAACGGTATATCAGTATGTCCCGCTCTTCTATGAAGACTGGTCAGATGAGACAACAGAGCTGCTCTTCGAATGCGATGCAGAAGTGCAAGGACTGTGCAGGGAACTAAAAGACTTCGACCTGTCGGAAGTAAAATCGTTGAAGGTTCATTACGAAAATGACACGGTCGAAGGCTTTACGTACAAGATCCAGAACATCGAGGGATTCAAAGGCCTGTCGACTCCGGTTGTGGAAGTTGAAGGCGGATATATCCCTGACCTCGACTCCCGGTATTTTACAGCGGATTTTAATTACGGGCTGTTCGTCATTATGCAGGTGGCAGAACTGGTCGGGTATCAGATGCCGAATTGTAAAGAAGTCTTCGACTGGTACCAAAAGATCAAAAAGCTGGGATATGGCGAGTTCAGCTATAAGGAATTCGGGATTACGGATAAGGGGAGCTTTGAGAAGTTTTACAAACAATGAATCAACGATAGAAGCCGTATTGGTTTTCTCGACTCCCCGACCGCGCGGTCGGATCTGCGAAAGCGTATTGCCGACGGCGTAACAGCAGGATCTCATCGGTTTGTTTCAGAACATCAGCAGCTCCTGATACTTTAAAAAAAGGCTATGAGCCGGAGCCAACAGCCTTTTGTACCTTAACAGCTTCATAAGTTTATCCGAGATTCTGGTTATTTACGACTGCGAGGATCACTTCTGTATCAATCGTTGTTTTATTCGACTGTGCACCGATCGTGACCGCATCGTTCATGATGTTATCGATCAGGCGGGGATTGCCATGGGCGTGGCCTGCAACGGCACGCATGGCTGTCTCGTCGACGACTGTCCGCGCAGCGCCTGCGCATTCCAGCTTATGGATGATGTATGACACAGCCTCCTCGTCGGAGAGTCCCTGATTCCAGGATATCCCGAGGTATGGCTCCGGTAAGATACTCTTTATAGAAGAGTTCCTTAAACTCTTTAGAGAGATAAAGCACATCCTCTGTCACTCGTACGGTATAGGGGTTGTTGCGCAGTAGTTGTTGTTGCTCTGAGGTGAACTTGGCCTTACTCATGGTACTCATCCTGTCTATGTGAGAGTACCATACTCAAAGCTGTCCAATCTACAGGGCAACCTGAAATCATGTGTCCATTATTGTGGATGCCTAAAATCTTCCGTGTCCACTGTTATGGGTACAGTATAGTGTGTGGACTATACGAATCAGGTTTTTTGTATTGTAATGAGGTTTTAAATGCCTAAATTCAAAATCTTCTACTCCTGGCAGTCTGATCTGCCCGGAAGTGTGACAAGAAATTTCATAAGAGACTGCATCGATGATGCTATCGCATTTGCGGAAGAGTCTGAAGCTATTGAAGCGGAGCGCGATGAAGCAACGTTGAATACCACCGGGTCTCCTAACATAGTGACCACGTTGTTTTCAAAGATTGATGAGGCGGATCTGTTTGTTGCCGATTTATCCCTTTGCTTCACAGGAGATGTTAATAATCAGAAGCACGCTCCGAATCCAAATGTCTTGCTGGAACTTGGTTATGCAGTAAAGACACTCGACTGGGATCGTGTCATATGCCTGTGTAATGCTGACTTCGGATCTGAGTATCCATTTGATGTTGCTCACAATCGGGTCACGACATTCTGTTTAGAAGGAAAGGATAAGAAAACTGAACAGCGGCGTATTGCAAAAATTCTTCTGTCAAACATCCAGAGCCTGCGTGGTCAAGCCCCACGGGCTAAGACGGGTTTAGCGACGCATGTTATCGGAGCTTATGATTTTGAAAAGAAAAAGGTAGAGTCACTTCTTGTTCCACTTAATATTGAACACAGAGAAAGTTTTATTTGCCATAATAATGCGCTGCAGAATGAGGCAAGACGGCTTATAAAGGATATACAAGCTATAAATACAAGAATGCGTAAGAGGAAAGCCGCAGAAGAAAAACTAAAAGTAGAGCTACCAGAAAGAGAAGTGATGGCACCTTTTAGTCAGTTGAATCTTCAAAAGACGGCTATTCATGCGCTTGCGGAATCATATAAGGCATCAGAAACTGCTGTTGTATGGAAGGATATTAAGGATGACAAAGAACGTATAGAACGTTGGTTAAATTTAGAGGTGGAGGACGATTTCTTTGATTTGGGGGATCTGAAGAAGGCTGTACAGCTATTTAATCACGGATCCACTTTGAATGGAACAGATGACGAGAAAGAAAAATACGATAAGTTGCAGAAACTGTCGTATGCACTATTACAACTTGAGGTCCGTACTCGTTATTTGGAAACGTATGATGGGATTTGTTTTATTCCTCTCGCCATACAGAATATATCTTACACACAAGACACGGATATTCGTGTTGTAGTTAATGTTGAGAGTGGGGAGATTATTGAGCCGGACGAGCATTTGATAATTGAAGACTATGATGGTCTTCAAGGTCTTCTGTGTTCTGATGACGATGATCCTGGAATAATTCCAGAGTTGTTCACGCTTCCCGAAGATGGGGTTGTGCACACAGAAGAAACTCCTTGGTATCCCGCTCAAAATATGCCGAAAATGCCAGTGCTTAACGGGTATGGTTTCTCGGAGCCCGCTAAAACAGAAGAAGACTATAAGGAAGAAATGTCGGAATACATCGCTTCCACAGGTGGGCGAGGGTATTACGAATTTGATGTCCAGAACCTTCGGCCGAACGAATGTCGCTGGTTTAGCACAGGGATGCTGATCAGACCGGTGGATGGTGAAATAAGAATAAGCTACAGAATTCATTCCTCACATTCGAATGGAAATTTGTTCGGAATACTTGAACTCGCGAAGGGATCCACAATATGAATTATCCTAAACATTTTGCTCTTTATCCCATTTGGTTACCTGCTCCCGAGCCTGTTTCCACGACTCCGCTGGTGGCAAGTGATATTGCTTGGACTTGCGTTCACCCGTTGCATAGAGTTGCTACAACTTTTTACACGGCTCGGCTACGCGGATGTGGACGATTTAATCAACAACACATTGGGAGCGGCGATAGGTTGGCTGTGTTACAAACTGTTTCTTGAAAACCATGTCTCACTACGCTGAAGAATTAACCGATCCCGCCGAGATCGAACTCTGGAACACGATTATACTCCACCAAGGTGAAACGTTCACATCTTCCGGTCGCGGCACTCGCCCCGGCGTTAACTTCAGCTTTACCATTCGCGGAGCTAAGATGTTTGTAGATCGGAAAGAGAAATCGATAACCAGAGCAACAATACTCCGAGCCTATCATAAAGCTGTTGAGCTCGGCATGTTTACCGGCCCTAAGAAACTGAATGTTTTTGGAGCAAGTTACTTACTGCCCATCTTTAAGAAGATTGGCATCTGTGAATGAGGAAGAAGGATACCATTGATGGCTTACACAAATTATCAAGATACGGCAAAGGAAATCATTACATTTTTGGACAGAGTAAAAACAGAACGTCCAGACAATGTCATGACTATGTTCTTTGTTCAAAAACCGTCACGGGAGAAGTTTGTCTCTTTCAAGCCTCAGATTTCTACAGAGCTTCAAAAGAAAATTCTGGATATGATTTTGCCATTGGCTATCAAATCTCTTCAACTTACAGTAGTTCCATATAATCCTGTGGGTGTGGCCGATGAGGAAAATGAGCTACTACCTCCTTCGCAGGTGGAGTCAGTGGATAAGTTTTTGGAGAGCATTAAACAAGAGAACCTCTTCACTGATATGTCAGAGCTGAAAATCGGTAGAATTAATTTCTACAGTATTCAGATCACATATGACGGCTATACCGTTTACCTTTTTAGACAGTTCTCGAAAATGAGCAAACTCCGTAAAGGCATCATTAGTCAACTCGTCAACAATGAGCTGAAAGAAATGGATACGGATTTCCTTGGAATTGATGAACTCTGCGATATGGTGCTACACGATGATGTGCTTCTTATTCTTAATCATATCTCATTGGAACGAATTTTCAATTACCGAGATGAATATCTTAAGATTACGAATGCCGCAATCGGTGAAATCGTAAATCAGGGCATCATGGAAAATGTAGAGCAGTTCTCCGATGACTGTCAGCGGGATGTACGTATCATGAAGCGTTTTACAGACATGATGTCAAAGGAACGACTTCCCTTGTTCTTTGAACATTATGACAGAGTTCCTGAAATTGTGAATGCCTTGAATCTTGATCTTGAATTTGATGAAGAGGGAAAGATTATCTACAGGGAAAAGTCACAATTGTTCCATATTATCAATTTAATGTCGGACGCCTATTTCAAATCTTTGCTGGCAGAGCGAATTGGCGTTGTAAAGACTGAGGATACGATTTAATGCTGACAAAACTGTCGTTATGGGGAATATACACAGCTTCATATTTTATCGATTATTTAGTCCTGCTTGGAATATCCATCTGGCAAAAAGCGAATGAATTTAAAGACCTTGAACCTGTGCCGGAGGATGGTTTTTTTCGTTATTGTAGCTGGACAGATTATCTAATCTGGGGCGTGCTCTTGGGACTCATTATATTTTCTGTTATATGCTCCCGGTTGCTAAAGATCATTCCTATGAACACAAGGGTAAAGGATAAGCCGACTGATAATATTATCTGGGAAGTAGCAGGCTATGTTTTAGCGCAAGTTCTGACAATCCTGACGATTTTATTTTCCGATTACTGGGTGGTTATGAGCCTCGTAATATTCGTTGTGGCTGGAGTTATCTATGTGAACTCAAAGAAAGTTCACTACTCTCCGGTATTCCTGATTCCTATGGGATATAGCGTGTTTCAATGTGAGAATAGTGTTGCGATTACAAACTATTCAAAGGACGGATTAAGACTGGCGATTGAAAGCGAGCCAGATGGAGTCGAGGCGCGTGAACTTGCAGAAAAAGTGTTTTTGATAAGAAAGTAAAGAGCTGAGAAGAGAGTATGCAAAAATTTCTGTAAATAGGATTTCCTGTGATAAGATTTATGCCTGACAGACCAGTGAAGTGCAGCTCTCAGGCTGTCAGGCGGCTGCTTATTATATACGATATGATTTGTGGCATGTCAATTACGGGCGGGGGATTATCCCGCCCTTTCATTTTGTTCGCAGGTATTCTTAATCGGCTAATCGGTCTTCGTACATGACCGATAATTCGCCGTACACCTGTCCCCAGTTCCGGATCGACATCGACCATCTTCCGAAGGAATCCATCAAGGCCATGATACAGGAATTCGGTATCAAGACCCAGGTGGTCTGGACGGAGCGGGGTGCGCATCTCTGGTTCAAGAAGCCGGTGTGGTTTACCCGGCGTCACGACGGGGTATGCAAGCTGGCTTTCGAGATCGAGCAGCACACCCTGCAGTCCAATCCCGGTGGTATGACCGTCCGTCGGAATGGCGTGACAAGGGATATCGACAATATCGGACTTCGCGCCTATATGCCGGACATCTTCCAGGTCGGAACCAAGAAGAAGCCATACCAGAACTTGACCGGTATGGACGACGGCGACGGCAGGAACAAGGCGCTCTTTGCACACAGGAAGGCCCTGAACAACTGTCAGGACTGGGAGAAGATGCTGGGATTCATCAACAAGCACGTCTTTGCCACACCCCTGACGGATGAAGAGTTCGGGACCATTCTCCGCGATATCTCTGATGACAGCGAGACCGACGACAAGTACTGGATCGCATCAGAGATCATCCAGAAGTGCAGGACGGTATTTTTCTCCGGCATGATCTGGTGGAGGAAGGACGGAGAGTACATTGCCGACGCTGACAACAAGAGGCTGATCCGGAGAGTGTATGAGATGTGCGAAGGCCAGACGACCCGGTATGTCGACGAGGTTGTGAAGCAGATCGAATATCGGTCAATGATCGTTGATGCCGATACCGTCTTCCCGATCAAATTCAACAATGGCGTTCTGCAGGAGGGCATGTTCATCCCGATGAAGGACTACACGGACTTCACTCCTTTTATGATCGACGTCGATTACAAGGAGGATGCCGCACCGGTCCAGGAGGTAGATGACTACATCGATTCTCTGACGTCAAAGGACCCGGACTACAGGAAGCTTCTGATGGAGGTTATCGGATTTGTGATGATCACGGACCCGGAGCGTATCAGGAGCCTTGGAAAGTTCTTCATGTTCCGGGGAGACGGCGCGAATGGCAAGGGCACCCTGCTCCAGATTATGAAGCGTATCTATAATCCGAAGAACTGCACAAGCCTGTCGATCAAGCAGCTGGTGGACGACAGGTTTAAGGTCACGATGATCGGGAAGCTTGCAAATCTCGGTGATGATATCGAGGCGGAGGCCATCACACACGATGAGCTGAAGGTCTTAAAGAATATCTCCACGGCGGACACTGTCAGCACCAGGAAGCTGTACGAAGAGTCAGAGAATGCAACCTTCACGGTCAAACTGTATTTCACGACGAACTCAGACATCCTGTCCTTTGACAAGGGATATGCCTTCAAGCGTCGTATCCAGTGGCTGCCTATGTTCAACAAGGTGGACAAGCCGGACCCGTACTTCATCACGAAGATGACAGCAAAACCGGCTCTGGAATACTGGATCAGGCTGATCGTTGAGGGGTACAAGCGTCTCTATCAGAATCGTAAGTGGACAGTCTGCAAGGTGGTCGAGGATTACAACAATCAGTATCACGAGGACAACAACGTCTGCCTGATGTATGCAAAGGACCTTGATCCCGACACCGAGATCGTCGGCAAGACCATCACCCAGATCAGGATGGACTTCATGGAATGGACAAGTGATGACAGGAAGTTCTCATCAAAGCTCTTTCAGGATGCTGTATGGGATCTGTACAAGATCGGTTTGGGAAGGTCGAAACAGAACGGCAAGACGAGAAGAGTATTCATGCGGCAGAAGGATACGAGCCAAAAGCTCCATAATTGAAGGATTTGGAAAGCCATACCGGAATGCTCCTTGAGCATTACAGCAGGCGACAGAATCCATCCTCTGGAAAGTCCACGCAGGGGATTAACGAACAGGCGAAATCATAAAAATTGGAAATCACAGGGATTGCAGGGATTGGTCCCAGATTGGAATACAGGACATCCCTCAGGAGGTGTACAGGTGAACAAATTCGATGAACAGGAATTGATTCATTTTGTTCACCGGTCCACACCCCACAAACCCTTTATTTATAAGGATTCTTTCTATTATTTCTCTTTAAGTGAACAAAAAAAATAAGAAATATAAAAAATAAAAAACGAAAAACAGGAAGAAAGAATAACTAACTGAAATAGTGCGTATAGAAGTGCAGAAAAATTTTGTGCACCGCCACCATTCCTGAAATCCCTTGAAAAATGGGCATTTCTGGGGATTTCAGTGAACGAGTGTACAAGGGGTCGGTGAATTGCAGAGACCTTTGAGGGACGGATGCAAGGCCCGGGAGATGGTCCTGAAAGGACGAACGTAAGGCCACGGACACAGTCCTGAGAAGGCAAAGGCTGGACCCCATCCCCGATATTCATGGAGGTTTTGGTATGAAAGGTAAGAATTCTGAGGGCTATGCGGACCCTACAGCAGAAACCGCAATCAGGAACGTTGAAGGACAGAGACGGCACATGCCGCTCGTGTACATCTGCAGCCGGTATGCAGGAGATGTTGAGAAGAACAAGGCCGACGCAATCCGATTCTGCCGGTTTGCGATCGATGAGGGCTGTATCCCTCTTGCCACGCATCTTCTGTATCCGCAGATCCTGCACGACGATGATCCTGTGGAGAGAGACCTGGGACTGTATTTCGGATGGGTCCTGATCAACAGGTGTGCAGAGGTATGGGTGTTCTCTGACGGGACCATTTCTCCCGGCATGAAGAAGGAGATCATCCGGGCCAAGAGCAAGAACATGAAGATCAGAAGGTTTGATCTGAACTGCGTAGAGGAGGGATGAGCTATGGACCCGTACCAGAATTTGGCAAACGCAATCGTCCTGCAGGCAGCCCGGGATTATCAAAGTGCCCTGCGGAGGCTCAGGAAGAATCCACAGAACAGGGAAGCCAAGGAAGAACGTGACAGCCTGCTTCGATTCTTCCATTCCCGGTGGTATAGCTGCCTGACAGACGTAAACCCTGAATATCTCATCGAGAGACTGAACAAGGAGGTACAGTGATGGACGCGAAGACATATTTGATGCAGATCATGAATATTGACCAGCAGATCAACTGCAAACTGGAACAGCTCGGAAGACTGAGGGCTCTTGCGACCCACACCACATCGACGTTTTCCGACATGCCGAAGAGCCACAACAATGATTCTCGGCTGGAGGATACGGTCCTGAAAATCATCGATATGGAGCATTCCATTGACGAAGAGATCGACAAGCTGGTGGACCTGAAGGCTGAAGTAAGGAAGCAGATCTCCCTGCTGCCGGACGCGAGATGCCGCCTGATCCTTGAGGAGAAGTATCTGAACGGGGAAACGTGGGAGGGTATCGCAGCTGATCTGGGATACACCGTCCGCAATGTCCAGATCCTTCATGGCAAGGCACTGCAGGAGTTCCAGGTGCCGGAAAAGTACGATGAAACGGCATAAATCTTTTCATGTTTTTTCGCACTTTTTCATGTTTTTTCGCTATTTTTCACCCCTGCGAGCATGATAGTATATAATCGCAAAGAAAATAAGAAGTCCGGTAACTGGTGGTGCGGTTGCCGGGCTTTTCTTTGCAAGCCCTTCAATGGCTGGCGGTACGGTCTTTGACTCCTTTCAGCTGTGCCGCCTTTTTATTATGACCCAGTTTAAGCTGCGACTTTGTACAACGACGCGCAGCATTTGAATATACTGGCTGCCCTGTGGACGAGTTCTACAGGGCTTTCTTTTTGGAGATTATATAAATGCCATATAAACCGAAGCATCCCTGTGCACATCCCGGCTGTCCGGAGCTGGTGCCGTATGGGGAGAAATATTGTGAGAAGCATAAGAAGATGCATCCGGAGGAAGTGCGGTCGGCAGCATCCCGAGGCTATGGTTCCAGGTGGAATAAAGCCCGCAAAATGTACCTGGCTGCACACCCGCTTTGTGAGCAGTGCCTGAAGGAAGGCTGGTACACCAAGGCGACAGTGGTCGATCATATCAGACCCCACCGAGGTGATCCGGAGCTTTTCTGGAATCCGGACAACTGGCAGGCACTCTGCAAGAAATGCCACGACAAGAAGACAGGAGAGTTCGACAGCAGACCGGAATACAAGTATTGAAAGTGATATCAAAAAGTGCTATCATTATCTCATGAGTAGCAAGAATAAGAAAACCTGGGACGCGATCTTCACTGATCCTGTAAAGTCTGACATTGAGTGGCATGACATCGAAGCTCTCTTCGCGGCAGCTGGTGCAGAGATCACGGAAGGGAACGGATCGCGAGTCAGGGTGAAGCTAAATGGTATACGAGCCGTTTTCCATCGGCCGCACCCAGAGAAGGTCACAGACAAAGGAGCTGTGAAATCGGTGCGCAGGTTATTGCAGGAAGCGGAGGTGACGCGAGATGATGTATAAAGGATATGAAGGAATAGCAGAGTTCGATGAGGACGCCCACATCTTCTCCGGTGAAGTGTTGGGTCTCAAGGACGTCATCACGTTTCAGGGTGAGTCTGTTTCTGAATTGGAGCAGGCCTTTCATGATTCTGTGGACGATTACCTTGAGTGGTGCAGTGAGGATGGTGTCGATCCTGAGAAACCATATTCAGGAAAGATGTTGCTGAGGTTTGATCCGAACCTTCACAGACGTGTGGCTGCTGCAGCAAAGAAGAAAAAGATGTCCGTGAATAAGTTCATGGAAAAGGCTGCAGAAGATGAGTTGATGCAGGGCTGAGCCTGTCGGGTGAGAAGCGCCCGGAAGAGTAACAACATAAGATTGATGACAGAGCATTCGAGAGAGAAATCTCCCGAGTGCTTTTTTATTGGGATTTTGTGTTCAAACGCTGTGTTTGTGTTCATGGGGGAGGTGAAAATCTCTACGAGCTTGAGGCTCAGGGACCGTCGCCCCCTGCCGTGTGCACTCAAAGCGAAAACAAACAGGTAATACCCCTATAGGGTATATGAATTTAGAGGAGATTTGAATGGCAAAGGACGGAACAATGCGTGGTGGTCCGCGTTTCGGTCAGGGAAGACCACCGAAGGCCATCAAGGAGAAAATAGAGACCGGCAATCCCGGTGGCAGGAAGCTGCAGGTGATGGAGGTACCGGATGCTACGGACTTAGACGTTGATGCAACCGACCTCAAGGCAGAAGATATGCCAAAGCCTAAAGAGTACATGCTGCAGCAGCAGAGGAATGGTAAGGACTTCTGTGCTGAAGATGTCTATAAGGAAACCTGGGAATGGCTGAGAGGACGTGGTTGTGACAAGCTCGTCAATCCTCAGCTCGTTTCGCAGTATTCGATGGCGGTCGCCCGCTGGATTCAGTGTGAGCAGGCCATCAGTGAATACGGTTTCATTGCGAAACACCCCACGAGCGGTCAACCTATTGCATCGCCTTACGTTTCCATGTCTCAGAACTACATGAAGCAGGTCAACCAGCTCTGGTATCAGATCTATCAGATCGTGAAAGAGAACTGCCTGACAGACTACGGCGGCCAGACACCGCAAGACGATGCGATGGAGAGATTGCTCCGGGCGAGGAAGGGGATGAACTAATGCATGACTATTCAGGCTGTACGATAAACAACTGGTATGTGATCTCACCCGTTCTCGCTGATGGTATCAAGAGATACATTTGCAGATGTACCTCTTGTGGTTCCGTAAGCATCAAGACCATTGATCAGATTCGCAAAAATAAAACAGGAAGATGTACTGACTGCCCATCGAATTATCACTTTGTGGTTTCTGGTGATGTGGCAGAAGGAACACTTCCAAATGGCATACATTTTCTTATTGATGCTGATGATGTGGATAGGGTATCACAGTTTTACTGGGGAATTTCCAAAGGATACTGTAGCGGCCGACATCTTTT
>DLFD01000086.1:9408-44805 GCA_002482005.1 Lachnospiraceae bacterium UBA7729 | reverse complement strand
ATCCCCGCTTTGTATTCCTGAATTCTGCTGTAGTCATGGCACGGCAGAACAAAGAATGGAGAAGGGAGTATATGATGTGGCAGATGGATATTAATATTGCGAAGGTTGACGCCCGTGCAGAAGGCAGAGCAGAGGGTATAGCTGAAGGTCGGGCTGAAGGAAATGCGGAAGGGCAGGGTCTGATGGCCAGGCTTGTTGATATCCTGCTTGAAAAAGGAGATACGGAGTCCCTCAAAAGAGCTGCTAAAGATGAAGAATACAGAATGCAGCTGATGGAAAAGTACCATATTCAGTAAGGCAGACTTATAACAGAATTGCAAAAAACCCTGACTTTCCGGTCAGGGCTTTTTTGATCTGTTTTTCTGCTTCATCTGCCTAGGGAACTGATCGCCGATATCACATCCCTCACGGTCCTCACGCCAATCAGTCTGATTCCGTCCAATTTCCCGATGCTCTTGATACATGCCTGAGGAAGGATCACTGTATGAAAACCGAGCTTTTCAGCCTCCTTCACGCGAAGCGGCGCCTGGCTTACGGAACGGATCTCGCCGGAAAGGCCAACCTCTCCGAAGACCAGGGTACCCGGGTCGATCACCAGATCCTTGTAGGAGGAGATGATTGCGATGATGATCCCGAGGTCGATGGCAGGTTCCTTCATCTTCACGCCGCCTGCTATGTTCACGTAGACATCAGACTGGGACAGGGAGATGCCGAGTCTTCTCTCGATGACTGCAATGAGAAGGTTGACCCTGTTGAGATCTGCGCCGTCAACAGTCCTCCTCGGATACATCATATTAGTCGAGGCAGTCAGAGCCTGAACCTCGATCAGGATTGGCCTTGTTCCTTCCATAGAACAGGCAACGACGGATCCGGAGGCGCCTTCCGGCCGTCCCTCCAGCATGAACTCCGAGGGATTGAGAACCTCGCGAAGCCCATTTCCCTTCATCTCGAAGACGCCGATCTCATCGGTCGATCCGAAACGATTCTTTACCGCATGCAGGATCCGGTAGCTGGCATGGCGGTCTCCCTCGAAATAGAGGACGGTATCAACCATGTGCTCCAGCACACGTGGCCCGGCAACTGCGCCTTCCTTGGTTACATGACCGATGATAAAGATCGTGACTCCAAGCCCTTTCGCGAGCTGCATCAGGATGCTGGTTGCCTCGCGGACCTGGGATACGGATCCTGGTGCGGATGAAACTGTCTCGCTGTACATCGTCTGGATGGAGTCGATGATGACGACCTGAGGCTGAAGGACGGCGATCGCCTCTTGAATGTCGCTCAAATTCGTCTCGCACATCAGAAGAAGGCTGTCCGAGAATTCTCCCATACGATTGGCGCGCAGCTTGATCTGCTGCTGGGACTCCTCGCCTGACACATAGAGGACCTTCGCGGGGTGGTCCGCCATCTGCTTCGGATCCGTCAGATTCCGGCACATCTGAAGAAGAAGGGTTGATTTTCCGATGCCAGGATCTCCTCCGACAAGGACAAGAGATCCTGGAACGATGCCTCCTCCGAGAACGCGGTCCATCTCACCGATCCCGGACGTCACGCGCTCCGCGTCGGATGCCGTGATCTGACTCAACGGAAGTGCCTTGCTTCTGGAAGAACGCCGCATGGCGGCATATCTGTACCCTTCGGCCTGACCTCCTTCGAAAGTCTCGGTGTCAGCCGCACGATCTCCGAAACCACCTGAAGCTTCTTCCGGAAACTTTGCTCCTCTGCCGGAATGAAGGGAAAAGGCTGAAGTTTTTTCACCCTTCTCTCCCAGAGACTCCCATTTCACAACGCCTGCCGTGATCTTTTTCGTCCCTGCAGACGAAGATGAGGCATGCGCAACCGGCTCCTCCACGAACGTATTCCACTCGTGACATGCCGGGCACTGCCCCATCCACTTTGCTGACTCATATCCACAATTCTGACAGAAATAAGCTGTATCTCTTGATTTTGCCATACAACTCTCCGGGCTGACTGCTGACGCAGCCGCCTAAGCACTCTCTCTTCATCGTTACTCAGAAGTCCCTCCTGGCTGACGCTTCTCTTTCCGTCCGGTTTTGGGACTTCCTTCCGGCCTGACGCAGCGCCCCAAAGCCAAAAGATTCCATAGGCGTCAGACTGGAATTTGCTCTCCCAGCCTGACGCCTATGTCATGAATTACTCTCTTCAGTCTTTCCTGACTTCAACTTTCACGCTGTCTGCAGCGCCAAGCTCAACGGACAGGACAAGCTTTCCGCCCATTCCGGTCTCCATGATCCCCTGGTCCTCGCCATCGATGAAGACACGATAGGAAGCATCATCTTCGAGTCCGAGGACGATCTGGGCATCTTCCGGTCCCTCTACCGTGAAGGATACTCCGTCTTCATCCGAACGGAAATCGGATACCGCAGTTCCCGGCTCCGACTCATAGACAAGCATGTCATTGCATTCGAGCCTCGTGACCTCGCGGAAAGTCTTTACCTTGTAGCTGTCCCCGCGGACTTCAACGTCGCTCTTTTTTGTCTTCTCCGCAAGCTCATAATTGCCAAAGCTGAGACTTCCGTCTTCCTCTGGTCTGATCAGTTCCTTTACGACTGCCATAACTGGCTCCTTTCTTATATACTTCCTGCGGCAGGATCTTATGTCCTGCCTCAGCTGGAAACCTGAGCACGTGATCAATCCTTCTGCTTCACCGGCTTACCCGGACCGTCCGTATCAGCCTTTTTTGCCTTCACCTCTTTGAAAACGATCTTTCCGTCCTTCATACTGCAGATGACGGTTGTGTTTCTCTTTACCCTTCCCTGCAGAAGCTCTTCGGACAGCTCATCTTCGATCTCAGCCTGGACCGCCCTCTTCAGAGGTCTTGCACCGAACTTGGGATCAAAGCCCTTCTCAGCGATGTGATCGCGGACTGCCGGACGGACCTTCAGGTCCACACCGATCTGGCTCTTTGCCCGGCGGATCAGCTTATCGATGATCAGGTCCGCGATCTGGCGGATCTCCGGCTTCTCAAGCGGATGGAAGACGATAGTGTCATCGATCCTGTTCAGGAATTCCGGGCGGAAGATCCGGTTCACCTCCCCCATCACGGAACTCTTCATCGCCTCATAATCGGCCTTCGCGTCGCTCCCGGCGCCGAATCCGAGCTTCTTCGGAGAGATGATCTGCTGAGCTCCCGCGTTGGAAGTCATGATGATGATCGTACTCTTGAAGTCAACTTTTCTTCCCTGTGAATCGGTGATATGTCCCTCATCCAGCACCTGGAGAAGCACGTTGAAGATATCCGGATGGGCCTTCTCGATCTCATCGAACAGGACGACCGAATAAGGATGTCTGCGTACACGCTCGGAAAGCTGTCCTCCTTCATCATAGCCGACATATCCTGGCGGAGACCCGATCATCTTCGAGACATCGAATTTCTCCATATACTCCGACATATCGACGCGGATGATGTTCTTCTCAGATCCGAACACTGCTTCCGCAAGCGCTTTCGAAAGCTCCGTCTTCCCGACTCCGGTCGGTCCCAGGAAAAGAAATGTTCCAACCGGCCTGTTCGGGTCCCGCAGTCCTGCTCTTCCTCTGCGGACCGCCCGGCTGACCGCCTCGATCGCCTCGTTCTGACCAACGATCCGCTTATGGAGCGTCTTCTCCAGCCCAAGCAGCTTTCTGCTCTCGCTCTCAGTCAGCTTCGTGACCGGGATCTTCGTCCATTCGGAAACCGTCTGGGCAATATCCTCCATCGTTACCGTCCTCGCGGCACTTCCCGGATTCTCCGGACGCTTCTTTGTCTTCCGCTCGAGAGCCTCGATCTCCTCGTGAAGAGCCCTGGCGCCCTCAAAGTCACCGGAAGAAAGGGCTGCCTCAAGCTCATTTCTCCTTGAGGCAAGGGCAGAGAATTCTTTCTCTGTCTGACCGGACCTGTGATAATAGGACAGAAGCTGTCTCTTCGAACATGCCTCATCCATAAGGTCGATCGCCTTGTCCGGAAGGAAACGGTCCGTGATATATCTCTGGCTCAGCTTGACAGCAGCCTCGATCGCTTCATCCGAGATGGTAACGCCATGGTGCTTCTCATAAGCAGGACGGATCCCCTTCAGGATCTCCATGCACTGCTCCGGGGACGGCTCTTCCACCAGGATGGACTGAAATCTCCTCTCCAGCGCGGCATCCTTCTCGATATGCTTCCGGTATTCATCCACCGTAGTAGCGCCGATGACCTGGATCTCGCCTCTGGACAGCATCGGCTTCATGATATTGGCCGCGTCCAGAGCGCCTTCCGAGCTGCCTGCTCCGATGATAGTATGGATCTCATCGATGAACAGCAGAACATCGCTGCTGTCCGCTGCCTCCTGAAGGGCTCCCTTGATCCTTTCCTCGAAGTCGCCGCGGAACTTTGCCCCGGCAACCATGCCGGCGATATCAAGCACTACCAGTCTCCTGCCCTTCAGCGGCTCCGGAACGTCTCCGCGCACGATCTTCTGGGCCAGCCCTTCCACGATCGCCGTCTTGCCGACACCCGGCTCTCCGATCAGGCAGGGATTATTCTTGGTCTTTCTGCAGAGGATCCTGCAGATCCGTTCCGTCTCCTTCTCCCTTCCGATCACGGGATCGATCTTCCCGACCCTCACTTCCTCCGTGAGATCTCTGGAAAACTGGTCCAGTGTCGGAGTTGCTCCGCCCTGTCCCTGGGCAGACTGGAGCACAGAATTCATGTAGTCGGCTGCCATCTCATCCGGGACACCGATGATGTCCAGGATCCGCTGGTACATCTCCTGAAAATCGGTCTTCATCGTGTGGAGCAGTTTGGCTGCATTGCAGTCGATGTCGCGCATCATGGCAAGCAGGATGTGCTCTGTACCCACATCGGAAGAATAAAAATACTTTGCCTGCGCGCCGGCAGCACGGAGTACCTCCGCTGCCCGGGGAGTGAAGGCGCTTTTGTCTGTCTTCTCAGAACTCCCCTGACCGATCAGCCTGTCAACGATAGCCGTCAGCCCGTCCATGGTCACGCCGTGGTCTTTGAGGACTACTGCCGCAGTCCCCTCCGTCTCCGAAAGAAGCCCGAGCAGGATATGTTCCGTACCGACGCTTCCGACGTGATACTTCTCGGCCTGCCTGCCGGCTTCCTTCAGTGCTGCCTGTGCAGCCGGCGTATAACGATTGTTATGTGCTGTTTCCATTCTCTCCTGACTTGGATCTTCCGGTGTTTATACACCATCAAAGATCGATGAAATCCACCTTGACATCATTCCCTGCATCTCTTCCCTGCGGGGCAGCTGTACCTGCCTGCTGCATGTCCTGAGGCTGTCTGACTGCCTCCTGGTCCTGAGGCTGCGGTGTGGTGGAACGGTAATTCTGGTACGGGTCACGCGGCGCCACATCCGGCATATCGGAGCTCTTTACTTCGCTGGAAGCAGGAGCCACCTTTCCATATGTTTCATCCGCTGCGGTCTCTGCCGCGTCCGGCCCTTTCCTCCATCTGCTCTCCTTTGCTTCCTGAAGAGCTTTCTTCTGCTGCTTTGCAAGCTTTTTCGCGGCTGCCTTCTCCGCTCTTGTCAGCTTCTTTGCCGGAAGGACGATCGTCTCATCTCCCGGGACCGGAGACTGCGGAGCGGCCTGCGGCTGGACCGGAGTATATCTTCTCGTTTCATCAGATACCTGGGGTACCTGCGGCTGTGCAGGGCGCTGTGGCTGTGCCTGTGCCGGACGCTGCGGCTGTGCCAGACGCTGCGGCTGTGCAGGGCGCTGCGGCTGTGCCGGGCGCTGCGGCTGTGCCGGGCGCTGTGGCTGTGCCTGCGCCGGACCCTGCGCCTGCGCCGGACGCTGCGGCTGGGCCGGACGCTGCGGCTGTGCCGGACGCTGCGGCTGTGCCGGACGCTGCGGCTGTACCGGACGCTGCGGCTGTACCGGACGCTGCGGCTGTGCCGGGCGCTGCGGCTGTGCCGGACGGCCCTGTGCCTGCGCCGGACGCTGCGCCTGTGCCGGACGGCCCTGCGGCTGCTCGCGTCTTGCATACCCGTTATACGGCACCTGCTGTCTGGACGGCTGGACCGGCGTTCCTACCTGCTGCTCTGTCCAGGAGCTCTGTGCGTTCGTACGGGTTCCTGCGGGCATTGCATCTTCCGGATAGTAGGCATCAGAATCCTCATAGCGAGGCACTTCTCTGGACTTTCTGCTCTTTTTCTTCTTCCTGGGGGACCTTTCCTGAGATTCATCATCAAGCCATCCATCCTCAGGGATCACATCCCCGGAATCCACAAGATCGGATGCGAACTTCTGCCCCTTCCTGTAGGTTCGAAGCTCAGCCGCAAGATCCTTCCTGCGAATCGCAAGGTTGACAGCGATGAAGAGAAGGACCACGCTGACGGCGATCAGTCCGTAGATCACATACGTGAAGAGGTGGCTTCTGTCCTTATAGACCTGCAGGTCCTTCTGCAGACGGGAGATGGTATCCTCCGCATCCTGCAGGGTATTCTTATCGACTTTCACATAGCGGGAATCTTCCGTTTCGGACTCCCCCATACTTTCAGACTGAGCAGCCGCTTTCTTCTGCGCCGCGTCATCCGCCTGTTTCTCCGCTACGTCTGCCTGGGCTGCCGTAGCCGGCTGCCCCTCAGCATCTGCCTGCGTCTGACTCTCCTGCTGAGCGATCGCCTGAGCCGGATCAACAGCTTCCCCGGAAGAAGCAGAAGTAGCCGGAGCACTTGAGACTGTCAGCGTATAGGCAGTCATGGCGCCGCTCGGAGCAGTGGTCGTGATCGTGACGGTCCCGGCGCCATCTGTCAGCGTCGTTCCGTCGATGCTGTTGATCGTTGCATTCGGGTTGGACAGCACCGGGTCCAGCTGCAGCTCTGTCGTTCCCGCCGGTACGACCACATCATAGTTCAGATGATCGTACTGAAAGTCCGGACTCACCGTGACTCCCTGAGTCTGGATCCCGAGACTGGAAAGCGAGTTATCGTCGCTTTGCTCCGCGTACACTGTTATCTGGCTGCTGATCACCAGGACCATGGCATATAGAAGCGCCAGAAGCCTGCTGACTGTTCTCCGTCTGCTGTTCATAACTGATTAAACCCCCATTATCTCTCTCTGCGCGATATCATGACGATAGAATTCCTTCTCGAAGCTGACCCAGGAGACTGCCTCATAAGCTCTGTCCCTGGCTTCCTGAAGATCTTTTCCATTCGCCGTGATCCCGAGGACTCGTCCGCCGTTCGTGACGATCTTCCCGTCCCTGACAGCAGTCCCCGAATGGAAGCACCAGATTCCCTGCTTCCCTTTGAAATTCTCAAGGCCGCTGATCTCTTTGCCTTTCTCGTACTCCACCGGGTATCCGCCGGAAGCCACCATGACACATACGGTCGCCTCCTCTCTGAATTTCAGCTCCACCTGGTCGAGGGTGCCATCGATACAAGCCTCAAATACATCAATAATATCATTTTCCATGCGTGGAAGGATGACCTGAGCTTCCGGATCGCCGAATCTGCAGTTATATTCCAGCACTTTCGGTCCATCCTTCGTCAGCATCAGTCCGAAGAAGATGACTCCCTTGAATTCCCTGCCTTCCGCACGCATTGCATCGACGGTTGGCTGGAAGATATTCTTCTCGCAGTACTCCCTCACTTCCTTCGTATAGAAGGGACTCGGGGAGATGTTCCCCATGCCGCCTGTGTTCAGCCCTGTGTCATTATCGCCGGCACGCTTATAGTCCTGGGAAGAAGACATCTCCCTGTAAGTCCTGCCGTCGCAGAAGGTCAGGACGGAAACCTCATGGCCGGTCATGAACTCTTCAATGACCATCTGACTGCCTGCGTCTCCGAACTTTCTGACACCCATGATCTCCTCGGCTCCGTCCAGAGCTTCCGGAAGGTCCTTGCAGATCAGGACGCCCTTGCCGAGCGCAAGGCCGGAGGCCTTGAGAACGATCGGGAAGGAAGCCTTGGTCTTCAGATATTCGATAGCAGCTTCCTTATCCGTGAATGTCTCATATGCTGCCGTCGGGATGTGGTACTTCTTCATCAGATCCTTGGAGAATGCCTTGCTTCCCTCGAGGATCGCCGCCTTCTTTTCCGGCCCGAATACGCGAAGTCCGCGCGCCTTGAATACATCGACGATCCCGCCTACCAGCGGATCATCCATGCCGACCACCGTAAGGTCGATCTTCTTCTCCTCTGCAAAGTCCGCGAGTTTCTCAAACTCCATCGCTTTGATCGGGACCAGCTCCGCGATCTCCCCGATACCGGCATTGCCCGGCGCACAGTAGATCTTGTCCACCTTGCTGCTCTGGGCGACCTTCATCGTGATCACATGTTCACGTCCGCCGCTGCCTACAATCAGTACTTTCATATGGCGCTCCTTCGAAAACCTGTATGCCTGCACTACGTCATCCGGCTGATTTTTAAGTACCTTACGCTTATTCTTCCACCGTTACCTTCCGTCCGTCGACTTTTACCTTGCCGTGGGCGATCAGGTCGATCGCCTTCGGCAGGATCTTCCACTCTGCCTGCTCCATGATCCTGCGCTGAAGGATCTTCGGGGTATCCCCGTTCTCCACAGAAACCGCTTTCTGCAGGATGATCGGGCCGGTGTCGGTCCCCTTGTCCACAAAGTGAACGGTTGCCCCGGAGACCTTGACTCCCCGCTCCAGTGCCTTCTCATGGACTTTCAGTCCGTAGAATCCCTTTCCGCAGAAAGAGGGGATCAGAGACGGATGGATGTTGATGATCCGGTCCGGGTATGCATCGACCATCCTGTCCGGGATCGCGCACAGAAAGCCCGCCAGAACGATCAGGTCCACGCCTGCATCCTGAACTCTTTTCTGCAGGGCATCATTGAAAGCTTCCCTGCTCTCAAACTTCTTCGGGGAGATGACCTCCGCCGGGATATTCTTTGCCTTAGCCCTCTCCAGTGCATAGGCGCCTTCATTGTTGGAGATCACAAGGGCGATCTCCGTATCCCTGATGATTCCCGCATCGATGGCGTCGATGATTGCCTGAAGGTTTGTTCCTCCGCCTGAAACCAGAACTGCTATCTTAAACACTTTAAGGCTCCTATCTGCCAAAGCAGGCATATTCAATCCTTATACCACTTCCGCACACTTGACCGTGCTCTCCTCGACGGACCCGATGACGCAGGCCTTCTCGCCCGCCGCCTCGATCGCCGCGATCGCAGCGCCTACATCCTTCTTATCGAGGGCAAGGACCATGCCGATGCCCATATTGAAGGTATTGTACATGATCTTCTCAGCGATGTCGCCGTCCTTCTGGAGCATCCGGAAGATCGGAGGTACCTCGTAGCTGTCCTTGCGGATGACAGCCTTGACTCCATCCGGGAGCATACGCGGCACATTCTCATAGAAGCCGCCGCCCGTGACGTGGCTGCAGCCCTTGATCGTTACGCCTGCGCTCTTCACGCTCTTCAGTGCCCTGACATAGATCTTGGTCGGGCGCAGAAGCACATTGCCGAGCGTATCGCCCAGAGACTCATGATAGGTCCCAAGAGTCTTTTCATCGATTGTGAATACTTTTCTGACAAGAGAGAATCCGTTGCTGTGAACGCCCGAGGAAGCAAGTCCTACCAGAACGTCGCCCGGCCTGATGTCAGCTCCGGTGATCAGATCTTTCTTATCCGCTACTCCGACGGAGAATCCTGCAAGATCATATTCGTCTTCCGGATAGAAGCCCGGCATCTCAGCCGTCTCGCCGCCGATCAGGGCGGAGCCGGACTGCACACAGCCTTCCGCAACGCCGGATACGATGGATGCGATCTTCTCCGGATCATTCTTCCCGCACGCGATGTAGTCCAGGAAGAACAGCGGCTCGCCGCCTGCGCAGGCAACGTCGTTGACGCACATAGCGACGCAGTCGATGCCGACCGTGTCATGCCTGTCCATGACGAATGCAAGCTTCAGTTTCGTTCCGACTCCGTCCGTTCCGGACAGCAGGGTCGGATGTTCCATCCCCTTCAAAGAATCAAGTGAGAAAGCACCTGAGAATCCGCCGAGGTCGGTCATGACCTCCGGTCTCATGGTGCGGGCGACAAACTTCTTCATCAGCTTAACTGACTCGTACCCAGCCTCGATATCAACTCCAGCGCTCTTGTAATCCATCTAGTCCTCCTGAGCCATGCTCAAAGCGTGATCTGACCTCTCCTCTTCCTGTAACGATGCGCACCGCTTTGCACATCTTCATGCGTTGTAGTTCTTATAGCCGACTTCCTGCAGCCTTGCATCCTTCTTCTGGACCGCCTCGCAGTTCTTCTTCGAATATTCCTTCAGCTTCGCAAGAAGCTCCGGGTCCGAGATCGCAAGCATACGGACCGCGAGAAGGGCTGCATTCTTGGTCCCGTCGATCGCTACGGTCGCGACCGGAATGCCGCCCGGCATCTGCAGGATCGAATAAAGACTGTCCTCTCCGCCCAGATTTCTCGAATAGAGCGGAACTCCGATGACCGGAAGCGGGAACAGTGCTGCCGTCATTCCCGGCAGATGGGCCGCCATACCTGCGCCTGCGATGATCACCTTGATGCCTCTCTCCTCGGCGCTCTTCGCCCAGTCAAAGAACACATCCGGCTCCCTGTGTGCCGAGATGACCCTCATCTCGTATCCGATCCCGAACTCATCAAGGATCGCCGCTGCCTTTGACATGACCGGAAGATCCGAGTCACTGCCCATCACAATTCCCACAATTGGATTCGCCATGGATTTCCTCCCTCTGCTGCTGAAAAAAAAGATACTTTCGCCCTATCGTACCTTAATTGAGGACTCGATGCAAGCAATTTGCCTGCCTCAGAGACGGCTGCGCCTTCCAAAATCCTGCGCTGTCCCGGCCTCTGTTTTCAGCAATATTACAGCGCGCCTCACTGGAGAAGCGGTCCGTTGAGCTCCTCTGTCCCTTCCAGGACAAAATGTCCGTCGCGGATGATCTCTTTCCTGTAGCCGGTCTTCTCGTTTACCACCTCTATGAGGCCGAGCTCCTCATAAGGGATCGTGATATCCGTGTGGCAGTTGAAATAAGCCTTCGCCGGGTCCTCATTCCTGAGGCGCGAAAAATCATTTTCCCTTGCAACGATCTTCTTTCCGTCCGGGTTGAAGGTCTCCGAATCTTCCTCCCAGCTGTAGCAGGTATCGCCTACCGCAAAGTGCGGCCCGGTCTTCTCCGCGATCAGGATGTCCATCTTCGGCCCGATCCCGTATTTTTTGATCATCGCGTATGCCGTCGTGTTCGTCCCGATGGCGAACTCTCCCATAGGAAGGGTCTTGTGATGGAAGAGGATGTTCTCCTCAATATATTTCCGGTTCTCTTCCTCAGACTCGAAATTCCCGCAGGAATAGTCTGTGACACAGCCATCCCTGAACGAAAGCGAGAGGTCCTCAAAATTCAGTCCCTGCAGATAGACCTGGCTCACATGAAGAACGCCATCCGTCCCCTTCAGCACCGGGGAAGTGAAGACTTCGCCGACCGGGATGTTGACGTCCGCGACACAGTTCTCGAAGATCGTCTCCTTCTCCGGGTCCTGCAGTCTGAAGAGCTGCACCGTCAGGTCCGTGTGGTTCTTTCCCCTTCCGACGATATGGGCCTTCGTCCCCTGGTCCATCGCATCGATGATCACCTGCTGGATCCTGCTGTAATGGTCGGAGTCCAGCGTATTCACCCTCATCGTCTCCCGGAAGATCTCTTCATATCTATCCTCATCGATCGAAGGAAGCGGGAAGGATATGATCGTGAACGACCTCTCCTGTCCGTAGATCGCCTCATTGACAAGGCGGGAAGTCTCATTTCTCATCCTGACAGACAGCTCCTGCTGTTCATCCGTAAGCTTCCAGGCTTCCTTCTTCGCCTTCGGCTCAAATGGGACATCCCCGAACACTTCAAGAACGGCTGGTCCTCCGAAGCGGTGGGCGTCCTCGATGAACTCGGTGTAGACGGAATCCGTCACATCCACTTTCCGCTCCACGAACCGTCTGTCCAGAAACAGCGCCAGGTCCTCCCTGTGGTCATAGTCATACTGAGGATTCGGCGAAGCTCCCGAGAAGCCCTGAAGGCGGCTGGTCCCGGTGACAGCAGAGACTCCGTATCTGGAGATCGTCACCCGAAGGCCCATCTTCATGAAATTCCTGACTGCTGCCTGCATCACACGCTCGAAACCTGCATGGTAGACGAGTGACACGGTCCTCTTCTTATAAAGAGGCTTTCCGCCCATGAGAAATCCCTTCCGGTAGCCTTCCGTGAAGGTATCCGCCATCTTCCGTATCTCTCTGTCCGGAAGAGATGCCAGATAGCGGAACGTCCGAAGCTCATTGTCCGTGATGTACTCCCCGCTCACATACAGGGAGGCCTCATCCATCGGATCGAGGTTCATCAATGTATATACCGGTCCGTCGCAGGAAGGATCGATCTGTCCGCGGATCCGGTTTCTGAGGAACACATCCGTATAGTCGCTCTCAAACCAGTAGAGAGCATCCTTCACCCTTGCAGGGTCCGGCAGTCCTTCCTCTTCTTCCACGAACATCCTGTGCACCTGAAGGAAGATCTCCATGTGGGAGACCATCTCCTCCTGCTTATCTTCGAAGATGTAAGCGATCAGACCGCGCACCTGCGCATAGAGAAAGCAGAGCAGAGGGCCGAAGTCCTCTCCCAGCATCCTCACCGCATAAGCCGGATCGGCGAAGCTCTCCTCATAGTGGTCCGGAAGGATGTCCTCATACATCTTCCGGTTGACGGCCTTTCCGTCATAGCTTCCATCCTCAAGGCTTCTCTTCACATCGCACATCATCGATATAAAATGTGCGACGCTCCGGAAGTATTCCGTGTATGCTTCCGGTGTCCCGGAAGGCAGCTGAGGCTCCCTCGCGACCTCCCTGACCCTGCCCTCTGCGAGCTCAGAGCGTTCTTTTACGACATCGATCGAGTCATAATCAACCCAGATATTTCCCATTCCTGTTCCTGAACCTTCCTGAATCTTATTCTGTATCTTCTGTATGTATCTGTGTTCCTGGACCTGCAGCCCGCCATCCCGCCGCTTCCTGTTACGATGCAGGCTTCCTGCAGCCTGCCATCCCGCCGCTTCCTGTTACGATGCAGGCTTCCTGCAGCCCGCCGTGCTGTGCTGCCGCAGCAGCGCGTAATTCTGCCGCAGCGTTCTTCTCTCAGGCTGCCAGTCCCCTGCAGAAAAGAAGGAACCACACGGCGACCATGATCCCGCCGATGATCGTTCCTGCCTTGCTGAATCCATAAGACCTCTGGCGGTCATGGAAGCTCAAAAGCCCCATCACAACTCCCGCAAGTGCGATCAGCATCCCCGAGAATCCTACCGCTCCTGCCCACGGTCCGGCCTTGCCCTTCAGGGCGGAGCAGGCCGCCAGCAGCCCCAGAAAAAGGATGATGGAGACAGATGCCAGCACGGTACTGGCAAGTCCGCGGCCCCCATTTCTCTTCTCCTGTTTATATGAATAATATCTTCGCTTGTCAGCCATACCTGTCACTCCAGTCTCTTTCTTGCCGCATTGCAGATCCGAAAAAGAAGATATCCCAGGATCCCGCCAAGCGTGTTGAGGATGACATCATCCACATCGCAGCTTCCCCGCCTTGTGACAAGCTGGGTCAGCTCGACCGCGCAGGAAAACAGCAGGCATACTGAGACTGTCCTGGGAAATCTCCTGAAATGTCTGTGGAGCATGGGCAGAAAAAGCCCGAAAGGAAGAAAGCCAAGCACATTGCCATACACATTCAGAAACACTGCTTCTGGTCCCAGTGTCTTCCTGTACTTCAGAAAGCGCCTGATCTCCACAAACGGAATGAAGTTATATCTCATCTCAGCGCCGGAAGTCCTTCCGTACTGATCGGCAAAAAACAGGAAGTAGATCAGCGCCGCAAGATAGAGAAAGAAAAGCACACCCGAGATGATCTGAATGTGCTTTTCTTTCTGTTTGTTCATGATACTCCGTACTCCCGATAATAGTCATCGATGCGGCCTTTGATCTCATCATCGATAATGACCCTGCCGCCGATCTCTCTTCCGTAAAGATATTCTACAACTTCCTTCATGGTGACGATCGCGGTCGTCTTCAGACCGTAGGTGTCATGGATCTCATCCAGGGCGCTCTTCTCTCCGGTCCCTCGCTCGCATCTGTCGACGGAGACGACCAGTCCCAGAACATCCGCATCGGCGACACCTTTGATGATCGGGAGCGTCTCACGGATGGAAGTTCCGGCAGTGGTGACATCCTCGATGATCACAACCTTATCGCCATCCCCTATCGGTCCTCCGAGCAGGATCCCCTTGTCGCCATGGTCCTTGATCTCCTTGCGGTTAGAGCAGTAGCGGATCTCCCTGCCGCAGTCCTCGGACAGAGCGATGGTCGTTGCGACAGAAAGCGGGATCCCCTTGTAAGCCGGCCCGAACAGGACATCAAAGTCCGTTCCGAACGCGCCTTCGATCGCCTTTGCATAGTACCCGCCAAGTTTCTTCAGCTGGCCGCCCGTGCGATAGAAGCCAGTGTTGACGAAGAAAGGTGTCCTGCGGCCGCTCTTGGTGACGAAATCACCAAACTTCAGGACCTCGCAGCTGACCATAAACTCAATGAACTCTTCCTTGTATCTCTCCATGTGTGTTCTCCTGTCTGATATCTGCTCATCGTCTGAGATTCCTCTACGTCGACACACTCCCGCCCGTTCTTCGCTCCAGCGGTCTCCTTAAGAGGAATCTCAATCCTCCTTGCAGCGTATATTGCACCAGGTTGTCTGGTGAAAATCATAAGTTCTTCCGTGATTTATCTTACGCACCCGATCAGGTCGCGGATGCTTTCCACGTGATACTGCTCCATGTAGTCCCGGATGCCTTCGACCACGCGCAGGGTGGTCGTCTGGTCGTGGAAGTTCGCAGTCCCGACCGATACGGCCGTCGCGCCTGCCATGATCATCTCAAGGGCACTCTCGGCATCGGTAATGCCTCCCATCCCGATGATCGGGATGTTCACGGCCTGAGCGCATTGATATACCATACGGACCGCAATCGGATGGATCGCCGGTCCGCTCAGTCCTCCGGTCCTGTTTGCCAGGGCATATGTGCGTCTCCTGATGTCGATCTTCATGCCGGTGATCGTGTTGATCATGGACAGTCCGTCCGCGCCGCCGGCTTCCGCCGCCCTCGCGATCTCCGCGATATCCGTGACATTCGGGCTCAGCTTCATGATAACCGGCTGCTTCGCCGCTTTCTTTATGGCTGCCGTGATCTCCTCGACCCCTCTCGGGTCCGTTCCGAAGGCGATGCCGCCCTCCTTCACGTTCGGGCAGGAGATGTTGATCTCGAGCAGATCTGCCCGCTTTGCATCCGCCAGCTTCTCCACGCAGTCGACGTATTCGGCGACGCTGTGTCCGCAGACATTGACGACAACCCTGGTATCGAACTGCTCCAGGAACTTCAGGTCCCTCTCCCGGAATGTCTCAACTCCCGGGTTCTGCAGTCCGATGGCGTTCAGCATCCCCGACGGCGTCTCACAGATACGCGGAGTCGGATTGCCCGGCCACGGGACGGAGGCGACTCCCTTCGTCACGACCGCGCCAAGCCGGTTCAGATCGATAAATTCCGAGAATTCCTGTCCTGACCCGAAGGTTCCGGACGCCGTCATCACCGGGTTCTTCAGTCTTACTCCGGCGATCTCCACACTCATATCCGGCATAGCATCATCCTCCATCTTCATAGGCACTGTCCTTACCTTCACAGTTTTCTTCTCTTTGCTTCCGCTGTGAAAGTCATTAATTCCTCAACGTTCACAGTTCTATGTCTGTCGATCTGAATACCGGTCCTTCCGTACAGACTCTCTTGTTCTTTACTTTGGAATGTCCGTCGACTTCTGTCGACCTGCACACGCAGCTGAGGCAGGCGCCGATCCCGCATGCCATCTTCTCCTCAAGGGAAAGCCAGCATTCGGTCCCGGTCTCCTCTGCATACTTTTTCAGAGCCCTGAGCATCGGCGTAGGTCCGCAGGCGTAGATCACATCCGCCTTCAGGTTCTTCTCCCGGATCGCGTCCAGGACATTGCCCTTCGTTCCGCAGCTGCCATCCTCGGTCGCGATGACCACATCCCCGTAAGGCTTCAGGTCATCGACCAGAAACAGCTCATCGCGAAAACCAAGAACGGAAGTGATGAAAGGCGCCGCCTGGAACCCGACCGCATTGGCCCCGGCTGCCTGGGACCCGGCTGATGCCTGGAAAGTTTCCGGGCTTCCGGCTGATGCCGCTGTATCTCCCGCTGCCTGCGCACGTTCGGTCAGTGTCTTCGCCAGCTGCACCATCGGCGGAATGCCGATGCCTCCGCCGATCAGGAAGACGCGCCTGCCTTTCACCCCAACAGACTCAGCAGCACCGTCTCTGTCAGCGCAGTTCCTGCTGTCATCAGTCGCAAAAGCACGCTCCAGGGGGAAACCATTGCCAAGCGGTCCGACCAGATCGACCTTCTCTCCGGCGGCAAGCCTCGAAAACTCTTCTGTTCCCTTGCCTGCCACACGGAAAGTGAGCCTCAGCTCTCCTGTCTCACTGTCCGCTCCGCAGATACTGATTGGACGCGGAAGCAGCCGTGACTTGTCATTGCTGTAGATGGATACGAACTGCCCCGGCTTCGCTGCCGCAGCGATCTTATCCGTTTTCAGCTTCAGGTCGAAGATGCCTGTCCCGATCTGCCCGTTTGAAAGAACAACTCCCTGTTCTCTGAACTTTTCTGCCATATCTTACCCTTCTGTCTGCCACTTCTGTTCCTGCATTGTACGCTGCTGTCCGCAGAACTGTGCTCCATACGCTCCAGAGCCAGTCAGCACCGCCGCCCTGCACCTGACGTCCTGCCGAACCCGGCGCTGCACACATGCACCGCTTAATCCAGTGCCTCTTTGATATCCTTCTTCATCGCCTTGACTGCTGCACGGCTTGCGTCCGCGAAGTCTTCCGGGCTGTACTTGTCGCAGTAAGGCGCGCTCTTGTAGGCGGCTATGATCCCGCGGCTGGAGTTGACGATGGCTCCGAGGCCATCTTCATTGAAGAAGTGGACAAGATCCTTGCCTTTGCCGCCCTGGGCTCCGTAACCCGGTACCAGGATATAGGACTTAGGCATAAGCTTCCGCAGAGCCTTTCCCATCTTCGGATAAGTCGCTCCGACCACAGCACCGACCTCCGAGTAGCCAGACTGTCCGATCAGGCCGGGATCAGACGCCCACTCATCTACCTTTTTTGCCACGACCTCATAGAGCGGCCGCAGAGACAGAGCTGTCAGATCACTTCTGTCGGCGCTCTCCAGAATGTCAGCCAGAGTGATACCGTCCTTTTTGTTGCCGGCAAAAAAGACAGAGTCTGGGCCGTCTTCAGAGGAGGGTGCCAGAACCAGTCTGTCCTGGAACTCCCCGCTCGACGGATTGGAAGTCTTGACCAGGATAAATACGCCCTTGTCCTGAGTGTCACAGACCTTCAGGAAAGGAAGAACACCGTCCGATCCAAGATACGGATTGACGGTAGCGAAGTCCTCGTCAAAAGCCTTGTACTCACGGTCGCCGACCATGACTCTGCCCAGATGAGCGTCCGCATAAGCCTCGGAAGTCGACCCGATGTCGCCTCTCTTGACGTCGCCGATCACGACCAGGCCCTTGCCCTTGCAGTAGTCGATCGTCTTCTGGTAAGCGACAAGTCCCGGAATCCCGAAGCGCTCATACATAGCGATCTGCGGCTTCACGGCCGGAACCAGATCATAGACCGCATCCACGATCTTTTTGTTGAAGCGGAACAGGATCTCGCCGGCAGCCTCAAGGGTCTCGCCCATCTCATCGAAGACAGGGGTCTTGACTTCATCCGGGATGAACTTCATCTGCGGGTCAAGCCCTACAACAATCGGCGCCCCGGTTTTCTTAATCTTCTCTACAAGCTGATCGATCATGGTTTTTCTCCTCTTCTGTGCAAAACTTTGCTGTCCTGACATACGGTTTTCCTGCCGCAGATCATGCTCTCAACTGTCCTGACATACGGCTTCTCTGCCGCAGATCATACACTCTCCACTCAACTGTCCTGATACACGACTTCTCCGTTGCAGATCGTGTACTTGACCCTGCCTCTTACCTTCCATCCGTCGAATGGAGTATTCCTTCCTTTTGAGGCAAACTTGCTTCTATCGATCGTCCACTCCTGCCCGGGATCGGCGATCGTGATATCGGCCGGATTTCCGACCGCGATCTTACCGTCACCGTACTGCGCTGTAAGGTCTGCGATGCCTGCCGGCGCCGTGCTCATGACCCTTGAAAGGTCCAGCGGGCTCAGGATCCCTGGCTCCACCAGTCTTGTGACCGCGAGCGGAAATGCGGTTTCCAGCCCTACGATCCCGAAAGCGGCGGTCTGCATGGATCCAAACTTCTCGCTGACCGCATGGGGAGCGTGGTCCGTAGAGATGCAGTCGATGGTGCCGTCCTGCAGCCCTTCGATGAGGGCATCGCGGTCTTCTTTCGTGCGCACCGGCGGGTTCATCTTGAACATCGGATCATCTGACGGAATATCATCCGAGCAGAGCGTAAAGTGATGCGGCGTTACCTCTGCGCTCAGTCTCACTCCCTGTGACTTGGCAAAGCGGATCATCTCAACAGACTGTCTGGTGGACACATGGCAGAGGTGGAGCTGCGCTCCCGTCTCTGCTGCAAGGATGATGTCCCTTGCGGCGATCACGTCCTCCGCACTGTTGGGGATACCCAAAAGTCCGAGCCTCACAGCATTCTCGTCATCGTTGACGACGCCCTGACCTGCAAGTTTCTTGTCCTCGCAGTGATCAAAGATCGGGATGTTCAGCCTCTTCGTGAGCTTCATCGCTTTCTTCATCAGGGCAGCGTTTCCCACGCTCTTCCCGTCCTCAGAGACGGCCGGCGCCCCTGCATCGACAAGTCCTTCGATATCCGCAAGTTCCTCACCCTTCTGTCCTCTCGTGATCGCACCGATCTGCATCACATGGATCGGGGAAAGAGCCGCGCTCTTGAAACGGACATAGTTAAGTTTATCCGGCGTATCGATGACCGGCTTCGTATTCGGCATCGCGCAGATCGTTGTGAATCCTCCTGCTGCGCCTGCAAGCGATCCGGTCCCGATATCTTCCTTGTAGGTCAGCCCCGGATCTCTCAGATGTACGTGAAGATCGACGAATCCCGGCATGACCCAGCAGCCGGTCGCATCGATCGTCATCGATCCTTCCGTGGAAGCCTCATCCACCGTGAAACCGGAAACCGATGCTTCCTTGATCACCCTCTTCTTCTTCGGCGCCGGGAAATCCAGTCCATCCCCGATCGCCGTCACATAGCCGTCCTCGATCAGGACGTCCGTGATCCTGTCAGTCTTTGAAAGCGGATCAAGCAACCGTCCGCCTCGGATCAGAATCTGCATAGATGCTCTCCTTTCCGTAAAACTGGTGTCTCAGATCCACGGAGCACTTCGCTGCTCCCATTTTTATCCCATCTGCGGCACCGGCGTCGGCCTGCTGCTGTCCCAGACAGAATCCACATCGAACAGATCCGATACGAGCTCCGGATTGTAGTACATGCGGTATCCGTCAAGGTTGCGCCGCGCCTGCCTCATGAAATCGTCCCCGAACTGTACCCAGTGCGTCGTCGAGCCGTCAACATTGCAGTAGATATCAAATCCCTGGGACTTATAATAATCAAAGTACTCATTGTCATGCGAATACGGATGCCAGTCCCCGATGTCGGCACCGAAGGCAAAGATCAGGACATCCGTCTTTCCGACGATCGGCGCCACATTGTTCTGCCACCGCTCATTATCCCTCTGTACCTCTTCCAGAGTATGCTGAAGAGGGGCGATATGGCCCCAGGTGTGGGACGCAAACTCCCAGCCTTCCGCCTTCATGGCGTCGGCGACTGCCTTTGCATCCTGGCATTCCCTGTCATAGTCAAAGTCCGGATTCTCATCGAAGAACTGCTGCTGGTACTTCGTGACTCTGTCCGGCTCCCTGGTCTTGTAGACCTCATCTGTCCGGTAGCCAAGCACTCCCTCATAGCCGGTCAGTGCCAGGATCCCCTTATGACCATGATAGGAGAAATCCGGGTGCTCATTGACAAATGTGTCGATCAGCGGTACTACGTCGTAGTCGCCGATGCTGACCGTCCCATCATCCTGAAGAAGCGAATTCTTCACCTGGCCATCCTCGGTCAGGACCAGCTTCTGCGGGAATCCGTCATCCTGCATGTAGTGATAATAGCTGCAGTCATCCTGGGACAGGACAAACGGGATCTTTCCGTTCGGCAGATAGATCTCCTTCCGGGTCACGGTCCCGTCATCGCCGATCTCGCACATATCCTTCAGGCTGACCATCACATAGCCCTTGTCATACATCTGCTGGATGATCCCGCTGAACTCGGAGATGGTCGTCATGACCTGGTTGTAGCCGGCGGAATCATCGTCCCCGTCAAACGCCTTCGCATCGTCCACCACGAGCGAGTGGAAGAAAACATGGGTGATCTGGTCGATCGGATAGGACACACAGCTGTTCTTCGTCTGCTGGTACGAATTCGCCAGGGACTTCAGCGCATCACTCTTTCCGAAGTCCGGCTGCGACTTGAGCAGCTCTATCGCGCCATCGTAGTCATACTGGGTCGCGAGCAGGTTTGCCTTCGCCTTCAGGGCTTCCAGATCATCGTCGCCCTTTCCGCCATTCTCCAGGGCCGCCTGCTGCTTAATCTGTATCTCTTTCAGTTTTTCCGCAAATGGATTGTCATATGTTCTTATCTTTGTCTCGTAGATGAGCAGGGCGGCCAGCAGGACCAGGACAACGATCAGAAACGCGATCAGACTTTTCAGGATCACATTGCTGCGCCTTCTCCGGATCTCCCGCTCCGCATACGTCTTATTTTTTCTTCTCAAGATAATTCCCCTTATTCTTGTGCTGCTCCCCCTAATTCATTCAAAGTGTACCATACTTTCAGGACCGATTAAAGGATTTGGGAAAAATGGAAAACCGGAAGCTTCCGGCCTGGGCGGCCCCGGCACGCAGGTATGCCTGGGCGGATCCGGCACGCAGATATGCCTGGGCGGCCCCGGCACGCAGATATGTCTGGGCGGCCCCGGCACGCAGATATGCCTGGGCGGATCCGGCACGCAGATATGCCTGGGCGGCCCCGGTGCGGAACGGGTCTGTGCATATCTGCCCTTTGTATGAGGATATCTCATATGCTAGAATAGAAAGACAAATTCTGTTGAGAAAAGAGGATTCCGATGTCTGACCAGCTTCAGGTTCTTTATAAACTAATGACACTGTACACTCTCAGCCGCGTGGACTTCGCGATGACCAACAAGCAGATCGCCGGAGTCTTCACGGAACTGGGATACACGAACTATTTCAATGTCCAGTATACGATCGGCGACCTGGTAGATTCGGGGCTGATCCGGGAAGATGTGTATCCGGACTGCTACTACTACTCGCTGACCGATGCAGGCCGCGGCAGCCTGGAGGCTCTTAAGAATGACCTGGGTCCTGATATCCGCTCCGATATCGACCAGTACCTGAAGGAAAACCGCCTTCAGTTCCGCGAGGCGGTCAGCACAAGAGCTGATTATTACCGCTCCACCACCGGCGATTTCCAGGTCCACTGCGAAGTGCTTGACCACTCGGAACTCCTGATGGAGATGACGGTCACCGTTCCTTCCGAACAGCAGGCAAAGATCGTGGCAAAACAGTGGAAGAAGAAGAGCAGCGATATCTACTCCTACGTCTTCCGTACCCTGTCGGATGACTGAATCGGGTGCAGCAGGCTGATCCGGCAATGGCAATGCTGTGATAGTGTGGCAATGCTTTGAAGGCAGGCCAGCCAGGATCAGGATGAACAGGAAAAGAGACAGGAAAAGAGGCATCACCGGGGGAGGTGATGCCTCTTTTCCATAGATAGTTGATATGTAACATCCCTGTCTGCCGGAAAGACCGGCGGATGGGGGATTACCAGAGAAAAACGATCATGAGAAGTAGTGATCTCCGAGCTTGGTGCTTCCGCTGTGGGTGTTGAAGTAGAGGGCACCCGGGACCGGCTGTGCACCATTCAGCGCATCCTGTGCTGCGGAGTAGCAGTTGGAGTTGACCCCGGAAGCCAGAGCACTCTGAAGCGTTCCGGAAGAATAAGGAGTGAACTGTCCCGGCTGTTCCAGGACTTCCGCGATCGTATTCGGGAAGCTCGGGCTTGCCACACGGTTCATGACAACCTCGCCGACCGCGACCATTCCATCGTACGGCTGGTTTCCTGCCTCGCACCAGATGATCGCCGCGAGAAGATCAAGATCGCTGTAGTCTGCATAGGAGCCGGTGCTTCCGGAAGAAGCCTGGGTGCCTTCCGCCTGCTGAGCCTCCGTCTCAGGAGCCGCGGTCTCTGCCGTGGTCTCCGGCTGCGGAGCTTCCGTTTCAGGAGCTGCCGTGGTCTCCGGCTGCGGAGCTTCTGTCTCCGGCGCCGCCGTTTCTGCCTGCCGGGTCTCCGTATCAGTATCCGAAGCCGGGGCTGTCGCATCCGCAGAAGCGGAGGAAGTTCCATTTGCGGCGGAAACATATGCATTGTAAGCTTCGACCGCTGCCGCCGCCTTGGTTTCGGCGTCTTCTGCGCTCGTGCAGTTCATAGCTGCGTTCTGCGCCTCGATATAGGCATCATACAGTGCCTGAACGTCTGCGTTATCGCTGACGGTCTGTGTCTGATAAGTCTCAGCCGGCTGAGTCTCGTCGCTGTAGTCTGCGGCTGCCTCTTCGCTGTAGTCTGCGGTCGCTTCTTCGCTGTAGTCCGCAGCTGCCTCTTCGCTGTAGTCCGCAGCTGCTTCTTCGCTGTAGTCAGCAGCTGCCTCTTCGCTGTAGTCCGCGGCTGCCTCTTCGCTGTAGTCCGCGGCTGCGGTGTCTGCTGTAGTCCCACCGAGGTTCTGCATATAGCTGGACTCCTCGTCCTCCCCTTCGACCGGAACTGCCGTATCGACCAGGAGCATCCTGGAAGCATCATCCTCGGAGACATAGCCCGCCTGGTCTGCCCCCTGCTGTACCAGCAGCCAGTGGCCTTCATCGGAGACCAGCGGGAATGCAGTCCCGTCATCCACCGTTCTGGATACCCGGGAAGCAGTCTTGTCGGAAAAGACATTGACGTCGTTCCAGTTGGCGACAACGCCTTCCTTTCCGTAGTAATCTGCAAGGCCCTTCGCCATATCGCCGGAGACCAGATAATCGTTCATGACATAGCCTGTGACCGATCCGGACTGGATCTTTGTCCAGGTGTCGTCCTTCGATACGATATTGACTGCCGCTCCCCTGTACAGATATCCGATCGCTTCGGAATCAGAGGAAGCATCCGCGCGGATGATGACGCCGGAAGTTACGGTATCGTCATTCGTCATAGCGATGCTGTTCCAGTCCTGGTCGTCCCAGTTTGCCACATCCAGCTGAAATGCCTTGTCAGCGGCAAACACGTTCCCTCCTGAGACTGCTGAAAAAGCCATTCCCATCGAGAGAAATGCTGCGATCCTTCTGGCATTCTTCATTGTATGTACCCTCCTGAATCTTACTGATCTCTTCTGCCGCTCCTCAGCGGCTTTCTTCCAGATGAGCACAGATCTGTAACAATCTGTGTCATTATGTTTCAATTATGTTCAATTTATTACAAATTTGTTAACATCTGCGACTATAATATTACAGGCGCCCGACAAAGTCAAGCGCCTGCTTCTCATTTCTATCATTAACGATCTTTTCCAGCCGGTCTGTCCTCAGATTTCCGCGAGTGCTCTCTCCTGGGAAGTGATCGCCTTATCGCAGAAGGCGTCAAAGTCCGGATCTTCCGTCCGGCACTCCGGATGCGCCATGATGTAATCGAGCGCGATCCTGACACCCTTATGGAAAGGCACGCTGGTCCTCATCTCCGGGACCAGCCTCTTCAGCTTCGAATTATCGAAGGCAACAGAGACCGCCTTGTCTCCGAGAAGACTTCCCTCAAAGTCGTAGCCGTACTTCTTCCCTGCGGCCGCCAGGAACCAGGAAGAGACATGATAAGGATGCAGCTTCACTCCCAGAGCATCCGCGACCGTCTGATAGATCTGGTCCCAGGTCAGCACTTCATCTCCCGTGATCTGAAATGCTTCGCCGATCGCATGCCGGTTCGCCATGATCCCGGTGTAGCCCACGGCAAAATCCGTGTTGAAGGTCAGATGCCAGAGGGAACTTCCGTCTCCATGGACCAGCACCGGCTTCCCCTCCATCATCCTTTTGATGACCTGCCAGGAACCGAGGTCTCCATGGATCCCGAGCGGGATCTGACGCTCACAGTAAGTGTGACTCGGGCGCACGATCGTCACCGGGAACCCCTCCTGACGATACTTTTCCATCAGGAATTCCTCACAGGCGATCTTATTTCTGGAATACTGCCAGTAAGGATTGGACAGAGCGGTTCCTTCCGTGATGATATAACCTGCAGCCGGTTTCTGATAGGCGGATGCAGAGCTCGTATAGATGTACTGCCTGGTCTTCCCTTTGAAGAGCCGGTAGTCCCGCTCAGCGTCCTCAGCCACAAAGCCGACAAACTCGCAGACCGAGTCAAAGATCATATCTCCTGTCGCTTCCCGGATCGCCTCTGCAGCGGCCTTCTCGTCATGGATATCTGCGATGATCTGATGAACGCCTTCCGGAAGACTGTCCTTCCGGTTTCCCCGGTTCAGGACATAGACCTCCCAGAGCGGATCCTGGGCCAGCCTTCTGACGATCGCACTGCTGATCGTACCCGTCCCGCCGATAAAAAGTGCCTTAAGCTTCGCCATAATGCTTTCCCTCCATCTTTATCCTCTGTCTGCCTGCCTCATACATGAGGATCGCAGCTGCTATCGATGCATTGAGCGATTCTACTCGTCCTGCCATAGGAATCCTTACCCTTACATCAGCCTGCTCCGAGATCTCATCGGAAAGTCCCCGGCTTTCGTTGCCGATCAAAAAAGCCGTTCCCTTCGTGTAATCTTCACCGTCATAGGTATTCTTTCCCTTCAGATGAGCCGCACAGACCGTGACCCCGGCCTTCTTCATTCTTCCGATATCGCCCGCCAGATCATCCGTGTAGAGGAACGGCATCCGGAAGATGCTTCCCATCGTGGATCTTGTGACTTTCGGGCTGTAGATATCGGCAGTGCCCTTACTCATAAGGATGCCGGTGACGCCGGCCCCCTCTGCAGTGCGGACGATCGTGCCCAGATTGCCCGGGTCCTGAAGGTTCTCGAGGACCATGACAAGAGGACGGCCGGCATTCCCCAGCAGATCCTCAAAGCGGTAGTGCTTCTGCCTGACCACCGCCATGATGCCCTGCGGAGATCTTGTATCGGACAGAGCCTGGAAGACCTCATCAGAGACCTCCTGAAACGATGGCCTCCTGTCTGGTCTCCATGCAGCTTCTGACTCCTTTTCCGCTGCTTCTACGGCGCTCTTTCCGGCCTCCGTCTTCAGGAATGATCCGGAAGCATATACTTCCACCAGCTCCTCCGCCGGGATCTCCCGGAACATCTTGATTCCCTCAACCAGAAACACATCCTGGCTGCTGCGCTCAGAAGCCTTCTTCTTCAGCGTGACCAGGTTTCTTATCCTTGAATTTGATTTGCTTGTGATCATCGATAACCGGCTTCCTTCTATCTTTTCCTCATATGACGCTGTCTTCCCAGCGATCAGTTTCAGTATACTACAAAGATGCCCCATCCCGGTATAAGCCGGAACGGGGCATCTCATATCTTCTGGAAAAATGTTCTTCCCTGACGGACCTTTCCTCCAGCGGTCTCCCGCTCAGCGGGACAGGCCTCAGACGGTCAGTGCCTTTGCGACTCTGACCATGTAGTCATCCAGATGCTTCTGCATCTTAAGCGCTTCTGCGATATCGAAATCGCAGTACCTGCCGTCCTTGTAAGCGACGACTCTGTTGGTCTTGCCCTCTGCAAGAAGGTCGACAGCCATGCAGCCCATCATGGATGCGTAGACACGGTCACGGCAGGTCGGGCTTCCGCCTCGCTGCATGTGTCCGAGGATGGTGGCTCTCGTCTCGACACCGGTCGCAGCCTCTATCCGTCTTGCCATGGAACTCGAATGTCCGATTCCCTCTGCGTTGATGATGATGTGATGCTTCTTGCCTCTCTTGCGGAACTCGATGATATGGTTGATCAGCTTCTGCTCATCATAGTCATAGGATTCCGGAAGAAGGATATCCTCCGCTCCGTTCGCGATGCCGCACCACAGCGCAATGTAGCCGGCGTTACGGCCCATGACCTCGATGATCGAGCAGCGCTCATGCGAAGTCGAAGTATCACGCACCTTGTCGATCGCTTCCATAGCGGTATTGACCGCTGTGTCAAAACCGATCGTGTAATCCGTACAGGCGATATCAAGGTCGATGGTCCCGGGAACGCCTACTGTGTTGATGCCAAGCTCGGCAAGTTTTCCGGCCCCTGCGAAGGAACCATCTCCCCCGATGACGACCAATCCCTCTATACCATGCTGTCTGCAGACCTCAGCAGCCTTCTGCTGACCTTCCGGAGTACGGAAGACAGACGAGCGCGCAGTATACAGGACCGTGCCGCCCCTGGAGATGGTATCCGAGACATCTCTGGCAGACAGATCAGTGATCTCCCCGTTCAGGAGTCCCTTGTATCCCTGATAGATACCTTTGACATTCATGCCATAGCCGATACCCCTGCGGACGACCGCACGGATCGCGGCATTCATTCCAGGCGCATCGCCGCCGCTTGTAAGTACGCCAATCGTTTTGATCTTAGAAGCCATATGGAACATCCTCCATTGTCACTAAAGATGATCAGAGATTCAATCTAATGAACATATTACCTTCCATGTCTGTCACTTGCAAGCTGTCTGGAACGTATTTACACATTCCTTACCTCTCCGTTACCTTGCCTGCGTGAGGACCTGGACAGTTCAGTTCCTGTCTTCCATGAAAGCCTAAACAGTTCAGTCCCTGTCTTCCATAAAAGCCTAAACAGTTCAGTCCCTGTCTTCCATGGGAGCCTGGACAGTTCAGTTCCTGTCTTCCATGGGAGCCTGGACAGTTCAGTTCCTGTCTTCCAGTTTGTGGTAAGTCCTGTGATGGCCTACATACTTATAAGCCGGACGGATGATCTTGCCGCCAGACGAAAGCTCTTCCATCCTGTGGGCACACCAGCCCGAGATCCTCGCCATTGCAAAGATCGGGGTGAACAGCTGTCTCGGGATCCCCAGCATGGAATATACGAATCCAGAGTAGAAGTCGACATTCGCACAGACCGGCTTGGAGAGGTGTCTCTTCCCCGTAAGCAGCTCCGCCGAAACCTTCTCAACCGTCTCGTAGAGATGGAACTCTTCCTCAAGCCCCTTCTCGGCAGACAGTTTCTTTGCCTTTTCCTTCAGAAGGACCGCCCTCGGATCGGACAGTGTATAGATCGCATGTCCCATACCATAGACCAGTCCTGTATGGTCGAATGCCTCTCCGTCTATGATCTTCTCAATGTAGGCTTTGATCGCGTCCTCATCTGCCCAGTTGCTCACATGCTCCTTGATGTCACCGAACATGTTTTCAACCTTCAGATTGGCGCCGCCGTGTTTCGGTCCCTTCAGGGATGCAAGAGAGGCAGCCACTGCAGAATACGTATCGGTACCAGTCGATGAGACGACGTGAGTCGTGAAGGTAGAGTTATTACCACCGCCATGCTCCGCATGGATGACCAGACACGTATCGAGAACTTTCGCTTCGAGTTCCGTGAACTGACCGTCATCGCGCAGCATACGCAGGATATTCTCCGCTGTGGACAGCTCCTCATCCGGATAACGGATGATCAGGGAGCGGTCGTTGTTATAATGCTGATATGCATGATAATTGTAGACAGCGATCATCGGCATGACACCGATCAGAAGCATCGACTGCCTGAGGACATTCGGAAGCGAGATATCATCCGGAACCTTATCATAGGAATACAGTGTCAGGACTGACCTCTGCATACCGTTCATGATGTTCGCACTCGGTGCCTTCATGATGACATCACGCACGAACTTGCTCGGAAGTTCCCTGTACTGGGCAAGAAGATCGATGAAATCCCTCAGCTGCTTCCTGTTCGGAAGTTCGCCGAAGAGAAGCAGGTAAGTGATCTCCTCAAAGTTGAACCGATGGCTCTTGAAGCCATCCACCAGGTCATTGATCTTATATCCCTGAAAATACAGTTCACCTTCGATCGGGACTGACTTTCCGTCCACATCGCGATGTCCGTTGACATCAGACACCTCGGTAAGCCCTGTGAGGACACCTTTTCCGTTTGCCTCGCGAAGCCCGCGCTTTACTCCATATGTGGAATAAAGCGAAGGGTCGATCTGATGTACCATCCCTCCGGCTGTCTCCGCAAGCGTCATAAGCCGATCGTCTCTTATTCGTCTTTCATCATCACTCAGCATATGTCGTCCCGCCCTTCAATCTTTATTATTATTCATTAACGGTACAGCATAATTTTCGGAAGGTCAAGGCCGTCATCTGTCATTTTTTGCCATTCTTTTTAGATTTCTTCGACTTTTTACCCTTCTTCTTTTCTTTCCCGTCTTTCCCGGCATCTTCACGGACATATCTCGCCTCGGATATCTTCTCCTTTGTATCCGATTCCTCCCGGATGCTTTCTGCCTCCGGGACCGTCTCTGCCCCCGGGACCGTTTCTGCCTCCGTCACGCTTTCCTTCTCCGGCACACTCTCCTTCACCGGAGAGACTTTCCGCTCCGCCCTTCCGGCTTCTTCCTTATTCCTCAGTGCAGCCGCCGCGATCTCAGACTTTCCGGCTGAAGACGCTTCCCGAAGGAAATCGGCAAGCGCCTTCTCTGTATCCCTGAGGACTTCCATGTTGACCGAATATATCGTCCACTTTCCGCTGCGCGTAGCCGTCACGACTCCGCAGTCGGTCAGTACCTTCATATGATGGGACAGGGTCGACTGAACGATATCCATCGATTCAAGGATCTCACCCGCACTCAGTTCCTTCCTTGAAAGCAATCTGAGGATCTGCAGTCTGTGTTCATCTCCCAGCGCCTTGAAAACCCCGTCATATCCTGCCCTCTCCGCATTCCTGTTTGTCTCTCTCATAATCTGCTCCCCCGATGATTATGCAACTATATATATGAATCATTCCTCCGGCCACTCCCATAGCAGGAGGATGAAGTTTCCCATATCAGACTATCTCAAAAAGATCCGAAAGTTCTTCAACCGTATGGGCGATGAAAGTCGCTCCGGCTGCCTCAAGCTCTCCCGGGTCTGCGAATCCGTAATAAACGCCTATCGAATCGATTCCCGTAGATCCCGCCCCCTCAATGTCATATCGGCGGTCTCCGATCATCACCATGTTTCTTTTTTCTTCTTCCGTAATGCCGCATCTCCGGAAGACTTCCCGGATGATATCCGGCTTGCTGCTGAGTTTCTTTTCATCCATCGTCGCACCGACGATCTCTGAAAAGTAAGGGATCAGTCCGAAATATTCGAGGATCCTTTTCACGAAAGCTTCCGGTTTGGAAGACGCCACGATCAGGCGGCGTCCCTCCTTCTGAAGCCTGCTCAGCAGCCTGTCGATCCCCTCATACGGCCGGCACTCAAAGATACCGATGCCTTCATACCTTTCTCTGTAGAAGGCGATTGCCTGCATGGCCTGCTTTTCATCCATGCCATAATACTTCTCGTAGGAATCCAGAAGCGGAGGTCCTACAAACGGGATCAGCTTTGAAAGGTCCGGCTCATCGATCCCGAACTTTTTCAGGGAATACTGCACACATTTCGTGATCCCTTCCCCCGAATCCGTGATCGTACCGTCCAGATCGAACAGAAGGTCCCTGTATCTCTTTCTCACTTCCTTCACTGTGCACTACCGCCTTCCTGACCGGAGGAAGCAGCATTCTGGTCCGTCTCAAAGGTCTGGGCAGCTCCGCCGTCCGCGGTCTGGTCATCATCTGAGACCGTTCCGAAGTTTGCTTCGATGTTCGCAGTGATCGTTCCGATATCCTGCATGCCCATGTTCTGGGAGACAGCCGCATCGGATTCGTCCTTGTAGACGACGACCGGTGTTCCGCTCTCGATGTTCTGATAGATCAGTTTCACGGCCGCCAGCGGAGTGTTGACACATCCGTGGGAACCAGCTCCCATGTAGATCGAGCCGCCGAAATAGTATCTTGCCTGCAGGTCATGGATTCCGACGCCGCCGTTGAACGGCATCCAGTAGTCGACCGGCGTTGCATAGCCCTGCCCCTTCAGGATCGCATTCCTGTACTTGCCTTTCAGGGACCACACGCCTCCGGAAGGAGTTTCGTTATTCTTCAACGGATTGCCGGTAACGACAGGAGTATCGACGATCAGCGATCCGTTCTTATAGAACCACATCCGCTGATTGGTCAGATCGATCTCCACGTACGTATCGCCGATGTCATCTGCATCTCTGCAGTAACCGGTCTGAAAGTACACCGGCTCCAGCTCTCCCTTCTTCTTCTGTTCGATGGCAGCAAGAAGTTCCTGCTCCGTCGATTCTGCGTCCAGCGACCAGCCATAGTCGCCGCCTTCCAGCCGTACAGTAGTCCCAAGGCTGGTGGAGAACTCCCTTGCGTCTCCTACTGTATCGAAACGGCCTGCCAGATCTTCGACATAGCTGTTCAGCTTATCGGGATCGACGTAATAATTGCCGTCCATATCCAGAGAAAGAAACCTGTCAGCGATCGTCTCCGGATCCAGAACCTCGCTCCTGTCGCCGAAGTCCAGGGTAATATCTGCGCCAAGGACCTTATTGAGCGCGCCCGTCTTCTCCTTCAGACTGTTGTCATCCGAATAGACGGTTGGATTCTGATAAAGCCCCTCCTTGTCCAGATCGATATATGTAGAACCGTCGTTCAGTGCCTGGATAACTGCCTGTCTGGTCTTCTCCTCGTCAAGGGTAGTACCCATGACTTCCCCGGATATGTAAGCGCCGTCATCATTAAACTTCAGCTCCGCATTCTTCGGTGCAGTTACAAGGCTCTTATCGAAGATGGACAGGTTCGACAGAACGGCATCCGCCTTCTCAGCGTCATACTCTGTCCCCAAAGTCTCATGGTTCTTCGTCACAAGAGACTTCACCATCATGACCGGCCAAAGTGCAGAATACTGGCTCTTCATCTCGGCATCGATCATCCCATTGTCGCGGTACTTCAGTCCGATCTGCTGTGCAGTGATCGTATCATTAAGTCCATGAGAATTCTCGCTTCCGGCTCTGCCCTCAAGCTTTAGACTGTAGGTTCCGACTTTCTCCGCTACCAGACGCTTCACCTGACCGACCGTCATCCCGTCCGCATCGATTCCGAAGAATTCGGTTCCCGGATAGAAGTGGTCATCATAGTGAACTCCTGCAGCGATATAGAGAGCTGCCGCCACTCCTGCTGCCGCGGCGGCAAGCATCTTCCTGCCGGACATACTCCTGCTCTCTGCCTTCTGCGCCGATGCCGCAGGCAGAGCTGCAGTGACTGTGACCTTTGAGGGCATACCCGGGTCTGCCGGAGCTGGTATCCCTGCAGACATAGCTGCAGCAGCCGTGACCTTTGAGGGCATACCCGGGTCTGCCGGAGCTGGTATCCCTGCAGACATAGCTGCAGCGGCTGCCCCTTCTGCGGGAATAGCCTCTCCCCTCAGCTCCGGAGCTGCTGCCTTTGTCCTTAGGGATTTCCTTCCGGCATCCGCTTTCTTTTCTGCCCTGGGACGGATATTCTTCTTCTCAAGAAGTGGATTTGGTGCATCGAGATATGGGCGCGCCGGCTTCTTTGTCGTGAAGACCTGGGAAGCGCTGCTGATCCGAAGGTCCTGGGCCAGTGCCTCGTTCCCTGCATGTTCTCCCTGCCTGCTTTCTGTCTGCCCGGCCTCCTGTACGATAGCCGCTGCAGAAGAAACCTTCTTTCCCGAGGGCACAGCCCTGGAGGAAGGAGACACCTTAACACCAAATAAGCGTCCGTGCCTTCCGACCTCGAGACTTGAATATCCCGAAGCCGTACCTGCACTGACGCGTGTATGCCTGCTCTTGACTTTACCGTCCTTTTCCTTCTTCCCTGAGGAAGCTTTTCTCCACTCCCTGTCGCTGACGTAAAGGAGACTGTTCTTCTCCCCTTCGTAGCGGGAATAACGGCTATACGACGGCCGATCTACCCTTGGGTCTTCCGCCAAATTTCCCCTGTTCATCTGCTGCCCCTTACTGCTTATCTCACCTTACGGCCGCCCTCACAGCCTTAATGTCTCCCCTGAGTATGTTTCAGAAAATCATTAATACCATTATATCTGATTCGCCCTCAAATTCAATGTTGTTTGAGGGAATTGCATCTGAAAAATTTATCCGCAGAAAACCTGCCGCCGGGTCACTTATAGAGTATGACCGGAGTACCGGTATCAGCGTTCTCAAAGATCACCTGGGCGGTGCTCGGCGGAAGATTGACGCATCCGTGAGAACCATTCGTGAGGTAGATATTTCCTCCGAAGTTCGTTCTCCAGCTCGCATCGTGAAGTCCCTGTCCATCGTAGAAAGGCATCCAGTACTGCACCTTGGTGCCGTTAGTCTCATTGGCAGGGATCAGGGTTGCCGGGCTTTCCTTGTATGCGATCGGAAAGATTCCCGTCTGTGTCTCGTTCTTCTTCGCCACACATCCGCTTACAAGCGGGCTGTCGATGATCAGTGCCCCGTCCTTATAAAACCAGAGGTGCTGCTGGCTGAGGTCAACTTCCACGTACTCGACCAGATCATTCACGCCGTCCCTTCCGACTCCACTGTAGGAATAGACCGGCTCGCGCTCGACCGGAGCATTCCCCTGGATATCTGCCAGGAGCTGCTGGTACTCTCCTTCCTCGTCCACCAGGTATCCGTACTCATTCTCATACTCCGGGAACTCGATCTCCCTTCCCGAGGTGGTCGTGAAAGTACGGGTGTAATAGATTGTGTTGTACTTTGCCGCCATGTTCGTGACATACGCCCGGATCTTCTCCTCGCTCAGAAGACCCTGTCCATCCTGGAAGAAGACCCAGTCCTTGATCGTATTCCAGTCGAGAACTTCCTTCTCCGGTCCGAAGTCATAGGTGATGACCGCCTGATCATAGGAATTGTAGGTGTTTACCTGAAGATTCAGTGTCTCGTCCGTAGAGAGGACGGAAGGCCTGATATAATCCTCCGCCGGGAAAGCCACCGTGATGTCCTCTCCTGGCATCGTCTGACCGACGAGCTTATCGGCCTCAGTCTTCACGAGTGCCTGAAGGTCTGAATCGTTGAAGAGGGTTCCCTGTACCTCAGGAACGATCGAATAAGTCTTCGAATTCTCATCATAGGTCATGTAGGCATCCTGGTTCTCCACTCTGGGGTCACTCAGATTGGCCGCAACGACCGTCTGGCTTAGTTTGTTCTGATCGAATGCGAACGGAACGCTGAGCTCGAATGTGTTGCCGTTCATCATGCCGTCGAGAAGGATCGTGATGTTTGCCTTCTGCTTGGAAAGGGCATCTCTCAGCCCTGCAAGGAGCTTCGTCTGGTCGACTGTATATCCGATGTCTGCAAGTGTCCAGACTGCTTCTTCCTTTCCGTTCTCCGTCACATGTACTTTGGGAACAGAATAAGCGTCGGTCAGGACCGGAACGATCTCTTCCGGGGTCTTCCCTGCCGCATCAAATCCGTTGATCGTCGTCCTGTCAAAGAAAGTCGTCCTGTTCCACTGCTTCCCGAGATAAGCGACCAGGACACTGATCACAAGTGCCAGCGCTGCCAGAAGCGAGATCAGAACGATCGTTACAGCTTTTCTCCCCTTCTTCATTACCATTACCCCTTAAATCCGTTATCTGTCTCCCGCATCCCTCACAGAAAGCTTCTCTCCTGGAAGCACTCTTCCGTCTGGACGTCTGAACTATCATGGTAAGACACATCATATCATCAAACCTGATGTCAGTCACTTTAATTTCTATGAAAAATTATGAAAGTCCGGCGCAGGCCTTATTAAGAATTTCTTAAGAGGCCTTACGTCTGACGCCTTCCAAAAAAAGAAGCGGAGGGGCTTTCCGCCTCTCCGCTTCCTGCTGGATCCCTGATTTTCATTCAGCTTCTTGACTGCTGCGGTCTCTTCACATATCCATGGTAGACCAGAATCCACAGACCTGAGAACAGGAAGAACAGTGCACTTGATGCTCCTGCCCCGATCCCGATATAATCGTTCGCTGCAAGCGGAACGATGCTTGCCGCATTCAGCAGTGCCATGATGATCGAGATCACTCCGACATAAACCGGAACCCTTCCGATATCGGAGCCGGACCTTACATTGACCTTTGCACACTTAAGAGTGAACATCCACTGTACATAATACATGATCGTGAAGATCGCAACGACGATCATGACGATCAGCATGATCAGCCCCTGGATAAAGCTGCTGGTGAATTTGGCGCTGGACGCTCCGACAACCACAAAGTATACGGAGATGATCAGGCCGATCGCCAGGATCAGGCAGCCGACGATGAACTTCAGGACCATCATGACTCTTGCCAGCGTGTATCCACCCATACCGAACTTGGTGCGGCTGCGCTTTGTCTGGATGAACATGATCCAGAGAGCAAGTGCAAACAGTACGTTCGGGACCGCAAGGATCAGAAGGAATGCAAGCTGTACGCTTGTCCCGAGCTGCTGTACGATGCCAGTCACATTTGTTACCATCTGGACGATGTGCATGGACAGCTCGCTGATCAGCTGGGTAGCGAACCCGTTGCTGCTGCCGACGATCCCGGCAAGGTAAGCATTCGTATTATTCAGGTTGTACTGGGCATTCGAGATGCTCGGGTCCATGGTCCCCGGCAGCACGCAGTTCCAGAAATTCATGACGATCATCAGTGTGAAGGACAGAGCCATCATGAAGAACAGGAAGCCCTTGACCATCTTTCTCGAGTGGAACAGGATCGTCTTGCTCCCGACTGCCGTATTCATACGGGCAAAATCCGTACGGCCCTGATTCTGGGCCGTCTCGCCCGGTGCCTGCCTGTAGCCGTATCCTGCGCTGCCGTACTGCTCTTTGCGGGAGGCGTCATACCTGCCTCCTCTTGCCTCGTACTGCTGGCGTGCGCCGTAGGTCTGCCCTCTTCCGACTTCAAAGTCAGAAGGCGCCGCACCCGCACTTCTCGCAGGGATCCTTCCGGAGACGGTTCCCTCCGGCTGTCTGTCAAATGATCCTGCCGCCGCTCCTGCATTATCGTTGGAAGTGTAATCGGTCCCCTGGCTGTAAGGCTCCTGAGGCTGAACGCTGCCGTCATAGCCCGCCGGCGCTCCCGGCTGGCCTGCCTCATAAGCCTCCTGTCCTGCAGGCACTGCTCCTTTATCCGGAACTGCTTCCGGCATCTGTCCTGCTGCCGGTCCCTGAAGCGCCGCATCCGGAATCTG
>DLFD01000086.1:0-9281 GCA_002482005.1 Lachnospiraceae bacterium UBA7729 | reverse complement strand
CTCCCTGAAGCGCCGCATCCGGAGTCTGCACCTGCGGTGCTGCCGGCTCCACGACCACAGGAGTCACTCTGTCGCTGCTGAAAACTCCTGCCGGCCGTGCATGGTTCATAAAGTCTCCATCCGACTCTGCAGAACCATCAATATCAGGATCGCCTGAGAAGCCGGTCACCCGCTCTTCCTCGCCGTCCGGTCTGTCGGGAAGCTGATTATGACACTTCACGCATTCCGTAGCGCTGTCCTCATTCTCAGTTCCGCAAAATACGCATCTCTTCATGATAATATTCTCCCGAATCAACAAAAATACAACTTATTATATGCCGAAAATGCCGTATTAGCAAGGAATTCAGCGGTTGACCTGGGTTCTGGTAACCTGCATGAGGCGGCTGCGGAGTTCTGTCTCCATCTTCTGCATCTCTGCTTCCGCGACCATCCTCTTCTGGTGTCCCTCTTCCTGGATCTTCATGACATCATCCAGAGTCTGGATCAGAGTCGCGTTCGTCTGCTTCAGGGTCTCCATGTCGACAACGCCTCTCTCGGAAGCCTTCGCAGTTTCAACGGAAGCGGTATGAAGCTGCTCTGCATTCTGTCTGAGGAGCGCATTCGTCATGTCGGTGACTTCCCTCTCAGCCTTGGCAGCCTGGTTGGAATGCTCGATGCCGAGGGCGATGACCATCTGGTTCTTCCACAGCGGGATGGTATTGACGATCGTCGACTGGATCTTCTCCGCCATCATGGTGTCGGAATCCTGCACCAGGCGGATCTGCGGTCCGGTCTGAAGGGCGATCTGTCTGGTAAGCTCAAGATCATAGAGCTTCTTCTCGAAACGGGTGCACTTCTCGGCAAGATCTTTGGCCGCCTGCGCGTCCTGAGGGTCCTTGGTCCTGTCTGCCTTCTCCTGAAGCTCCTTCAGTTCTCCCTGGCGGACCATCTCAAGCTTCTTTCTGCCTGCCGCGATGTACATGGTCAGTTCCTTGAAGTAGGAAAGGTTCAGCGCGTACATGCGATCGAGCGTGGCAACATCCTTGAGGAGCTGCACCTGATGCTGCTCAAGTGTGTGGACGATAGCCTTGACGGAATCCTCCGTCTTGTCATACTTTGCCTGAAGCGCAGTCGCCTTGTTGGCGCCTTTCTTGAAGAAGCGGAGAATGCCGCTCTCTTCCTTGTCGACGTCAAAGCTCTTCAGCTCCGCCACAAGGGTGGAGATCTGCTTCCCCACCTCGCCCATATCTTTGTTGCGCACATTTTCCAGCGCCGCATCCGAGAATTCGGACATCTTCTTCTGAGTCCCTGCACCGTACTGCATGATCGCTGCGGAATTGGAGAGGTCGATCTTCTCTGCAAATGCGTCAACCATCTTCTGTTCTTCCGGGCTGAGGATGACCTCGGTGTCCTTTACAGCCTGTGCCGCATGCTCTGCCATCGCAGCTCCGTCAGGAGCATTCTCGGCCGCCTTCGTAACACCTTCCATGATCTGCTCAGCCGTCTGCGCCACCGGCTCCGGTGCCGGAGCCTTTGCGACTGCAGCTGCCGCCGGAGCTTCCGGCTTCTTTTCCACGGGAGCTTCATCCGCGCCGAATGTAAGCTCGATCTGCCCCGGTTCCGGGACCTTCATATCATCAAATGCACTGCCCTTATTCTCGTCTGCCATCATTGACTCCTCTCTGATATTGACTGTTACTTCTTCTCTTTTTCCGTTTCAGGAGCTTCCGCCATGGCCGCTCCGCCTCCGAATGAAAGCGGAGAGACTGTCTGCCCCTCTGAAGCTGCACCGGGCCGTGGCTGTGCGCCCGCCCTTCCCATCTCTTCCTTTCTCATCTTCTGGAACTCATCTTCCGTGAGGCCATCCTGCTGAAGCATGGTCTTCATCACGGATACATCGGTCCCCACATCCCATGCTGTCTGGCGGAAGAAGGAATCGAACAGCTTCTCATATGCATCATTGATCGTATCGAGGGATTCCTCGATCTCACGCTTGGCGCCCTCGATATTGCTCCCCTTCACGTGCTGGGAATCGAGGGCTGCATAGGTATCCACCAGCTTCTGCGTGGTGGGAAGATAGTAGCTCATAAGCTTGTGAAGGTCCGGAGCGCTGCCTGGATTCCTCTTCACCTGATCGAAGATGCCTGTGACGATCTTCTCAAGACGGTCAAGTTTCGCGGAGATCTCCTCGCCGGGGATCTCGTCGTTCTTCTGATGGATGTGAGCGATGAATGCGTATCCTTCGTCCAGGATCTTCTGCGTCTCGGCGTCGAGTTTTCTGTCATGCTCCTCGCGGGACCTCATCTGGTCCTGCATCTTCTGATATTCTTTCAGCGGCTTTCCGCCGAGCGTCGGTTCATCATAGGTTCCTGCGGCTCCCTGAGCAGCAGGCTTTCTCCATCTTTCCCTTGCCTCTGCCCTGGAAGTCTTCTGCTCTTCCATCTGCCTTTTTCTGAACTCGCTCATGACCGTCTGGTACTGCTGATATGCTTCCTTGCTGAGCATCAGGGTAGTGCCATCCTTATCGAGGTAGACGGTCCCGCTCATGTTTCCGTCCTGAAGGATGCTGCGGAGCTCTTTTCCAGCCTCATTCTTCGTCATCCCGAGTGCCGACGCGATCTCATCCATGGAGACGACGTCACGTGCTCCGGCTATCTTTATGATCTTTCTTGCCTCCCGGATCTGTTTCATCATCTTCTTCCCGGACCTGCGGACAGCATAGAAGATCGCGGCTGCAGCTGCGAAGAAGATCGCTCCCGGCAGAAAGACCTTCGGAAGCTCAGCCGTCGGGATCAGCATGAGGATGACGAGCAGTATATTGCCGGCAGCGCCGATCCCGCCGATGATGTTCTGTGCTCTGGCGGGTCCGTCAGCCTTTATGCTGACTCTTCCGCTGCCGAAAGCGGCAGACTGCCCCTGGTTCAGTCTGCTCTGCGCCTGAGCCTTTTCATAGGCTGTGCCTGACTCTGTATAGGTGTCGCCGGGCTGCCTCTGGCCCGCGCGGTATGTCCCCCTGCTCTGACGGCCGGTCTGGTAATCAGCTCCCAGCAAAGCGTCATGCATGCAGTCGACCGCCTGGTTCAGCGTCTGGTTGATCTGTCTGCTCAGGGAAGAATAATCTCCTGTACGGATGGCCTCGTCGATATAGCTGTCGACATCCCTGCCCGCCCGGTAGGTCTGGTCCATCCAGTTGTTTCTGTCTTTATCGCTCATCCGATACCCCTTGTTCTCGAAAAACTCCTATTTGGAATCTATTATCGGATATTTAGGGTTAAAATTCAACAGAAAACGATTTCCAGCCCAGGACTCCTGCCAGAGGCTCCCTTCGCGCCCGAAGACGGCAGTCAATCAATTCCAGGGTAGGCTGAAGTGCCGTAAGGCTCCCTTCGCGCCCGAAGACGGCAGACGGCAAAGGGGACAGGTATCTCCTCAGATACCTGTCCCCTTTGCCGTGTCCTCATATCCGGAGATGCCTTTCTCCGGTATGGCCCAATATTGTTCAGGATCACTTTGCCTTGCCCAGATATGCCTCGCGCACCTGCTCATTGGCTGCAAGTTCTGCACCGGTACCCGTCAGAGTGATCTTTCCGGTCTCCATGACTGCTCCGTAGTCGGCAGTCTGAAGCGCCATGTTTGCGTTCTGCTCGATCAGCAGGATGGTTGTACCTTCCTGATTGATCTCGCGGATGATCTCGAATACCTCCTGGACGATGATCGGCGCCAGTCCAAGCGACGGTTCATCCATCATGACCAGTTCGGGTCTGCTCATCAGCGCCCTCGCGATCGCAAGCATCTGCTGCTCGCCTCCCGAGAGGGTACCTGCAGGCTGCCAGGATCTTTCCTTCAGCCTCGGGAACAGAGTGTAGACCCGGTCAAGGTCTTTGCTGATGTCATCCTTCCGCATGTAGGCGCCCATCTTCAGATTCTCTTCTACGGTCAGGTTTACGAACACTCTCCTGCCTTCCGGGACCAGTGTGATGCCCCTCGTGACGATCGTCTCCGTCGGAAGTTTAAGCAGGTCCTCCCCTTTGAATGTGATGCTGCCGCCAGCCGGCTTCACCAGCCCGACGACCGACCTCAGGGTCGATGACTTTCCGGCTCCGTTGGACCCGATCAGCGTCACGATCCTGCCTTTCGGAACATCCAGGCTGATTCCCCGGACGGCTTCGATGCCGCCGTATCTCACGACCAGGTTTTTTATCTCCAGTAGATTCTCAGCCATGTCTAGAATCCTTTCAGTTGGTCTTTCCTGTTCCCAGGTACGCATCGATGACGACCTGGTCCTTCTGGATCTCTTCCGGAGTCCCCTGAGCGATCAGCTTGCCGAAGTTCAGCACGTAGATCCGGTCGGAGATGCTCATGACCAGGTCCATATGGTGCTCGATAACAAATACGGTCAGGTTGAAATCATTCTTGATCCGGATGATGAAGTCGGCCAGGTCCTCGGTCTCCTGAGGGTTCATGCCTGCAGCCGGCTCATCCAGAAGCAGCAGCTTCGGCCTCGTCGCCAGCGCACGTGCGATCTCCAGTCTTCTCTGTCTGCCGTAAGGAAGCGAAGTTGCCGGTGAATCCGCCTCATCCTTCAGGCCGACCATCCCGATCAGTTCCATCGCAAGCTCACGGTTCTCAAGCTCCTCATTCCTGTTCAGGCCAAATGTGGCAGAGAATACGTCTGCCTTCGAGCGCATGTGTGTGGCGATCAGGACATTTTCAAACACACTCATCGCCTTGAACAGCCTGATGTTCTGGAAGGTTCTTGCGATGCCGAGCTTCGTGATGCGGTCCGGCGTCTTCACCATGCTGCCCGGATAGATGACAGCCGGGTCTCCCAGGTAATTCTTCTTCATCTTCCCTTTCGGGTGGTTCTCTATGATGGTGTCGCCCAGGAACTGGATCCTGCCGTTCGTCGGCTGATAGACGCCTGTGATGACGTTGAAAGCGGTTGTCTTGCCGGCTCCGTTGGGGCCGATCAGGGCGACGATCTCCCCCTGGCCGATATCCAGGGTCAGGTCATTCACTGCGACAACACCGCCGAACTGCATGGTGACATTCTCGACGTGGAGAACATTCTGGAGTCTGCCCGATCCGGAAGTTGCCCTTTCGGCCGGCTCAGAAGATGCAGGCACGCTGTTTCCCTTTTGATCCGTCATGACTCCGCACCTCCTTCCGTCTTCTTTTTCCTGTGAAACATTCCCAGAAGGTGGTTCCAGGAGAATTCCTTATCCCCCATGATGCCGCGCCTCCAGAAGAGGACTACGACCATCAGCAGGATGCTGTAGATGACCATACGGAAGCCCGGACGGAACAGCGGGATCGTAACGCCGCCGACCGTAAGCGGTTCATCGAGGAACCTGAGCCATTCCTGCCCGCCGTTGATCAGAAATGCTCCGATGATGGAGCCGGTGATCGAGCCGATGCCGCCCAGGACGACGATCAGAAGAACGTTGTAGGTCATCGTAATCTGGAACGTCCTGGTATCGATCGAGCGCATGAAGCAGGCCAGCATGCCGCCTGCGATCCCCATGAAGAAGGATGAGATCACGAAGGAAAGCTCCTTGGTGCGGAAGAGGTTGATGCCCATGGCTTCCGCTGCCACCTCATCGTCGCGTACTGCCTTGAACGCACGTCCGTAGGAGGAATGCAGGAGAAGCATGATGGCTGCGACGCAGATCGCGGCGATGATCAGCGGCTGAAAGATGTTCGTAAAGCCAGGAATGTTGTTCAGGCCATAGGAACCATTGGTGACCGTATCCATCATCGGGGCCGCAAGGATAGTCCGGATGATCTCGGAGAAGCCCAGCGTTGCGATCGCAAGATAATCGGACTTCAGCCTCAGGACCGGAATACCGATCAGAGCCGCGAAACCTGCTGAGATCAGTCCGCCGAGGATCATGGCTGCCGCCACAGGCATATGAAGGTTCTCAAGCCATGGGGCGATCCCGTTCATATAGTAGACATTCGCACGGACCTCTGTCGGGATGGTCAGGACCGCCGTCGTGTAGGCGCCGATCGCCATGAACCCCGCAGCTCCGAGTGAGAAAAGTCCGGTGAAACCAGTGACCAGGTTCATCGCGGCTGCGGCGACCACATAGACTGCCGAACGCTCGATGATCGAGATCGCATAGGAATGATCATATGCATTCTTCTGGTAGAAGGCCATCAGGCAGATCACAAAGGCTGCTGCGATGATAGTCAGCAGGCTGTTCCGTCTTGTATGCGGGTCCTTTTTCTTCCGGTAGGCATGTCCGTCGGAGCCGGGAACATAACCCCCGGCCGGCTTATTGCCTGCTCCTGTGCCTGCTCCTGCTGCGCTTGTGCCTGTTCCTGCTGCGCCTGTGCCTGCTCCTGCTGAAGATCCGGCCGAAGAGAAAGCACCGCCTGGAACATTTCCGCCCAGGTCCTTTGCGTCTGAGGAGAAGATCATGTTTTTCAGAATTCTCATATCCCAGCCTCCTCAGACTTTATCGCTTGCCGCTTCGCCGAACAGACCGGTCGGACGGACAAGCAGGATGATGATCAGAAGTATGAATGTGAATGCATCTGAGAACGTCGAGTAGCCGAACGCAACGATGAAGGTCTCGCTGATCCCGATGATGAAGCCTCCGATTACAGCACCCGGGATCGATCCGATCCCTCCGAGGACAGCTGCGACAAAACACTTCATGCCCGGAAGCGAGCCGGAGAACGGATAGACCGTCATACGGTCGGTGAAGTAGAGAAGTGCTCCGATCGCCGCAAGCAGAGATCCGACAAAGAAGGTGAAGGATATCGTCGAATCCACCTTGATGCCCATCAGCCTCGATGCCTCGGTATCCTTGGAAACTGCTCTCATGGCCATCCCGATCTTGGTCTTGCCCACGAGCTGAAGAAGGATTATCGTCAGCACGACAGTCAGGATCGGAGTCAGGATGGTGACCAGGGATGTGGTGACCGGGCCGAAGGTAAGAATCTTCTTGAGACCCGGGATCTCCGGATATGCCATCGGGATTGCCGTGAAGAGATAAGTTGCCAGATTCTGAAGAAGATAAGACACACCGATCGCGGAGATCATGACCGACATACGCGGAGCCCGCCTCAGCGGACGGTACGCAGCTTTCTCGATCCCGATTCCAAGAAGGACGGTTCCTGCGATCGCGACCGGGATCGCGATGAACCAAGGCATGGATGCGATCGCGAAGATCATGAAATATCCCGACATCATGAACAGATCGCCGTGGGCGAAGTTGATCAGACGCAGGATACCATAGACCATTGTGTATCCAATTGCGATAAGTGCGTAGGCGCCGCCCAGCGATACGCCGGTCAGCAGCTGCTGCACGAAAGTAGCCAGACTCATGGAAGATCCCCTTCCTGACTTGAACTCTTCGCGGGGCTGCCCGCCGGCGGGCAGCCCCGCGAAGAAGATTCTTGGTTTCCTGCTTTTCTTCGCCCGGCGCCTGGCACTGCCGGACCGCCTGGCGAAGAATCTTCTTGATTTCCTGCTTTCCTTCGCCCGGCGCCTGCTACCAGCGAAGCCGCCTGGCGAAGAATCTTCTTGATTTCCTGCTTTCCTTCGCCCGACGCCTGCTACCAGCGAAGCCGCCTGGCGAAGAATCTTCTTGATTTCCTGCTTTCCTTCGCCCGGAGCCTGACACTGCCGGACTGCCTGGCGAAGAATCTTCTTGATTTCCTGCTTTTCTTCGCCCGAAGCCTGACACTGCCGGCCTGCCTGGCGAAGAATCTTCTTGATTTCCTGTTTTCCTTCGCCCGGAGCCTGGCATTGCCGGACCGCCTGGCGAAGAATCTTCTTGATTTCCTGCTTTCCTTCGCCACCGGCCTGGCACCAGGAAGATACCTGTCACCAGCTGTGCTGCCTGTCCCTGCCATGCCGGCCGGGCTGCCGGCCTGCTACCAGCGAAGCTGCCTGGCGAAGAAGAAAAGTTCCGTACAGTGAATCCTTACTCCGCTTCTGTGGAAGCTTCCTCACCGCCGACAGTGACGATCTTCAGGAACTCGAACTTGCCGTCCTTTGCGATGTCGATATAAGCAGAATCCTTGTTGGCATCACCGATCTCGTTGAAGGTGATGTGGCCGGTGACGTAGTCGCCGTCGGTCGCAGCGATGGCTGCCTTCAGCGCTTCGCCGTCGGTGCTGCCTGCAGCTTCCAGTGCATCGCAGATGACGTTGTAGGTATCGTAGCAGAGTGCGGAGTTGCCGACGATCGCGTCGTTGCCGCCGTTGTTCTCGATCCTCTTATCGTCAGCATTCAGCCATTCCTTGTAGCCCTTGACGAATTCGGTAGCGACCGGGTTGGAGTCGTCATTCTCATCGAAGAAAGTGGAGACTGCGGTACCTTCCGCATTCTCGGCGCCCGCATTATCGATGATCGTCTGGTTATACCAGGTATCACCTGCCATGAACGGCGTATCGATACCCATCTCACGGGCCTGCTTGATGATCAGCGGAGCGGTGGTGATGGAAGAAGGTGCGAAGACTGCATCAGCGTTTGATGCCTTGACCTGCGCCAGGATCGCCTTGAAATCGGACTGGTTGGTCTGGAACTGCTGCTCGGTCGCGATGGTCCCGCCGAGTGTCTCGAACTGCTTCACGAAGAAGTTTGCAAGTCCGGTCGAATAGTCGTCGCCGATCTGATCGATGACTGCAACGTTCTTATAGCCGCTGTCATATGCGTACTGCGCCATGACGGAACCCTGGAATGGGTCGAGGAAGCAGACACGGAAGTAATAATCCGAGCCTGAAGTAACCTGCGGGTTGGTGCAGGAGCATCCGATCGCAGGGATCTTAGCATCCGTAAATGTTGGTCCGGCAGCTATCGATACGCCTGATCCGTAGGAGCCGATGACTGCTACTACCTTGTCGGCTACCAGTTTCTGAGCGGCTGTGACTGCTTCGGTCTTGTCAGACTTGTTATCGACCTCATCAAGCTCGACCTTATACTCCGTTCCGTCGATTGTTACGGTCGGACGGATCTCGTTCGCATAGCGGGCACCCTGGAGCTCCTGAAGGCCGCCGCCTCCGTTCTCACCTGTCTGAGGTTCAAAGACACCGATCTTGATCGTGTCATCTCCTGCCAGTACCGGCATCGCCATGACCGGGGTCATGCTGAATGCCATTGCCGCCGCACATACAGCCGAAACAATCTTTCTGTTCATAAAAATTCCTCCTCCCGATACTTAAAAAGCAGAAAACAAAAAAGGACACAGGAGATCCTTTCTGATCTTCCTGCGTCCTCTTTGACGTTATCCAAAGAATAAACCAATCCATCCGAAATGTCTATTCTTTTTGCCTCAATCACTTTTCCT
>DLFD01000012.1 GCA_002482005.1 Lachnospiraceae bacterium UBA7729 | reverse complement strand
CTTCATAACAGTCCTTTAGGGCATGGGGAGACGCCCATGAGGCGACAGCAATCATCGAAAGTCCGAAGTACTTGACATAAGCTGGAACATACCGCTTTTGCTATAGGAAGCCGGGTGCTGTTACTCGATCGCATAGATAAAGTTCATATCAAGCCGCCGGCTGCCGAGGTCGATCGTTCTCCTGACCTGGTCGATGTCCAGAAGGTCTCCGCTGAGCCACCGGTAGTTTCCGCGGATTCCATCGTTATGAAGCATGGTCTGTTCGGAACTGACTTCAAAATACAGGATGGACACCTGCAGCAGGCCGCGCCTGCCAGAGCGCTTTTTGGGGAGCTTTTTATACTGCGCAAACAGATCATTCAGCTTCCGGTCCAGTTCCTGCTTCATCTCTTCTGAAAGTTCCGCAGGATGGACAGTGAACACGGTCTCGGCATCCATGGATTGGTCAAAGCCGGTAAGGGCATCAAACGGAGCAAAAAGCTTTGCGCGGTTATGACGGGGCATCTTCGGATGAAGCCGGGAAAACAGATCGCCCTCATGGATGGGGCGGTGCATCGTCCTCAGCCTGGCGTAATCAGCCATGATATCAGTCACACCTTCTTTCCGGAAGTACTCATGCCTTGTGTCCTCCAATCTGTGTATTCCGCTCCCGCGTTCTTGCACCGTCACAGAGGCTGATGCCTCTCAGGACAGCGTTCGGTCCATATCGGGAGTTGATCTGCAGGACGGCTTTCTCAAGCCGTTTTTTCTTCTCGAGCGAATCATAATTGTGGAAAAAGTCCAGCTGGAAGCAGACGGCCGATTCCTTCCGGACGTTGTTGACAGTCAGGAAGATCCGCCGGACTTTCAGATTGGGCTTTACGATCCTGCGGTACAGAGCTTCCGCAGCTGGGATGATCTGTTCCGAATAATTCGTGAAAGTACCGAAACGGATCGTCCCGCCGGAGAAGGCCGGAACCTTTCTTCCATACATATCGATGCGGCAGGGGCCGGTATAGTCGGCGCTGCATACCTCATACCCGATTCCCATAGTCATGGAGTCGGCGCATACCTTATCCTTGACCATCTGCAGAGAGAGGAGTTCAGCCTGCTCCCTGACCGTAAGACCTGCTTCTTCCGGGGAATATGCCCTTGGGAGGACCTGGCCGTTCGAAAGAGAGTGGGAGCCGGTATGATAGCTTTTGATATCTTTCATGGTACATGGCTCGATCCCCCAGGCATGATCGATCAGAAGCTCTGCATTGACTCCGAAGATCTGATAAAGAAGGGATTCGTTGGCGATGGAGAGCTCTGCCAGTTCTCCCATCGTGTAGATCCCATAGCGTGCCAGTCTTCCCGAGATGCCGTGTGCGATCTGCCAGAAGTCCGTGATAGGAGTGTGGTCCCAGAGCAGGTCTTTGTAGGATTCTTCTGTCAGTTCCGCGATCCGGACTCCATCTTTATCTGCAGGCTTATGCTTTGCGACGATGTCCATGGCGATCTTCGCCAGGTACATGTTGGTGCCGATCCCGCCGGTTGCTGTGATGCCGGTCTCCTTCAGGATCTCTCTGATCACCATCCGCACCAGTCCATAGGGAGAGCAGGGATAGACGGACCGGTAAGGTGTGATATCGATGAAGACTTCGTCGACCGAATAGACATGGATATCTTCGGCAGAGAAGAACTTCAGATAGATGGAGTAGACCTTGGCGGAGTACCGGATGTAAGTGGCCATCCTGGGGACGGCAATGATATAATCGATCTTCCGGTGAAGGGCATTCTCGGCAAGATGGATCTTTTCCTTTGCCTCAAAGAGCCTGGGCCTGCCTGGAACCCCGAGAGCTTTCAGAGCAGGAGAGACGGCGAGGCAGATGGTCTTGTCGGTCCTGGATTCATCAGCGACCAGAAGTCTGGCCTTCAGCGGGTCAAGATGCCGCTCAACGCACTCTACAGATGCATAGAAAGACTTCAGATCGATGCAGATATAGGTATGTTCTTCTTCTGTCATGCCGGTCGCCTCTTTTTTCGAAAATCTCAGAAAATAGTTGCAGATGCACAAAACGAACATATGTTCACACGACGGGCGTAAATAAATAAGACAGTCTGAGAGAAAGCACTGCCTTATTCACAGTCTGCCTGTCTGCCGTAATCCGGCGTCAGGTTCTTCAGAAAGCCCCCGTCAGCTTCATGGGGAGTCCTCAGGTCATAGCCGAGCTTGCTGAGCTCTGTGACCTTGATCAGGACAAGGTTGATGTCCACTCCTGCCTTCTGCGCGATCTCATCTACGGTGGCGCCCTGTCGGATCTCATCCAGTGTTTCCTGAGTATCCAGGATCAGATGGGAGGCGAACGCGTTGGCTTCATATTCCATCCGGTTCGTCATGCGGAAGAGAGAATAGTATTCCTGCAAAGCTCCGTCTTCAGCTTCACGGCGGTGCAGCTGATCATGCCCGAGTTCGTGAGCGATGACGCACTTTCTGACATGTTCTTCCAGACCGCGGTTCAGAAAGATCATCCGGTTCTTCCACTTATACAGATACATGCCGAGCAGCAGGTCTGTGTCAAGGTTCGGGAAGATCACGATGCCGAGATGGTCGGCAAGCGCCTCCGGATCGCTTGTCCCGAAGCGCGTGATCAGGCGCTCCGCTGTCTTACAGATTTTATGGGAATCGATCATTCCGGTACCTCATTCTTCATCCTTGAAATGGAAAGGGATGTACTTGCGGTTATGCTCTTTGGCGTACCAGTAGGCTTCCTGGATGGCTTTGGCAACAGCGTCGCGGTCCCGTTCGGACAGTTCCCCGCCGGCAAAAAGACCGGAAAGAGTATTCACAGCTTCTTCCGCCTGCTTCCTGCCGCGGGAGCCGTACCGGCTGCCTGCTTCCGAGATAAAGCGGTCATTCTCCGTGAGGAGATCGTCGGTCGTACAGCCCAGAACTTCGGCGATCTTCTGATAAGTTTCATGTTTCTTCGGGTAATGTCCGCCGGCTTCATAATAGATGACCGCCCTTTTGTTAAGACCGATCTTTTCGGCCAGTTCCGCCTGGGTAAGCCCTCTGGCTTTCCGCAGCTTTTTCAGATTCTCCGCAAATGACATCTTCTGTCCCTCCGCATCTTTCTGGCGCATGATCTGGCGTCAGTATCGTATAAGTGAATGTATCAGTCACATTATCTCAAAGACAGCCATGAAAGGTGAACCTTTCAGACACCCGTATCGTAGCACCGGAAGAAGATGGTGTCAATAACTGTCACATTTTATTTTTGATCTTTCACTTTTTTACCAATCTTTTTCGGCAGAATTAAGGATGATTTCATGCGATATGAAGTGTTATGATAAAAAAATCGGGAAATAGGAGCAGATTCAGCGAGCTGCCGGCGGAGATGTCCGGAGAGCAGCAGGAGGGATTGGATGAAGATCGCAGCGATCCTGTTATTCATAGCGATGTATGTGGTGATGGTGGTCAGACCGACGCGAAGGATGTGGGCGGCTCTGATCACAGGGACCATCTTTGTGCTTACGGGAATCCTTCCTGTATCCAGGGTGTTTTCGGAGATCGACTGGAATGTCATCCTGATGATCGCGGGCACTATGGTGATCGTGGACTACTTCATCGCTTCGAAGATGCCGAACCTGATCGCGGATATCCTGCTGGACAAGGCAAAGAATGTGATGTGGGTGACGATCTATATGTCCCTGTTTGCCGGTGCGATCTCAGCATTCATTGATAACGTGGCGACAGTTCTCATGGTGGCGCCTGTCGGGATCGCGGTCTGCCGGAAACTGAAGATCAGCCCTGTCAGGATGATCATCAGTATTGCTGTCTCCTCCAATCTTCAGGGAGCAGCGACCCTGGTAGGCGATACGACGTCCATCATGCTTGGCGCATACGCTCACATGGATTTCACGAAATTCTTCTGGATGGAAGGAAGGCCCGGTATCTTCTGGGCAGTGGAATTCGGAGCTCTGGCTACCATCCCGGTTATGATGGTCCTGTTCCGGGATGAGAAGAAACCGGTACATGCGGAGGGGCTTACAAAAGTTGAGGATTATGTTCCGTCCGTCATGCTGGTTCTGGTAGTGGCCCTGCTGATCACCGCTTCTTTCGTACCGAATAAGCCGGATGTGACGAATGGACTGATCTGCTGCGCACTGGCAGCAGTCTCTGTGATCTATGACCTGGTCCGGACAAAGAGCAGAAAAGGAATGGTCCGGGCGCTGCGTGGAATCGATCTGAATACGATCCTTCTTCTGTGCGGTCTGTTTGTCGTGATCGGCGGGATCAAGGCTGTCGGCGTGATCGATGATGTTGCTTCAGCAATCAGCCGGGTCGGCGGATCGGATCTGTTTCTGCTTTATACTGTGGTCGTATTCGGAAGCGTTGCGATATCGGCTTTCATCGACAATATTCCTTATGTCGCAACGATGCTTCCGGTTGTGCAGAGTGTGGCTGCCCTTCTTGGAATAGAGCCGTATCTTCTGTATTTCGGACTGCTTTCCGGGGCTACCCTTGGGGGCAATCTGACGCCTTTCGGTGCGTCAGCAAACATTGCTACGATCGGGATTCTGGATAAGAACGGGGAGAAAGTCGGAATGAAGGACTTCTTCCGGATCGGGGTCCCGCTGACGCTGACAGCTGTGTTTGTGGGCTATGTCTACATCTGGGCAGTATGGCACTGAGATGAGGGAGTTCATCGGGAAATATGGTCCGGAAGCAGGATATAGCTGCAGAATTCCGGATGTGAGGTGATGGTGATGGAACAATTCAGGGGGGGAGCGGCCGGAGTTCCGGAGAATCCGGAGCAGGGTGGTCTGGCAAGAGAACAGGAGATCGTGAGGGTTTCCGTACTCGGTATTATTCTGAATCTGCTGATAGCAGCTTCGAGGATCGTTCTGGGATTCCTGACATCTTCCATAGCGATCATGTCGGAAGGCGTGAACAATGCCATGGATGCACTGACTTCAGCGCTGACCCTGGTCGGTACGAAGCTTTCCAGGAAACATCCTGACAGCAGACATCCTTTCGGCTACGGCAGGATCGAGTATCTTACAAGTCTGACGGTTGCCGTGATCATCATCGTAGCAGGCGCGGAGATGATGACCGAATCTGTGAAACTGATCATAAAACCGCAGAAGCTTTCTGTTTCGCTGTCTGCCATGGCGATCGTGGGCGGAGCAGCAGTCGTAAAGTTCTTTCTTGGGGTCTATACCATCCGGACAGGAAAGAGAACGGGTTCAGGATCGCTGGCTGCGATCGGGCTTGAGGGAAGGAATGATTCGCTTGCCTCCGTCCTGACGATTGCATCGGCGGCGATCTACCTGGCGCTTCGCATCTCCATCGATGCATATGTCGGAATCGTGATGGCGGTCCTGATCCTGAAGGCGGGACTTGAGGTGCTGAAGGACACGGTATCAGAACTGCTGGGGCGCCCGGGGCAGAAGGAGCTGGCGGATGAACTGTACCGGAAGATCCGCAGGACCCCCGGGATCCTTGGCGCTGCTGATATGATGCTTCATAATTATGGCCCGGGGGCATGGTCCGGATCTGTGAATATAGAGATCGACCACAGAAAGAATATCGGGGAGATCTACGGGGAGATCCATCGTCTTCAGCTGGAGATCATGCAGGAATAGTGGATCCTGTCTGCATCTGGCTCCGGACTCTGGCAGCTGCATCCGCTCCGGACTCTGGCAGCTTGACATGGCTGCAGGAATAGGCTAGATTCAATTTTGTGTGGATCGATCAGATCCTGTGGATGTCCCGGACAGGATGTCCGGACTTATAGAAGGAGCGCCTTAAAGAATGACAGAATATCTCGCAAGACAGGAGATGCGCGAAGTCAACAGAAGGATTGCTGCAGATATCGAGAATTACGGAGCGGATATCATTCATTCCGAGCTTTTCCGGAAGGGGTTTGAGCAGAAGCACCATACGAATACCACGGTTGCGGAGCATACCCTGAATGTCACGGCATCTGCCCTCCGCATGTGCTACAGACTTGGGAAGATGGGTCTGAGGCTTGATCTGAGGGCGGTCACAGTCGGCGCCCTGTGTCATGATCTGGGTATCATAGGCCGTTACGAGAAGTTCGCTAACAACAGAGAGTCTCTGAGGCTTCATCCAATCGATTCCGTGAAGGTGTCCAAAGTTCTGGTCCCGGATATGGACCGCAAGACAGAGGAGATCATCCGCTGCCATATGTGGCCGCTGAACGGCTGGATGCCATCATCTGCGGAAGGATATATCATCACCCTGGCAGATAAGTACAGTTCCATGCGGGAACTGCTATATCGCCCAAAGCTCCCGATCCTGAGGCGGGAGACGGCGGGCATGATCATGACAGCCATGATCGTATGATCCGGCAGCGCCTGCTGCCGGATCTTTTTCTGCCCTTTTTTCTGCTGATATTCTGCATGTTATCCGTTTGCGTCCGAAAAATATACAGTAAAAAAAACATAAATATTGATAAAATACCGGTTGCAAGGAGCAATTCGGAGTGGTATGATTCGATTCAACAAAAGTAAACAAAAAAGAATATATGTAAATGCAATGACCAGAATATATCCACGGATGGAACATCACAGAGAGCTGCAGGGGCTGAGACGCAGCATGGAAAATCCGGTTTGGATCTCCTCTGCGAGCAGCACACTGAACCCGTGAGGATCAGAAGGAAAGCGGAAGCCAGCCAGGCGTCCTCTTAGTTTGTAAGATCCCACAGACAGGAAGTAAGTGCCGCCGGTTCTCACCGTTATATGACCGCCGGATTCCGGCATGAGCGGCTGCCCTGGCAGCAAGCAAAGTGGTACCACGAAGATGTGATCTCTCCGCCTTTGCACGACGTACTTTACGCGTGCAGAGGCTTTTTTTATACCTGACCATACAGGCAGACTTTTACAGAAGAAAGGGCGGGACGGATGACTGCTGAAGAGACAGAAGGAGAAGAGTTAACGAAGATGCTCAGCGGCCTTCCGGATACGGAGACCGGTCGTTATTCGAGGCGTCTTGTGACAGCTTACCGCCGGTATTACAACATTACTCCGGCAGAGGACCTGCCGGGTGGAGCAGACAGAAGGAAGATTGCGGAAGGGGAGATCCAGGATCCTGCCGCCGGTGATCCCGGGCGGATGCCGGACAGCCTGATGTGCCGATGCGACTTTGATGTGAGGAATGCCCAGTATGTTCTCACAAAGAAGAATGAACTCTGGAGCGCTGAAAGCCATGAGTACTGCTATATCTTCCTGCTTCCTCATCTCACGGAAGAGCTTTACCGGGAGCTTGAGTCATATGTGTATGAGGAGGGAATGAAGCTCATCCATCCTGGAAAGGGGCATATGTGTTCGACCCTGACGCTTCTTGCAGTATGCAGCAGGTGTGATCCGGAAGCGTTGAGACTGCTGAAAAAGTGCAGGATCCATAAAAACTTCCGCTTTACGCTGGACGGATGGATGGATTTTCATACAGGGCTTGCCGTCCTGGGAGATGATGCCTGGGAAGCAGATGCTGGCGACAGAGAGACTGGAAGGCTTTTCGGGAACAGGAAGAGCGGAAGGCTTACAGCTACAAATTCGAGCGGCCACGACAATGCAAAACTGCTCCGGCAGCTGATGCCATGAGGGCAGGGACCGGAGCTGCACTGCCACAAGGCCGGAGACGATAAGGCCGCTGATGCCAGGAGAACAGAGGCCGGAGAGCTTCAGAAAGCCGGATGTCAGGGAAACAGGTCCGGAGACCGGAAGAACACCGCTGACAGGTCTTCCGGCATCTAAACAGTTCATCCTGCGCCGCAAGGCGCTGATGATAGATACACACTATTGTTGTTCAAGAGGAGGAAAAAACAATGAATGCAGCACTGATTCTTCTGATCGGTATCATTGTTCTTGCATGCGGCTATCTTTTCTACGGTAGATGGCTGGCGAAGACATGGGGCGTTGATCCGACCAGGAAGACACCGGCCTATGAATATGAGGATGGTGTCGATTATGTACCGTCAAAGGCACCTGTCCTGATGGGGCATCACTTCTCATCGATCGCAGGCGCCGGTCCTATCACCGGACCTGTTCAGGCAGCCGTATTCGGCTGGGTTCCGGTTGCGCTGTGGATCCTTGTCGGAGGAATCTTCTTCGGCGGAGTCCATGACTTCGGAGCACTGTTCGCATCCGTACGTCATAAGGGCCAGTCGATCGGTGAGATCATCGGTGATACCATGGGCTCCAGGATGAAGAAGCTGTTTCTGATCTTCACCTATCTGACGCTGCTTCTGGTCATCGCAGCATTCTCATCCATGGTGGCAGGAACATTTGCAGCAACTTACACGGACGGAGTGCTGGACAAGGCAGCTTCCGCTACCAATGCTTCCACCGCTATGATCTCGATCCTGTTCATCGGCCTGGCTATCGCGTTCGGTTTCCTGATCTATCGCAGGAATGCTCCCCTGCTGGCCACTACTATCGCTGGTATTGCAGGAATCGTTGCCATCATCGCACTTGGCCTTCACTGGCATCCGATCTACCTCAGCAATACTGCATGGATGATCGGGATTGGGATCTACATCACAGCTGCATCTGTTGTTCCGGTATGGATCCTGCTTCAGCCTCGTGACTATCTGAGTTCATTCCTGCTTTACTTCATGCTGATCCTGGCGGTTATCGGTATCTTCGGAGCTCATCCGAACATGGCTGATATGCCGGCATTCACTTCATTCGTCCTGACAAAGGCTGATGGCAGCAAGAATTATCTGTTCCCGGCACTGTTTGTTACCATTGCCTGCGGAGCGATCTCCGGATTCCATTCACTGGTATCTTCCGGAACGACCAGCAAGCAGCTGGACAATGAGAAGCATGCGCTTCCGGTAGCTTACGGCTCCATGCTGATCGAGTGTGTCCTTGGTCTCTGCACTGTATGCGCGGTTGGCTTTTTGTGGAAGGATTTCTCATCAGGAACCATAACCAATCCGATGCAGGTATTCTCCATCGGTATCGCAGGCATGGCAGCAAAACTTCCGGGACTTGCGAAGGCACAGCCGGTCATCCAGTCGCTCCTGATCCTGGCGATCTCCGTATTCTGCCTGACTTCTCTGGATACTTCCACCAGACTGGCAAGATATACTTTCCAGGAACTCTGGCTTGCGCCGGGTGAGACAGTGGACGATGTCAAGGGATTCAAGAAGGTTCTTGTCAATCCGTACTTTTCATCCATCCTTACCGTTGTCCTTGGCATCGGCCTTGGTATGACCGGATACATCAATATCTGGCCGCTGTTCGGAGCTTCCAACCAGCTGCTTGCAGCAGTCGGACTCCTGGCAGTTGCTACCTGGCTGGGCAAGGTCGGCAAGAAGAACAAGATGTTCTACATCCCGATGATCTTCATGATGATCGTTACAGTCACTTCTCTGATCCAGACGATCATCTCGAATGTCCGTGTCTATGCATCCGGAGCTTCCACTGATCCGGTGTGGGACATCGTCCGTATCGTCATCGCGTTCCTGCTGGTCGTACTTGCTCTGGTCCTGGCGGTGGATTCTCTGCGCACAATGAAGAAGCAGGCAGATGAGAAGAAGCAGGCAGGCACTGAGAGCGAGAGCGGAGCAGCAGCTTCCGAGGCATAAGCTGACGGAGATTTCATAAGAACATACTGACTTTCATCATGGCGGACCCATCGCTTAAAGCGGAGCAATGGATCCGCCATCTTCTGCATGACCCATCTGACAGATGAGCTCTGTCATATCACTTGTCTGAAATAGGCTTGAAATATCGCACGAATATGCGGCATGTGTTATCCATCTTGTGGTAAAATACATTTAATCTATATAAGAACAACAGCATAATATGATAAAGGCAACGGGATATATTGTATGTGCTGCTTAAAAAGCGATAAACAGATGCTCTGCGATAAAGGAGGATGAAAAGATGGCAAAGCAGAAGGGCGCTTTCATGCGCGGTCTTGATAACATGATCATCAAGGAGATCGACAGACCTGTTCCGAAGAAAGGGGAGGTTGTAGTTGCCCTGGAGTACATCGGGATCTGCGGATCAGATGTTCATTATTACCACAACGGAAAAGTCGGAGCCTACGAGGTGGATCTGAGTCAGGACTATATGCTCGGACACGAAGCGGCGGGAACTGTCGTGGAGCTTGGAGAAGGCGTAACGAGCCTGAAAGTGGGCGACCGTGTCGCGCTTGAGCCGGGAGTTACCTGCGGACACTGTGAGTTCTGCAAGACAGGTTATTATAATCTGTGCCCGGATGTCCGTTTCCTCGCGACTCCGCCGATCCCGGGATGCAATGAGGAATATATTGCGCATCCGGCTGACTGGTGTTTCAAGCTGCCGGATAATGTCAGCACAAAGGAGGGAGCCCTGATCGAACCGCTTTCCGTAGGCTTCCACGCAGCAAACCAGGGTGATGTCCAGGTCGGCGATACAGTTGCCATCCTCGGCAGTGGATGCATCGGTCTCTGCACGCTCCTTTCTGCAAAAGCACATGGCGCAGGTCAGATCATCGTAGCAGATGTAGTACCGGCAAGACTTCAGAAGGCGAAAGAACTTGGTGCGGATATCGTGATCGACAGCAGAGAGAAGGATGCAGTCGAGGAGATCATGAAGATCACGGAAGGCCGTGGTGTGGATAAGGTCTTTGATACCAGCGGAGCTCCGGTATGCATTCAGCAGACAGCTTATATCGCGAGACGCGGCGGGACCGTCATCCTGGTCGGGATCTCCACGAAATCGGAGATCAGTTACAGCTTTGCTCAGATCATGGACAAGGAGCTGACGATCAAGTCTGTATTCCGCTATCGCAACATCTTCCCGAAGGCGATCGCTGCAGTTGCCAAGGGTGCGATCGACGTGAAGCAGATCGTGACCCATGAGTTCGACTTTGACCATATCAATGATGCTTATCAGGAATGTGTCACGAACAAAACGGATCTGGTCAAGGCTGTCATCAAGGTAAGATGAGAGATACCGGAATAAAACAGAAGCGTTTTCAGGAAAAAGGTGTTATACTTCTTCCTATCGATGCGTCTCAATCTGCTTTCGACGCATGATGGTTCCGGATCGGGTATCCGGGGAAAGTGAGGGAGGAATCTATGAGAACGAACGCGAGACGAAACTTGCTGCGGATGCTGCTTGCATGCATCCTGATGACATTCAGCATGGTTCTCGCACGTCCGTATCAGGTACAGGCGAAGATCCGGACAGTCAGGACCAAAGTTGTCACCGAGAAGACAAAAGACAAAGACGCAATCAAAAGCGCAAAGCCTGTCTGGAAAGGATCATCGAGGGTCGTGTTCCGTCAGACAGGACTTGTAAAGTTCAGGGCGCCGAAGGCAGGAAAGTATACATTCACTTTCAGCAGGCTGGTGAACAGCAGTGCGCTTGAGCAGCAGGGAGCAGCCGTGATCCTCATGAACAGCAAGCTTCATCAGTACAAGCTGAAGACAGAATACGATGAGAAGAGGGTTCCTTACCTTTATCTTGGTACGGACAGGTTTATGGCAAGCGTGAGATCTCTTTATGACAGAAGCTATCTCCATGTCAAGGGAGGCCTCGGGACGTTCGCATTCATGCACAAGACGACCCTGAAGCTGAAGAAGAATCAGCTTATCTATATTGTCTTTGCAGGTCTCAACAGGAAAGCATCTTATACGATGAGACTGAAGATCAAATAAGAACAGGAATGAAAGAGGCCGTCTCCCGATGATGGGAGGCGGCCTCTTTCTTATCAGGTTTTTCAGTCTTCCACAGAGACAAGTTCGATATGGAAGTTCAGTTCCTTCCCTGCCATCTCGTGATTGGCATCGAGGGTGATGTTCAGGGCATCCTTGGAAGTAACGATGACCGGGAAGTGACGTCCGTAGTCATCCTGAAGGAAGACTCTCTGGCCGACAGTCAGATCCTCGGACCCTGGAAGCTCTGCGATCTTAAGCTCAAGGACATTGCGCTCATCACGTTCTCCGTAAGCATCTTCCGGCATCAGGTGGATATCAGTGCTTTCACCGACTTCCATGTCCACAACAGCCTTGTCAAAACCTGGGATCATCATGCCGGTTCCGCAGACGAACTCAAGCGGCTCTCCGTGGTCATAGGAGGAATCGAACTGGGACCCGTCATTGAAAGTTCCCCTGTAATGAACTTTGACGGTCTTTCCGGCGTTCTTTCCAGGATAGATGACCTCTCTCGGGCCGCCGCATCCGCCGCACCCGCCGGAACATCCGCCTTCGCCGCAGCCGCTGCAGCCTTCTTCGCTGCCTGCCTCTGCGCTTTCGTTCTCGTGATGATCATGATGGTCGCAGTTTGCGGTTCCCTGGCCGAGCTCTCCGCGAAGAAATGCTGCAACTGCCTCGTCGGCGTTCCCTTCCGCTCCCGGGTAGATCGTGATCCCGGCCTCGTCAAGGGCATTCTGGGCACCTGGTCCGATGCCTCCGCAGATGACTGCTGCAACGCCTTTCCCGCTGAGCAGTCCCGCAAGGGCTTCGTGAGCGATGGTACCGGTGGAGACCACTTCGGAATCCTTTACTTCACCGTTCTCGATCGTATAAACCTTGAACTGCTGGCTTCTTCCGAAGTGCTGGAAGACATTCCCGTTATCGTAAGTAACTGCAATACGCATACTGAATTTCTCCTTTTGGTGTGTCATTAAATTTGATGCTATGAAATTCAGTATAACGGATAAGATGGAGAGCGGTCAACATCAACCTTCTTTTTCACGAAGATCTTCGTCTGCTTTCTCCACGTTCAGCTCTGACAGGAGGATGGTGATTACGATGCTGAGGACCAGGGGCATGCAGAGGCAGATGAGATCAAGCATTCCGGGAGCAGAAGAGGACTGCTGAAGCACATTATTCACATAACTGTCATCGTCCGCTGGCCGGAAAGCGAAAGATCAGCCGGCCGGAAAGCGAAAAATCAGCCGGCCGGAAAGCGAAAGATCCGCTGGCCGGAAAGCGAAAGATCAGCCGAGGAATACGGGATGTGCAGATTTTTGAACCGTCAGGACGTTACCTCTGTGATAGAATGAGAAGGTATTGCAAGGAAAGATCAGAAGGCTGTACAGAAAGAGAAACTTTACCATGAAGATCATGTTTTATTCACTTCGCCCGTTCGATGAACTTCCCTATGCAGAGAAGTTCAGAAAGGAGTACGGTATCGATTTCGCCTGGACTGCAGATTACCCGAATGCAGATAATATCAGTCTGGCAGAGGGATGTGATGCGGTCAGTTCGACACCCTGCGATATGAGCAAGGCTTACGTTGACGCATTTCATGAGATGGGAGTGAAGTATCTTCCCTGCCGCAGCATCGGCTACGACCATATCGATATGCAGGAAGCCGGGAGACTTGGCATGAAGGTATCCAATGTCAGCTACGCGCCGGGCGGAGTCGCCAATTATTCCATCATGATGATGCTGATGCTTCTCCGGAAGATGGTCCCGATCCTGAAGCGGGCTGAGGTCCAGGATTTCCAGCTGAAGGGAAAGATGGGAAGGGATATCTCCGGCTGTACGGTCGGCGTCATCGGGACCGGCCGTATCGGACGCACGGTCATAAAGTCCCTGTCCGGTTTCGGCTGCAGGATCCTGGCTTACGATCCGTATCAGAATGAAGAAGTAAAGAAGTATGCAGAGTATGTGTCTGCGGATGAACTCCTTACGCAGTCGGACATCATCACCCTGCACGCGCCGGCCAATGCCGCCAACTATCACATCTTCAGCAGAGAAGCATTTGCAAAGTGCAGGGATGGGGTGCTGATCGTCAATGCTGCGCGCGGAGCCCTGATCGATACGGATGCCCTGATCGATGCCCTTGAGAGTGGAAAGGTGGGCGGAGCCGCACTGGATGTCCTTGAACATGAGGCGGGTCTTTACTACTACAACCGGGAAGGTGACGTCATCCGGAATGATGAGATGAGTATCCTCAGATCCTTCCCGAACGTCATCCTCTCGCCTCACACCGCCTTCTACACGGACGATGCCGTCGAGTCGATGGTGAAAGGCATCTTTGAGAGCGTCGACTGCTGGGGCAGGGGAATCCCCAATCCTCACGAAGTTCATTGACTCCCGAAAAGATTTCGGAGTTTATTCGGACATACATAATAACAGGACGGACTTTCCTCATATGTGCTACAATATCCGAAAATGTGCCGCCGGATGGACCTGATACGGGAAGATATGGAAGATGAGGCGGCGTGAGGAGAGGATATTATGGAATTCAGCAGGACACTGAACCGCTTCGGAGACGAGATCTTCGCGGCGCTGAATGAGAAGAAGATCGCTCTGGAGAGACAGGGGAGGACGATCTACAACCTGAGCGTGGGGACACCAGACTTCGAGACCCCTGCACATATCAGGAAGGCACTGATCGAGGCCGCCAAAAGCCAGGACAACTGGAAATACGCACTCCGCGATTCTGACAGGCTTGTGGAGGCGGTCATCGGATATTATAAGAAGAGATTCGGTGTGACGCTTCAGCCGGACCAGATCCAGAGCTGCAACGGGACTCAGGAAGGCATGGGCCACATCGGCATGGTGCTCTGTAACGAAGGAGATACGGTCCTTCTCCCGACTCCCTGTTATCCGGTCTTCATCACGGGAGCCAAGATGGCAGGCGCCGAACCTTACTATTATCCGATGACGGAGGAGAATGGCTTCCTGCCAAGGGTCGCCGATATTCCGGAGGATGTGGCGAGAAGAGCAAAATACATGGTTGTCTCTCTGCCGTCCAACCCGATGGGCTCGGTCGGAACGCCGGAAGTCTACGAGGAGATCATCGCCTTCGCGAAGAAGTATGATATCCTGATCGTACACGACAATGCCTACAGCGACATCATCTTCGACGGTGTCGAGGGAAAGAGTTTCCTGAGCTATCCGGGAGCCATGGACGTCGGAGTCGAGTTCTTCTCCCTGTCCAAGAGTTTCAATCTGACCGGCGCCCGGATCAGTTTCCTGGTCGGCCGCAGCGATGTAGTGCAGGCTTATAAGAAGCTCCACACCCAGATCGACTTCGGCATGTTCCTTCCGCTTCAGGAGGCTGCGATCGCTGCCCTTACGGGACCGCTTGACTCCGTGAAGGAGCAGTGCAGGAAGTATCAGGAGCGTCGGGATGCCCTCTGCGGAGGATTCCGGTCGATCGGCTGGAATATGGTCAACAGTCACGGTTCCATGTTTGTATGGGCACCGATTCCGAAGAAGTACAAAAGCTCCATGCAGTTCTGCCTGGACCTGATCGAGAAGAGCGGAGTCATCTGTACGCCTGGCTCCAGCTTCGGTCCGCTCGGTGAGGGATACGTGAGATTTGCGCTGGTCCTGCCTCCGGAGAAGATCGCGGAAGCGGTGGAAGCGGTCAGAAAGTCCGGGATCCTGGAAGAAACGGATCAACATATTTGTAAGGATAATGATTAAAAAACTCTGTATATCGTCCGGAAACCGAATAAGTTTCGGAAAATATGCATATATTATGCAATTTTCCGCTTGACGGTGGAAAAGACGGGTGCTACTATCTTTCTAAAATAAACGGATGAGAAAAGTCTCGTGAAGCTTTGCAAGGATGCAGGGCTTTGCGGGACTTTTCTGCGCTTGCATGCTGCCTTCGGGCAGCAGAAGGCCGCATGGCCGAAGGAGGAGGATATTATGAAGAACAATATGATCACTGCGATCCTTGCCGCATCGATGGCGCTTTCTATGGGAGGCATGTGTGTATATGCCGATGAGACTGAAGCCGGTACGGAAGCGGCGGAGACGGCATATACCGAAAGCCCGGATGGATCAGGACTTCTGGAAGACGGCGTCTTCTCGATCGCCAACGAGTGCGGTTATGCTCCATACAACTGGTCTCAGCCGGATGATTCGAACGATTCGGTCCCGATTGAAGATACCAGCGAGTTCTCCAACGGCTATGACGTCATGATCGCGAAGAAGATCTGCGATGCCTACGGATGGACTCTGAAGATCAACCGGCTTGACTGGGATTCCCTGATCCCGGCAGTCCAGTCCGGCCAGGTAGACGCGATCATCGCAGGCCAGTCCATGACAGCAGAGCGCGCGGAGCAGGTCGACTTTGCAGGGCCGTATCTCTATGCATCGATCGTTGTCGTTACGAAGCAGGATTCGAAGTTCGCGGATGCGAAGGGCATCTCGGATCTCGGAGGAGGCAAATGCACTTCGCAGATGGGTACGATCTGGTATGATACCTGCCTGCCGCAGATCAAGGATGCCGATGTCCAGGAAGCTGCAGAGTCCGCACCGGCCATGCTGATGGCGCTTGAGACCGGAGCAGTTGATTATGTCTGCACCGATATGCCGACCGCCCAGGGAGCCGTTGCAGCTTATCCGGATATGAAGATCCTGGACTTCAGCGGTTCCGACGATAACTTCGAAGTCTCTGATGAGGATATCAACATCGGGATCTCGGTCAAGAAGGGCAACACCGCTCTGAAGGATGAGATCGATGCGGTCCTCGCCACTATGGATAAAGACGATTTCGACGATGTCATGGCGGATGCGATCGCGATCCAGCCGATCACCAACCAGTAATACAGGAATACGAAACAGGAATGCCGGCAGGGCATACCGGCCGGCACCCACTGACAGGAAGGCAGCATGAACCAGTTTGCAAAGTTAGGAACGGATATCGCTTCCCTCTGGGCAAAGTACGGGGGAACGTACATGGGAGGTATCTATCGGACGCTGATCCTGGCGACGGTGGGTACCGCTATCGGGTGCCTGATCGGTTTTCTCTGCGGCATCGTGCAGACGATCCCGGTCTACCAGAATGACTCCGTGATCAAGAAGATCATCCTGAAGATCGTGAAGGTCATCCTGAGGATCTACGTGGAAGTCTTCCGGGGGACGCCGATGATCCTTCAGGCAGTCTTCATCTATTACGGACTTCCGTACTTCTCGAACAATTCGATCCAGTTCGATGGGAAATGGCTCGTATCGATCATCGTCGTATCGATCAATACCGGCGCTTACATGACCGAATCGATGAGGGGCGGGATCATATCTGTGGACCCTGGCCAGACCGAAGGGGCGATGGCGATCGGCATGACACATTTCCAGACGATGACCTCGGTCGTGCTGCCGCAGGCGATCCGGAACATCATGCCCCAGATCGGAAACAACTTCATCATCAACGTGAAGGATACTTCGGTCATGTTCATTATCGGCTTCACCGATTTCTTTGCGGTCCACAAGTCGGTCGTAGGTGCAACGTTCACTTACTTCCCGTCTGCAGCAATCGAGATGATCGGCTACCTGACCATGACCCTGCTGGCAAGCTGGCTGCTCCATATCCTGGAGAAGAAGATGGATGGGAAGAGTGACTATGAGCTGGTCGCTGTCGACCAGCTGACACTTCCGGCGGGCGTCTACCATGTCGGCAGCGGGAAGTCCGGCAAAGACCTTAGCTCAGATGAGCGGGCGGTCCTTCAGGAAGAGAAGGCAAGGAAAACCGCCGATAAGGCGATCATTGCAGCCGAAAGAACGGCGGATGAAGACGGAAAGGGGGTGCGCCGAGATGGCCGTACATAACGGAAGAGCAGAGTTTGCGGCAGGCACCGCGGATGCAGGCGACACCATCATCTCCGTGCGTCACCTGTCCAAGAAGTTCGGGACGCATGAGGTTCTGAAGGATATTGATTTTGATGTTCACAAGGGGGATGTGACGACGGTCATAGGAGCTTCCGGGTCCGGGAAGTCGACTCTCCTCCGCTGTATCAATCTTCTTGAAACTCCTTCGTCCGGCCAGGTCCTCTACCATGGGGACGATGTCATGGGGAAAGATATGAATGTCCCAGGATATCGGAGCCATGTGGGAATGGTCTTTCAGTCTTTCAATCTCTTCTTCAACAAGAATGTCCTTGACAACTGCATGGTCGGGCAGATCCGGGTCCTGAAGCGCCCGAAGGAGCAGGCATATGAGAAAGCTCTGAAGTATCTTGGCAAGGTCGGGATGCTTCCCTATATCAAGGCAAAGCCAAGACAGCTCTCCGGCGGTCAGAAGCAGCGTGTGGCCATAGCCAGAGCGCTTGCCATGGACCCGGAGGTCCTTCTGTTTGACGAGCCGACATCTGCCCTTGATCCTGAGATGGTCGGAGAAGTCCTGGATGTCATGTCAGACCTGGCGCGGGAAGGAATGACCATGATCGTAGTGACTCACGAGATGGCATTCGCGAAGCAGGTGAGCAGCCAGGTGGTCTATATGAGCGACGGGGTGATCTGCGAGCAGGGCAGGCCGGAGCAGATCTTCGGGAATCCTCAGAATGAGAAGACGAAGGAATTCCTGGCAAGGTTTCTGCACTGATAAGGAGACCTTATACCGGGCGGCAGAAGATCTTTGGGAAGATTCCGGGGGGCAGGCAATGCAGGAAACCTGGGACTGTGCTAATATGAAATCAGAAGAAGACTCAAATATGTCGGCGGAGAGCGGCCGATCTATGACCTGGACCTGATGTGAGTCGAACATGACAGGGCAGGAAGACACGGATGGGCATAAGGATGGACATAAAAAGCGGAAATACGATAGCCGGCCTGGCAGAGAGAAGGAGGGTCCGTCTGGTGCTGGCGTCGCAATCGCCGAGGAGGAAGGAACTTCTGACAAGAGCCGGACTGGAGCCCGAGGTGATCGTAAGCGGGATTCCGGAAAAGACAGAAGAGACGGAGCCGGAGAAGGTCGTGATGGATCTCTCCGGGCAGAAGGCGGAGCACGTGGCGGATGAGCTGAATGATGTGCAAAGCCAGGCGGGAAGGCCGGACCAGAAGCCTGAGGCGGCGGATGCAGACGGGTCAGACCCCATTACGCTTGTGATAGGGGCGGATACGGTCGTATGCGTGGATGGCAGGATCCTCGGAAAACCACATTCCCATGAGGAAGCCGGACAGATGATCCGCCTGATCGCGGGGAGGACGCATCAGGTCTACAGCGGCGTGACGATCCTGAAGATCGACGGAGAGAAGAGAAGCAGGACCACATGGGCGGAGAGGACGGATGTGTCTGTCTATCCGATGTCGGACCAGGAGATCCATGACTACGCTTTCAGCGAGGAGCCGATGGACAAGGCAGGGGCTTACGGGATCCAGGGAGCTTTCGGCAGATACATCCAGAAGATCCGGGGCGATTACAGCAGCGTGGTAGGGCTTCCGGTAGGGGCCGTCTATCAGAATCTGAAAAAGATGCTGCAATAATTATACATATTGCACAAATATGGCACTATAAAAACAAGGTTTGGCAATTAATGGGACAGGACTGGAAATTTAAGTCTTGTTCCTTTTTTGTTACACTAAACGTTACTTAAAGTTTTTGTTAAGGAAACCTGCAAGCTCCGCAGCCGGAGAGAACAGAAATCAGTGCTTGCCAGATCCGGAAAAGTGCCACATAATCATAGTATTCGAATCTTTTCTGCATGGGCAGTATCTTATCTTATTTCTTCAGGATTCCCCTCCGTGGCAGGATCCTTCATATTTTTCCAATCGTCATTAAGGGACAGCCATGTATAAAGTAATACTCATCGATGATGAACCAGGCGTTCCGGGTATGATCGCCGATACGATACCATGGAACCGGTTTGACTGCGAAGTTGTGGGTGTCGCCCACAGCGGGCTGGAAGGGATGCATCTGGTAGCGAGATACAGACCGGATATTGTGATAACCGATATCAATATCGAAGGGGTAGATGGCCTGCGGATGGTTGCAGGCATCAAGACTGAGTATCCGGATACCCGCGTATCGATCCTGACGGAACACCGTGATTTTGATTCCGCCCAGGAGGCAATCAGGCTGGGCGTGGACCGCTTTCTGGTCAAGCCTTCTTCTGCAGATGAGATCAGTGAAGCGGTTGCCTTCATGGCTGAAAAGTGCAGGGAGAGTGAGAACGGCAGGGAATCCGTCTTTCATCCTGTGACCCATGTGATCTCGGAAGCCACAACTATGACCGTACAGAATGCACTTGGCTATATCGAAGAACATTACATGGAGAGGATACGTCTTCAGGATGTGGCGGACCATGTGTTCGTGAGTCAGTGGTACCTCAGCAAGCTTCTCCACAAGGAGACCGGACGGAGCTTCCCGGAGCTGATGAATGGGATCCGGGTCGCGAGGGCGAAGAAACTGCTCCAGGATCCGACTCTGAGGATCAGCGATGTAGCCGAGAAACTGGGATTCAGCGATCCGGCACATTTTTCCAGGGCATTCAAGCGGGAGACAGGCATCTCTGCGGGAGAATACAGAAAACACGGCGGCTGAAGGCAGCCGCCGTGTTTTTCCATATGCCCTGAGGACCCGGGGTCAGAACTTTACGGTGATCGTTGTTCCGACTCCTGGCGCTGAATCCAGGGTCAGGGCTGCGCCATGAAGAAGTACGATGTGCTTGACAAGGGCAAGCCCAAGACCGGTCCCGCCTGTCTTTTTGGACCGGCTCTTGTCGACGCGGTAGAAACGTTCAAAGACGCGGTCCTGATGTTCTTTCGGGATCCCGATCCCGTTGTCCTTTACCGTCAGGATGGTCTGTCCGTCTATCTGCTTTATACTTATCTTCACATATCCGTCCGGGTAGTTGTAGCGGATCGCATTGTCGACCAGGTTCGTGATCAGCTCGGACAGCATCTCCTCTCTTCCGAGTACCATACTGCTTTCCCCCTCATAATAGAGATGGATCCTGTTCTTTGCTGCGGGCATCTGAAGATTTTCTATGCAAGTGCGGGCAACTTTATCGAGGTCAACTTTCTCGAATGGCTGCTTCTCATCAAAATTGTCGAGCTGGGAAAGCTTGATGATGTCGTTGATCAGAGAAAGCAGACGCTTTGAATTCTTCTGGATCTCGGAGGAGAAGCGCCTTACTTCATCCGGACCGGCCATTCCGTTCTCGATCAGCTCGGCGTAGCCCGAGATGGCAGTGAGCGGCGTCTTCAGTTCGTGGGAAACATTAGCCGTGAAGTCCTGCCTCATCTTTGCCGATTTCAGGATGTCCTCATGCTGGGCGCGGATCTTGTTGGCGAACGGAAGCAGCTCAGGATAGGGCGGTGCCATGGAAGAGGATCCCATGTTCTCTGCCATGGTCTCGATCGGTCTGATCAGGCTTCTGGTCAGAACATGGGCGATCAGGATGCTGAGCAGGATGGTAAGGATGATGATCAGGACCAGACTGGGGATAACTGCTTCAAAGAGGGAGAGCATATTGTCCCTGACCTTGGCGACTCTCAGGATCGTTCTGTTGGGCAGCTGAAGCGCATAGTAATAAGTACTCTTGTTCAGAGTATCGGAACGGCGTACCGAACTGCCTTCCCCCTCCGTCATGGCGGCTTCGACTTCCGGACGTTCCTTATGGTTGCCAAGAGAAGAGGCATCCGCATCGTTATCGTACAGAACAGTCCCGTCGGAATCGATCCAGGTCACGCGGATCAGGTCCGGATCAAAATGGTACTTCGAAATATCTGTGCTTTTGGGGTCATCGAATCTGCCGGATGCCTGAAGCAGGGCGGCCTCGGACTTCATATCTGCCTCTACCTGTGATTCAAAGAACCGGTAAGTGACGATGGTCCCGAGAATCCCGGTAAGGAGGATCCCGAGGATCGAGATCATCAGTAGACTTGCATTGATCTTTTTCTTCATATTCCGCCTCTGTGTCTGTCAGGCCTGTCTTGCTGCTGAAAGTGCATACGGGAATCCTTTGTCAGTCGGATGCTGCTTTCGGGAGCACATAGCGCTGCTCCATATCTTTAAGTGCCTTCTGATATTCTACACTGCTTTTCGTCTTGATGATGTCCTGATATTCATGCTGACCGACTCCTTTTTCTCTCAGGGAGAGGGTGCAGACGGCTATGTTCGAGCAGTGATCGGAGACTCTTTCCATGTAGGTGGTAAGATCAGCAAGGATGAATCCGAGTTCGATCGTGCATCTGCCCTGGCGGAGCCTTTCGATATGACGCTGCTTTTCTTCCAGATTCAGAGTGTCGATGACCTGTTCCAAAGGAAGTGCATAGGACGCTTTTTCAAAGTTCAGGGAGCAGAAAGAATCGATGGAAAGATCCAGGATATCTGTCAACGCCTGACGTACGACTTTCAGGTCGGCGGAAGCCTCTTCAGAGAAGTGCAGCTTCTTTTCATCCATCTCGCGGAAGGCATCAGATATCCCTACCGCATGATCCGAGATTCGCTCAAAGTTGCCGATGTTATGCTGAAGGAGGGAGTATATCCGGCTGTCCTCTTCGTTCATGTCATGCCCGGGGATCTGCACCAGGTAATTGCCGATCTTGTCTTCATAGGTATCGATGATCGTCTCGTATTCCCGGATCTTTCCGTCCAGTTTATCATCATATCCTGTTTCAATCATGGAAAGCGCGTCATTCACCGCTTCTCTCGCAAGCTGAGCCATGCGGTCGGTCACGAACTTTGCCTGCCCCAGTGCCATGGCAGGCCGATTGAGAAGATGGGTGTCAAGCCTTCTGAGGATGACAGCAGTATCTTCCATAACTTCCGACTTCTTATCCGGGACCGTAAGAACGGCAAGCTTCACAAGCAGATTGCCGAACGGGAAGAGGACGATGGTCGTAACGATATTGAAGAGACTGTGTATGACTGCGATCCCTGCCGGAGTTGCCATCTCTTTCATGAAAGAAAAATGCAGTACACTGTTCAGGCTGTAGAACACGAGCAGGAACATGATAGTCCCGATCAGATTGAAGTAGAGGTGGACCATAGCTGCGCGGCGCGCATTTTTCCGGGTACCGATGGAGGAGATCAGAGCGGTCACACAGGTGCCGATATTCTGCCCCATGATGATCGGGATCGCCGTTCTGTAAGGAACGATGCCGGTGATCGTCAGAGCCTGCAGGATCCCGACAGATGCAGAGGAGGACTGGATGATCGCGGTGACAGCCAGACCTACCAGAGTTCCCAGCAGCGGATTGCTGAACATCAGAAGGATGTGGGTGAAGTTCTCGTCATCTGAAAGCGGAGCGACAGCTCCCGACATGGTCTCCATCCCGAACATCAGGATGGCGAATCCTGTTGTAGCTACCATGAACTGA
>DLFD01000049.1:5009-17560 GCA_002482005.1 Lachnospiraceae bacterium UBA7729 | reverse complement strand
CATAGGAAAAGTGATTGAGGCATGTTTTTGAGCAAGTACTGTCCCCTGTTCATATTCCACCGAAAAAAGATCCCCCGCGGACAGCTTTCCGCGGAGGATCCTGATCCTGTATTCTGTTATGCGTCAAGGGATTCCTCGAGGATCGGGATCATCTTCGCGATGTCTTTCTCCGTGACGACCAGGGGCGGGGCAAAGCGGATCACGTTGCCGCCGGCTGACAGAATAACGAGTCCGTGCTCAAGTGCCTTTGCAACGACCGGTCCTACCGGATGGTCGGCGGAGAGCTCAAGCCCCTGCAAAAAGCCCATACCTCTTCTGTCGGTGATGAAGTCATACTTTGCGGCGACCTCGTCCAGTTTCTTTTCGAGATACGGTGCCGTATCCCTTACATGCTGCACCAGGTCCAGCTTTTCGAACAGATCGAAGACTTTCGATACAGCTGCACAGGCAAAAGGATTGCCGCCGTAAGTTGTACCATGATCTCCTGGCTCGAGTGAATGCGCCGCAGCCTTCTCATTCAGGACAAATGCACCGACGGGGACTCCGCAGCCGAGAGCCTTGGCCAGCGTCATGATATCAGGCTTCACCCCGTATGCATCGCATGCAAACCAGTTTCCTGTCCTGCCCATCCCGCACTGGATCTCATCCAGGATCAGCAGAATATCATTCTCGTCGCAGATCTTCCGGACGCCATGAAGGAACTCCGGAGTCGCCGGGTGGATGCCGCCCTCTCCCTGGACCGTCTCAAGGATGATCGCGCAGGTCCTGTCATCTACCAGAGCTCTGACCGATTCCAGATCATTGAAATCGGCGAACTTCACTCCTCCCATGAGCGGTTTGAACGGGTCCTGATAATGACTGTTGCCTGTCACAGAAAGAGCACCGACCGTTCTTCCATGGAAAGAATGGTTCATGGCGATGATCTCATGGTCATTCTTCCCGTCCTTCATGTAGGCATACTTTCTTGCTGCCTTGATCGCTCCCTCGATCGCCTCAGCTCCGGAGTTGGTAAAGAAGACTTTGGAAAGTCCCGTATGGGCGATGACCTTCTCCGCAGCCTCCATCAGCGGCTTGTGATAATAGAGGTTTGACGTATGGACGATCTTGTCGATCTGGTCTTTCAGAGCATCGTTATATTCCTGGTTTCCGTAGCCTAGCGCAAAGACCGCGATCCCCGCTCCGAAGTCCAGATACTTTTTTCCATCGACATCATAAAGATGCACTCCCTGGCCGCGGTCAAACACGACCGGGAAACGGTTGTAAGTATGGAGAACGGCCTTCTCTGTCCTCTCCATGATATTCTGTGATTCTGACATATATGATCCTCTGCTTTCTCTCAGATGGCCGCGTCATCTCCGATGATCGCTGTCCCGATCCCCTTTGCAGTGAAGAACTCAAGCAGCTGTGAATGCGGGATCCTGCCATCCAGGATGTGGACTCTGGAAACGCCTGCCTCGATGGCATCCACACAGTTCTGCAGCTTCGGAAGCATCCCGCCGCCCGCATGTCCGCTCTCCATGAACTTCTTTGTCTGCTCCACCGTCATCGCTGAGATCAGAGTCGACGGGTCGTCCGGGTCCCGGTAGACCCCCTTGATATCGGACAGAAATACCAGCTTCTGTGCTTTCATGGCCTTTGCGATCGCGCAGGCTGCATCATCTGCATTGATATTGTAGGAATTGTAATCTTCATCAAAGCCGATCGGACATACTACGGGTACAAAGCCATGGTCCAGAAGCGTATCGAGCAGTTCTGTGTTCACGCACTCCACGTCTCCGACATAACCGATATCCTCGCCGCCCGGAGTCTTTCTGGATACTTTCAGCAGATCCCCGTCCTTGCCGGAGACTCCGCAGGCTTTTACTCCTACCTTCTCCATCAGGGCGACCAGACTCTTGTTGATCCGGTTCAGGACCATCTCCGCCACTTCCATGGTCTCTTCATCCGTAACCCGGAAGCCCGCCCTGAACTCGGACTCCTTGCCGACTCTCCCGAGCATCTTCGTGATATCCTTGCCGCCCCCATGAACGATGATCGGCCGGAAACCGACCAGCTTCAGCAGGGCAACATCCTTGATGACGTTCTTCTTCAGATTCTCGTCTACCATGGCGGACCCGCCGTACTTGACGACGATCGTGGCTCCCTGGAAGTGCTGGATATACGGCAGCGCCTCGATCAGCGTCCCTGCCTTGTCCAGGTACCTCGCCACTTCATCTTTGTCCAGCTCCGCCGGAGTGTATTCAAGCTCACCCATGTTCTTCTCCTCTGTAAGGTCTCCGGAGCTGCTTCCCCTCGGGAAAGCATCAAACATCCGCAAGTTCCATTTCTGAATATGCGACTCGCAGATGCCGGTGCCGCCCCTTATAGCAGAGCAGCTCACGACCTGTAGTCAGCATTGATCGTGATATAATCGTGCGTCAGGTCGCATCCCCATGCGGTCGCTTCCTGATCTCCTTCATGGATATCGATCACCGCCGTGATCTCATCCTCCGACAGGATCTTCGTCGCCAGTCCCTCATCGAACCCGGTCGTAACGCCCGATCTTGCAATCGGTACGGTCCCTGCCTTGCTCATGAAGTCCAGATCGACCTTATCCTCCGCAAATGTGGCTCCTGAGTATCCCATCGCACAGATGATCCTGCCCCAGTTGGCATCATGGCCTGCGATCGCAGTTTTCACAAGGTTTGACTCGATGACTGATTTTGCAAGAGCAGCGGCCTGCTCTTTGGAAGAAGCTCCCTGAACCTTGACCTCCAATAAGGCATGGGCTCCTTCGCCATCCTTGGCCATAGCGCGTGCCAGAGTCTTCGTCACGGTCAGCACAGCATCCGCAAAGATCCGATAGTCTTCACTCACAGACTCGATCCGGTCATTGCCGGCAAGCCCGTTTGCCATGAGCAGACAGGTATCATTGGTCGACATATCTCCGTCTACCGATATCATGTTGAAAGAATCCCGGACAGCCGAAAGCAGAGCTTTCTGGGCAAGCTTATGGTCGATGGCAGCATCCGTCGTCAGCAAACATAGCATTGTCCCCATATTCGGATGGATCATTCCTGCACCTTTCGTCATGCCGCCGAGTGTGACCTTCCTGCCGGACAGTTCAAACTCAACGCAGCACTCCTTTCTGACCGTATCGGTCGTCATGATCCCTTCCGCAGCGGCGGAGGCCGCACCCCTGGTATCGGAAAGAAGCGGTACCATCGTCTCGATCCCCTCCCTGATCGTTTCTATGGGAAGAGCCATTCCGATGACACCTGTCGATGCCAGAAGGACCTGCTCCGGCCGGATCCCAAGTTCCTGTGCAGCTGCCTCAGCACTCAGTCTGCATGCCTCGTCGCCCGCTTTCCCGGTACAGGCATTCGCATATCCGCTGTTCATGACGACAGCCTGGGCAGTGCCATATCCATCAACGATCTTCCTGTCCCAGACCACCGGTGCCGCCTTCACAAGATTTGTCGTGAAGGTTCCTGCCAGCTGGAACGGCACATCCGAAGTGATCATGGACATATCCTTCTTGCCCTTCTTGAAACCGGCACAGATCCCGGCTGCCCGGAATCCCTTAGCCGCAGTAACCCCGCCATCGATAAACTCCATACTTTCTCCTTTTCCCTTCACTGCCCGGCTGATGCTGATACCTGTCCTGGCGGACCATGATGAACAAAAGCATGTCTCCGAAGAGGCATTCCGGCTCTGAACGATCTTTACGGAAACACCGGAACCAGTTTCAGCCCCGTATCCTCCGGCAGCCCGAACAGCAGATTCATATTCTGCACTGCCTGTCCTGCCGCCCCCTTGACCAGGTTATCCAGCGCTCCGGCTGCAATGACTCTCTTTGTCCTCGGATCGACTGTGAATCCGATATCGACGAAGTTGCTTCCTTCGACCCATCTGGTTTCCGGGAAATTTCCATTCCCAAGCAGGCGGATAAATGTCTCTTCCGCGTAATACTTCCTGTATGCAGCCGTGATGTCATCTGCGGTCACTCCGTCTCTCAGGTTTGCATAGCAGGTCGCCAGAATTCCCCTGTTCATTGGGACCAGATGCGGTGTGAAGTTGATCAGGATGCTCTCTCCATCCATATAATCAAGACCAGCTGCGTAGGAAAGCTGTTCCTCGATCTCCGGCGTATGCCTGTGAGTCGCCACTCCGTAGGGCTTGATACTCTCGTTCACCTCGCAGAACAGGTTCGGTATCTTTGCACCTCTTCCTGCCCCGGATGTCCCTGACTTTGCATCGATGATGATGGAACTGTCATCGATCAGACCTTCCTTCACCAGCGGGTACAGAGTTAATATGGATGTAGTCGTGTAGCAGCCTGGGTTAGCAACGATCCTTGCCCCGCGGATCCTGTCACGGTTGATCTCGCACAGTCCGTAGACAGCTTCCTTAAGATACTGCGGAGCCTTATGTTCCAGCTTGTACCATCTCTCATAGACATCGATCTTCTTCAGTCTGAAATCGGCGCTCAGGTCGATGATCTTCGAACTGTTCAGAATGGTATCATTCACCATTGATGCACAGAACCCCTGCGGAGTCGCGGTGAAGATGACATCTGCTTCCTTAGAAAGCCGCTCCATGTCCTCATCCATGCACTTAGCATCCACAAGTCTGAACATATTATGGTAGATATCCGCATAATTCTGGTCCACATAGCTTCTGGAGCCGTACCAGACGATCTCTGCTTCCGGATGCTGAAGAAGAAGCCTTACCAGCTCCGCTCCTGCGTATCCGGTCGATCCGATGATGCCTGCCTTGATCATTATGAAATCCTTTCTTCTGCTGAGAAATATTTTGAATATAGCACGGATCCCAACCGGTTCCGCGACGCACTTATCCTACACCCCTTACAGATGTATGTAAAGTGGAAATTCTGCTAAATATTCATTTGAACATGCATAAATCGTTATAAAACGAATATTTAATGAATATTTTAATTTTTATCTTGCATATTAATTCATCATGCGGTATAGTACTGCCATTGAAGCAAACAGACATTCAGATATGCTGATCCATAAAGCTGATCCATAAATATTACGGAGGATAAAGATATGGCGAAGGAAAAAGTTGTTCTCGCTTACTCTGGCGGACTTGACACCACCGCGATGATCCCGTGGCTGAAAGAAACATATGACTATGACGTCATCTGCTGCTGCGTAGATGTCGGACAGGAAGAAGAACTGGATGGTCTTGAGGAAAGAGCTTTATCCTCCGGCGCTTCCAAATTATATATTGAGGATATCGTCGATGACTTCTGCGACAATTTCGTGATGCCTTGTGTCGAAGCAGGTGCTGTCTATGAGCACAGCTATCTGCTTGGAACTTCCATGGCACGTCCTGCGATCGCCAAGAAACTTGTCGAGATCGCAAGGAAAGAGAACGCAGTTGCCATCTGCCACGGCGCTACCGGCAAGGGCAACGACCAGATCCGTTTTGAGCTTGGCATCAAGGCGCTGGCCCCTGATATCAAAGTCATCGCTCCTTGGCGTATGACTGACAAGTGGCAGATGGAGAGCCGTCAGGATGAGATCGACTACTGCAAGGCACATGGGATCCATCTTCCATGGTCGATGGGCAAGGGCTATTCCCGTGACCGGAACCTGTGGCATATCTCTCACGAAGGTCTCGATCTCGAGGATCCCGCCCAGGCTCCGAACTATGACAGCCTGCTGGTTCTCTCCGTAACCCCTCAGAAAGCTCCGGACAAAGAAACAGACGTCACGATCACATTTGAAAAAGGGATCCCGACATCCGTCAATGGCCAGGAGATGAAGGTTTCTGATATCATCCGCACCCTGAACAAGCTGGGCGGCGAGAACGGCATCGGTATCGTCGACATCGTCGAGAATCGTGTCGTCGGCATGAAGAGCCGCGGCGTATACGAGACTCCTGGCGGGACCATCCTGATGGCAGCCCATGACCAGCTCGAGGAGCTCTGCCTCGACCGCGAGACCATGGAAAACAAGAAAAAGCTCGCAAGTCAGCTGGCGCAGACCGTCTACGAAGGGAAATGGTTCACTCCTCTCCGTGAGGCCATCCAGGCTTTCGTTGAGTCCACACAGCAGTTTGTAACCGGTGAGGTCAGGCTCAAGCTCTACAAGGGCAACATCATCAAGAACGGAACGACCTCTCCATACAGCCTTTACAATGAATCGCTTGCATCCTTCACGACCGGCGACCTGTACGATCATCATGATGCAGACGGATTCATCACCCTGTTCGGCCTTCCGCTCAAAGTCAGGGCTATGAAGCTTCAGGAAGTCGCAAAGTCCCACTTCGACAGCAAGATCCAGGGCATGGTCAGCCAGATGCAGCAGACCAGGACGACCGATAAGTGATCCGTCAGATATTCGCTGAAAAAAACAGCTTCATGACCGCATCCGGAACGGACGCAGGATCATGAAGCTGTTTCTGATACCAAGTATGCAAAAAGTCCGCCAGCAGCGGGCTTTTTGTATGATTCAGAAGTTTGAGAGACACCGCTTCAGTCTTCTTCCAGACTGTCGGAATATTCCTGCAGGGCAGTGGTATCAAGTGTATAGCTTGTCGTCTCACCCGTCTCTTCCGCTGGCTTCTTCTGGCTGAGAGTTACGGCCGAATATCCGATCCAGACCACAACCGCCGCACAGAGGACAGCGCCTGCGATCTTCAGAAGGCTATTCTCCAGCTTCTCCTTCTTCATGATCTTCTTGCGGTTCTTCTTCTCTTCCTTATAACGGTCAACTTTTGCCTGACTCATAATCCTTATCTCCTATCCACGGGTCTGACGCCTCAGTCCCGAAAGTAAAATCTGTTCTCCATTATACTTCTGAAAGACACAATTTACAAGACTGTCAGCCTTACACAACGACAACGATCCCGCCTTCATTCGCATAGGTTGTCGTCAGTCCGCTTGCCGGAAGGAGCAGATAATTCTTTGCCGGGATCCTCGCCTTCAGAGCATCAAGTACCATCTGGCCTCTCTCCGGACAGGCGACATAGGATACTGCGATCTCCTTGTTCTCCGTATGCTCCGCCGCCTCCGCAGCCATGTCGACCATGCGTACAAGTGCCTTGTTGATGCCTCTTGCCTGTCCTGCCTGCTGGATCGTCCCTTCTGGTGTGGAAGAACAGATTGGCTTGATCTTCAGCGCAGTCGCCAGAGCTGCCTTGAAGTTGGACAGACGGCCGTTCTTTCTGAGAGTCTCCAGATCCTCAAGCACAAACCAGGTTACCTGGCTCTCAATATATCCCTCCACAGCTTCCACCGTGTGTTCAAAGCTGAAACCTTCCTTCTCGCATTCCCAGATCTTTCTGGCGATCAGAGTCTCTCCGATCGATGCAGACTTGGAATTGAACACGTGGATCTTCTTCTCCGGATGATCTTCCTCCTCCATGCTCTTTGCGAGCATGGCGCTGTTGTAGGCTCCGGAAAGCTGTGAGGAGATCGTTACCGCATAAACATGCTCCGCTTCACAGTCAAAAGCTCTCTGAAAACGTTCCGGAGACGGACAGGCTGTCTTTGCAACGGTGGGACTTTCCTTCACCAGCTTCAGAAATCTGTGTATGTCAAAGGAAGCATCGTCCACAAAATGATGCCCGCTGATATCGATCAGGAAAGGAATGCTGACAAAAAGTCCACTTTCCTTCATATCATCCGTTATCTCTCCACAGCTGTCTGTCACAATGCGAAAACTCATACGATATCCGCCTTCCATGCATACAAAAATTCCGCCGCCCGCAGCTTCCTGCATCCTATGATATCATGCTGCCTGCGGCAGAATGGAATGCCGTCACACGTGCTCTCCCATCCATAAGTAACAGTTAGGAGGGCAAAGATCACTTTTGCCCTCCTGCTATCATAGCATATGATGTCTTACTTTGAAAGAATTCCGTCAGAACAGATAATTGCAGTTCACATAGCCGTACAGGTTCAGCTTCGGCGAATAGACATACCAGTATGCAGAGTCCGAAGCATCGATGACATCGACCGTGTCGCCGGTGTACAGCTTTCCGATCTCATTGCTGTAGTCGTAAGCCTTGGCAGTCCTCAGAGCAAGATAGTTCTTCTCGACCCTGACGGTATAAGTCCCGATATAGTAAGTATAGTAGTTTCCGCCTGTAAGGTAGTCCTTGTTGACATAGCCATCCATTCCGAGCGTCGGGGCGTATACCCACCAGTACTGAGGATCACTTGCATCTTCAACATAGACACTCTGCCCATTGTAAAGCTTTCCGATCTCATTGCTGTAGTCGTAAGCCTTGGCAGTCCTCAGAGCAAGATAGCCGGAATCCACATGGACAAACATCTCATTGTAATATACCTGATCACTGTAGCCCGAGTATAGATACTTCCTGTTTGTATAGCCGGTAAGCCCGAGCTTAGGGGAATAAACCGTCCAGTAGGTCGGATCGTTCATATCGATCACATAGACCGTCTCACCGGAATACATCTTTCCGATCTCGTTCCTGTAATCGTATGCCTTGCCATTGCGCAGAGCCAGATAGCCGGAATCCACATGTACCGTCATCGGAACACCTGCAACAGAATAGTCCGGATCATCATATACTGCCTCGAGATAATCACAGTTCACATATCCGTATCTTCCGAGAGTCGGTGCATATACATACCAGTAGTCAGAGTCTGAAGCGTCGGTCACCTGGACCGTTTCGCCTGTGTAAAGTTTTCCGATCTCGTTACTGTAATCATAAGCCTTGGCTGTGCGCAGCGCCAGATACCCGGTCTGCACATGGACTCTGTAGACATTGCTGGAAGCTGCCTCTGCATCAAGCAGTCCCTTTCCTGCGTATGAACTCCCGATGATCATAAGGAGCGCCAGCAGGAATGAAACTGCTGTCATCTTAAACTGTCTTCCGCGGTCTCTGCTCATATCATTCCCTCCCTTGTTTTCTCTTTTCTGTGCCTTCCGTCTCCGTTTTCTTATTCCAGGCTAACCGGAAAACACTTTTTCATCTCTGCTAAGGATACTATCGCATATTCACGCAGAGACTACAACAGGCGGGGGTGCAAATTAAGAAAACTTGTCTGAACCGGTCCCGATTCAGAATTTTTTCTTAAGGATTTCGGAAAATTCTGCCTCTTATCCTCTTCCCGGATGTTATACTAAGAGCGCACCGCTTCCTGTCAATCCTATCTGATCAGCGCGGCAGGGCGTATCTTTTTCATCATCTTATCCCCAGGAGGTATCTTTCATTGATTGCAGTCCGTATTCCCGATACCAGGAGATTTCTGTCGGATCTTCTGTCCCGCAGTACCTTTGACACATTCGTGCTGGGAGAAGCCCAGCTGACAACTTTCACAACGTTCCGGATCGACGGGACATGGCATCCGGACTATTTCCTCAGCATGGAAGAAAGGCAGAAAAGTCATGCCGAAGAGGGCTCCTTCGCCGGATCAGGAAATCAGCTTGTTCAGCCTGTCCTGAAAAACGAGAGCGATCAGCCAGATTCGCAGAGCCTGCCTGGCGAAGAACCTTCCTGGATGAGAATGCGGATCTATGTTGCTTCCATCGTCAGAGGCAGCCACACACCGATCAGCTTCCGGATCGTCCTCAAGATGGCAAGAAAGAGCATTGAAAGCGTGATCCGGCACAGCGGAGTTTCTTTTTCAGCAGACCAGGTCGACGGTCTCTTCCTCAACATCGTCTTCCAGCATGGAGAGGTGACCTGCACCAGCGGCACTTCCATGAAGACCTTCACACTGGACAAGTCCCTGGACCACGCATGGGACGACATGGTGCTGAAGTTCTTTGCAGCCAAAAACATCGAGGCAGAGAAACTATGACCCAGGCTGCTTTTCTTCCGAAAAGATGATTTACCGCTCTTTCGCGACGATCATCATGATCTCATTGGATCTTCTGATGAACTCGGTCATCTCTTCCGGCTTCAGCGGTCCGTTCGCGATCGCTGCCAGATCGTACAGCTGCTTTGCAAACATCGGTGTGTGCTCTCCGTCCTGATGGGCAAGCATATACTGAACGATATTATTGTTCTCGTTCAGGGTCAGGGTCTCATCCGGTGCAAACATATCCATATCCATGCTTCCGGCGCCGGCGCTGTACATCTTCATCATCTCCTGCATGCGGCGTCCTTCCTCGGACAGAGTCAGCATGGAAGAGATGTTTTCATCCTTCAGCTTTTCGACTTTCACTGTAAGTCTTTCCTTCTTCAGGGCATCCTTGAAGATCTTCTGAAGGTCCTCGGTCTCCTTCTTCAGGGTATCGGCGTCGCCTTCCTCCTTCAGGGAACCGGTGACATCGGCATCAATGCGGCGGAAGGAGATGTTTTCATCTTCCTGTTCCAGTTTCTGGATGAACGGAGTGTCGATGTTCATCTTCATGATGACCGCATCCAGCTTCTGCTCGCGGAACAGACGGACGTACTGGCCCTGCTGGACCTCATCCGTGACGTAGTAGATGGTAGTCTTCTTCTTTTCATCCTTCCCGTCGGAAGAAGCAGCCTGGTCTCCGGACTCTGCCGCCTTGCCGGCTTCCGCCTCCGCTGCCTTCTCATCGTCTGACTTTTCGTCAGATTCCTTCTTCATCTCTTCCGGATTCTCGGTGAAGTCAACCGTATCGTCCGCCTTCGTATTCTCCCCGGCGGAAGCAGAAGTACCCGCGCCTTCCACGGTACCGGAAGCAGCCTCTGCAGCCTGAGCATCTTCATCCGAAGCATCCTTCTTTCCGTCCTTCGGGGCAATATGCTCCAGATATTCCTTCAGGGTGAAGTACTTCCCTTCGATATCCTTGAAGAGCATGAAATCCTTCATGTGCTTCTGGAACTTCTCGTCGCGGAGATAGCCATACTTCAGGAACGGATTGATGTCATCCCAGTACTTCTCATAGTCCTCACGCTTCGTCTTGCACATGCCGCTCAGCTTGTCGGCGACCTTCTTCGCGATGTAGTCGGACATCTTCTTCACGAAGCCATCGTTCTGCAGTGCGGATCTCGATACGTTCAGCGGGAAGTCCGGGCAGTCGATGATCCCCTTCAGGGCAACCATGTATTCCGGAACGATCTCCTTGATGTTGTCCGCAACGAAGACCTGGTTGCTGTAGAGCTTGATGGAGCCCTCGATCGACTCATACTCAGTATTGATCTTCGGGAAGTAGAGGATGCCCTTCATGTTGAACGGATAGTCCATGTTCAGATGGATCCAGAACAGCGGTTCGCGGTAGTCATTGAAGACCTTGGTGTAGAAATCCTTGTACTCCTGGTCAGTGCACTGGCTCGGGGTCTTCTGCCACAGTGGATGAATGTCGGAGACCGACACCGGGCGCTTGTTGATCTTGATCAGATCCTTTGCAGGCTCAACTTCGACCGTCTTCTTGCCGCCCTTTCCGTCGTCCTCCTCACGGGTGACTGCATCATGATGGACCGGTTCGACGACAACATCGTCTTCCTTCACCTGATCCTTCTCCACTTCCTCGTATTCCTGCTTCTCTCCCTCCTGACTCAGGAAGATCCCGACAGGCATGAAGCTGCAGTAGCGCTCCAGCACTTCCTGCATACGGTATTTGTTGGAAAACTCGACATTATCCTCATTCAGATGCAGGGTAACCTTGGTTCCGACCTCGGAATAGTCTCCGTCACCGATGGTATAGGTGTCGCCGCCGTCACACTCCCAGTGGACAGCAGTCGCCCCCTTCTGGTAGCTCAGGGTATCGATGGTGACCAGATCCGATACCATGAATACGGAATAGAACCCCAGTCCGAAGTGTCCGATGATATCGTCCTTGTTGGCCTTGTCCTTGTACTTCTCAAAGAAAGCAGTAGCGCCTGAAAATGCGATCTGCGTGATATACTTCTCCACCTCGTCAGCGGTCATGCCCAGGCCGGTATCGGCAAAGCTGACCGTCTTCTTCTCCGGATCCACGACGACCTTGATCGAGTCCTTATGCTTATCCGGGTACTCGTATTCGCCCATCATCTCCAGCTTGTGAAGCTTGGCGATCGCGTCGGAGCCGTTCGAGATCACTTCCCTGACAAAGATGTCCTTGTCACTGTAAAGCCACTTCTTGATGATCGGCAGCATGTTCTCGCTGTTGATCGAAACATTGCCTTTTCTTGTCTCCATCGTCTGTTCCTCCTCAAATCCCCTGTTGCAGGACCTTCTCTTTCACGAAAAGTCGGTATCCGGGATTTTCATCCGTTCCCGGATATCACCAACACAGAAGAGTGTAAAGCCGTGCTGAGGAAAAGTCAAGGAAAATTTAGCACTCATATCAGTCGAGTGCTAGCAGCTCCTGCCGTGCAGAATCTTTCTCTGGCAGCATGGGCATCCGCAGTCTGTCCGCCGCCCGAATCGAGCAGGCGGGACTCTGGTGTCTATTCGTGCAAACACGATGGCCACCGAGACCCTGTTGCTGCAAAAAAGCTGCAGGCTCAGGCAGAGACTCCATACGGCTTCCCTGCCCGGCCTGCAGCCGGTCATACTTTCTGTGTCAGGAAAACAATGTCTGTTCACTGCTTTCCTGTACTTACTCTTCCTTCGGCTCTTCGGAGTTCTCCTCCGAAGTCTCTTCCGCTGCTTCCTCAGGTGCTGCCTCTGC
>DLFD01000049.1:0-4883 GCA_002482005.1 Lachnospiraceae bacterium UBA7729 | reverse complement strand
GCCGCTTCCTCAGGCGCTGCCTCTGCGGCTTCTTCCGGCTTCTCCTCCGCTTCTGCCGCAGCTTCCTCCGAAAACTCAGAGGACTCTTCCGTGAATTCGTCTCCGGTATCTTCTTCCTTCTTCTCCTCGCGGCCTTCCTGGAGCTTTGCCTTCATCTCGGCTTCCGCCGCAGCTACGGCCGCTTTTGAATCCTCTATCTCCTTCTTCAGAGCTGCGATCTGCCTCTCGGCTTCCCGGATCGCTTCCAGCTCGTCCGCAAAAACAGGATCCGCATCCTCTTTATGAAGCTCCATGTATTTGCGTCCGAACTTCTCATAGCAGACTGCTGCCGCCTTCTCGGCATCGGCAAGTTTCAGCCTGAGACCACTGACCTCGGCAGCGTTCTTGGCGCGGCCATATGCAGTCTTGGCACCTACGCTCAGTGCATCTGCTACACTGTTGCCAACTTCAGAGATCTTTCCGCTGAGATCGGAATCCTTGATCTTACCGCTGAGCTCACTGAGTTTTCCGCTGAGATCATCCAGAAATGACATAGTCCGTTCCTCCTTGCTATCTGATGTGTCTTATCTGCCGGACAGACCGGCAGATCCCGTGTCCAGTTCTGACATTCTCTGACTTTGTCTTTATTCTAGCACGCAGCCGGAAGCTTTTGTTAACTGGACACAAACATTACACATGTTCAGATCACGGGATTCTTCACAGTACCAACCGAGATGTAACCCGCGAGGATAGCACCGATGTCAGTCCGGATGTCTCCTTTCGTCCGGATATCATCCGTCACCCTCACATATCCGTCTTTCTGGATATAGTAGTCATGGTACATGCACCAGTGGTCCGGAACCCTCCCGTACAGGATCCCGTTAAAATGTTCCAGCGGTACTTTCGGAAAGTTCACGTTCCAGATCTGCCCGGCAGGCAGCGGCCTGTTCACCAGCTGCTCAGCGATCTGATGAAGATACCGGTCCCTTACCTCGTCTTCCCCTTCCTTTTCCTGTGAGAAGCAGATTGCCCTTATCCCGTACAGGACAGCCTCCATGGCAGCGCCCAGCGTCCCGGAGTACAGGATATCAAAGCCTGCATTCGGTCCGTTGTTGATCCCTGAGAAGACCATATCCGGGAAACAGGGATTGCTGCGAAAGTAGTCAGAGGTCCCTGCTCCTTTGGCTCCGGCATCCGGATCCAGCATACCATGAACGACTCCCCTGACACAGTCCGCCGGCGTACCGTCCAGACTGTAGGCGGTCACACCCTCCACCGGAAAATCATCCCTTCTCAATAGCTCCATCGGCTGCCCGATCGTGATATGGTGAGACATTCCCGAGCACTGCCTCTTCGGAGCGACAACAAGTACTTCCCCGAATCTCTTCGCTTCTTCGGCCAGCTTCACAATGCCAGGAGCATCGATGCCGTCATCATTGGTGACCAGAATTCTCATTCTTCCCTCCGGATCCTTTCTCTCTTTCTGCGATCACAAGCTGATGATGATCCGGCAATCTACAGTATGGTCTCGAGGCAGGTGTACTGGGGCTTCATCCCCATCTTATCGTAAAACTTTCCGGCGCCTTCATTGCCGGCCCAGACATGAAGCGTGACATTGTAAAAGCCCTGTTTTTTCGCATAGTCCAGAGTATGACGGTACAGTTTCTCTGCTACATGATGTCCTCTGCAGGTTTCGTCCACACAGAGATCATCGATATAAAGAGTCCGGATCCCGGTCCGGAGGTTTGATTCCTCCACCTCTGTCGCCTGGCAGAAGATATAACCTGCCAGCTTACCGTCTCCTGCCGGATAGACAAAGATCGGATCTTTCTCTCTGCGGATCAGGTTCTTCAGTTCTTCCTCCGAATACTTGGTCGCAGGTCCCTTGAAAAGATCCGGCCGGATCTTATGATGGACCATATTCACCTCAACCAGGATCCGCATTAGCTCCGGGATATCCTGATCCTCTGCGCGGCGGATCTTCGTCTCAGCAGCCTCATATGCTCCGCGCTCTGCATTTTCCCCTGAATGATCTTCCATAACGTCCTCCTCTCTTCTTCCCGAGACAGACACCGTCCCTGTCCGGATACCGGCAGTGACAGGCAGAGTCTCTGTGTTATTATAGGAGAAGAAAAAAATCTTTTCCAGCAAAATAACTTTCCACTGCTTCTGATGCAGTGATAAACTGGGGAGGTCAGTAATCTTTCGGAGGAGTATTGCTTGAATATGGAAAATCTTTCACCACAAAATCAGCATCCCGGCTTTCACTTCAGCCAGGGATTCGTCGGGGCAAGGTTCGGTCTTTCCGGCAGTACCCTGAAGCTGATCGCATGCATCACCATGCTGATCGATCACACAGGTGCCGCATTTGTCTGGCAGCTGCTCAGTCTGCCATCTCTGAGGGCTGACTATCTCCTTTATACCCGGACCGTGCACATCTATAACATCATGCGTCAGATTGGAAGACTTGCCTTTCCCATCTTCTGTTTCCTGATCGTGGAGGGATACTTTCACACGCACGATGTCAGGAAATATATGAAAAGGCTCTTCCTGTTTGCACTTATCTCAGAGATCCCGTTCGATCTGGCTCTGAAGCCGAGCTGGCTCTATCCGCAGAAACAGAACGTCTACTTCACCCTGCTGATCGGACTTCTGGTCATCTATCTGGCTGACCATCTGAAAGGGCAGTGGTTTCTGCAGATGACCGTCATCCTCACAGGCATGCTCTTCGCAAGGGGACTGATGACCGATTACAGCTACAAGGGCGTCTTCCTGATCGCTCTGCTCTACCTGTTCCACGATAACCGTCTGGTCCAGTGCCTTTCGGGCGCCGCCGGGATCGCATGGGAGGCGGCCGCTCCGCCGGCTTTTATCCTCTGCTATCTCTATAATGGAAAACGCGGACTGAGGCTCAAATACTTCTTCTACTTCTTCTACCCGGTGCACCTGACCATTCTGGGACTGATGAGATGGTTTCTGGTGCCGCATCTGACATTCTGATACAAAAGCCCGCCACCGGCGGCCTTTTTGCATCCTATGGGATCGATGCAAAAGCCTGCCGGCAGCAGGCTTTTTGCATACTATGAAAGAAGAAAAAGGGGTGTGCAGCTTCTCTGCACACCCCTTGATTATTATCCTTATCCCTTATTCAGACACTCTGCCTGATCACACACGGGACAGATACTCGCCGGTCCTGGTATCGATCTTCAGCTTATCGCCGATATTGACGAACAGCGGAACCATGATCTGCGCTCCTGTCTCGACAGTTGCCGGCTTGGTAGCGCCGGTAGCAGTGTTGCCCTTGAGGCCCGGTTCGGTCTCGGTAACTTCAAGCTCTACGAACAGCGGCGGCTCGATAGCGAATACGGATCCGTTATAGGAAAGGACTTTGACGTTCTCATTCTCCTTGACGAACTTCATGCTGTCGCCTGCGATGTCGCCGTTGATCGCGATCTGCTCGTAGTTTTCAACGTTCATGAAGTTGTAGAGATCGCCATCCTTGTACAGATACTGCATCTCGATTCTGTCAATCCTTGCCTGCGGGAACTTCTCAGTCGGGCGGAAAGTCTTCTCGACAACACCACCGTCGATGACGTTTCTGAGCTTGGTACGAACGAAAGCTGCACCCTTGCCCGGCTTGACATGCTGAAACTCCATAACCTGCATAACCTGTCCATCGATCTCCAGTGTAATGCCGTTTCTGAAATCGCCTGCTGATACCATAAAAATTCCTCCTTCGTATATCGCCGTCTGACTTGTACCGAAGCCCTGACTCATGAAGAACGTTCCGGCCCCGGACGAAATGCTGCCAAAACCTGCAGACGCTTATAGATCCGCGTCATAAGACAATTTATTTTATGTCATTTTCCCAAGGAGTTCAAGAACTTTTCGCACTTTATCCATAGGATCCTGTCCGAAAATAGCTTCCTGTCCCGGCAGGGATCTTCCGGGGTATGAGACAGAAAAAATGCGGCAGCGCATCTTTCTGCTCTGCCGCAACTGATTTCTTTTTCCAAAAACGGATCTGCCGGCCTTACCGCCTGCAGTTTTCGGACTCCATTATGCTTCGGTAGATGCCTCGGTCTCAGCCTCAGTCTCAGCCTCGGATCCTGCCCATCCCGGTACGAACTGGATAGCGGTTGCTCCGCTCTTTGCATCCTCAGCGATCAGTCTGATCTCAGCAACCTCAAAGTGCAGAGTGTCAAATTCTCCGACGTATCCGCTCTCAGTCTTGAACGTCAGGGTGTAGGAAGTCTCGCTGGTGATCGTATCATCCTTATCGATTGCGAACTCCACACTCTCGCCGTCCTCAAGTTCTTTATCGAGAGTGAAGACATCCTTCTTTGAAGAATTGTCAGTGACCTTGATCTCGGTGACCTTCTCTCCGGTCGCATTGTCAAGCTTGTACTCAGCCTTGTCCGGGAGTTCTCTTTCCTCCTTCTCAGCTTCGGTGCCAGCCTCAGTCTCTGCTGCCTCAGCCTCGGTCTCTGCAGATACTTCAGCCTCGGTCTCTGCCGATACTTCAGCCTCAGTCTCCGCTGATACTTCCGGTTCTGCAAACTGGAACGGAGTAGCTCCGGTCTTTGCATCCTGGGAGATGAGTGTCATCGGAACAGTCTCATAATGCAGAGTCTTGTAAACTGCAACATAGCCGCCTTCTGTCTGGAAGCTGAAAGCATAGGTGGTGTCCGCAGTAAGGGTATCATACTTATCGATTGCAACTTCGGTAGACTCACCGTCAGCAAGCGGTTCGCTTACTCTTGCGACCATCTTCTTTGCCTGATTGTCATAGAAGGTGATGCTGGTAACCGCCTCACCAGTCTGATTGTAGATGGTATATACAGCCTGGTCCGGAAGCTCGCTCTCAGCCTCGGTCTCCGATGCTGCTGCCTCGGTCTCCGCCG